>NC_014136.1:0-600000 GCF_000092505.1 Leuconostoc kimchii IMSNU 11154
AATGTATGTGATGTATTTATGTTAGTGTATATAACATCATTATATAGGCTAACATATACACGCTTATATACACATCTATATATACGTATATAGTGACTAACATACACGTGAATATGTTTGTAATATACTGACGTGTATGTTAGCCGTTAGACTGTTATTGACATTGATATTAGACTGGATTTTAACTAAAACGATTGGTAAGATCTTCTCATAATATTGTGCTAATCAATTTAATTAATAGTCGTCAAGTAACTATGTCTGTCTCAATTGACAAGTGCGCTTGTTTATAATCGCACACAAAAAAGCCATCAATGGACGGCTTTATTTGCGCAGTAAATCAGGTTTGATTGACTCACTGTTTAACTTTAGAAAAATGTTTTGAAAAGCCATGCAACAACAGTAAATATATGAAGTGAGATATGATAATTTCTTGCAAGTTAATCGTAATTTTTGATGAAAGCAGACTACTGAAATCGCATGTCAAGACCTCTTCTGAACACCTTAAATATAGCACATTGTGAAGAACAAAACAAGGCTATTGTTCATTATTTTATTGCTTGATCAAGACAAAACAAAAAAACAATGCCCTAAGGCACTGTTAAATATCGTTATTTGTGAAACCACTTCTTGATTGGCTTGCGAAATCCAAAGGCTGCGCCTGCTAGTGCAATCGCCCCATACAACCAACCCTTTGGCGGTTCAACATAGCTCGTATTTGGCGTGGGTGTTGGTGTAACACCTGGCGTTTTGTTCTCGACAGTATTTGATTCCGTCTTTGAACCGTTTTTCCAGATGTCATACGTATTCTTAATCGTGGCATTATCTTTGTTAGCTGTTACATAAACATCAAACACTGGTAAGGCAAAGGCTTTTGTTTTATCTGCATTCGCTAACTTAAAAAAGTCTGCGTTAGCCTCAGCTGTCAAGACTCGAGTCTCTTCATCATAACTAATCTTGAAATACTTAGTTAGATCAGTCTTACCGTCTTTTGAATAGACCTTCGCTGACTTATAATCCACTTCCTTTGGCAATGTATCAACGTATTTAAATGTCTTTAAATCGCTGGCACGGTTGGCTGGTAAGTCGTTAACTGTTAGCGCATAAGTAATTTCTTGCCCCTTCTTGATTTCATCACCATCAATTGACTTGTCAGAGTCACCTTTTGCCTCGCCTGATTCAACATCTTTTTTAGGCTTAATTTCAGGTGTGGTGTTCTCAACGGTATTTGATTCCGTCTTTGAATCGTTTTCCCAAATATCGTATGTGTTGTCGAACTTAGCATTTGAAGTATTGGCAATCGCATAGACATCTACAATTGGTAATTCGAAAGCTTTTGTCTTATTTGCGTTAATCAGTTTCAAATAATCTGCATTCGCTTCCGCTGTAAACATGCGTGTCTTTTTATCATAACTAATTTTGAAATACTTGGTTAAATCAGTCTTGCCATCTTTGGAATAGACTTTCGCTGACTTGTAGTCCACTTCTTTTGGCAATGTGTCAACGTACTTGATAGTCTTCATATCGTCAGTGCGATCAGCTGGCAAATCTGTTGTCTTCAATGAATAAGTTAACTCATCACCCTTTATCACAGACTTCCCGTTATCAGAACCATCCTTATCTCCAGCATTTTGACCTGCATCAACATCTTTTTTAGGTTCTGGGGTCACAATAAATTGAGTCAAGCCATAGGTTCCCTTGATTGGTGTTGGCTTAGCAGGTTCAGTTGGAGCTTTGGGTGGTGTTGGTGCGGTTGGTTGCTTATTTATATTGGTAAATTTCGTATAGATTTGACCATGCGTATTATAAACCCAGTTATCATCAACCTTCAAAATTTGTTGCTTATCGGTTGATTCGTTAGGTTTCAAAGTAAAGCTCGTACCCAGTGATAACGTTTTATTGATGTCTTTGGTAAAGGTGCTCTCGCCATCATGATTGACAACAAATAATTCCTTGCCAGAATTATCATAGACGTGGAAATTGATATTTTTATTAGCAGCTGTGTTAGGATGTTCATTTGTATACTTGTATGACGTTAAAGTAATAGAGTCTGCAATGATGACTTCAGATCCATCGCCCTTTGAAGTGACTTTCCAATTAAATTTACCTTTCAAAACACCATGACCAATGATTGACACGCCATCATTCATGTCATGAGTCAGTGTGAACTCACCAGTTTTTTGGTTAACGTCTGCTGTCATAAAAGTATCATATTGATCATGATTATCATGATTTTGGGTCAGCGCTTGCATTTCAGTATTGACATCAGTCCCGTTTTCAAAGGCAGCCTCATCCTTATCATACTGGGCCTTGTCTTTGTCATATTGGGCTTTGTCTTTATCGTACTTGGCTTTGTCCACCTTGTATTGTGCCTCTTCCTTATCGTAAGCATCATTAGCAGCTTGTTGCTTCTTCAATGCCGCATCAATAGCTGACTTTTGTGAAGCGTAAAGTGCCTTTATTTTAGTTGCTTCTGCCGCGTATTGACTGGCTGTAATGACTTTAGTCACAGTAGCATTTTGTGTGATTGTCATGCCCGCTTTTTTAGCAGCAGCCACGGACTTATCCAACTCACTATGATCGACATCGACCGATGTTCCCTTTGCGTCAGAATTTTTTGAGTCATCCGCGAAGATGTTATGGTTATCAAATGGATGGACTAAGCCAATAATTGCAGACGTCGCCACCATTGCCGATACTGCGATTACTTTTGTTTTGCGTTTAATGTTATGTGACATAATAAATATTCTCTCTTCCGATTTTTGGAGGGGTCGTAAATCCCGACCCCCTTTATAGGTTTTATTGCAGTTGTTGCTTTAAGCTGCTGTCCAGGAAATTAATTGATTGTTGACCAACTAATTCACCAGTCAGTACGATTCGCTTTTTAGCGGTGAAATTTGTGTAGTGACTCGCTTTAACCTGCTGCCAAAATTCTTGATCTTCCAAACAAGCAACCAATTTAACCTTTGGTTTGCCTGTGTTCTCAATAGACAATTCTTGATTCATCGCGCCCACAGCGATACCATAATCCAATTTGGTCGCTTTATAACGATAAACTGTATGACCATCAGAGAGATAAATATCTTTCCCTATGATGGTTTTTTCAGTCATGTTTTGCAAGGCACTAAACTTGGTAGGATGGTATGGCCACACGGCATTATAATCACCCATATTGTGAGCAAATATTGGCACTAATCCAGTTCCAAACTTTAGGTTGGGTGCATTCATGCCCGCACCAATGGCTAAGACGTGGTTACTAGTGCCTTCATAGATTGGCTCACTAATGCTAAAACTTGGCATAGCCACATGTCCACGTAGGATTTCAGCTTGATTGCTTTGGGCTAGTTTCAACATATCTTCTTTGCTAGATAAACCGCCAGTCCCTGAGTAATCAGGTTTGACACTTTTCTGTGCCGCCACTTGTTTGACTTGACTTGCTTTGACAACAGGTTGTTTTTTTGCTTGAGCAACAGCCTTATGACTAGCTTTTTGAACCTTCTTCGCTGTTTGCCACTGCGTATGGTTACCGTAAATCACAGCGCCAGTGACAATTAAGATGCCAAACATGGCTAATAACAGTGTTTTTAGAATTGGATGGTCCCTTTTCAAACGATGGTAATTTGGACGTCTCGGTTGCGCTGCCTTTCGACGGCGCTTGACTTGTTCAATGTTGATTGCCATAGTTCACCGCCTAATTGTCAAACGGGACAACATAATCGTAGCCATCATGATGCACTGTGATGGTTTTGTCTTGTACCGAAACGACTTTAGCGGTGACTGTTTGACCATTGATTGTGGCATCTACGTCTTCACCGACATGGTAGCGATCAGCTAAAGTAGAAGAAGTGTTAGCTTGTGAGCTTGATGAGCTTGATTGACTACTTGAAGCACTTACCTTTGAAGAAGAACCAGCTTCAGATGATTCGGGTGCTAAGGTTACGGTTGCGTTGCCTTCGTTGTGACCACTCGCAGAGACTGCTTTTGATGATTGTGCAGTGGCATCGGTTTTGTGTTGTGCCATCGCATAACCACCAAAGCCCGCACCACCAATAGCCAGAACAGCCAAGAAACCAATCGCCGATGATTGCCAAGCACTTGTTTTCTTTTGTTCAACTTGAGGCTGCTTTATTTGCGCTGCTAACAAAGTCATCAATTGTTGGTTAGTTTCATCATGTGATGTTGTCTTTGGGGCATTTTGAAGCATTTGTAACTGTTGACGAAGTTGGGAAACCTCATCATTATTGACAGCATCTTTACCTTTTAATTGTTGCTCGAGGTTTAGATTAGTTTGCTTCAAAATCTGGACTTGTTGCTCAAGTTCACTGAGGCTACCAGAATGTGTTTTAGCACTTTCTAACTCAGTAGCACTGATCATCGCTTTTTCATGCTCTGATTGATATTGTGCCCGCTTGTTACTGATGTCTTCTTCCAGCTTTTGATGCATGTCTAGCAATGATTGTGTGTTTTGAGCTAATAACTCATCACGCAAAGCTTTAAGACTGGTTAGCGTCTCTGTTTGCGCTTGTGACGTCACTTCTGAGACCTGATCGTCTACTGTGGCTTGAAGATTACTTTGCAAGTCTTTAGAACGTTCTACAAACCAGTTATCGAGCTCTTGGTTAACAGATACTTTCAAAGCCTCTAAGTCGCTTACAAAGTCACTCTTGAGCGTTTTGAGAGTATTATCATGACGTGCATTCTCATCTTCCACAGCCGTGCGATAACCTGCTTCACGAGCTTGATGTGCTTGCGCATAACGGGTTTCAAACTCAGTTGCCCGTTCTTCCTTCATTTGTGCATCAACCGTCTCAGAAACATTAGTGTCACGTAACTGTTCAACTGCTGCTTTAGTCTTTGCTTGTTGTTGTTTCAACAAGTCGGACATCGCTTTGCGTATCTTTTGCGTGTAAATGTTGCTGGTATCATTCAAAAAGTCATTTGCTTTGGCTTTGTCAGCGTTCAAACGACTAACCACGTAATCGGGGTGTTCCGCAGGTAAATCAGCTTTGACATCACTCAATTCAAATGCATTTGGTGTCAGGTTGACACGATCAATTAACTTCTGTGTGGGATCACTTTCGGTCATGACACCCTCTGAGTTGTCTTGAGTCGGAACAACAGCTCGAACAATCGGCTTCACTGTTTCAGCAGTTGATGGTTGCTTTGGCTGGTCAACTATCTTAGGAATATCAGGTACAGTCTTTACGCCCTTTTCCTGTGATTGGGCACTAGTTTCATTTTCAACAGCTTGAACTACTGGTGGCTTGTCTTCAATCTTTGTGCGTTGGAACTTATTAGGCTCAACTGTTAGGACTTCACCAGTTTCTCGCGCTTGTCTAAACTGTTCCTCAGAAGGTAAATCTGGCAAATCATCTGATGACAGACTACCATCTGCCAGCACGGCATCCATCAGCGGTTGTAAGGCTTCAACAATAATGTCATAAGTCATATCTTCATCTTGACGAATTTCTGTGTCATTAAAAATATGATCAGCGGTACTAACAACAATGTTTTCAAACCCTGCTGTTAATGTCGCTCTTTCCCAACTTAATCCGGTTGGCTCAGCGCGACCTTTTTCGTTAGTGATAAAGTAGACGACATTGCCTAAACGAACATCATGATCACCTGCGCGAACCACATCATTGACCAAACCAGCAGCGAATTGTTGTAGCCCTGACAGTGATACATTCGGCCAGCTTTCACTTACCCCACTTTTTTCTGCCAGGTCTTGAATCACCTCATCATTGAGATCAATTTCAGTTTGTTCAACGCGGGCAAAAAATGGATCCCCGATACTAGTTTGTTTTTTCTTTCCAAACATATCTTATTCCCCCGTTTAGAATGGCCAGTTGATGACGTTTCCGCCACCAGCAGTAGTTGCTGTTTGCCAAATCCATGTCAGCAATAGTCCAGTTAAGGCGCCGCCACCAATACCGAACATGGCGTGCATTAGCTTGCTGTTACTCTTTTGCGCCATCTGTTCATTACCAGTAGCACGCATGATGAAACCAATCAATAAGCAAATAGCGCCCACAACGATCAACACAATATAAAGAATTGTGATGACCTTTGAACCACTTGTTTTGGCAGCATCACCAATGTCCGCTGAGGCAACAGTCGGTAGCCACATTGGTAATGAAGCAACCAATCCCGCTAATGTTTGTTGTAAGCGTGAAATCGGACGACGCTCCCATAGAAACTTGTTATGTGCATTTGACTTTTTCATTCAAAAAGTCCTCCTTTTTCTTTGTTGTGTTATCAACACACGCACAGAATAACAAGAATCAAAAAATTGTCATAAAGGTAAATGGTTTTTCCTGAGGCAAACAAAAAAGCCCATCCAACGGGATGAGCTTTAGTTAATTTACAAAAAATAATTCAACGACACTCAATCCAAAAAAGTTTGAGTGTCGTTATTAACAGCTAAGGCTTGGTCGTTATTAAGTCTTGTAATGTTAATTCCGGTTTCATTTTCATATTTATTAATTTTATCTTTTATTGTAGGATCGCGGGTTAGCATTTCTTTAAAGTGTGGATACACATGAATATCTGTTAAATTAAGGCCATCTAAATTCGAGTCATTAAACTGATTATCTTCCGGATAAAGGTACTGCATCAGAGCTATGGAAGGGCCTGAAATAATTGAACCGGCACTTAAACCGAATATAAGTCCTCCATTTTGGTTTATTCTCTTCAAAATCTGATCAGCACCACTTTTTTTGATGTAGTGCAAAAGGTAAAATGGATAGCCCCCATTCAGAAAAATTAGGTCGTAATCAAAGAGTTTGTTAGCATCTTCAAATTCCACATCTAAGAAATCTACTTGCTGTATATTCATGCTGAGGAGATCTTTTTTTATTTTTTGCATCTGAGGGTGCTTTTCTTTTTCCTTTGGCCAAGATGTGGAAATAATACAAGCCTTTGTTATTTTATTCTCTTGAATCATTTTTTGAGCAACATTTATAATTTTTGGTGTTGAAAATCCATAAGCAGTAAGTAGTAACTTATTCATTTAAAAACATCCTTCTCTTTTTGTTGTATAATTTTTTTAAAATATTTTTTCAATTATAACACTGTAAAAAATTATAATTTATTTTATTTTTGTAAATGCACATTAGCATCTTTTTAAAAAAAATGGGGGCAAAAAAATGAAGTGCTTAGTATTAAGTGAAAAAGATTATTTATTGTACAAAGAAATTCGACTCAAAGCTTTACGAAGTGATCCACTTTATTTTGGATCTACTTACGAAGAAGAATCTATTAAGTCTGATGATTACTTTAAAAATAAAGTCAAATTTTCATCTAAACATTTTGTTATGGGCTTCTATGATGGCACAAAACTAATAAATGTTGCCGTTTTTAATAGTCAGACCAATATGAAAGAAGCTCACAAAGGTGAAATCACTTCGGTAATATGTTTAAAAAAATACCGCAATCAAGGATTAACCTACAATCTGCTGACTTGTTTAATTCGTAAAGCATTCACTGTGCCGAATTTAAAGATAATAAAATTGACATGTTTGACGGATAACAATAGTGCACGGCATTTGTATTGTAAATTGGGGTTCAGAAGCTATGGTGAAGAGCCGAATTCTCTGTTTGATGGCAAAAAATATTATAACGAAAGTTTATTGTTACTTGATTTTCATTCATTTACCGCAAAATAATGTTATGTCGTGGATAACCACTATCAGAATTGTTTTAATATATGCTTTCATTTATTTGAGCCAAAAAAGAAAAGGAAAACCATCTTATGACACTGATTCATGAATTACATGCTATAGCCGAAACGGCTGAGCACCATGAAGGTAAAACAATCTATTTAGCCGGAGGTTGGTTTAACCCACTTCAAGAGGAAATTCTGAAAAATTCTTTCAGTTCCTTACTCAAAAATACGACCGTAGCTCATGTTCATGTGCCCTTACTTCACCAGTACCAAGGCTCAAATCCGATTGTAGATGGTGAATTCAATCCTGATCAGGAATGGGCCACTGCCACTTTTGATGACGATGTTAATGCAATCGATAATGCCAACATTGTTGTTGCTTTACTTGACGCAAAAGATCAAGATACTGGTACAATTTGGGAAATGGGATATGCTTACGCCACTCATAAACCTGTGGTTGTATTAACAGTTGGTGATACGTTTGAGTATCCCATTAATCTGATGCCGGCTCAAGGGGCAATTCATCATCTCGAAAACAATACTCTAGCAACATTTGATTTTTATGAAATTAACAAACGTTTCTATGTTGGAAAAACAATCTAAAAACCTTAACCAATCGAAATTTCTGGTTAAGGTTTTTTTCATATCATTTCACGATGAATTATGTTTTTGGATTGAAACTAGTCATATTTGATCAAAATATTTTTAAAAAAGAAACGCCAACTTTGTACGAAGTATCCTGTCGTGAATGCTATAATCAATGTTCCAATTCCCAATGGTCCACCAAATACAAGTGCTAATGTAAAGAAAAGCACATCTTGCATAGACCTGGTTAATCGATAACTAATCCAACCCTTTTTTT
This sequence comes from Leuconostoc kimchii IMSNU 11154, assembly GCF_000092505.1. Classification (NCBI taxonomy): domain Bacteria; kingdom Bacillati; phylum Bacillota; class Bacilli; order Lactobacillales; family Lactobacillaceae; genus Leuconostoc; species Leuconostoc kimchii. The sequence continues at coordinate 8,526 of NC_014136.1, forward strand.
CAAATGACAGGGCGACAGCATCGTAAGGAGAAACCCCTAAATTGACGCTTGTGTATAGACTAATGCCTAATGAAAAAAGAACCATACCAAAAACAAACAAAATAATAATTTCTAGGATAGAACTCTTACTAAATGTGTGAAAAATTATCCTACTCAATATTGGCGTAAGATAGCCAACAATGTATCCTGGTAATGACATATTAATTAAAGTACCAATGCCAAATTGACTGCGATCAAAAATGCAAATAGTCAGAAATAAAAACGCGTTAAAGATTAGTTGATAGTTTCCTAAGTACCAATTAAAAGTATTTGATATACCGATATCAGCGGCTGTCGCGGGGTCTATTCCCAGACTCGATAAGCGAAAAAATACGATACCCAGTGCTATTATACTTGTACCAACAACAGATAAACAAAGGCGAATGAAAATTGAAAGTGAGTCATTCTTAAACATTTCTTCTCCTTTTTCTTACTAATTATAAGAGAAGTCTAAACGTTTAATACATCATTGTCAATTTATATCTATGCCATACGTATCTTTCTACGCAGATTAATTTTTAATTGATCTTTTCAATTTTTATCTAGTTTATAGCACGCTACTATCACTTTGTAATTGATAAGTCCCAATCCGATCTAATTGTGTCACAAGATTTGTTTTAGGATTGTAGGTCACATTATAGACAAAACGTGTGGTGGCGTCTGCCGAGTCCTTGAGGTGGCTTTTAACAAAGACAATCACCTTCCCCTTCACTGCTTTGGCACTTGCTGAGGTGGGTAAGAAGTCCATGTGATCATAGGTCATCACCACACCTGTCTGTGTAATCATTTTATCGGGATCAGCCTTGAAATCTAAACTATTTTTGACTACATCCTGAGTCACATAAGGTGTCATCTGTTTGGCTTTGGCATCAAATTCCTTTTGAGAGGCAATTGTCCAATCTAGGGTAAACAGCCTATCTAGCAAGTTAGAAGCTGCAGAAACATTTGGTTGCTTTGAATCTAGTACCGTACCGACCTTTGATTTCTTCTTGATGAGTTTGCTTTGTTGTACCGCGAGTTCATTTGAGGCACTTTGATGCGTTTTAACAGCGACTTGAGTAGCTAACCAAAAACCCAGTCCAGCAATCACCATCAACGCTGGCATAGCCCACAGTAAGGCTATTTTTTTATTAACTTTTGACATGGTTATTTCCTTCCTGAGGTATCTTTTACAGCACCCGTTTGGAGTTCTGTAATTTTGCCATTTTCAATGTGCATCAATATTGTTGTGCTGGTTTCCTCTTTGCCTAATTTATATTTAACCGTCCCAAATCCTAGACCTGAACCATCGGCTGCTTTGGAATAGACAATATCATTGCTTTCTAAATGAAAAGTTGGCACCCCTTCATCCACGTCACCGCCAAACGTTGCCCCTAGAAAAGCTGAAACAACATCATCCGTTGCCACACTGCTTTTTGCATCTGATTTATTCAGTTTTAGTGAGATGGCAAACATTTCTTTGAGGAAAGTATTGCCAATTTTTTGAATGTTTTGGGTATCTCGAATATCAGCGGTTTCAATCTTATCAAGTTGTTTAGCCTGGACAACGTACTGACTTGTCTTAGCTTTTGTTGCTTTGATTTCTTGGTGCACGATATTCACACTCTTGACCGTGCGTTGATAGCTAAGTCCTTGCTGGATTAAAAACAGGCAAGCAAGCGTTAACGCAAAAGCGTAGACCCATTTTAAATTGAATTTTGTCATGGTTAATCTCCTGCGACCACTTTGGCAATCGTTTTATTGTTGGTTGAACTGGTACTGTCAATCACTTGATTACCTTTCAAAGCAATCACTGTGGGTACTTGTGTCACGCCGTACTTAGCAAGATATGCTTGTGCATCAAACTTTTTAACGTTGACCACAACATAATCAATTGTCTTTTGATGTGTCTTGATCGTCTTTTTAATCGTGCTACGCGCCTTTTTACAGTCAGGGCAACCAGGCCTATGGAAGATTAAGACTGTCTTTTGCTTGCTACTGGCATCTAACTGTTCAATCTTGTCAGCGAAGTTCTTGGTATCTGGATAACCATTCACTTCCGTGTTGTAATAATAAGTCCCACCAATTGCAGTCAATATCGCAATGACGGCTAAAGAGAACACTGCAATGCCCCATTTCTTTAATTTATTCATATTTGAATACTCCTATTTATCTGTTTTGCCTGTACTAGAGTCAAATGGCCCACTAGGAATAACAACGTTAGTGCCTGCCTTTGCAGGTAGCTTGAGATAAAGCCCAGGGGATTTTAGTCCTTTACTTTCGGGCGCCCAATTATATTGATCTTTTGTTTGTACGGCGAAGTGAACGTGAATACCTGTTGCTTCACCAGTTTGTCCTTCATGACTAATGTGTTGACCAGCAGAAACCTTATCACCTGTATTGACAACAATGGCTGACTGAGTTGGTGCGTGACCGTAATAGGTAAACACCCCGTCAGTGCCTTTAATCACTAGCCAATTACCCCCAACGCTATCAAAGCTTTTGGCTACTACCGTGCCATCATGAACAGCGTACACATTACTTTCACCACCAGTCATAGTGTGGTTGACGGTTTGAAAATCGACACCATAATGTTCTGCGCCTGTTAGGCCTGCATAGTTTGGATAGCCACCTGTTATGTTGTATTTTCCTTTAACTGGTAAGCCATCTGTGTTGGTATCCAACCCTGTGTCACATGAGGCATCAGACATAGCACTTGAATTGGCATCGCTTGAGGTATCACTAGAACCCGAGTCGTTGTTGCCGCCATCAAAGACATCAATATTACCTGCATAATCTAGTTTGAAAACCTTTTTGACTTCTTCGGCAGTTTTTGCGGTGTCGGCGACTTTTCGTTGTGGATCATTTTCTCCGACCCCTTCAAACTTTGTATCCCAAGCCACCATTGAACTGTTAATGTTGTTAGCGGCCGCTAAGCCAATTAGAGTTGCTTTATGACTACTATGCAATTCATTGATTGCCAGTTGAACTTGTGCTTGCACTGTATCAGCTGTGTCACCATAGCGATTTCCGTTAATACCTCCAGCACCCCACTGCCAAATGCCTTTTACCGAGCCAGCCGGATTGACGGCTTTCGAATTAAAGCCACTTTCTCTAAGACCAATCGCAATTGCAGCAGCGATATTGTCGCCTGACATTTTAATTTCTTTATGAAAACGGTCAATTGCATGTTGTATGGCTTTGTGCGTTGCTGAGTTGGGATCTTTCCAATCACCACCGATTGAAGTGCCACCATCATCAATGGTTGTATCATCATTCCAACAATTGGCATTCTGTGTTGAAAAGACCATGACACACATTAAGGCAATAACTGATATTGACAGAATTGCTGTAGTGATGATGCCGATGATGACATACAAGCGACGTTTTTTATCTTGCATCCAACGTTCTAACATGGTCTAACCTCCCATTAAAAGGCTGAGGCCTTTGAGAATAAAAACAAAAACAAAACCACCAATGACATACCAAATAATTTTGTTATCCACTGGTTGAGGTTTTTGACCTTTGTCATAGTTTTCAACGATTTGTTGCGCCTCTTGCTTCATTTTTTCACGGTTATCACGCGCCTTCTTTAATGGATGTGGCAACTTCATCTTACAGTCCTCCACCAAACAAATTAATTTCTGAGTCATTAAGATCAACGTGCATGAACGTAGCTTGCTTACCCACCAAGTTCATTAAGAAATCACCTTGATCCAATCCTTGTAACGCTTGTAGTTGACCATCAGTGATATTAGTTTCACTCACCACACTGCGTAAACGGGTTGTATCCGTTTTTGATAGACGTCCAATCGTTTGCTTTGGGAATCGGCCGAAGAAGGAAGATGCGGCACGACTAGCCTCAGTGTCTGAGGCATTACCCGTTGGCACAACGTTTTTGAGTCCTGGGAAGATAGCAAACATCCCGAAAAAATCTTTACCATGTTGTGCCATCATGTTATCGCCAAAGGTTATGCCTAATGAATGTTTAGCATTGAAAATATCATCCGCTTCATCCTGTATCCACCAGAAGTATTTTGGTGGATTACCATTGTCGTTGGCCTGAGTTGAGACTTCACCACGTTTAATGCGCTCACGTTGCTTAGTTCCATTAATCGTGATGTAGCTTTCCATCAAAGACAAAATGGTAAAGTATTGGGCGTTGTAGAGATCATCTTCTAATCTTGAAAGACCACTCGTATCAAAACGAATCAAACGCTCACCAGACAGATCAGGCATGGTCGTTACACCATTCACCATGTCGCCATGGTTTTGTATTAAGCTGCTAATTGTCGATAAGATGTTATCCAAACGTTCTACGGCAGGCTGTGTCATGTTGCGCGTCAGCATGTTACGGGTTTCTAGGAAGGTTTGAAAATCTTCGAGAATTGGATAGGCTTCATTTCGTAGCCCGATTACACGCAAATCTTGCGGGTTGTCTTTTGGTGACAATGACCACATACGCCGTTCAACATAGAAATCAGTAATTAGGTTACCCAACATTTCTAATTCTTTCTTGTCGGCTTGTGGATTAAGTGTCGCGTAGTACGTAATCACTTTTGTACGATGCTGGTTGAAACTTGCAATGACATCAACATTGCCATTTGCATCAAGGACAGTGCCAAACACTTGCATCAAATTAATGATGTTTTGACTACCATCAAGCGTCAGAGTGACACCGTAATAGTAATTCACTATATCACGCCATTCATTAGACTTATCAAACACCCAAACTGTATCACCGCGAGAAACTAATGGCCCCAAGTTCTTTTTGGCAAACGAGCTTTTACCTGAGCGCTCACCACCCACAACTAGGTTATAAGCGGTTAACTGCGTTCGGTGGTCATTGTAGCTAGGATCATACATAACTTCACCACGTTGCATGGTTAAGCCCATGTATGAACCACGAGGATGTGCAATAAAGGTTTGATTAAAGGCATAAGAACCAGCTAAAGCATAGGCTTTCATTGGGAACCCTTTGTCCTTAATCGTTTGATTTTCAATTGACATTGCTGGCATAAAGAACTGTTGGAAGTGGGTTAATTGCTCAGAAGGATAAACTTTCATGCGGTAGTTAGAAAGCTGTTGTTGAATTTCTTTAACACGACGACGTAATTCTTCTGGAGAAACATCTGATACCAATAATCTAACGTAGACACGTTTGTAAATTTCACGACCATTGCGGGCTTCATTCAAGTCTTGGAGTGTAATGTCAGCATCTTGTTCGGCTTCCAACGCGTCACCTTGTGAGGTCACTTCACTACGTGCCTTACTACGCAACGTGTTAGTAGCTGTCTCAAGTGCTTTTTGCACTTCAAAGTTGTTCTCAGTCCCAATCTTGATGTCTACAATGGTGTTCTTGTGATTGATTAACTCTTTGAACCAGCCTTGTAACTGTTCATTCTTGGGATAGTCATAGACATTGATAATGGCACTACTCGCCATACCATCATCAAAGTAAGTGGTATGAAATTCAATGCCACTAGGGTTTTGAACTTCCTCAATGAGTTCTAAATTATAGCCGCGTGCTTTCAATGCGGAACGTTTTGCTGTATTTAAACTTGTGCGCATGCTTATTTTTCCTCCAGTTCTAAGGTTTCCCCAGGATTGTTAATTTGGTACATGACCATCTTTTTACGATTAATTGAGACTGGCTCAGGTGTAAACGCCATGCCTGCGTGTGCCATAAAGTCACGGCGATTTTTATCTAAGGCAGCTAACGTCTTGCCATAGATCACAGCGGTATATTCTTGATGTTTAATGTCACCGACCACATTTTTTTCAATATTAATTTCTTGCAAAATGGTTTGGCGCATCATTAACAATTGTTGATAATGACGATCATCTAGGTCAACACTATTCAATTGGCTTTCCACTCTCACTAACTCTTGCCCCCATGAAGCTTGCTGATTCGCGTGTCAGCGGGTAGTTGACTAACGAAAATATCAAAGTCCTCCACGTAAACTGATAGCAACTGGTGAAAGTCAGCGATAATGGCGTTGGAACTCTTATCGCCTTCAGCATTCAGGAAATCCAAATCTTTTCCAGGTAAATTGAGCATGTCAGCGTATGTATCATCTGCCAATAAAATTGGATGCCCTTTTTTATTCAAAATGTCTTTATAAGGTAAAGCAAAGTAGATTGGAATTGGTTTGCGATTATCAAGTGCTTGTTTGACAACTGTTAAACCCTTTCCCTTTTGTGCTTGTTTAGCTTTTATTCCCATTATTTTTCCTCTCGTTTCTTGTTTTCAGTAATCGCAGTTAGATCACCTGTGGCGTGCTTGCTGGACTTTAAGATGCCACGTAGGATTTCTTGATACATGAGACCCATTGGGTTACTTGGACTCGGTAAAATCAAATAGCCAGCTAGTAAAGCATTACTGATAATTAGAATCAGCCCATACTTGCCAATATTGTAGGGATAGAATGATTTAATCATCAGGTAAGTAATACCAAAAACAATGACTAGGACAAAGATTCGTTCCATCGTGAAAAACATCCACCGAGATACTTTCTTCCAAATATTGCGTCCAGGGGTAAAGTGTTCATACATATAATTTCTCCTTTAACAAGTTATTTTTGCCTGGATTGAAGTTCAATCTGTGGTCAGTGTACAAGGTATCGAAAAAATGTCATAAAGGTAAATGGTTTTTCCTAAGGCAGAGAAAAAGCCCCCTGCACGAACAGGAGACAATGATTTGTTTGTTAAATTTTTGTGTATCCAATCTATATACGATATTGATATCTGTGTATATATTCATCTTATAACATAAACATACCTTTACTTATACTTAAAGTATAGTATATTGATATACATGTTATACGTATGATATAATATATATGTAAGCAAGTTTTACATGCCTGGATTGATGGTTTCATCGTTATTTCGTTTTGACAGATAAAATAACTAAGGAGCTTCATCATGAGTAAAACAATCACATTTTCAGCATCTAAAGGTGGCGTTGGTAAAACAACGATGACATTCAACTTCGCTAGTTTTTTGATCCGACAAGGCTACAAGGTCTTGTTAATTGATTCAGACTACCAAGGTAACTTGTCCTCTACCTATGAAAGCTATACTAATAAAAATACGCTATATGACGTCTTTACAGGCGGTTTAGCCCAAATTAGACACATTACCCCACAATTAGGTTTGTTACCTGCTAGCCCTCATTTAGACGAATTAGAAGGTACATTACAATCAAAGAATAATAAAAACTTTTTGATGATGATGTGGCTTCAAGATCACCTTGAGGAAATCAAAGATTATGACTATATTCTAATTGACACCCATCCAGAGTTTGGGACGTTAACGAAGAATATGATTGCCGTGTCTGATTACGTTGTCGTGCCACTAGAACCCTCTGAATATGGCTTTATTCAATCAAAACAACAATTTGACCTGCGGATGAAAGAGTTCCGAGATGATGCAGTAGATATTAGAACACGCGAATCACTGATTGAAGCGAAAGTCTTGTACCTTGCTAATCGTGTGAAGCACAATACCCGTTCAAGTCATGAGTTTGGCCAAATTATTGACCAAATTGAGAACCTTGTCGCTGTCTTAAATGAGCGTGAAGTGTTTAATAGTTCAACGATGCTTAAAACCCCAGTGTTTGATTTAGACCAAGCAAAGCGCAACCCTAAAACCTTGCAGCAAATTAATGATGCTTATCAAAAGCTATTAGAAAGTGTGAAATAATGGATTACGATAAAAAAGACCCCCGTATGTTTGATGAAGCCAGCGCTCAAAAACAAATGGCAGATGCCTTTAGTCGAGACGAGCCACAATCAGAGGTATCGTTAGGTGACGGGTTTAAGTTACCTTCTTCAAATCATAGTAGTCGTAAAATACAAACGACTTACACCATTCGCCCTGAGATAAAACAAGGCATTGAGAAGTTGGCTACCAAACAAGGATTCCGCTCATCAAGTGCCTTTGTAGATCTAGTATTAGAACAAGTCTTAAATCAATCAAAATAGTTTAGAACAAAACAAAAGCCGTGATTACTTATTAAATCACGGCTTTTTATCTATTTCTTTATATCATCAGGATTAACTCCTGGATATTGTTTGTTATATGCCTTAACTGTGGAGAAGTAATCAGAAGGTGTGCCATTAGATTCGATTTGTTTGGCCCAATTATCGAGGGGATATAACATATTAGTATCACTGTTTTCAATGTTCACTGGGGTGCCAAAACTTTCTTTAACACCATCTTTGTGTCTTTCGGACTCAGATAGCGCAAGATAATGGCTAGCCCAATTCTTAAACTCTTTAGCTGTCCACGTAGTGAAATATACTTGATTTTCACCCATTATCAAAACATGTCCCTTCATCGAAGCGGCTTTTTTTGCATACACTTTTTCATTGTTCTTGTCTTGAACTGAGGTTGAGGCGGATGAAGCCTTAGCACTTGACACGTAACTTGATGATTGTGCCTCAGGACTGTTTTGTTTTTGTTGATGCAACATAGCCAACAAAATTCCGATAACAATGATTCCAATTACCAAAATCGTGATCCAAATTTTATTTTGCTTAATTTTCTCCATCAGTATACTCCCTAAAATCAACTACTGTTAATTTTATCGTATTAGCCTACAAATTAAAAGTTTCACTTGTCTTCTTTACTTGATACGTTTTGTTGATTCTGCATTTTAGCTTTTTGTTTTGCAATAACACTCTCAGCCCATGCGCGATCCTTTTCTTTTTGTTGAACAGGTGTCAGTGGTTGAGTCACTGTCTTTCTACCAGGCAATGTACCGCTCAAACGTGGGGTGTTTGGACGTGACATGGTTGCTGGTGTTGCACCAACTCCCTTAGGTTGAACAACTGTTCCACCACTCACAATTGGCTTAGTTGAATTAGCAGTGCTAGACTTGGGTGAATTAGTTCTAGTAGATAAGCCACGATGTGCATCAGACATAGCGTGGCTCATGTTAGATTGAGACTTATTTGCTGTATCCTTTGGATGAGAATTAGGTGAATCTGTGGCAGCCTTTGAAAGTGCTTCATGCACATTATGTGGTTGAGAAGAAGATGGTGTATCACCGTTGTTTGATTTTGGTGTTACAGGTGAATGACGTTTGTTAAAGGCTTCAACCGCTTGTTGTCCTCCTGCAAAGTTGTCGGCGACACCACCAGCATAATCTTTGACATTGCCAACGGCTTTATTCACGCCACCTTTAACTTTATCACCAGCCGCACGACCAGTGTTTTTCAATAAACTACCTGGATGTTTCATTGCTCCGACTGTACGTCCTGCTACCTCAGCCGCCTTTGCCGCCTTACCTGTGGCTTGTGCGGATGCATCGACACCAGTATCATTTAAGCTATGATCAGTCAGTGCTTTACTATTATCTAAGCCTTGATTGCCACCTGAGTTGGCAATCTTCTTACCTAGTTCACGATTCTTCTTTTTCTGTTCTGGTGAAATTGCGTTGAGACCCTTGCCAATATTTTTCTTGGCAACCCTTGTGGCGCCACCTACCATGTGTGCAGCTTGATTGGCTAACATCATTGAAGCAACAGGATTATGACCTGAGCGAACACCAGTCCATTGCTCAATCATTTCAAAGCCACCTGCGAGTCCTTTACCACCAGCTAACAGAGCGGCAATCGACAAAATTGTAAATGGCCACATATCTAGACCTAAACCATTAATGGTATTAAAGGCAAATTCTACCCAGGCAAAGAAGAAAATTAATGAAATTGGCATCATGACAATACCTGTTATTTGTCCCTCAATCATTCCCAGAACTTGCTGTACCCGTTTACCTTGTGTGCCATCTCTTAGTCCAAAGTAAACAATGGATCCTGCCATAAAAGCCATTTTATAGACTGAGGACAGCAAACGCACAATCGCACCAGCTACAACGATAATAAAGACTATTTCACCACCAATGATGCCTAACCAATTTGTTTTCATCACTGGATAATCATCCGCAAATGTCTTACCCAGAACAAGTGAGTCACCGGTAATATCAACCATGTTGCCATTGCCACCAATTTTTTTGGTAAATACAGACTTTTGAGCGTCACTTAAACCGTCGGTGTAACCAGCATCACTCATTACTGAGTGGAAATCCGAACCTTCAATTTTTTCTCCAGTAATTGGATGGTTACTCAAGTAGACTTTATATTTATTCAGGTCAAAGTTATTTGAGGCTAATGTACGCAAATTTGTAGAGTTACCTTGCCATAATTGTGTGACAATGTTTTTTTCTTTTGTACCTGACGTATCATTGACCGTGGCTGTCCCAATACCACTCATCAATCCAATCGCCCAGGGTAAAGCCGTGATTACGGCAACTGTAATGGTGATTCCCTTAGGCCACTCCCTACCCTTGCGACCAGAAGTAGCGGTATATTGTATCCACTGCACCATCATCATGATGCCAAATATAACAAAACCCAGGTACAGAAAGTCTTTAAGAATATTACCTAAATTCCAATTTTGATAAACATCGCTATTTGGCTCAAAAAAGATATTCATAAAGTCTAACAGTTTGAAAGATGACTGATAAGCCGTAAAGACTGCATTCGCAATGTAATAGAAAATCAATGCAATGCTGTGCATGAATAACATGATCAGCGTTAAGAAAATATGTGGCAATGGTGATAGGTATTGCGACCATTGGTTGTAAAAATCGGCTGTTGGGCCATTATTAGGTAAAGTTGGTAAACTTTCCGCTAATGTATTGATGCCCGAGAATAGATTTGTCATTCGACTTCTCCTTGAGTTGTTGCAGCGTTAAGCTTCTTATATATTTCCCACATGTATGCGGGTTCGTTGTTTAGTAATCGTAGAACTTTACCGTTATTATTGTTGCCAGAAAGTGTCAGATATTTGCCACGATTTAAGTAAGCAACGGCACTGTTTTGTTCTTCCGTTTTATTTGAGCGTGGTATCCTCATTTTGATGGATTTCTCTACAATTTGACGTAGCTCAACATTGTCTAGTTGTTCTTCGGTCATAAATGGTTCATCAGGGTTAAAGTCATGTTTCCACTGCAAGTAACGTTCCTCATCAGAGAGTTCTTGTTGTGTTTGCACTGTCGCTGTTTCGATACCTTGATGCGCTTTGGCCAAAATGTTGTTGATTTCATCATCAGCTAACGTGTTGAGTTGACGATTATCAATTTGATTGCCACCTGCGCCTTCTTCCTCAATTTCTAGTTGAACTTGTTGATCTAGCTCATCAAAGTAAGGCACAAAGTCATGATAGAGGTCATCATATTTCAAATCGTTATGCTGCGCTTTGATGTTCAAATCGGCTGTATAGTAATCAAGTGAATACTGCTTACCCAATAATTCGTAGGCAAACGGCATTCGGTAAGCACCCGTAGAGAAAATTGGCAAAGGTCTAACTGATCTTCCCTTCTTATCCGCACGTTTGATCGTACGGATGGTAATCATCTCACGCGGACTCAATTCACTAATTTCTTTGGCATCTAACAGCCGAACCTTGCTAACTTGTGCATGACGGTTACCACGATCTTGACGATCTAACCCAATCTGTGAATTGACTGATTCAGTTTGGACTTCGACCTCACCTAATTGTTTGGATAAGGCTTCATTAGTTGGCTCATCATTAGTTAAAATGTGGAACCAGTTACCCGTGTTACCATTGATGTCATTGGTTTCCATTTCAGAATAATGCAATCGTGGTTGTGTTAAGGTTTGAATATACAAATCAACCAAATGCCCGTAGGTTAAACCACGCGTTAGAATATTGGTAAAACCTGGAATACGTGGGAACATAGAAAACTCATTGAGCTTATAAAGGATCCAACTGTCCATTTTCCTGCGGGTAATCGTTGAAGCAATATCGGTGTTAACCGAGAAGACTTGTGAGATAAACAAGCTGGCCAAAGCAGAGAAATCATCGTTAGATTGTGGCGTGATGATGAAGACTGCCATTGGATTTTCTGAGTAACGCAAGGTAACACCTGGTGTCTCAGTAGTGCCTTGTGGTTTAATCTGATCAACCAGGCATTGGATGACAGGCTGCTTAGAAAACAAGTCCCGCTTAATCTTGCCATTGAGTAATTTTCGTTGTACAATCTTACCAGTCAATGTAAACTTTTGTTTACGCATCACAATTGAATTGCCGTCATTATCGAGTGACAACTCAATTTGCCATGAGACGGGTAAATGGTTATGAATCGGATAAGTTAGCGTGCCTGATTGGGACACGGTTAGCTTGTCCTTTTCTATTGCATGCTTTTTACCTGATTCATAAACATGAATGCTCACATGAACGCCTTTATAGCGGTCAGAGAACTTAATCTTTAGCATTCTTGGAAACCCTAAGTCGGTCAAATTGATAGTGTTAAAGGTTGTCAGACGAGTGATTGACTCTGAGGCAAACAAATTCAAACGATTCATAACTGAGAAAGAAATTGATGATTTTGTATCCCCTGTGGCAGATAGGTACTCAGCGGCGTTTAGAATAATCATATTGCGCGCTGGTGTTCGCGGTAGTTTACCAATGTTAGTAATGTACTTAGTTAAGCCATCACCTTCCTTGTCCGTGAACTTGTTCATATCATTGATGAACTGCAAAACGTTTGATATGGTCACCATTGATTTGTCCTGGTGACGTACAGCAATATCTAATACCGTGAGCATGACTGCCTGGATGGTACTTTCAGCGGCACTATCCCAAATATCTTTGTGGCTACTTTCTTCACCACTGGAACCACCAATAACCTGCACGACCTTACGCAATTCCGTATTGGCACTGTCCCAGTCACCATCAAAGGCATAATCAATCGCAATTTCAAGTGGATTCCAGGACTCAGACTCACTTGGCTCCATGATATTGAGTAATTTCACGTCATAACCTGCTGTGCGTAATGACTTGTAACTCATTTTGGCATCTTCGTTTTTGGCATCAGTATCAATAATGTTCCATTTGATTTCGGCACGACGAATGATGTCAATTAGGGTGTAGCCTCGCATTTGGTCTTTTGAAGAACGCGTCATCCCAGTGGTCTTTGAATGTGTGTTACTGGTATCCACCCAATAAAAACCATCAAAACCGCCGTGAACATTCAGTTGCTTTTCAAATAACTTTGGCAAACGTTCCAGTAAAACGGGACGTATTTTTTTGTACACCCCGCTAAATTCTAGTGAATTCATACCTAGTGGCCGCTTAAACCATTGCCACGCCCACAGGAACGGATGAATCATAAAGAATTCGAAGGTGTATCCTTGTGTGTGCAGCACTGGTTGTCCTGGGCGACCCTTAAAATTCTTATTGCGATCAGGAATCAATTTATAAACCTTATCGACTTCACGGACTTCCGCAAAACGGTTAGTATTACGCGTTTGGTCTCTAAACAATTGATACCAGTCATAGATGCGTTGGAAGACATATTTTTTAAGTAGGAGTAACAAGCAAAGGATTAGTACAATGCTTGTCACTAAAGTTAGTCGGGACAGAATAGTGAAAATATTGAGTGGATTGAGCACCGTGGCGGTCATGTTCATGACATCGTTGAATTCAGGCCATTGAGCAACACCACTTTGCATATAGAACTTGAAGGCTTGAATATATGGGCCAACTACTCTTATCAACAAGTCAACAATAATCGTGACGTAAAGCGATATGAATATCACTCCAATAGTTGCTGTAATGCCATACAACCATAAGAACCAGGGACGACCACGCCAACGAATGTAACTCTCGCGCATAAATTGTCTTTCAGCTCGGTAATCTTTTTTAAATAGCTTCATTGTCTGTTGCCTCCTTAACTGTGGAAACCACAACTTGCCACTCTCCGTAAGGACTTGTTAAAGATGGCGGGTTGCCAATGGCTCTAAAGATGAAAGTGTCAAAGTCTTGCCCTAATCCTTGTCGCTTTTGGATAATTGCGGCAGACACTGGATCACTCACATACGTGGCAATTGTGTCATCAATTGGTCTGACACCACGAGATGGTTTATAACCAACGTCTGCGATGTAGTTGGCAATTGGTGAACTGACTTCCTGTGTACCGTTCAGATACTCAAAGCCCAGGTCAAAAGATGGAATATAACGCGCTACTTCTTGTGTGTCAAAAACAATATTGAAGCCACTAGTTTGTGCTTTTTGATTGAGTCGGGACAATTTTAGTTCAACAATTCGCACCATATCCGCCATCTTTAAGACATCAAAGACAATAATGGCACCAATTCTTGCGATAAACTCAGGACGGTAACCATCACTTTGCAAGGCAATTTCGAGTTGTTCTTCAAAATTTGCTTGACGCTTTTTGTCTTCTTTAACAGCATCTGATTTGGCATCACGATTCATCACTGCTGTGGCCCCTGAGTTGGTTGTCATGACAACGATTAAGTCTTTAAAGTTAATGACCCGACCATATTCATCACTCAAACGACCATCATCTAAGACCTGCAAAAGTAAATCCATGACTTCTGGATCAGCCTTTTCAATTTCATCCAACAACAATACGGCATAAGGCGTGTGCCTGACTCTAGTTGTGAGTTGATCTTTAAATCTTTCTAGGCTAGTCCCTGCAAACTTAAACTCAGACATATCAAAGCGAATAAAGTTTTGAGCGTTACCAAATAGATTTAGCGCTAGTTGTTTGGCGGTCTCAGTCTTACCAACACCAGTTGGCCCCATAAAGAGAAATGACTCAGGCTTTGAGGTATCGGCCAGACCTGCCTCACGATTAGTCAGTTTCATCGCAACTTTTTCTAAGGCTGTGTCTTGACCAATCACCTGGCTTTTTAGTCTTGGTAACAGGTTTAATAATCGTTCATCAGACGTCTGATGAATGACATATTCAGGCACATGATAATCATCATGGATGATTGTGGCAACATCTGTGTCTTCTAAACTAGATTTATTAGCTAATCGTGCGACACTTAACGCACCATCTAGCAACATAATTGCCTTTTCAGGAAAGTAACGGTCAGTGATATAGCGTTGTGATAGTGCCATAATTCTGTCTTGTACTGTTTCTGTCACTTCAATACCGTTATTTAGTTGTAAGGCGACTTTAGACAAAACACGCTTCGTTTGTTCAAAGCTCAGTTCTGGCACTTCAATCAAATCAAATCGCCGCATCAGTGCGCCATCACGCGCCACATATTCGTGAAATTCTTTCGTAGTCGTTGCTCCAATAATTTGGAGATCATCACGACTCAGAGCTGGTTTGATAATATTACCCGCATCCAATGAACTGCCTGATGTTTCAGCACCAGTGCCAACAATTTGATGAATTTCATCAATAAAGGCAATCACTGTATCTTTATTGGCAATCAATTCATCAATGATGGCTTGGAATTTATGAGCAAATGACTCACCATCGCTACTTTTCATTAAGTTGGCCAAACTAATTTGAACTAAGTGCTTGGCTTTGAGGGAAGAAACTGAGGTACTTAACAATTGACGTGCCAGGTCTTCCACAATGGCTGTTTTACCAACGCCAGGTAGCCCAACTAATAAAGGCGCATTTTGAATCTGTTTCATCAAGGAGACCATGATACGACGCGTAATACTTTCACGTTCGTAGGCATGATACTTTTCTGGATCAGACATCACTTTGGCACTAATGTCTGTTGTATAGCGATCAAGGTAAGGCGTGGTATTGTTTTGTTTTAATTCAATCATTCATTCCCTCCTTGGTCGGTGACGGGATCACCATAATTCGTATTGCTTTCAGGAACTTGATTGGCAGCATCATGTTCTCTGGCCAATTCTTCTAATTCGCTTGTACCCGCATCAATGTGATCAACTGCTTTTTGACGGTCAGCAATTAAACTTGTGTAGACATCAGTGTTTTTGGCATCATCTAATTGATGATTCAATTGGCCAAGTTCTGGCACTTCATCAGCGGCAATAAAATCACCTTCGGGATCATAAATTGACACCACTTGTAATTTCTTGCCAACTTGTTGTAATACGGCCACCATTTCAATGCCTAAAATTGGATCGCCTGCTGGGAATAATTCGTGGTAGTGTCTAGTTTCAATTGTCAAAGCAATTGCACCTGGTTGACCCTTTTCCTGGAAGGATAAAATATTAACTTCCGCAGACTTTGTAATGCCTGTGATAAAGCCTGTAACTTCTTGAATGTTTTCTTGTGACATGTGTTTGCTCCTTTTACATGTGTCGTGTACTTGTTTGATTAATGGCCTGATAGTTTTGTTCAACAACCGCTAACTTATCAGGCTTAAGCAATTTTGTTGTTTTTGGTTGACGGACTTCACCGTTGCTCAAGTTATCCGATAAATACTGAGTAACATCGGTACTAGCTTTGAGTGCTTGACTAATGATTTTGCCAGTATTTCGACCCTCTAGCGCCTTTAGGTTCTTTGACCAACCCGCAATATAATCAACGCTTTTCTCACCAGGCTCAATGCCTAGGTTTTTAGTAATCACATAGCTGGATAACTCTGCCTGCGTTTCTTTAATGGCTGTGGGCCAATTATTTTGACTCTGCAAAGAATGAAGTTGTGCGTGCGCTATTTCGTGTGCTAAGGTGTGGATTTTATCGGTTGGGGTAAGATCACTGCGCAACAGGATATATTTTTCATCCTTATTGGTTTTTGATTGAACAAAGGCCCCTTTTGCTTGTCCTTGCCAGGTCATTGGTCGTTTGGCAATTTGTTCGTCTAAACCTTGGTCAATGACGGGCACTTTAAGCTTGTCGGCGAACTTTAATAATGTTTTATAGGCCGCATCCAAATGTTTTGGACTTTTATCAGTGGCTAAGTCAATTGGACGATTCGGTAACAAACTTGGCAATTGCTCAGCTGTGGCATTGGTTTGACGAACATCAAATACGGTTTCGACTGGATAATGTTTTACACTGCGGACTTCCAATTGATTGTTATTGGCTAATTGCTTTTGTTCAGGTGTCGCATCAGACCAACGTATCTTTTCACCATTGCTATCAATAATGGTTTTCAAGTTTGTTGGGGCGCCAAATATTTTGATGCCCTTTTCCCCCTTATTAACTTGGATGCCATCAGCAGACCATTGTTTGTAGCCTTTTAACAAGGTGGCTTTTGGATTTTGTAGTTGAATCAACATTGAATTACGAGCCGAATAATTTAAGCCAGTCGCGGTAAAGTCAAGGAGCTTTTTAAGTTCAGCGGGATCTTGTTGGTACTTAGCCACCTTTCCCATTGCCTCTTGAATAATCTGCTTATTTTTTAAAGCATTTTCCTTACGACGATCAGCTTTGGAACGGCGTTCTTTACCCTTTTTAGGTGTTTGTTCCTCAACAGTTGGCTTAACAGGTTGAATGGTGCTCATTTTGACATCCACATAATCAGGTTTGCCTGTTTGTGTCTCTTGCACAGCAAGTTTTTCTAAGGCATCTAGGCGATTAGCATTATCCGTCATACTCATGACACGACGGCCTGTAACACCTGCTTTCAGTTGTTCGTTCCAATCTTTGCCTTGTAAGGGAATATGACGTTCTGCTTCAATTGCTTCACCAGTAATTGGATTTTTAAAGCTAAATCGATCAAAGTAATCTGCGGCTTTAAATCCTGCGACATCATTATCAAAAGCCACAATGATCTTATTAAATTTGGCTTGCTTAGCCGCAACCGCATCATTCAAATATTGCAAGCCACGCTTAGCATCAGTGCCAGACACAGACAATAGCGTGGCGTTACTTTTCACCATGTCTTGATGATTTTGTTGCGCATAACTCAATAAATCAATTGGGCTTTCAAATAAAATCAATGTTTTGTCACCTGATCCAAATGAGAGGTTATAACCCGTTGAGGTATCACTGCCAGCAAAGATTTTTTTGGATGTGCCACGCTTTTTGTAATGTTCAAAGTCTTGTTCAGTCCCTTGACGATCAGCGCCAACAATTTTGCCATTCACATCCTTCCAGGGAAAGATGACAGGGTTTTGATGCAACTTATCACCTTCACGGTAACGGCTACCTTGTACAACTGCGCCACTTTTCAATAAATTGTCAACGAACTGTGGATTGAGCTTGCGTTGATTAACTAAATAATCTTTGGCTACGTTTGTTTCTTGAGTTTTGAAGACCTTGTCATAATCAAACTTGTAACGCGGTGTGTTGTCTTCGTACAGTTTAGAGACATCAATATTTTCACCTTTGACAAAGCGTGCGTAAGCCAGTTGATTTTTAATAGCGGCACCTTTACTGTCACCATCTGATTTACCTAATTCGTAGTAATGAATGAAATCAACCAAATCGCCTTTAACCCCAGTTGAGTTCCAGACAAAGCGGTTTAATTTTGTCCTAACCACCAAACTGTCATGATCAACCATACGTAACTCAGTGGGAGTGTCCGTCGTGTATGGAATACCCTTCCAATCGCAATAGCCACGAATTGGTAATAATTTTAGCTGCGCACGTTCTTCTTTACTGATCGCCATGAGCTTGTCCTCCAACTTGTTTGTCAATTGGTAAGTGATTCAATTCAGCAAATGCCTGGTCAATATCATCTGTTTTCAAGTTCATTTTGGCTAACAGTGACCGTCCCAATTCAGCCACAAGAGCGTCATTAAGTTGTTTGATGTCTTTTTTGATGGCCCGCTTTTCGTCTTGAATTGCCTTTGCTTGTAAATCTAGTTCATCCAAACGTGTTTGCTTTTCTTTGATTTGTTGGTCAATCGTTTTTTTAGCCATTTTGTAGCTCCCTTTTTGTTTAATATAGGGTCAATATATCAACCTTTTAAATAACCTCATAAAAGTA
This sequence comes from Leuconostoc kimchii IMSNU 11154, assembly GCF_000092505.1. Lineage (NCBI taxonomy): Bacteria > Bacillati > Bacillota > Bacilli > Lactobacillales > Lactobacillaceae > Leuconostoc > Leuconostoc kimchii. The sequence goes on from NC_014136.1 coordinate 27,254, forward strand.
AATGGTTTTTCCTGAGACTAAGCAAACCTCCCCCAGTCCCCCTAATCATTAACTTGACAGGCGTGGTTGATACCACACCAGTAAAGTTAATTGGGGGTTCAAAAAAAGCCATCACATTCAAACGATTTTCAAACCGTTTAAATGTGATGGCTTTCCTGCCTGCTGGCTGTTATGCACCATCTATTCTTGCTTTTGTGCCTACCAAAACTCTAACAAGTCAAGCAAATCTAAGGACTAAAGTCCAAAGATTTGGGGCTAAATTTGCAAGGCCAAGCCCTGCGTGTCGCTACGCGAGCTTTGCAAACCCGCCCTGGCTTGTTTTAGTTTCTCCGTTCACAACGCAATAAGAATAAATTGGTCACAAAACAGGCCAACAGGAGGACAAGACTATGGGCTTAGATATGTATTTACAAACAGAGAACAAGCAAACAGGTAAAGCCGTCATTATTCACTCATGGCGTAAAGCCAATCAAATTAGAGATTGGTTTGTAAGACGCTTTGACTTAGACCCTAATGACCAATTGAAGATTGCTATCACTCGTGATGACTTAGAGGCTTTAACGAGTGATATTGAACAGGTTTTGGCAAGCCATGCTTTGGCACTAGAGTTGTTACCTACGGCATCAGGGTTTTTCTTTGGTAGTACAGACTATGACGGCTATTATTTTGAAGTGTTGAGAGACACACGGCATTTTCTTCAGAAAGAATTTACTTACAACAGTGATTCAGAAAATTTGTACTATACAGAATGGTGGTGAAATATGAATATCAGAATTATTAGAATGGAGACCTACTTACAAAATTCAGCAATGGTACTCATTCCTAGCGGTGCTATCCAAGCCGTAGAACTTGTTTATGAGGCTAAAGGCTATGATGAATATGATTTGACGGCTAATGTCTGGTCGGGATTGGAAGACGAGTTATCCGAGCTAGGACTTTATTACCCCGTCAACAACAATTGGGTACACCATCAACATCTAAATGAGAAATTCGATAGATTAACAATTGGCTACGTGGCAGACAACAACATCACGGTCACAAACGAAAGTCTAGTCAATCATATTCACGGCAGTATTGATGGTGATGAAAGACCCGATTGGATGTAAAGGAGACATTATGGCATGGTATAGCCCTCAACAAGGTTTGACAACAGACTATATGATGATTGAACAAAATATTTCAATAACTACAGAATTATTGAGCTGGCGTGATTGTGACTCAAAATTAAAACCAATTCACTTGCAAGCGTATCGTAATGACTACAATGACGGTGATTATGACTATTTTTTCTCATTGCGGTTTGCAGAATATCCATTATCCAATCTTGTTTTTAATAATGATGTGACGGAACTAGTATGTGGCAACCCCAAAGCCAGTGCAGTAACCATTCGTAAAAAGTTGTTTAAAATCATGAATGCCTGGTGGCTAAACAACCCAGACTATCACTCACCAAAATCAGACAAGGAGCAACAAAATGACAGAAACTAACCCATTTGAAATTGTAAATAAGCTAATCACTACCAATGGTGTGATGATTGCAACCCTAAAAAATGGTGATGAAATAACCGTGGCTAGTAATGGTCTAGCGAGACATAACGGGACTTACTTCAAAGATTATGGAGACATTCTAGCGACTGTTTCAATTGATACAATTCTTGATGCTATTGTTCAATCAATATCTCAATAAAACAAGCCATGACTATTTTTTAGTCATGACCCTTCCCCCAGTCCCCCTGATCATTAACTTGACAGGCGTGGTTGATACCACACCAGTAAAGTTAATTGGGGGTTCAAAAGGCTCACTTCCGTTCGCATCGCACCAAATTGTTCTGTTTGCTCTGTGCCGTTTTCACAATCGCATGATAAAGAGTCTGTAAGTCGCAAGCGCCAAACAGTCTCTACAAAGAAACACAAGGACGTGGCAAGTTGCTGCGCAATCCTTGTGTTTCTTTGGTTATCATGCCAATTGTTACCCGTCACGACGCAACCAGCTCAATTGGAGCGATTGCCAATAGGAAAAAGTTTTGGAAAGGTTTATTTCTTTTGGAAAGGTTTATTTCTTATGGAAGTTTATTATCAACTCATTCGCAACAGCGGTCATACCGTGCGTTATGCCTCAACTGATAAGCAAGTTGTTCTCACGCATGGCTACCCAATTTATTTACAAATCTATGGCGTTAATCGTTCTACAGATTATATTTTGAAAGCCACGTTTGCCTTTTTAGCCACCCAATACGGCAACAATATTAAATTAGTCAATGTTGATGAACTGGAGAAAAAATAATGACAAAGCAATTCTATGATGATTTTAGTAAATTACCAATCGCCAAAATGGCACAATCAATCGCTGATATGACTTATTTGTTCAATGAGACCAAAGTGCCAACTAGTCACTATAAAGCGCAATTAAGTAAAGGCTTTGAAGAAATGGTTGAAGCAAACGTTAGTGTTTCATTAGTCAACACCATTTTCAACACTTTGCAAGCTTTGCAAAAAGAAAGCCCAAAGTTGTTTTACCAAGCTATGCTCTGCCTTGATACCAAAGTAAAGCCTAGCAGTATTACGCCAAGTCAATATCAAGCAATGGAATTTACTTGGTCACAATTTGAATTGAACAAAAAGAAAAACATCCTTGATAAGGACTTTATCCAAATGTTCAATCAAGTTGAAGAAAACGGACTAACCTATTACACGCAAAACCAACAGGAGACAGATGACAATGAATGATGAAGTTATTGAAAATATAGCCATACGTTACTTTTCATGGTCTGATAAACAACCTATGGGTGGCTCAGAAATACTGGTAAGCGAAAATCAAAGCAATAGTTCTGGCGAAATTGTTTTATCAGATGATGAAGCACTGCGATTAAGCGCATTTATCATGGAAGAATTGGCTGAGGGTAAACACGTTACCCTAAGAACCACAATTTAAGGGGAATAATATGGCAACCGTCAACGTTAAATATATGGAAACATTGGTTAAAACAGTGGCAGTTAATGTCCCTGACACACTCACAGATGAACAGAAACTGACACTAGCTGTTGAAATTGGTAAACGTCACTATTTTGACGAAAAAGTGATTTTGGGGGCAGATGATTTAGATTTACGTGAAATCAGTGCGGAATACAAACAAGAGACAACAGACTACGAGGAATTTTAATCACAGATAGGAGTGTGTGCTTATGGGTGTATTCGTTTTTAAACTTCTCATGCTAATTACCATGCTGGTCTATATTTTATATTACCTAGTCGGTGTGATTATGATTGCGCGTGAAGATGATGAGCGGTAAAATTTTTTGCCGTGTTCCCCAGACCCGCAAGCGGGATCAAACACGCTACGCTAGTCCTGCCAAGATCTTGGGTGCCACTTCGCTTTGAGTCAAACATTGTGCCACAACCAGTGACTTGTAAGCTGTGGTGATGATACCACAGCAACAAGCACTAGCACAGAATACAAGGGCTTCGTAAATTCGCTACGCTCACCCTTGTATTCTGCGCTGCTTGTGTCCCTATGTTCTTCGTCAAAACGAGATAACACACCAATCACAGGCAGGGCCGACAGGAAACAGTTTCTGCCTGGTGCGTACATAATGAAGGAGAACTACTATGAATCGAATTACCAAAGTTATCACTACTATTGCCGCAACAATTATCAGTTTGGATATTTTATTAATGGTCATCAATGGCACGATGCTGTATGTCTTGCTCACCCTGGCTGGCTTTTATGTCTTAGCTTGCTTGGCTTTCAAGCAGTCCGCTTATAAAGCAACGCGTAGCTGGATTGATACTGGTCACCTGTCCCATAAGGAGAAAACTCATGTCAAAACTCACAACTAAATCATTGTCTACCACTACTGATGTTAAAGGATCAGCCATTTTAGAAAGCAATGGCCAATATATTTACCCAGGTTTAGCACAAGCAATCTTTGACGATGCTATTTTTGGTCCGCGTATTTTAAAGCGACTGCAACGTCTTTTTGTTGACCACCCAGATGGTCTGAGTGAATCAGGCCATGACTGGTATTTTGGTTATCTGGTCTGCGCTTATACGCAAACGCATTTTGGTATTAAGAATCTATTGAATTATCCCTCAGTGACAAAGGAGCTTTTTTCACTTTGTCTCACACAACTCTCTAATTAGGAGGAACCTAGCATGTTAATCTTTTGTTTATGTCTATTAGCAATGTTTCTGTTTTGGCTATTTGGCCACATCATGGGCACCATCCTGTATTTGAGTATCCTATTTGTTGGTCATTTCATTTCATATTGGTACTTTTATTTATCACTTATTATTTTGATAAGTCTGGCTATTGTTTTTGGCATCAAAAGTATCTTAGCGATGCTGGTGCTAATTATTCTCATTCTTTCACTTGTATTATCACTAATGATATATTGGCCGCGTCATCACAATTCATAACAAAATAAAAAGCCCTGAATAATCAGAGCTTTTACCGAACTATATCATTCGGTATCCAATGGTTAAGCGCGTTGTAAATGCCACTGGTATCATTTACTTGTGTATTATATCATCTTTTGAGTAACACTTTTAAATATTAGTGTTAACTGTTAGCCCAGTTTCTTTGCGAATTTTAGTAATGATTTCAGGTATCTGTTCTCTGTACTCACTGTCTAAGCGAGCTATTTGTTGTGAGTGTGTTGCTTTGCCAATTTTATAGTATTCAAAGAAAATATTGACCTTCTTTGAGTAGATCTGATCAACTACCCTCACCTCATAGATTGTGTTAGGCTGTTTAGCAAACATCTTTTTAATATCTACAATGATAGCATCAATTTGATTCATTCTTCTTTCACCACCGCTCTAATGTTTTCAAAGGCAATATAGGTTTCATTAATATACACTCCTAAATCCGAAAAGCCATCAACCAAACCTGTTGTGTTAGGCACTAAATTGCCATCCGTGTCCTCAATATTTTGTTGTACCGTCACAAATTCATAATTTGCTGCCGCATGACGTAAGATATTTTGACAATCCGTTAAGGACATCATTGGTAATTTAACAGGTACGGCATTTTTTGCCTGTGCTTCACGTTTTAAAGCTGAGGTATGGTCTGACAGAAAATAGCCATTCCACTTCACCTTACCACGCACGCGATAGTCGTTTTGAAAGTAATTGTTAATCATCTTACTAAATTCTGCATCACTCATAGCTGTTACCTCCGTTATGACCACCAACAAGGCTGGCACGGTTAATCGCCGTACCGCCTTTTTCTTTGGACATTGCCCGCATCAGGGCTGTGGTGCCAAACCGTTTTCGAATTTCATCAACAACTTGATCAATCTTATTGGATTTAATTGATTTTTCTGGTTGTTCAAAGAGGTCAAGCTGTACGCCAGTGTCCTCAATTAAGCCGCCATAATCAATCCCAATATTACGAATCACTTCACCATGCCAATGCTTTTCAAACAAAGCCACCATAATTGCCATTAGTTTGCGGGTATCATTAGTTGGATCAATCCTTTGTTGCTTTCTAAAACCATGACTTCCCTGGCGTTCACTTTCGGCAAAAGAATACCCGATAAACAAGCTTACCAAACAAGTTTGTTTCTTATGTGATCTAATCCTGGTCGCCACTTGATCTGCCATTTCACGGACAACAATTTCAATCTCTTCTTTTCGTTTATAATCACGCGGTAATACCTGGGAATTACTATATGATTTGCTTTTAGGCACGACCACCCCAGCCATATCTGTACGATCAATGCCCCAAGATAAGGCAAACAATTGCTCGCCAACCAATCCCATTTTGGCTCTAAATTGATAAGGGTCCTGATGCGCCAAATCGTACATTGAATGGATACCCATCACTTCAAGTTTATGTGCTGTGCGGGAACCAATACTCCAGACATCATCCAGTTTCGTAATTGGCCACAATTTTGTCGGCACATCCTCATAGTGCCAAATACCCGTCAGGTTTTTTGTATGTTTTGCGTCAATGTCCAAGGCTATTTTTGCGAGCACAGGCGTGTCACCAATGCCAACTGTTAAATAGACACCTGTTTCCGCTCTAACTTGCTTTTGAATTTTAAAAGCGACTTCCTCAGGAGTTTTACCAAACAACCGCCAAGAGTGGGTTACGTCTAAAATAGACTCATCAATCGAGTACGGCAGCAAATTAATATCATCGGTATATTGACGATAAATATTATTGATTTTTAGGTTTTCAGCAATATAATTATTCATCCTAGGGTGTGCGATAAATAAGCCATGCACATCAGGTAAATCACGCTGGCGCATCACATTACTAATGCCTAAGTCCTTCTTAGCTGTTGGTGAGGCCGCTAGGACTAAACCACCATTCGTGTTTGCTTGTTCAGACATCACAACTAGATCGCCCTTTAGTGGATTAAAGCCTCGCTCAACATTCTCAACACTGGCATAGAAACTTTTTGAATCAATTAAAAAAAACACGCCACGATTTTCTTTGCTATAATCATATTCAGTTGTGATTGCGTTTTCCATCAGCAACCTCCAAAAACAATTGTGTATAATTCATTATACGAACAAGCGTTCGTTTAAGCAAGCGAACAAAACATTAAATTTGTGACAAAAGAAAAAGCTATGCTATAATAAAGACATAGAAAAGAGCCGTAGCGCTAACTACGACTCCTAGCAAACCCGTATCGACGGTGGCTAAGTTAATAATTCATCTAATGATCATCAGCCCAGCTAAAGCAAGATGATCATTTTTTGTTGCTGTTTTTTATCAGCTCAACAACTAATCCAACCAGTATCAAGACAAATGTCCCAAAACCAATCATTAGCTGTAAAGTATCCGAAACGGACACTAGGCATCTCCTTTCCTAGAATCTGGGTTTACAGTTTTGACACCAGCGCCACCTGCCGGTCGGCAGGTGATATGCGTTCTAAACCTTTTAGTCCTTTTTCGGAATAGGGAATATTTTGAATTACAAGTTTATCTGATTTCACCGTCATTTTCATCATCCGCCCTATTAATAGATACCTTTATTATATATCATAAAACCATTCAAATTTTAGTTTTTTAATAGAGCAAATGCAGACAAAAAAGGGTTGATTCAAACGAATCAACCCAATAGTTGTATTAAAATCACTATATGTTGTAACTATTCAACACCCAAAGCCTTAAAAGCAGCTTCTTCAATCGTATTATAGAAAATAATTGTAAATGATCCTAGCAAATCGCTAGGGACAGTACCAAAATCGGCAGCTGAGGTCATTGGTAGTAACACTTTCTTTGCACCGCTATCCCGTGCAACCTGTAGCGTATCAGCAAGATTCTCAGGCTTAACTACTGATCCGCCAATTGTTAAATCTCCTACAACAACAAGGCTATCAACAGTTGGCTTTGCGAGACTAATTGAAATCAAAGCAAGGTACGTCGCCAATGACAAATGGTCTGTCATCAAGCCATTATTTAAGTTGGTAGCGTTCAATATAAAGTCATGTTGTGACAACGAGATAGTACCACTAACCTGGCCTGCATTTGCTTTCAGATACTTATATGCTGTATCCATACTTTCCTTCGCGCCACGGTGACCACCAATACCAGTAGTCGCAAACTTGCCGTTACCCGCAGTCATTTGAGTCTCAATCTTAAACAAACTCAGTCGGTTTCCAGCATCATAACCGACTGAGTAAACATGCCCCGGCTTCTCAGTTCCAACAGGAATTAATGTTGAAGATCCTTGTTCAGGTACTGCGACAAACTTCTCTTCAAACGTTTCATTATCAATGTAACTTAAGTTCACATCGAAAAACTCCATGCCACCAATTTTCTTAAGTTGTTCCTTAACACGGCGTCGCATTTCAATGGCGAATCGAAGTACTTCTTCAACGTCTTCCTTGCTAAACTCTCCATGAGGATAGATAAGCTTGATCATTCCAGACACTGTCTTACGAACCGCGATTGTATCACGTTGATTCAATTGATTCCCTAGTTTGAAGTACGCTTCGAAAGCATCACCATATGAAATTTTACGCAACTCACGCATCACTTCCGCAAAATAATCAGTGATGAAGCCATATCCCTTTGTAAAAAAAGAAGGCTTATACTTTGGAATTTCCCAGCCAGGCAAGTAATTATGAATTCGGTCCAAAAATGCCGAATCGTTGGCCATTACATCGGGGAATGGATCAAACAAATGTGATGTCCGCATAACAACATCTACACTTTGGTTGATATTTCCAACAAACACCATTGACGCACTTGCTTGAATTTCATCCTTGCCTCGTGCGAATGATCCCGATGCCATGTAGTCTTTCATAATTTGAACGCCGTCTTTATCTTTAAATGTAATACCCGCTACTTCGTCGAAAGCGACAGTATCCCACATTCCAACCAGCCCTACTTGGTGGCGGCTCATGTTATAAAACAAGTTTGCAACAGTCGTTTGACCACCTGAAACCAAAATAGAATTTGGTGATAATTCTTTATACACGTGTGACTTTCCGGTTCCACGAGGACCCAGTTCCACGAAGTTGTAGTTGTTTTCCACCATTGGAATTAGACGTGAAATGAATAACCACTTTTGTCGCTTTTCAAATTGAGTTGGTTCCATCCCAATCGTTCGAAGCAACAAATCGATCCACTCGTCCGTAGTGAATTTTTCTCTTCCCTGTCGAACTTCAGACATGTCCAGTCCGGCAACTTGAATTGGAGTAAGCTTTTCTACATTGAATGGCGCTGTGCTATCACTTTCCATATCATCGTGATAATAACTTAGTCGCACAATCGCCCAGATACCTCCGCCTAGCAAACGCTCATAATCCTGAGGATAACGTGAATCCACTGGCACTCCCGTAATGCCTAAATTACTGAACGCCGCCTCATACCGATCTAATCGCGTGTTCAAAGTAACAGTCAATTTATCAATTACGGTATAAGCACCGTTCTCTCGAATTTTTGACTTAATTTTCTCCGCCTCGTCTGGACGAACATAATTGTTTGCTAGTGTTTTCTTGACGTTTTCTACACCTTGCTCGATAGTTGCTGGATCCGATGAGTTTGCATACATACCAAGCAGATACTCCAACACATAAGACGGCACGTTTGCGCCTTCTTTGATTCGCTGCGTCAAATCCTTACGAACAAAACGACCAGGAAAGTTAATTTCCAACTTGTCCAGCAAGTCGAAATTACTATCACTCCCAGAGGCTAAAACTTCAGTGGCAGTAATATCTACGTCGTCATTTGAACTCTCTAAGTCATCGTGTAAGTTGTTGTCATCATTAACTAAAGTCAAAATCGAAACCTCCAGTGATTGCAAGATCCATCGTAAATTCTTCGCGAATTATTTCTTGCTTATTTTCAACATTTTCGACAATCAAGAAGTAACTTTGCGTTTGATCATACACTTGGTCCGCGATTACAAAGCGTTTCTTAATAATTCGCTTACTTGGATTTTGGTCATCACTAAACGCATTAATAACTTCCGTAGAAGAAATGACGTCACCCGCTTGGTCCACAAACTTCGCTTCAAACGTAGCGCCATTCACGTCGGAACTAATTGGTTGCAATTGGTTAAAGCTGACAATAATAGTTCGAGAAGTAATGCGGTGTGGGACTGGACTCAGTTGAACTTCCACAGTTTCAGATGTATCTGCCCCACGCTTTGAGTGAACAGCAATCACCGGCACAATCATTTCTTGTGGCGAAACACCGCCGTGAACGTAATTTTTACCAGCCCCTTGCGACATAAAGACGTTTGCGGAAGTTGGATAGTACACTATTTCCTCTTGGTCATTGTCCAAAACATCACTAATCGCCACTGAATCAACGCCCGTCTGTTCAAATTTTTCTTTCGAAACGGCGTATCTTGGTGCTTTTTTCATAAAGTTAGCTGGCTTAAGATCAATCTTATCTGTGGTGTCCAGTTCGGAATCACGATAAATAAATCCATGATCCGCAGTCACAATAAAGTTTGTGCGATTTGCGCTTCTTAACCGCTTGATAATTGATTGAATTTCGCTGACAGTCTGAGCAGTCGCTTCGAACGTTTTACGTTCGGTTTTTGCATTGTCGCTAATTGCATCAATGCCGTTGTGATATACGTAAATAACATCTTTGCCCACGAATTCAGACTTTAGGTCTTCCGTTTTGGTACTCATCACCTTATCTGCAGCAATCGTCATTGATTTAGCATTGCGTTTTTGCAAAACCAACTCTCTTGAAGCCAAATCTGTTGCTTTAACACCATCCACCAAAACCGTAGGCACCGACGCATCATACGTCAGCTCTTCATGAGGAAGTAATGACGGCATACCGAAGTATGTCACCGACGGCACGCCGGTAATCATATAATCAACTTCAGCAGATAGTTGATTTTCTCTATTAATAAACTTCGCTAAATCTTGTCCTGACTCAAACCTCAATGCATCAGAAACAATTACGACAACTGGATTTTTGCTTGAAGCAACCTTGTTTCGATAGAAATTTCTCTGCAATTTTTGTGATTCAATGGACTTAATATCATACACATCAGACCAGCGCTTAATCATCGGGTTCAAAAAGCCATTTAAATAGCTTTGTTCTACACGTTGTGCAAGCGTATCAAACGAGTCAAACAATTCAGAATCTAACGTCCAACGATAGTCAACAAACTTACGATATGATGTATCGATATTAGCAAGCCCGTTTTTTGTATCCACATACGCTTCTGCAAATTTTTCTACGTTTTCGTAATCACCAAACGCTTTACCAGCTAATACTGGTATCGCCTTTCGAATCATCTTGTACGCCGATTCGTACTCATTCGCATACATCGTATCCTGTCGTTCATGAGTCAAGAAACGTAAATCAACCCCATTAGGCTGAAGTTCTGAGTTCACTAAACTAGTAGCAGCCCAATCCATGATTTTTAAATCAAAATTTCTAAATACATCAGATTTAATCAAATCATTCATCTCAACGTTTTTAAAAACCGATTCTCCGTTAATAAATTGCCAGACTTCATCGGCAATTTGTTTCATACGAGACGTGAAATTAGCCATATTCATCAATTGCGAAACTGCAGCTATAACATTAGTCTTCGCAAACGATTGATAAACATTTACTTGGGAAGGAAGATCCAGTTCCATTTGATCGAATGCCGTAATAACAAGCATACCACTTAACAATTCTTTCAACTTCGGCTCTGAAGAAAAATAACCAAATTGGCTACTCATTCCTTGCCAAAACTGATCATAAACATTGAATTTTTTAAACTCATTCAACGCTTGATTATCTTCTAAGTCCGTTTGAATAACCGACTTAAGAATGTCCAGAGATGAAATGCCGTTAGCCTTTGCAAGAGCGGCTAAAATAACAATAACTGGATTGTTAATTTTTCGGTCTTTAGTTAACGCCTTAAATTTATTAATGCGCTCCTTATTTCCGAAGAACTTCATGTTGTCCACAACAAACTCTTGGTGTTTCTCTTCCAGTCCTAATTCTTCACGAAGCATTACAGTTGCGTCCGCTGTAAATTCAACCGAGTAGCGTTCTACATCGGCCATTAAATTTTGTGATAAGCCAGGCTTTTTTGCAGGCGAATATATTAATGCAGCTTCCCCATTCTTCTCAAGACTCAAAACCTCTAACTTAGTCTTAAATTGTTCACCCGGAAGCATTTCAATTGTCGTTTGAGTCAATTGTGCAGTGATTTCTCCGATATTATCTGCGAAATCCGCATTTGCGTCATACCAAAAAACAAACTGTTTTCCTTGCGCGAATAACGTACGAATTCGTTCAACAATCTCCCCTGTATTTAATTCAACCATGTACTGATACTCATTCCTTTTATACGTTGTCCCGTCATAAACGGTGTTTAATTCATTATATCAAAATTAGTCAGCATCCCCTATTATAACATATAAATTATTGTTCACCCCCAGCTATCACGATGGGGTCATTAAGGACTTGATTGATGGTATTCCTGAGAGTGATTTTGATGTGCAACTTGAAGGCCAAGTTGAAATTATTGGCTGGCTCTACCAGTACTATAATGAAGAGTCGAAAGATAAAGCTATCGGTCAACCTAAATCTCATAAGTTTCGAGATGTTGAAATAGCTTCAGTAACACAAATTTTTACTCCAGATTGGATCGTTAAGTATATGGTCCAAAATTCAGTGGGTAAATACTGGATGAACGTTCTTAAAACTCGTCCTTCCTTTACAAGTGAGAAGGAAATCGCTCAAAATTTCGGTTGGGAATATTACATGGAAGATGCAGATCAACCCATCGATGTTGAAACCAATCTTTCTGTTGAGAACGATATCTTGAACAAAGATATTCAGAAACTAAAAGTGCTAGATCCATCAATGGGAAGTGGACACATTTTAGTGTATGCGTTTGACTTGTTAATGGATATTTATCAATCGGAAGGCTATTCAAAGAATGAAGCCGCAACATCTATTTTAAATAATAATTTATTTGGGATGGATATTGATAGACGAGCATTCCAATTGGCTTATTTCGCTTTGATGATGAAATACAGGCAATATGTCCGACGTGGGTTGTCTGATGAAAATTCTGCCCACGTTTACGATATTCCAAGCACTTCTGGTTTTGATGCTTTGGATTTTGCTGCAATTGAAGAAACATTCAGCAATCCGGTTGCATTAGAAATTAAAAAAGTACTAAACAGGTTTGAACATGGGGATGAACAGGGGTCACTTTTAAACACTGATGATATCGATTTCAATGTGATTGAAGACGCATTGGCAGATTTGAAAAACAGTTCTATCCCTCTTGATTTAATTAACGTAATTGATACGCTGGAAAACTCATTGGTAGTTGGGCAAACGTTATCAGCTATGTACGAGGTAGTGATCACAAATCCTCCGTATATGGGATCTTCTAGAATGAATAGTTCCCTATCTGATTTTGCCAAGAAGCAATTTCCAAATTCGAAATCAGATTTATTCGCAATGTTCATGGAGCATTATAATGGACGTATCGTAAAAAATGGTTACAATGCTATGGTAACTATGCAGTCTTGGATGTTTTTATCTAGTTTTGAAACTATGAGAACGTACCTTTTGGAAAAATTCACAATTTCAAATTTGATGCACATGGAAAACAACGTTATGGGTATTGCGTTTGGTACAGCCGTTACGATTGTTCGAAATGTGAACCTTCCCACCTTTGTTGGAACGTATCATCAAATAAAAACTTCTGATGCTTCGGGTAAAGTGCCAAAAAATTTACCTGTTTATGGTAATAGGTATAATCGAACTAACCAAGCGAATTTTAAGAAGATTCCTGGTAGTCCGATTGCGTATTGGGTAAGTGCTAATTTGATTCATGACTTTGAAGTTGGCACTAGAATGGACAAAATAGTAGAACCTCGTCAAGGTCTTGCAACTGCAGATAATAACAGATTTTTGCGCCAGTGGTTTGAAGTTTCATTAAACAATATTAAGTTTGACGCTAAATCAATCGATGAATCGATCTCATCAAACAAAAAATGGTTTCCATATAACAAAGGTGGTTCCTATCGTAAATGGTACGGCAACTATGATTATGTTGTTAATTGGGAGAATAACGGTGCCAAAATTCGTAATTTTACAGATGCCAAAGGAAAAGTCAGATCCCGTCCACAAAACACAAATTATTACTTCCGTGAAGCAATAACCTGGTCGGATGTGAATAGTGGTCATTTTTCGTTGCGATATCGCGAATTTGGATCGATACACGATGTTAAAGGGATGTCTGCTTTTAGTACAGATAAATCAGTTTTTGAATATATATTGTCATTATTAAATTCACCCGTTGGGGAATACATTTTCAAAATGCTGAATCCAACTATTAGTTTGCAAATAGGAAACTTCCAAACTTTTCCTGTTTTAGGAATCCATGCTGATTCAACGGCTATTAAAGCATTTGCTCATCGCAATATTAGTCTCAGTCGCAATGATTGGGACTCATTCGAGATATCTTGGAACTTTAAAATGCATCCGTTGATTCGTCATATCGATGAACATAATCGAAATTGGAATATCACCCCTATACTTAACCACTGTAATGTGCCAAACTTGAGCCAAAAAATATTTTTGGAGGTCAACTATGGTTAGTTATCGAAAGCGTGGCTCAGTCTGGCAGTATGAAATTTCATATAAAGATACATCTGGTAAATATAAAAAGTTGCGAAAATCTGGGTTTCCTAGAAAATCAGACGCCATTTCTGCAGCAGCTCAACTCCAAACAAATCATCCAAATTTAATTTCATTTCAATCTGGCAAACAGCTTTTCTCAGATTACTTCGAACACTGGATAAATCTGTATAAAAAGCCTACCGTTTCAAAGATAACCTTTATTAAATATCAAAATACATTGCAACATGCAAAACAATTATTTAAGGGAATTCGCCTTTCTGATCTTTCTCGTACTGTGTACCAACAGAAAATCAATAAATTTTCAGAAACACATAGCATCCGTACGGTACACACATTTCACAAGCAACTAAAATCCGCACTTCTTGATGCATTCGATGAAAAAATCATCTCTATTGATCCCACGAGAAAAACTGTAATTAACGGGACTCCACCTCGCAAGCAGCGCATGACATTAGACTACAAAGAGACCAAGCTACTTGTTAAACATCTTGATTTAAATATGCTAGAAGACCTTGTAATCTACGTTGCAATCGTGACCGGAATGCGCTTCGCCGAAATATTAGGACTAACTCCTGCTGACATAGACACCCAGAACAATATAATTTCAATAACTAAAACTTGGGACTATAAGTTTAATAGTGGATTCAAACCAACTAAGACGAAATCATCTCAAAGGGACATCGTCGTAGATTCCGAGACAATTAAAGCTATTCAAAAATTTGTCAGCCATCACAAGATTCCGGAAACGAATCCAATTTTCGTATATAACAGTCATAGCATCGTCAGCGCCGAAATAAATAAGATTCTCTCTTCCAAATTGAATGGATTAGGCATCGCAAGAATTCCGTTTCACGGACTTAGACACACTCATGCATCAATTTTGTTGTACAGCGGGGTAAATCTCCTTTCTGTGTCAAAGAGACTAGGCCACAGCAATGTTACCACAACACAGCAGACATACTTGCACATTATTAAAGAAATGGAAGAACAGGACGATAACAAAATAATAATCCTTCTTCAAGCTATAAAATAATTGGCACAATATTTGGCACAAAAAAGGAGATTCCAAAATTGGAATCTCCTTTTCCACTATTTTATTTTTGTTAACAACTTTTGTCCGTCTTGGATCTTTACATGATTTTCGACCACACCATCATCTAAATCAATTTCAATTCGTGCCGTCGCTAAGTGTTGCAATACTTGATCAAACATTTTCATTTCATCAATTTGATTTGTTAAACGAGTTACTTTCTTTTCGTAAACCTTACGAATCTTTGCTACTGTTTCTGATTCAACAAGTGATTCGAAATTGGCCAGTGCGTTTTCATAGGCTTCCTGAAGTGGCAACAAATAGTCCGTCCTTATCATTCCTGTTGTGTCGGCATCATAACGGTGAACATACATCAATGCTCGTAACCCTTCTTTCTTTCCAGAGTTATATTCCCAGTAGATGGGCCTCTTTGAGTACACAGAGACATGATCTGCATAAAAATCTTTGATGAAGTATTGCCGAATCTTTTCTTCCGCGGTGCCGCCACCTTTGCCGACAATTTGAGCGATATATTCTAGATTTGCCTGAACATTCTCATTTCCAAATGCAACTCTCAAGAACTCTTTCAAACGATTGATAATGTCCCGAGAATCATTAAAGTATGCATCATCAGACAAAATCAGAACATTATCCTTATTAGGTTGGAAAGACTTGTATTGATCAGAATTCCAATCGCCACCAGCATAAATCAATCCCGGCACATCCAAAGAATAACGTCCAAATACAAGTCCCACGAAATATGATAAGAACGACTTTATATCACGAACCTCGTCTGCTAAGCGCACGGAAACATCCTTGTTCGCTACGTCTGGTGTCAATTCGTCTTGCAGACCATATAAATCAATAAAAATACGGTTTAATTCTTCTTCATTGTCCTTCAATTGATCAAATCTATCTTGTGTTTCACTTTTCCACACTTCAAAAGCTTCTTTAAGGTTCCAATTTCGATTATGTTCATCGATATGACGTATCAATGGGTGCATTTTAAAGTTCCAAGATGTCTCGAATGAGTCCCAATCATTTTTAGAAATTGCGACTGCTCCAGTCACCTTCTCATTTATTTCAGGATTATCAATAGCCTTATCAAGGACTGGGAAACTATTAAAGTCACCAATTTGCAAATTGATGGTTGGATTTAACATTTTAAACACATGATTTCCGATTGGAGTGTTCATCAGGCCAAGAATGTTCATTAACTTATCATGACTTGATGAGAATGCAGACATCCCCGAAACATCATGTATACTACCAGCGCTCCTATATCTTATGCTGAATCCACCCGAAGTAATTAGAGACCAGGTTATTGCTTCACGGAAGTAATAATTAGGATTTCGAACAACGGAACGTTGCTTGCCGTTTGGAAATTTAAAATTCTTAATGTCTTGGCCATCATTCTCCCAATTAACTACATAGTCATAGTTTCCGTACCACTTTCGATATGCCCCCCCTTTGTTGTAAGGGAACCATTTTTTGTTTGATGAGACCGATTCGGGGATGTTTTTAGCATCGACCGCAATTTTAGCGTAACTAACTTCAAACCATTGACGTAAAAATACCGAATTATCGCCAGTTTGCAATCCAACTCTCGGTTCGACTAATGTATCCATTTGTTGACCAATCTCAAAATCTCTTAACAAATTATCTGAAGCCCAATAGGCAATAGGACTACCCGGAATTTTATTGAAATTCGATTGGTTAGTTCGATATAGATAATCAACATCGGGATTTTCAATCGCTTCTAATGTTTTCACTTTTTGAACGTCCATGCCACCTTTAAAGTCAGACAATTTAATATACACACCATTTTCCGATGTGCTTGAATTTTTTAAAACAAACGTATTGATAGGAACTGTAGCTTCTTCAAAGGCAGAATACTCCATTTGAATCAGGCTAGAAATTAGTTTAGTGTTCAAAATTGACTTTCGCAAATTCTCGTAACTCTTTATGAACATCCATACAAATGGAGTCATATATGCGGCATATCCGTTGGTCACTGTCATGTTGATGTTGTGCCAAATAAAAACGGAAAACAAATCACTTGAATAATCTTTATAATGCGTTTTCACATATTCTTTCAGGACCTTGTTCATTTTGTTTAGATATGGCGGGTTCGTGATGACTGCTTCGTACTTATTTTGCATTGTTTCAACTATGTCTAACAGACGCAATAGTTGATAAGTAATTTCACGAGTGTTGTTTAAGTCTAGCGAAGTGTCCTGTGGAATGTTAGTTAGAACTGTTCGCAAATTACCTGTTTTTACAGGTTTATCGATTTGAATGATTGATCCTAGCGTACGTGAATCATGGAAAAGAGACACAATGTATTTCAAATCTTGAATGTTAGATTCAGACACAGGTAGACTTTCGAAATAGTTGTCATTGATGTTTGAAGTGTCCTCAAAAACATAAACCTTTGGTGAAATATTCGAAGTTAAAGCTCGACGATTATACTCGCGAGCTTTCATCATAAGTGCAAAGTAAGCCAGTTGATAAGCGCGTTTATCTATTTCCAATCCAAATAAATTGTTTTCAAGAATTAGGCTTGATGCTTCGCGAGACGAATACCCTTGCTCAGCATACATCTTCATCAAAACATCAAATGCGTACACGAGAATGTGTCCTGAACCCATTGCGTTATCAATTACTTTAATTTGGGTAACGTCTAAATCATCAGAAACCATCTCCAAGCTATCAGGAAGTAAAAATTCTAGATGAGTTCCTAACTCTGAATGAGCATTACGTTCAAGATAATATTTTCCCAATGAGTTATCAACCATATATCGAACAACCCAGTCAGTAGTAAATAGTTGTGTGGCTGCAGGTATGTCATTAGTTTTGACAGTACCTCCATTTATATTTACTACTGCATTATGAGGTTCTTCATTATAGTACTGGTAGAGCCAGCCAATAATTTCAACTTGACCTTCAAGCTGCACATCAAAGTCACTCTCTGGAATACCATCAATCAAGTCCTTAATGACCCCATCGTGATAGCTGGGGGTGAACAATAATTGCATGTAATCACTGGTACGCTCAAACAGATAAGGCAAATTGTCATTCAATGCATTAGCTTGCTTAATGAATAGCATTGTATACGCCTTATCCAAGTCTTCTGGAATTTCAGTATCAAGTGCTTTAGCTAACAAAGCACGTTGATTGCTGTTAAATCCGCGCAAATCGTCTTCAATATCAAACGCTTCTGTCAAAATATCAGGCTCTGTACGCCCATTTTCAGATGATAGAACTCGTGTTTTAGATGGTAAATAGTCATTAACTTCCATAAATCGAATCGCAATAATTCGATTGAACCAGGTATATGCTACCTCTTCAATAAAGTCCTGAAGCAACGTATTCCAATCCTCAGCTACACGTGACTTTAAGTGGCTCACTAGTTCACGGCGTAACCTGATATCATCACCACTAATCTCGTAAGCCAACTCACCATAATACTCGATTTCAGCTGTTGATTCCGCACGTTTTTCTTGAATGCCATCTTCATCAATACCAAGTAGCCCTAGCTTATTCGTAATATCACGAATCAAGTCACGACGTGCTTTAACGGCAAAATTATTTATTGCCCGTTTGTCCATTTTTAATTCTCGCCTTCATTAGGTTATGTACAGTCCAAGAACAGATTCTTGGACTAATTTTTTAGATGTTCAAATCAATAAATGATGTTTTCCCATCATTTAGTTGTGCCAAAATTCGTTGCTTTAATTCTGCTAGTTGCACATCCAAGTCCGACTCAGAAGTAATGTGCCAGCTCGTTGCACCGGTATAATCACGTAAACTTTCGAAGCGTGGAATCTTGACTGGTCCAGCAGGTTTACTTTGCACTTCATCCCCATCTTCATGAGTAACAGGCAGCACTTGCCGCTTCGCCACTTCTGACTGAACTTTAGCCATCAATTGATTAAGCTTTGAACTAGCCAACGGTAGCTTACCATTCAAAGTTTCTAAATCAACAGCCTCAGTAGCCTGAGATCGAATGTTTTCCATTTCAGAAATATAATCTGACGTTAACAGTGACTTTGTAGAATCGCTCAAATCAGTCTCAGAAATCAGCGTTTCTCCACGTTCTTGGTAATCCTGTACCCTCAAGATTACTCTTTGTTGTTCATCATCCAGAACCGAGTTAAACAGGTTTGAAAACTCTTCATTCTTTGCTTTAACATCTTGCACTTTCTTAGCCGTGCCTGATTTGATTAACGATTCCAAGTTGTCTACAAGTTCATTTAGCTCAACATTCGTGATAAAGCCTTCGGAACGATGATAAATATCAACATTCTTTATTCCTTGCTCCCAGATTGCTTGAGAAGATTTATTACCATAAAAGTCCTTAACATCTTTGTCTTCCATAGCTTCATGCCAATCAAGCAATTCTTCCTCCATAGACGACATTTGCGCATAAAATTCGGCCGTATCTTTCACACCCAGCAATCGCTTGAGCAACTGAATTCCCTTTTGCAATTCAACGTGCCCAGGGAATTTTGAATCACGCCCCTCGTAATCTGACAATCGGTCATATTCATACTTGATTGTTGCATCTCGCAATTCAAGCACCATACCATCGTCTGTCTCATCCTGAAAGGCGCGCTTACCAAAGACCTCTTTAGCCAAATTTTTCAACGTCTTACGTTGCTTCATCGGAATATCTTGCTTAATCGTCAATGCGAGTCTCTTTTGATTCTTTAAGAACAAATCAGCTTTTTGCTTATTAGAATAATGTTCATCCTTAACAAGGATTTTTTCACCATCACTCTCAATGTCTATTTTACCGTCAACGAACAGCTTAGCAACTAGCCATTGCGTATCAATTGGTGAGAATCCATATGGAATAGCTTGAAATTGCGAAATAATGGTTTCCAATGACACTTTAGGATTCTTTGTCAGTTCTTTAGATATCTTGTTTTTTACATCTTCCAATGCATTTTGATTTACATCGGCCGCATCCAATACCATGTCGTCATCAGATGCGAAAAGTGAAACGATGTCACGGTCTGTATGTGTCTGAACCAAATCATTTAACTTTCGGAATGTGTTTCCAACAACATTTTTCATTCCTGATTCCAAACGCGTCTTTATGACGCTACCCTCAATTTGATTTCCATTAACAAATACACGCGCCTCTGAAAGTGCATCAAGCGCATGTTTCTTAGCGGCATCCATCAAGCTTTTTCGTTCTTCTGATTGCACGCTAATCAATTGGCTAGCTTTAGAATCAAGCGAGGATGATCGGCTGAGGTACTGCGCAATTCGAATAGCCTGACGTAATTCATCAATATACTCAGCATTATTTGGCAAATCAATCACTAGAGTGTTAGATTCTGTACTCTCCATCTCAAGCTTCACATCAACATTATTCATGTCATTCAGTGGCGTGATGACCTTCATATTTAGTGCGTTTCGATTTGAACCTTGAAGATACTCATCCACAAATGTGTTGAACTTAAAGTTATAGTTTTTCCCCATTCCATCCGGTGTGAATGTAGTAGCCATTTCAGCAAACAAGAAATCACCCAAACTTTTATCAACATCACTGTCATTAACCATTTGCTTGTCAATTTGTCGTTTAATATCTTGTTCTGTGTTAGTAAGGAATTCGTATCCCTTTGTCGTTTTTTCAACAAAACCTTGCTTAATCAGTACATTCAGTGCGTCTTCAACACGCTTACGCAATTCAATAACATCTTCATCATTGCTTGAAATCAACAAGGTTGTAATTCCATCGATATTTTTTTCGAAAGAATCAACGTGCTTCACCATGAACAACGTTTGTAGAACACGAAGGGCAAACGGATTTTTCTCTTCATTCGGATTCACCGCTTCATTTTTCTCAGCGTTCGAAATAACAATGCGGTGTTCGTGATCAATAAATCCCTCAAGCCCATCGTAGAATGAACTAAATGGAATGAGCGTACTGGTGTCGTCTTCGCCAACCTTTTCTGCAGACTCTTTGAAAATAGCCAGCATAGAGCGTTCACCTTCTGACAAGTGTTTCCCGTCAGATCCGTGTTCTCGCACCGCTGTCAAAACTGATTGCAACAGCTCGAACTGATAAGGTACGAATGGATACACGTCTGCATAATCCTGAGCAGACTTGTACTTTCGCCACTTACGCTCACTACCAAAGTTAAACTTATTCAAAATGGCCTGCTTATTGTTTTCAAAGTCACCTTCCAAGAATCCAGCAGCATCATTTGTTTTTGCGAGCAATCGCTTCTTAATTACTTCGGCAACGTCTGCAGAACTCATAGAAATCTTTGTATCAAATCGGCCTTGAATCTTTGAAAAATCAGTACCACTTAAATTAGTGGTAACCTCATCAATTGCTTGCTGAGAAGTAACCATTACCCAAGCTTTTCCGCCAGTGGCAACACCGAGCTCTTCGACAATTGTTTGAAGATTCAACATGCGCTTAATATCATCACCAATAAATTGACCAACCTCGTCCACTAGGAACACAACGTGGTGATTGTCGCCCTTAGCATTGATATAGGTAGCAACACGCTCTGCAAAATCTTTAATATTCAGTTCGTAATCTGCATGGAAATTAGGCATATCATATTGATATCCAACTTGCTTCAAAGCTGGTTCGATTGCAATTTTCTCCTCAAATGCATAACGATCACGGCCCTTCTCCCAATCATCATGCTTAGGATTCAATTCCTTATAAGCAGCCTTAAAGTCATCATATAGTCCGTCTGCAACGAGCATTTGTTCCATGTCAGCTAGCCAAAAGTTTTTGTCCGTAAAACCTTGCATCTTATTAAAGACTTGCAAAAACACGTTACGAATGGCATTTTCAGAGGACTTATTGCCTGATTTTGATTCAGAGTCAATGTTAAACAAAATAACATCCGAAGGAACACTAGCTGCCAAATCCATATTAGCAATTGTCATCGGGTCAGCAACCTTATTTTGCTGCTTGAAAAATTCGACCGCACTCATGCCATCAACCTGAACTTTAGAATTCAAAAGGTATGACAAGATTTTAAGGAAGTGAGACTTACCAGAGCCGAAGAAACCAGAAATCCAAACACCCATCTTGTCTGTCGTACCGTTAATTCCTTTTTGATATGCATCAAAAAAATCAGCGAAATAACGTTGCAACTCAGACGTCACAACATACTCATCTAAATCCTGTTTAATGGTTTGGACATCATCCTGTCCCACCTTGATAACCCCTTGAATATCACGGGTAATATCCTTTTCAAAAATATCTTGAATTTTCATTTTTTTACTCTCTAAAATTAATTAATTTGTGTTGCTCGATAGTAATTATCGTCGTTTAACTCGCCAAACATACTTAGTTTAATGTTATCGAACTTTCCAGGATAAAACAACACAACTGGCATGTAGTCAATCACTTGTGTCATTGTATTTAAAATTTTGTGTGTACGGACAAGCGGGAAAATTTGTCCAATCCCCTCAATAAAGATAATATCCTCATCCGGATTAACTCGACTCTTAATGTATTCGACAAATCGATTATTTTCTTCGTTTGTAGCCATTAAATTGTTAATTTGCTCAATAACAAAGTCCATCCCTTGTTCTTTTTCGAATTGATAAATTATTTCCGTATACCCAAATTCATTCAGAGTATCCATCATAATATCGAACAAGTTGAACAGCTTAATATTCATTTGATGCTCACCATATGGTCCGCCATTGACAATTTGATTAGTCTCATCACGTACATACAACTCATCTTGAGGACGGTAATCAAGGATAAAGTATGGCACCTCACCTGAAAGACCGTGATGGGCTGTTAAGCCGTCCACTTTTAGTCTGTGCCTCAAATTTTCAAATTTCTCAGTCAGTTCACTCAATTTCTATACTCCTGTAAATGCGGTTATGTAAATCCCTAGATTTTCTTTTTCCAATTCAATTAAAACTTGTGAATCTAGCAAATGTCGCTGAATAATATCCACGCCTTGTTCGTCAACAACACTTAGGCCAGACGAACGTACGAAATTTTTTAACAGCACTAGCATTCGTCGTTTCGTTTCATTCGTCCAGTTATCGACAATTTCGCTTTCGCCTTCTTTGCGTCGCATAAAAGCTTTCCACTCATAATCTTCTATTTTAGAATCGCCCAACATAATCTCATTTCGAAAATCTTCAATGATAAAGTCCTCAATCAATTGATTAAGTTTCATTATCGCTGTTAAGTTTATAAGCTTTTGATTTTGTGAATCAACATCATTATATAAATTAAGCAGACCATCAGGAATGACCGACAATCGTTGATTCATAGCTTGCGCAACTCGAATACGACTTCCCTTTGATGCCTGAAGATAAATATTTTCATTCAAGCTCATCTCACGCATTTCAATAGGAGACTTTCCCGCCAAGAATAGATTAACACCTATACCAAATTCTTTTTGCCAGAAAGATTGCGACACTTGTCCCGCTGAGTATTTTTTCTTCATACTACCTCCAATTATACCGTCCCAGATGCTATTTATTTATTCATCGACTTCGTCGGTTCTGTTATGAAAATTTATTTGTTAATTGGTGTAGAAATCATTCTACATTCATACCTATTCATTATACATTTAACCACACTGAAATAATAGAAAAATTAAAAAGGGCGCTGATGTCAAGATTATGGACAGGTTTTTTCGGCACCGAGAGTTGCCGGACTCCGAAAATTTTTCAAAACCCGGATTTCAGCTTAAAACGGCGTGATTTCTGGGTGTTTTTGTAGGTGGAACAGGGCCGAGCCCTGCCGGTGAGAGAAAACGGATGGTATAGATTGTGAATCAGCCGGATTTCACAAGTTGTATCGTGCAACAAATAAGCCTTCACAAGGCGAATTTTTGAAATTCACAAGTGACGGCTTATAAACGGTGTCCTACCAGCTAGTGCCGAAAACCGAGATTAAGTCAACCAAACATTGGTCGAACGATTTTGATTAACGCGGAACGCTCCCTAGCATATTTTGGTTATACCTTAATATCTGCTTTTAGATTAGAAGGCTCCCACCTATTTGGTTTTCAAAAGAGTTTTGAACTTTTTAATCATCAGCAATCCTACTATTATTTATTACCAGCAATGGATTTACCTGAATTCGTAGCGCCTGGTAAGCAATATAGTGTAATGCACACAAATTTGAGCCAATTTTTTTCGTCTTCAAATCTCAACAATCAATTTACGTTTCAGTACGACTTCGGGGATAATTGGAAGATTTCTTTAAACGTTGAATCAATAGAAACAAAAGAAATAATGTTGCATGACATTCCTAGGGTCACTGGAGGATCGGGCTATGGATTAATAGAAGATATCGGTGGCAATTCTGGGTTACATGAATATATAGAAGCATTTGCCAGTGGTGATCTTGATCATTATTATCAAATTTTTGGTAATCAACTGCCCCACCTTCGTCCTTTCTCGTTGCCCATTGCCAATGAGAAGTTGAAGCCCGAAATAAGCATTTTGAAGCGTCAATACGAAGATAATGAGTAGATTGGAAAACTCTAGTTATTGTTTTTAGTGAAATCCTATAATATGATATAGTAATATTTAATTGGGAGAATTTACTGGAGTGTAAGATGAAAAAAGCGATAACTATTATTTTGGTTTTGGTATTGTTTGGATTACTATTTTTAAATCCTACCCTGGCTTTTGTTGGATTGGTAATTTTTGGATTAGTCATGAAATTCGTTAACAAAAAATAATATATATAGCGGGTGCAACTATAATGAAGTTTAGGCGAAAAAGTAGAACTAAGACATGGCTTATCCTGGTTTTGTTGGTTGTTATTTTAATTGTCGGTTTGATTGCTGGTTTTAAATTAAATAGTCTTTTCAATAATCAAGATGCCGGAATACAAACCAGTCAGTCAACTACAGCTACAATGGTTAAAAACCTTGAAAAAGTTGATGAACATGTTTTTTTGAATGTCGGTATACAAGATATCGAAACAAGACAAAATAATCTTAAAATACCATGGACTCACATAGGGGTACCACTAACAGAGAAAAAAGCGATAATTATTTTAAACTATGATGCTAAGTTGGGAATCAAAAAGCCAGTTAAGATTAAATATAATGATAAGAACCAAGTTGATATTACAGTACCTAAATTCGACGTTATTGGTGTCGAATTAGATAAGAAAAACCCTTACCAACTTTATGATGACAGTGGCAATATTTTGAGTGCATCAACAAAAAACGTAGATACGGGACAACTTGTTTCTCAAGCACTTTCAAGCAGTAAACAAAAGCATTACTTAAAAACATACAAAGAAATGATTCAGGATTCGGCTAAGGATTATTACACCACACTTTTCAAGTCGACTGGCAAAGAAACAAGTGTGAAAGTTAATTTTGAGTAATAGAATATTGCTACATAACTACTAATTTAAAAGACGTCTAACACCAAAAATGTTAGACGTCTTTTAAACTTGTATATTTTCATGGCTTGTGTGCATAAAAAAATCAACTGTTCACGTACCAAAAAGTATGCGATCTGTAGTTAGTGAAATACTGATATTTTACCAAGTGCATAGTAGGATATCTAGATTTTACTTTAAATCAGAATAAAAATAATTAGTAACCAAAATCTTGATCCTTCATTATCGAGTTTACAAGTTGGGTTTCATTCAATTTCATTTCTCGAGAAAATTCAGAATATGTTAAATCCTTGCTTTTCGGTATCATCAAGCCCAATTTTGTAATAATAATATCTTCTTTATGCTTCACATTATTTTCAAAAGTGGTTCCTTCGTTCAAATACATTTTGGATTCAGGAACTGATTCGTTGTTGTTTGCTGGATAAATGTAAGACCCCTTTTTGGCATTGAAGCGAAACATATAAGCCATAACTTTAATTAGTCCTTACCTCCAATGTTACCAATTGGCTTATACCTAGTATTCGCTATTATTCTTTTGTCACTATTTTTACTACTAAAATCAGGATAAATTAGGCCAATTTGGGAATAATTGTTGCTTTTTGAAAATAATTGCTGCGCATCGATACCTGACTTATTTTTTAGATGATAGAAAATTTCCCTTATCAACTTATTGATGTATTTTTCCCAAAGACATTTACCATCAAATAATATGGGCCAATGTGATAGTTATCATTCAACTCCTCCGTTGCTGAAATTTCACTATTTGAATTTTTTAATTTTTCAATAGCTTGCTCTCTAACACTGCCGTCCAGATCATCTGGCATTGCTAATTTGTCAAAGGCTTTTTACTTCCGGCGAATTGTCAAACTAAGTGCAACGGTTTGTCAAAAAATACTTCATATGGGGTTTCATAGTTTAACACTTTGCGAGGACGTTGATTTAATTCAACCACACATTAATACAAATATTGTAAGTCACTAGCCGGCGTTGGGTAAGCCAATACCAACCGTTGTAAATCTGGTAAAGTCACGTGTTTTTCAATTAACAACGTGAAGTAGTTAATCATCTCGTCGGCAACATCACTTAGAAGGGTAGCACCCACAACCTGCCCACTCGCTTTAGCAACCACTACTTTAGCTTGGGCCTGTTGTGCGCCAAAGCGGTAATAAGTGAACCACTTCGTCATATCAAGTGTATTGACACGATACTCATCTGGATGCTCAGTCGCCGCGGCCGCGCTGATCCCGACTTGCGCTAACTTGGGCGCTGCAAAAACCTGCGTTGGCACAACGGGATACTTTATGGCTGCGCCGGGATGCGTCAACTCACCGACCAGATAACGCGCTTCAAAACCTGCAACTGGCGTTAACTTCGGTACCGGTGTATCGCTGACATCCCCAATGGCATAAATGTGCGGGTTGGCCGTCTGCAAATGATCGTTGACTTGAATCCCATGCCGATCAAAGGTAACGCCCACGTTGGCTAGACCTAACTGGTCCGCGTTCGGAATCCGTCCCGCTGAGCTGATGACCAGATCCGTTGTCAGCTCGAAATTATCAGCTGTCAATTGTAGACCGGTCGCCGTTTTAGTAATTGCTTGGACATCCGTATTCAAGTCAAACGTGATTCCATCAGCCGTCATTGCGGCCATCAAATCCTTAACCAAATCTGCATCAAAAGCTTTTAACGGGCGGTCATTATGATGAATCACGTGCACATCAGCGCCAGCGGCATTCGCAATCGTCGCCAATTCAAAGCCTACGTAGCCACCACCTACGAATGTCACGCGTTTAGGCATCTGGTCCAAATCTAAGAAGTCAGTGCTCGTCTTAAAGTATTCGTGCCCGGTAATCGGTAGAATCGCCGGACGCTGACCAGTGGCAATCACGTAATCAGTCGCACTGACTACTCGATCCCCGACCGCTAACTGATTGTCGGATTGAAAGTGCGCTTGACCATGTAACGTCGCAATATCTTGCCCCTTTAGTCCGTTCAACGTCCCATCGTTGATGCCATCCGTATAGCCTCGTTTATGCGCCATCAGTGCTGGCCAATCAATTTTGGGCGCACCAATCAGGCCCTGCCCTTGTAAATGTTGCGCTGCTTGTCGCGCTTCGACGGCGCTTAATAGGATTTTCTTAGGGTCACAACCGCGGTTAGGACAAGTGCCGCCCCACAGATCCGCTTCAACGATCAACACTGTCTTGCCCTGAGCCTTTAATCCGCTAGCCATGGCATTGCCGGCTGGTCCGCCACCAATCACAACAACATCGTACTGTTCCGCCATTCGAAATTCCTCCTTAAATTCATTAGCGACCATCAATTATCACAACCTAGTGTAACTAATTCATCCTTAATTGACGATTAAGATATTTCTTCATGTTGACTCAAGTAAGCCACGATTCGTTGGCTATCCAAATAGCCAACAACCCGATTTTCTTCCGTGACCGCCACATAATCGTGATCTGTCAATGCCGTAAAGGCGGTGCGTAACGTGGCTTGAACGTCTAACGATTGAATCCGACCACTCGCAACACTGGGTTTTTCTGTGAGATAACCCTGAATAAGCCCTACACGCCCAACGTAGACATCATAGACATTTTTAGCTCGGCTCGCGCCAAAGAAGTTCCGCACAAAGTCGTTCACTGGATGCTGAGCCAGAGCAGCCGGCGTATCGACTTGTATTAACTGACCGTGTTGCATGACACCGATCCGGTCACCCAACTTCAACGCCTCATTCATATCATGCGTCACGAAGACGATCGTGTTGTGATAGCGGGCGTGTAGCCGTAAGACCAAGTCTTGCAATTGTTGCCGCGAGATGGGGTCTAACGCACTAAATGGTTCATCCATCAAAACAATATCTGGTTGCGCCGCAATCGCCCGTAAGATACCGATGCGTTGCTGCTCACCACCGGATAATTCTGACGGCATCCGGTCACGGTATTCCTTTGGATCGAGGCCAACTTCCGCCAATAGCTCATCAATCGTTTGATTAATTTCCTTCTTAGCTGTCCCTTTCATTTCTGGAATCACGGCGATATTTTGCGCCACCGTCATCGTTGGGAACAAGGCAATTTGCTGTAAGACATACCCCATTTGCCACCGTAGACTTCGGACTGGTATCGTGGTTGTATCAGTACCATTAACTAGGATTTTACCAGCCGTCAATGGCTCTAAGCAGTTGATCATTTTAAGTGACGTCGTTTTGCCACTCCCAGAAGTCCCTACCAAAATAAATAGCTCACCCTGGTCAATCGTTAAATTAAGGTCGGGAATCACGGTCTGCCCATTAAAGTCTTTCTGGACGTGTTGAAATTCAATTGCCGTTGTCATTTAACGTCCCTCCTTCAATAAACCGTGCTTCACAAGATAGCGATGTGCAACCGTCGAAGCGGACTGCTTCTTAACATTGACTTCATAGTTCATTTCTTGCATATCAGTTTCTGAAATCTTTCCTGCTAACTTATTCAACGCTTTAACGACCTTAGGATGTTTGTTGGCAAAGCTCGTCTTCATCAACGGTGCCCCTTGATACGTTGGGAAGAAGTGCTTGTTATCCTTCAATAAGGCCAAGTGATACTGCCGTAATTCACTATCCGTCGCATAGGCATCTACCAAGTTGATTTTCCCCTTACTGATAGCTTCATAGCGTAGCGCCGGCTCCATCGACTTTGCAGTCACGTCTAACCCATAAGTCTTCTTGATTCCTTTTAAGCCATCATTACGATCAATAAACTCTAGGGTCATTCCGGGTTTCAGAATCGATTCAACTTGCGTTAAGTCGCTGATTGTCTTCAAATGATGTTCTTGTTGAAATTTCTTAGTCACTGCCAATGCGTACGTATTGTTATACTGCATCGGCTTCAAGTAAGTCATTTGTTCCTGTTTAGCGAGGCGCTGTTTGGCGAGCTGATAGGTCTGGTTAGCTGTTTGACCAGCTGGGTTATTCCCCTTACCTAAGGTCTCCAGCACCGAGCCAGTAAATTCAGGATAAATATCAACCTGATTATTCTTTAACGCGCTGAATAAGAACGTGGTCTTGCCAAAGTTAGGCTTGAGCGTCACATGAACATGCTCATCTTCAGCTTCAATCAGCTGCTTATACATATTAATCAAGATTTCTGGTTCAGAACCGAGTTTACCTGCAATCGTAATTGTTTCAACTCGATTGGCATAAACACTATAAGCCCCGCCACCACCTAGTAAAGCTAAAATACCGACAAAGACAATTAAGGCGTGGCGTGGTTTAGCCGTTTGAAACCACCGAACGAGCGCACTCAGCAGAATTGCTAACAATGCTGATGAGATAGCCCCAATCAATAATAACGAGGTATCATTACGGTCAATACCGAGCATGATAAAGGTCCCGAGACCCCCAGCACCAATCAAAGCGGCCAAAGTAGCCGTCCCAATAATTAAGACGAGCGCGGTCCGAATCCCAGAAATGATCTGTGGTAGGGCAATGGGTAGTTCAACTTTAAACAACTTACGCATTCGTGACATCCCAAAGGCATCGGCGGTCTCTTCAATTGAGGCGTCAATTTCTGAGATACCCAAATAAGTATTTTGAAAAATTGGCAGTAAAGCATAGATCACCAGCGCAATTACTGCTGGCACCGTTCCAATCCCAACTAACGGAATCAATAACCCTAACAGTGCCAAAGACGGAATCGTCTGTAAGACACTCGTGAGCTGTAATAATCCCTCGGCCCACCGTGGTCGTCGAACGACCCAAATAGCCAACGGAATCGCAATTACCATTGCGATGACTAATGATGCTAATGAAATCCCCAAGTGTTGCCATAGCGCAGTCAGCAAATCCCCGCGTCGATCTATAAACGTCTGTATTAATGTCTGCATGCTAACCTCCAGTGCTCACCTTTATTGCTTAATAACTTCTTAATTATCCATGTATTTAATCGTAGCATAATCCGCCAAAAATCATAGTAATACGCACCGGCAATTCACTAAATTTTGTAACTATTGTAGTTTCACATTAAAATTATTCATTAATTTAAAATGAAGCTGGCTAGTTTTTACAAGGCTATTAGATGAACCACTCAATGGATTATCATTACCACTAAGGAGGCCCCAACAATGGCTACGATTCATCTTTACCTTGCAAGTACCAACCACCAATCGACCAACATCACCGCAACAACCCCCGCTGCCTGGGTCGTCATTCTGAGATATGCTGACCATCAAAAGGCGCTAAACGACGGTGGCTACGGACATACCGAAACTTCACTGGCCTTGAGTGCTCTGACCACCGCACTCGCCACGTTGAAACGTCATGATTTACCCGTTCATATTCACACCACAACTGAACAAGTGGCGGCGGTTATTAGCGAACAACGTTATTTAAGCTGGCAGCAAAACAACTGGGACGTTCCCGAAGCCGACCAACCAGACCTACCCCAATGGCAAACGCTGATTCCCATTATCGAAGAATTTCCCAACCTCACCATCACCTACCACCCCGTGGACGATCCCGCGATGACCACCGCAACGACTACGCTAACGGCGGTGATGACGAAGCTATAAAATCGAACTCATTTCCTGTCAGTCATTTTGGACATAAATAAGCCGATCGTATACTTGACGGTCGGCTTATTTAGTTGAATTAATTTCTTCATAACTACTGTTACGATATCGCAACAAATTCTACATATAGCTTATTTCCAATTGAATTCATCCACAATGATTGACCAACAACTACAGGTCCCGCACATCTTCAGTATTAGATGTGAAATAATATTCATTGATAACTCGATACTTCCCTCTAGTTCTTTCAGCGATTTCTTCATAAATCGCATTAAAGTCACGTTCGAATGCATTCTCATCTTCATGCGTTTTAAATCCATTATATCTAAATTCATAACCATTATTGGTAAACAGCTCGCTATACTGACGATTTAAAACGTTTACCTTCGCCACTAGTCCTGAATCAGGATATAGCTCATCCGGGAGTCCATTTTTAATCAATTCATTATCCTCGTTATATACGGCGAATTTACAATTGAAATGCAACACAAAGTAAAAAAATAAACCCATACCGGGTAGAATATGTTTAACGACCAAATCAAACAATTCGAGGTATCCGGTATGAGCTATAAACATCTTACTATAAAAGAACGTGAAATACTTATGTTTTTACGAGCTAAGGGGTTATCTATCCGGGCTGTTGCGTTACGGCTGGGGCGAAATACAAGCACTATTTCACGGGAGTTAAAACGTTGTGCAGGTAATTATTCCCCAAGCAATATTGAATGAAACGCTTCCATACGGCCATTATCGTACGGATGGCCTTTGAGTGAATATGAATGTTTCAAGCCATAATTTTGGCATTTAATATTAAACTCAGCACTCGTGTATTGTGACCCCATGTCTGAATGAATAATGAGTGGCTTTCGATGCTTATCTAACGCCATCTGTAAGGCACTTGTGGCTAGCTCGGCTGTCATTGTATCGCCAATTTTATAG
Organism: Leuconostoc kimchii IMSNU 11154; assembly: GCF_000092505.1. NCBI lineage: Bacteria > Bacillati > Bacillota > Bacilli > Lactobacillales > Lactobacillaceae > Leuconostoc > Leuconostoc kimchii. The sequence goes on from NC_014136.1 coordinate 59,248, forward strand.
CCCAATACTTTTCTCTTCTCAGGATCCAAAACGGTCGCTAAATAGACCCATCTGTGATCAGTCAACTGAATATAAGTGATATCTGTTTGCCAAACACCGCTCAAATCATGCAAGTGTCTAATCAGATTGGGTTTTTGATCAACCGTCACAACAGTTTTGGGTTTGCGATAACGTTTTTGCATGCGGGATTTAATCCCTAATTCACGCATCAATTTGAGTGTCATATACTCAGATACTTTCGGCCCGTCGGTTTGTTGACTATAAGCAGCAATACGACGATAACCATAAAATTTAAAGGTTTTCCAAACGTCTAAAATATAAGGTTTCAGGGATTCTCTACGCTTTTCTTGTCGACTGGGCTGCTGCCAATGGCGCCAGTTGTAATAGGTACTAGGTTTGATTTTAAGTGCACTTAAAATACGCACAAGCGCGTAGCCTTGTGCTAAAAATTGATTAACTAGCGGCAATCCCACATTACGAACTATTTTTTGGCTAGTAAGATGGCCGCTCAATGCCTGTCAGGCTATGCGTGATAAAATTTCGTTTTCTTCCTCCAAAATAGCGAGGCGCTTCTCTAGTTGCTTGACGTCTTTTAAAGTCTTTGACTGACCCTTGATCATGATTGGGGTAGCTTGTTTAACCCAAATAGCAATAGAATCTTTTGATGGTCCAAATTCTTCTGCTAATGATTTGAGTGAACGGCCTTCTTGGTGAAGTTTAACCAATGAATCTTTGAAATCTTGTGAATAACGAATTGACATAAAAATACGCCTATACTTTCATTTTACGGACTGAATAAAAATAGTCCATTTTTTTAGTATAAGAGCAAGCTCAGCAGGAACGAAACTGAAGAGCTTTTTTTTTAACAACACAACTAATTTTCGAATCGTATATTTTCAGCCAACACTAGACTATTTGATAATAACTCTTTTCAAAATATAATCTAGCCTGCCTATGCTCAGAAGTCAATACATTGAACTATTTTTATTCAGCCATTGGTCTAAAACTCAAACGCTTGTGAAATTTTAAAAACCGAGCATTAAAATAAGGATTCCCAAGAGAAACGATTTTCTGACAATATAGAATTTAAATTATAGTTGGTGAAATATTGCTATTATACTTAATATGGAGTAGAGTATCTGAATCGTACTGTTTTAGTTACAAATAAAAATAAATAATCAGGATTTTGATCATTAATTGTTGAGTTGATAATTTGAGTTTCATTCGAATTCAATGTCCTTGAAAATTATACCAAAAGTTGAATCCTTACTTTTCACTCTTGAACTAAAAACATGAACGATTCTTTTTCACAGGTACTGCAGATTTTTTAATTAAGTTTTTGGTTTTAATTTTACAATATGTTTTTTGCATCTAAACTAGGACTAATTATTTACTTGATGTTTTGGTTGACTTCCATTTAATACTCGTGTGATTTCTTTAGCTGCTTCGAGGGCAACGTTTTCTTTTGCTTCTCGCGATTGTCCTGCAACATGTGGGGTAAGAAATACATTAGGCAGACTATACAATGGATTTTGTGCACTCACAGGCTCATTTTCAGTAACGTCCAAGCCTGCTCCAAAAATTTGATTATTTATTAACGCACTATATAATGCATCTTCATCAATGAGCTGACCACGTCCGACATTGATCAAGACGGCATTTCTTTTCATTAGTTTTAACGTAGCAGAGTTAATCATGTGTGTTGTTTCATGTGTTGCAGGTAATGCTAAAACAATATAATCTGCTTTTTTGTATATTTCAACTAATGAGGCCATTTCACCATTGTTTATTACGTATTTATGTCTCGCATTTACAAGAATTTTTACATTGAAACCGCTTAAAAGACGAGCGATTTTCCGCCCAATGTTACCATACCCAATAATTCCAACAATTTTGTGAGATAGTTCGTATCCAAAACTATTACCTGTTGAAAGAGCTAAACTTTTGGTATTAGAATTGATTAGTTTTGAGGCAAATTGACGTCCGGACATTAATAAAAACATCAAAGCAGTCTCGGCCACTGAGCTAGCATTTGCACCAGGTGTGTTTGTGACAACGATTCCACGCTGAGTTGCAGCACTAAGACTGACATTATCATAACCAACTCCATGCCTCGCTATAATTTTCAAATTTGGCATTTTATTCATTGTATTATCATCAAATTTAATTGGCATTAATAATACTGCTTCAACCTCAGGATTCTCATCAAAACAATTATCAGTTTCTTGATTATTTTCAAGCACTTGAAATCCCTGCTGTATTAAAAAGGTTTTGGCTATTTCATCTACCTGCGAAGCCACTAAAACTTTTTTCATTTTTTCTTCCACTCAATTTATAAACCTTGATGGTTTTAATAATTTATCTTTAGTTAAAAAAGTGTTTTAATCGTTTAACCGCTTCAATTAATTCGGCTTCTGATTTGGCATAACTTAATCGAAGGTAACCGGGCATTCCAAATCCCTCACCCGAAGGAATAGCTAGTTTTTCCTCAGATAGCAGTGCCATTGAGATTTCGTTGGTATTTTTAAAATTATTCTTTTTCATAAATTTACTATCAATTTTGAAAAAAATATAAAATGATCCAGATGGTTTAAAAGGTATGCTGATATTATCAATTTCAGACAAATCCCTATACAAAAAATTTAGTCTACTTTCAAACGATTTTCTCATTGTTTCGACACTTTTTTGTTGCCCGTTCAATGCTTCAATTGCTGCATACTGTGCTACTACAGTTGGATTTGAGGTCAAGTGTCCTAATATTTTAGTCATTGCATGCGTTATAGAAACATCAGCAATTGCCCAACCAATACGCCATCCAGTCATCGCATATGCTTTAGAAACGCCATTAATAATAATCATTTTACTGTTTACAAGAGATTCTAGTGACAATCCAGAATGAAATACTGTGTCGCCATAAACTAATTTGCCATAAATTTCATCTAGAATTAGATATACGTCATTAGTCTTTGTCCACAAAATAATTGATTCTAATTCATTCTTTGAGTAAACAGCGCCACTTGGGTTGTTGGGTGTATTTAGTATAACTACTTTAGGCTTGTCTTCTAATTTGTTAAGATCATCTATTGTTAACTTGAATTGTGGATCAGAAGAAACAATAGCTTTAAAAGATCCCCCGGCTAATTTGACCTGTTCTGAATAGCTAACCCAAAAAGGGGCAGAAGTTATAACTAGGTCTCCGGGATCAACTAATATTTGCATCAATGCATACAGGGCAAGTTTTGCGCCAGTCGTAATCACAACTTGATCGGTTAATAAGGAAACATTGTAATCTCTTTTTGCTGCAGCGACCACAGCATTTTTGAGTTCAACTAATCCATTTGTAGCTGTATAGGAATCAGTCAGGTGATCTTTGATAGCAATCCGTGCCGCTCTGCCAATATTGTCAGGTGTATTAAAATCTGGCTCACCTTGACTTAAATTAACGACATCAATGCCATCAGCAATCATGTCCTTAGCTTTTTTCCCCATTGCCAACGTTGGAGACGCTTCTAAACTGTCGACTCGTTTTGCTAACATTCTTTCATGTCCTTTCTAAAACAAACATTTGATTTTATTCGCCATAGTTCGAGTATGTAATAAAATTTCCCATGGCTTCGATTTATAGATACCTTCTACTACCTCAGCTCTGTCCGCTGAAGCCAACCAAGCATCATTTAATGACACCTTTTCAAAATGTATTGGTTTATGTTGTGGCCATTGCGCAAGTGTACTTAAATCACTAATGATAACCTTAGCAATGACAGGATATCCTCCATGAGTAGCGCGATCCGCTAATAAAACAATTGGTTGCCCGTCGCGAGATATTTGAATTGCGCCATTCATATTGGCTTCTGACAATAAATTTTCTGGTTTAAAAATAATCATTGGCCCTTCTATGCGGTATCCCATACGGTCAATATGCTTGCCTAAGTGAAATGGTTTGTTTAATAGTTTTTGCCATTCATCCTCCGAAAACCAGTCATATTCAGGACCGGGCACAATTCGAATTTTCTTTGTCTTAATTAAACTAATTAGGTTTAATGGCATTTTTGGTAATAGCTTCACAGTATTGTAATTAAAAGCCTGAGACGCGTCTAAAATATTCAATACATCACCACTTTTTAATCTTTTTCCATTAAAACCACCCAAATTAACGGCCAAAGTAGTCGCATGCGATCCCATAACTTTTGGCACCTGAATACCACCAGCAACACTCAAATATACAAATCGTCCTTCTATAATTTGCGTAAAGTCCAATACGTCATTTTCATTGACTAAAATTGGAATATCCTGACTCACCGTAGCATCATTTAGCTTTGCATTTACACGTGCACCAGTTATAGCTACAATAGTGCTACTCGAAAATTTTACCTTACCTCCAGTTACGCCAAACTCAATACTAGCAGGTTTATCTGTCGATTTATTACCCACAAGTGCGTTACCAATCTGATAAGAAAAAATGTCCATAACGCCAGAATTCAAAAACCCTTCACCCTGGTGACCTATTCTACCATCATCTTGAACCGTCGCTAGCATTCCAGGTGTTATGATTTTTATAGTATTCATAGCGTTTTCTCCTTAGAAACAAAATCATCAAAATGCGTACCTTTCAATTTTTGGAATTCAAGCTTATCTATTGCATAAAACTTCATCCTGTCTCCAGCATGAAGTTTTATTTCAGGTCGATTCGAATCAAACATAACTAATGGTGTTTGACCAATAATCTGCCAACCGCCCGGAGAGTCAACAGGATAATATCCTGTTTGTTCCCCACCAATAGCAATAGAACCAGCAGGAATTCTTAGTCTTGGTGTATTTTTACGAGGTGTATGAAGCTTTGCATCTAAGCCACCAAGATATGCAAAACCGGGTAAAAATCCTAACATATAAATTCTATATGCTTGTGCCGTATGAAGATGAATTACTTCTGCTATAGATAACCCATGATATTTAGCAACCTCTAGCAAATCTAATCCCACTTCATCATTATAAAGTACAGGTATATCATAGTGTCTTCCTTTTTTATCAACTATTTCACCATCCATTTTGTTTAATTGCTTTTCTAAAAAATGCTTAAATGATGCAATATCTATAACAAGTGGATCAAAAACAAATGTAACTTCTCGATAAGCGGGTATAATATCCACCAACCCATTTATATGTTGCCTCTCTACTAATTTAGCTATCGATAGTACTTGATTGCTAATTTTTTCTGAAACAACATTTTCAAATACAACGTTAATACTTGTGTCACCAGAAAAAATAACTTTTGAATTCATTTAGACCCCTTTTATAATGTATGAATGAGCGTTTCGATGCCAGCAAATGCCATGAATAGGACCACAATCCAGCCAAAAATGCTTAGTAGTATGGGATGCTTATAATCAGTACCCATAATTTTGTTTTTATATGCCCCAATCAATAAAATGGCCAAAGCAATAGGTAAAATTAGCCCATTAATCGCACCAACTACAACTAAAATTTGAGCGGGCTTACCTACAATGTAAAATACTAAGGTTGAAACAGCAATGAAACCAATGACAAGGTATGGACGGTACTTTTGAAATTTTACGGCACCCTCAGGAGAGTGTGAATAATTCATAAATGACACTGATGTGAATGTCGATCCGAGAATGGAGGTCATGCCAGCAGCGAACAACAGTAAACCAAAGAACTTATAACCAAAGTTTCCAGCTGCAATTTTAAAAATATCAGCTGCTGGATTCAAGGGATCTAACTTATGACCAGCCATTACGACTGCCAGCCCGGCTAAAAATAACATGACACGAATTACTGATGCAATTCCAATTCCTGAAAGCGCGCCCTCATTGACGTATTTCAATCCTTTTTGTCCATGCACTCCACCCTCTAACAAACGGTGACCACCTGCGAAAGAAATGTAGCCCCCTACTGTACCACCAACAATAGTTACTATCGAATAAAAATCTATATTACTTGGTAAAAAGGTATGTTTGATTGCTGAACTAACAGGGACAGTAGTAACAGACAAAATATAAATTAAAACTGCAATTTTTACGACAGCTAGCACTTGTACTGTGCGATCCATTACTAGCAATGCATTTCTGACAACAAATACAATTATTGCCAAAACAGCAGCAATGACAGCTCCGTTTTCGGCTGATATACCAAACAAAACATTTAAACCAAGTCCTGCTCCAGCAACATTTCCAATATTAAAAAAGAAACCACCGACCACAATTAAAAAAGTTAAAAAGTAGCCTAATCCAGGGAAAATATCATTAGCAATTTGTTGCGCATGTTTTCCAGATACAGTAATAATTCTCCAAATATTCATTTGCACAACAATGTCAATCAAAATTGTTATTAAAATTGCGAACCCAAAGCTCGGTCCTAATTGACTTGTAAAGGTCGCTGTTTGTGTTAAAAATCCTGGGCCAACAGCAGCCATTGCCATGACAAATGCTGCTCCCATCGCAACAGAACGTGCGCTTCTTTTATTAATTGACAACTCTGCGTTGCTTTTTATTTTGTTTTGATGCATATTTTTATCCTCTTAACAGATTTTATTGGTCACTATAACTTGATTCTCAAGAAGCAGTTTTTTAATCTCTATGGCCAAGTCCACAGCAGAATGGTTGTCACCATGAACACAAATAGAATCCACTGCTAGAGGCACAACCTCCCCGGTAACAGACACGACGGATTTTTTTTCCACCATTTCAAGGGCTCGCTGAGCAGCTTCCGCTGGATTTGAAATAACGGCGTTTGGCTGAGACCGTGGAACAAGAGACCCATCAGATTGGTAATTTCTATCAGCAAATACTTCTTGAGCGAACTTCATATTGGCATTTTGTGCTGCTTTAATTAATTCACTGTTGGCCAATCCATATACAATTGTTTGCGGATCAACTAACTTAATTCCAGTAATTACAGCATCAGCTATTAGTCGATCTTTCGCTGCCATATTGTATAAAGCGCCATGAGCTTTAACGTGATGCAATTTGTGATCAGGGGTGAAAGCAGACAGGGCGCCAACTTGGTAAGCCACTATATCTGTGATCTCTGATGTATTCATCTCAATTTTACGTCGACCAAAACCCTGTAAATCTGGAAAGCCTGGATGAGCTCCAATTGCAACACCTTTGTCAAGTGCTAGTTGAACAGTCTGAGCCATAATTGACGCATCACCAGCGTGAAATCCACAAGCAACATTTGCAGAAGTAACTTGCTGTAAAATTTCGCTGTCTAGGCCAATTTTGTAATTTCCAAAACTTTCTCCTAAATCTGAGTTAAAATCCACTTTTATCATTTTATTCACACGCTAAGTTCCTTATTTGATATATTAGTAATCAACATGTGTCCTGGTGAATGTGTAATGGCAAATTTTGGTTTCGAAGCCATTACTGCTGCTTGTGGCGTTACACCACATGCCCAAAACACAGGTATTTCATTTTCATTAATGGTAACCGCGTCACCATAATCTGGATTGGCAAGATCATATATACCAATTTCTGCTGGATTTCCAATCTGAATTGGAGCACCATGAACGCCTGGCAACCGATTCGTTACATTAACCGCTGTAGCTATTTGACTACTTTTTATAGGCCTCATGCTTACAACCATATTCCCCGAAAATTTACCCGCTTGCTTTAAGGGAATATTTGTATTGAACATTGGCACATTTGCTTTTTCAGTAATGTGACGAATTTCGATGCCCGCATCGACTAGTAAATCTTCAAAGGAAAAACTACATCCTATCAAAAAACTAACCAAATCTTCACGCCAAAAGTCTACAACGGACAAATATTCGTCAACCATTTTGCCATTTCGATAAATACGATATTTTGGAAAATCTGTAGCAACATCAATGTCATTCCCTAATGTTTGCAACTCTCTGCTCCCTACTTCTGTGACTTCCAGGATGGGAATAGGTTTAGGATTACGCTGAGCAAATAATAGAAAGTCGTATGCATCTTCCCAAGGAAGAACAATTAAATTTGTTTGAGCATATCCTGGGCACATCCCAGCAGTTGGCTTTTGATATTCGTTATTTCTCACTTTTTTTCTAAATTCTGTTGGTGTCATTTTAAAAATTTCCTATTCTTTCATTTGAAAATCCAACCAGTCAATGTCTGTTTTATTCTTATCTGACATGTAGTCGGGGTGAATAATAATTCTCATCAACAAATCTAAATTTGTTTCCACACCTAATATAACTGTCTCTTCTATCGCTATCTGCAATCTTTTTAATGTCTCATGCCGAGTCATGCCAGTTGCAATAATTTTTACAATCATCGCGTCATAATATGGAGGTACTTTATATCCTTGATACACAGCCGTTTCAATTCTAATTCCTAATCCGGTGGGCAAATGTAATCCAGTAATTGTGCCTGCGGATAGAGCGGACACGCGTGCCTCAATAGCAAAATTGTTTTTTGAGCCAATTGAAATGTCATTTATAGTTCGACCACTTGCTAATTGAATTTGAGCTGATACAATATCGATTCCTGAAACTTCTTCAGAAATAGCATGCTCAACTTGAATTCTTGTATTCATTTCCATGAAATAAAATTTGCCAGGACCCTGATATAAAAATTCAAAAGTGCCTGCACTTCGATAAGCCATTCTTTTTACAGCATTTAGAGAAACTGCTAACATTTTTTTTCGTGTCGTTTCATCCAGTAAATGACTAGGAGCTTCTTCGATTACTTTTTGGTGGTGACTTTGAATCGTACAGTCCCGTTCCCCCAAAACTATGGCATTGCCTAAACCGTCACCTAGGATTTGTACTTCAATATGACGCGGTTTAGAAACAAATTTCTCAAGATACATCCGTGGATCACCAACTGACGCCATGATTTCACTCTGGGCTACCTCAAAAAGCGATTTAAAACTGTCTTGATTTGATACTAGACGCATACCTTTTCCGCCACCACCAGCTACTGACTTTAGCATAACTGGATATCCAATTTTTTTTGCCTGTTTAAAACCAATATCAACATCTTCAAAAAAACTATCACTACCTGAAACAATAGGGACTCCAGCCTCTGACATAAATTGCCTAGCTTTTTCTTTATCACCCATTTGTGCGATAACTTCACTAGTTGGACCAATAAAGACGATTCCCATTTCTTCAACCTGCTTGGCAAAATTAGGATTTTCTGACAAAAAACCATATCCTGGATGAATCGCATCTGCATGTGTGATCTCAGCCGCTGCTAAAATTGCTTTTTGATTCAAATAACTATCTGCAACATTAGACGGACCGATTTGTACTGATTCATCCGCCATTGCTACATGTAATGAGTCTTTGTCTGCTGACGAATATACCGCAACGGTTTGAAATCCTAACATTTTGACAGCACGAATTATTCTAACAGCTATTTCTCCTCGATTTGCAATTAAAACTTTGAAATTGTCTACAAATTTTTCACCCATTACGATAACCTAAACAACTTTTGACCGTATTCAATTGATTCACCGTCTGAAACTAAAATTTCAGCTATTAAACCATCCTTGTTTGCTAAAACATCAGTCATCATTTTCATAGCTTCAACAATACCTACAACTGTTGACTTTGTTACTTTTTGTCCAACAGAAATAAACGGTGTTGACTCTGGGTCAGATGAAACATAGAAAGTTCCGACCGTAGGCGATGTAATATACTCACTAGTAGGTACTTGTTTTTCTGTCTCTGACTCAGCATTCACACCGCTTTGAAAATTGCTAAGAATATTTTTTGAAACACTAATTTTAGAGTCACCATTCCTAAAAGAAATATGGGTCAAGTTATTTTCATTTAAAATTTTCACAATGTAATTAATATCTTCTAGTTTCATCGAATACAACCCTCCTTATGATATGATTAGAATTTATCACAAATTATTATAGTATTCACATTTCCTGTTAGATAATCTAACATAGATTGACCTTTTTTATATTTTTTTGAAATACGAAATTGTACTCAAATAATCGCTACGGACTTTTAATGTCTTATAAAAAAGCTAATTAATATATAGAATAAATTATTTATTTATTTTAATTTTGTTATTAATTAATCTAAAATGAAAAATTTTTAAAAGGGTGCGAGATATTGTCATTACATTATTTATCGAGGGTAAACTATTATAATGCTTTTATCTGTAATTTTCACAGATGCTAAAAAACCATTTGACAAGAAAATTTTTCTCCTTACAATCTTCTGGATATTTCTGACTCGTATTCTTCGTTAGCCTTTTCTTGTTCAACTTTTTTTTGATTTCTTAAGAATTGACGTTCTGCATTTGTCTCAGCACGGATGTCCTGCCGCCACAAACGACTAATTTTATTAAACGAGCCACCCCGCACTGGCATCTGATCACCTATGTGCTTCTTTGTTATATTTGGGTTGACATTGTCGAACCACGGCTTGGGGGTCAATTTTATTTCCTCAGGGCTAGATGCAATTTTAGTTTTGTCTGTGATGCCGCCTTTGTCGCGCTTTTTTACATTGCTTAGTAGCTCAGACATTTGTTGGTCAATATCATTTAGTGAGGTATCTTCAATTTGTGCTAAATGTTTGTAGAGTTGATTCGCTAAGCGTTTCCTTAATTCCTCTTCCTTATTCTCAGACCATTTGAGTTGTCCCTTATGCATCACGCCCTGGTCTTCAATATTAATGGCGTCGTATTCTTGTGCCAGCGACTTAAAACCCTCATATTCAGGTTTAAGCTCTTCGGCAAACAAATCATCTATTAGTTGATCGGTTAATTGATTTGCTTTTGCCATCCTGCCTTTTCCAGCTGTTAAATGAGCATTACCAACCTGCCACCGCCCTTTCATGTTTTGAGGTAAAGCATCGTAAATTTGTTTGATGGCTTTAGCATGACGATCATTTAATAGGTTGTCTAGCGCTGCCTCCACAATTTCTTTTTTAAAGCCACCAACACCTTTTAATATTTCCTGATGCCGTCTTAGTTCCTGTGATGACATTAATTGTTTTCTAAACTGTCGTTTGGCTTGTTCAATCACTTCCAGAGGTATAACACCTATTGGCTGCCCTTTATACTTACCTTCTTGTTTGATCATCTCAGGACGCGTTTCTTGGCTTTTTTTAGCAAACCACAGATGCATGTTTAGGTGGTCAGTATCCTGATGAATCACACCAAACCAAACAATGTCATTTTCATCTTCTCCCAAAGGTAAATTAAATCCTTTGTTAATTAGCGTCTTAGCAACCTCTTGTTCTGCATGCTTCAATTTATTTTGGTCTATCATACGAGTTTCGGGATCATAGAGATTGTTTTTAACTAACCAATCGCCTCTGATTGAAAAAGCGAGTTCATGGATATTATTGCCATTTTTTTGAGTCTCATCCAAGTCTTTTCTCAATACAGAAATATCGTGATTATCATAATTTAGTTTATCGCTACCAAATATTGGATGCGTTTCTGTTACCGCAGAATTGCGGTTAGCATAGCCAGGCTTGCTAAATTGTTCCTTTAAGTCAATTAAATCGTTCATGGACTCATTATTAAGATCGTTTGTCTTTTCCGAATTATTAGCGTAGTCAACTAAATCTGAGAAATTTTGTCCCTTTATATCTGCTGTACTAGACGTGACAAACTGCGCGGGTAGATTAACCATTGCTGTCTTTTTTTCACCCAGTGCAAAGGCGGCAATTTTACCAGTCTTCGCCATTTTGCAATTCCTCCATAATCTCTTCTAAACTATCAAACTCTTGTTGGTAGTCAATCGTCAAACGGCGAGCCGTTCTGGAAGACATGTTTAACATCTGACCAATTTGCATGTAGGATTGTTGATAGTTATTAAACAGAATTAAACTTATCTGAGCCAAATAGTACGTACGATTATCGCGTTCATGTTGACTGTCAGCCATCTCACTAACTTGAGTAGGATGGTGCCAATTGAATTCATCAAGTTGTTCTAAATACTTTGTTAATTGTGCTTTTCTTTCACTATGCTTTTTAGTCATCATCTAATTGGCCTCCTGTCTGATGATATTTTTTGATTAGCTGCTTATCGCGACTCCGAATTTTTTTATATTCTTCATAAGATTGTGCCAATTCATTGTTTGGATTGAGTTCTGTTGGTGTACCAAATTGTTGGAACTCTGTGGGATTAATGGGGTTGATGGCATATTTAACAAAATCATTTTCTAAATTAATGCCTTCTGGAATATATTCAAGTTGACGTTGCTGCATGGTTAAAAGAAAACCTAATAAATTCTCTACATTTGCCAATTGCGCAGTCAATTTTGAATCACTTTTTGTGGAGTTGGCATCATTTACCTTCTGGGCTAGTTCCGAGTAATTGAGACGAGCATTTTTAGCATTAATGGCAATATTTTCTACGAAGAAGTGCAAAGCAAACTTATAGACACTACTTCGACTAAACTTCACATTAAGAGCATTTGGGTGTCTTTCTATCCAATGCTTCATTTGTTGAAAATACCATTCTTCATCTCGTGAATTTTTAATTCCAATCATTGTTGGTCTTTCATCAAAAGTTGATTGATTGATGTCAAATTCATTTAACAAATTTTCAATAAGCTCTAGTTCTGATTTAACCTCTAAAGGAATATCTTCGGGTAGCGTTGTGTCATATTTTTTATTCAAAACATTTCTTCTTTTGATGAGTGCCTTCATTTGCCTTGTTTTGAATTCTATTGCATCTTTCACTTATTCACTCCTTTCTGCATTACCGTTTAGGTAGTTGATTGTCCAGTTATCTTGAACGTTAAAAACATAGATATTAAATTTCAAAGTATTGTCATTTGACTGTGCCATCATATGAACACCACGGGGTACTAACTCAACATTTTTGTAAATTGGTTTGACCTGATAACGCACATAATTATTTTTTGACTGATGCAAATAATCAGCAATTTCAGTTTCATAAGTCACCATACTTTTTGCATTCGCTCGACTATCTGCATTTAATTGTCGTGTCCCTGTAATCAAATTTTTGGCTTCATTGTTTAGACCAGTAAATTGATACCCAATCAGATGACTACGGTTGTATAACCAGTCTGTAGTATTTGTTCCAGTTTTAATGGCATGGTATCCTGGCGTTTTAATTGTTAATCGTTCACGCGCTTTATACTTTTGAGAGGGCGGCATCAATTTTTGGTTAAGCGATGCATTAGCAACTTGTGGTCTGCCTAACCAATCTAATGACGAAAGTTTTTGCCAGCTACCCTCTTTTATTTGTAAATCATCCTGACTAAATGTTGGTTGGTTATGATTGATTTCAACAACTGTTTGCCCAGTATATTTCAAATTAACAAGCTCATCATTTTGTGTTGGAGAGTTACTTTGTTTATCAATATTAATCAGTTGTGATTGCGAACCTAGTGCTACAATTCTTTGCAAAATCGATACACGATTTAAATACACAATACCTATCAATATGACAATGCCTAATAGGATTCTTCTCGCAAACCGACCGCGTTTATAATTTTTCATTTGAACCTCTTCTGCTTATTCAAACTCATCAAAGTCAAGCGACTTTGGCAAATTTTTTTCCTGAGGGCGAGCGTTTTTTTGAATTCGTTCTACCTCATCATTTAAGTCTGGAAAATACATTTCAAGTCTTGCTAGAATTGTTTTAAACATTTCACCTATCGCAATTGTATTGTCATTTAATCCGTGCACAACGTTATTGTTAGCCATGATTAAATCGTCGAGATACGTATGCAATACTTTGGCTGCGCTATCTTCTTCAAGTCGCTGGGCATAGTGTTCAATTTGTTCACGAATCAATTGACTTGACGAGACATTTTCTTTTGATGCCTGTGCTTCAATGATTTTCAAAGCATGTTCATCGATGTTTTTAATTGTTTTTGTTATACCTTTCATACAACCTCCATAAAATATTTAATTAATTGGGAACAGGTTAAGGGGAAAGGAAAACCTTGTGGTTTTAATCCCGCCGTGCGGGCCTTTCAAGGGATTACCTCAATGAATTACAGTTAAACCATTTTTTAACCTACGTTTAACCCTTTTTTAACCTATATTTGATTGAAAAAAATAGCCCATTAGGGAATTTTTTGAACTATTTGTCATTACAAATCTGTTGCTTTTGGTAACAATGATTTGCCATCTTCAACGTGCTTTTTCGTCTTTTGATATTGAGTAATATTTGTCTTAGCACGTTGAATATTTTTTTGTGCATCACTAATTTGTGTTCGTATTTGTGTAATGGCATCACGCGCATTATCAATGCTAGTTTGTGTATCTGAGTCATCAGACTGGGCGAGTATTTTTTGGTACTTTTTGATGGAAGATTGTTGTTGATCAATTGCTTTTTGATATTCAACAATCGCGTTTGTATTCTTGGAAATCAGTTTTTGTTGTGCCGCTATTTTAGCTTCACTTTCGCTAAATTCAAGTTCCTTTTGGTTGGCAAATGTTAGCGTATTTGATTTAGATACTTTGTCACGATTGATGATGAATTTGCCACTTGCCGTATTTGTATCTGTTGCCGTTTTCTTCGTACTTGAGCTTTCAGCACTAACACTACTTGGCGCTTCGACTGTGGCAGTATTGATACTTTTATCATGAGCTGTTAAAGTCACAGCATTGAAGTTTTGACTCAGGTTTTTAAATTGAACCACGACTGTATTATTTGAAGTTGGCACGACACGCCCAGTAACTTGATTGCCACCATGATCGGTCATAGCAGTGAATTTAATTTTGCTAATATCAACCAAATCTTGGTCAGAAACAGCTCCGTCAGAGATTGTATAATGCAGTTCCAAAACACCATTATTTTTATTAAAAACACTTTTTGTTAGACTAGCGGTTTTGTTCAAAGTGCCAAATGACACTGGCGTATTTAACTCCGTACTAGGCAAATTTGAAGGTCGAGGTGTTATGTTAACCATCACGGTTGTACTAAAAGCTATCAGAATAAATAGGCTAAATATGGCAATTAAATTGCGCCGTTGATGTTCCAAAAACCAAGTGCCAAAGCGACTAAATCTTTGAAAGATATTTCTAAATTTATCAGCTATTGTGATTATTGCAGTCATTGTCCTACCCCTCTACATACTCAAATGCATTGCTGTTAAAGTCAGGATATGGTGGCAAATCATTATCTGTCACTTCACTATTTTTACTGTCAGCAATCTGTGTTTGAACAGCAGGATTTTTCGATGACTGATTAGATTTATAGATGCGGAATTGTGTCACTTGATTTTGCATGGCATAAATCTTTTGACCTGTACTTTTATCGGTGTAGTTGTGATTGCGCATCACAAATTCAACCTCAACTACTTGACCAACATCAGTCAAATAGTCACGAATCAATTCTGCAGTTCTGTTAAAAGCAACATAATCAATGTAAGTTGCTTTGCCATCTTTTAAATCATTAATGGCTAATTTGAAGTAGGCAATCTTGATTTCATTTTCACCTCTTACAGTGAAGTTAACATCACGAACTAAACGTCCAACGTGGTGATTAATTTGCATAATAATTTCTCCTTTTTTGATCCAGTAAACTAATAATCGGGGTTAATTGGTTAGTTAAATAGTCTTGGATATTATTTGGTAGTTTAAACACGGGAATTTGGTTGCCGGCTTCAGAATAATGAATGCCATTTAGGACTTTACAACCGACGTAATGATTCCCTAAGCAATCGTCAAACAACTCACCTTTGACTTTCATCTCACTTGATTTTAAGCAGACAAAGGCTTGCTTTTTTGTTGGTTGAACGAGATTATTTTTTAATTCTTTAACGAGAATGACAACATATTTAGTTTGTTGCAGTTCTTGTAAACTTTGCTCATCCAACAGCGTTAATTGTCTGACTTTCATAATCTCTTCCTTTCGGTCTTGCAGCCTCATGAAATGGTAAATGATACCATTTCATCAAATTTTTAATGACTTTATATGATTGATAAGAGGTACGGTATAACCGCACTGCGCCATCACTTTCTAATTCGTGATTTTCAATTGCTTTAATCACTTTTCGGCTGAGTTCACCTGATGAGTTAGCCACAAAAAGTATGTCTGCGTTGAAAAAGTCTACTGCAATAAATAGGTTGTACTGGTTTGCCATTTTGTCTCTCCTCTCTCCAATTTAAAAATTAAAATCCCGACGCAGATTGATTAGTTGTAACAGCAATTTTTAGTCGGTTTTCAAGCCCCTTAGCAAAATAATTACCGTATTGGTTAATATCTACCAAGTGGTTTCGCATATACTCCAATTGGTTACCACCAATCTTTGACAGAAAGAGTTTGATACCATCATCACCCTGCAACTGATTTTGCAATGCCAAAACCGAATTGCCTCGTTCAAACTCAGTTATCAAAAATTTATATCCTTGATCAAGAGCGCTGACAACAGTTTGTGCCTGTTCAGGTTCATTCAACAGTAAGTCAGGAATCAATGTTTGAACTACTACCCTTAAATCAGGATTTTTTTGAATTATTTTTCCGATAGCAATCAATGCTGATTTGTTATTCTTAGTTACTTCATCCTCATCAAAAGAATTGGTTTCAGTTTCACTCAAATAAGTCTCACTACTCTCAGTCTCACTTGACTGTCGTTTTGACAGTTCTTGACCTGTCGTTTTGGCAGTTCTTGACCTGTCATTTTGACAGTTCCGGACCTGTCGTTTTGACAGTTCCTTGTCCCCCAAGGGATTAGCCCTGTGGATAACTTCAAAATCAGCATTTATGTTGCCAACGTAAAGTCTGTTTGGTTTATTTAACCCTTGTCGTTCTTCTTCAAGGAGCCCAACATTTGCTAGTTCTTTTTTCAAACTAATGACTTTTTTCTCGCCAACACTAAGGATTGTTTGCAAATCATTGTTTTTGTAAATTAGGTAAACATCACCATTTTTATCAATCCAATTATTCTTAATTGACAACAAGAAACGATCACGTAGAATGGCGTAAGCCATTTTTGTTTCAAGCTTCATTTCGGAATAGAATTCATTTTCAAATAGTGCTTTGGGAATTTTATAGAATCGTTCGTTAGTTTCAACCTGATCTCTACTAACCCGTTCCATTTTTCTAGGTTTATCTTGGTCATTTGTCATCAGCAGTCCCCTCTAATGTCGCAACAATCTCTTCAAACGGTACATCCATAATTTTGTAAAACTTTATGAATGTAGTTAGTTTTGGATTGTAACTTGGATCAGTTTCAGCTTTTGAAATCGTCGCTGTTGACAATTCCCCTTTTGATTTCACAGCTAATTCCAATTGTGTCAAACCTTTTCTTTCTCGATAGGCTTTTACAATTGATCCAAAAGAATGTCTCATTTTGTCTTTTTCTTCCTTGTTTTGGTTGTCAAGTTCCATTGATTTGTTCCCCAATAATTAACCGTCATTTAAGACGGTCTCTTAACAATTCCTTAATATTTAGGCTGTTTTTAAGCAAAAAAAATAAGCCCACACAGGACTTATGAGCTTTTAAAATAACGAATATTACTAAAGCGTTACTTCATTTCAAATTATTGACTTGGGAATTTTAGTAAACTTTGTAATCCCTTGTGCGCCAACGTATCAACAAGCCTCTGTTACGTTAGATTATGCACGGTACACTAAAATTGCTATGGGCGGATTGCAAGTCATTTACCAGATGTTTAATCAATTAGTAAAATTTCGGAAATGTTTCTGTAATTTCACTAGTTGTTTTTTTATTTGTAAGACACTTGTTATTCTATTATACCAATGTCATACAGCAATGTTAAATCACTGTCCACGGTTTTTAAAGCTTATTCTAAGGCTGTTTAACATCTTAATTTCACATCTAAGTTTCTAAAAAAATACAGATACTCTCAGCAAAGCATATTTGCACATTGAGTATCTATATTTTTGATTAATTATAATAACTAGTCTTAATTCACTTGAAGCTACTGGATTAATCATTTGTACGAATTGTTAATCCAGTAGCTTCATGAATTTGTTTTGCTAATGCTGGGATTTGCAATCGGTATTCATCATCAAGACGACCAATTTGTTGTGAGCGCCTGGCTTGTCCAATTTTATAGTATTCAAAGAAGATATTAACTTTTTTGGCATATCGCTGATGAACGATTCGTACTTCATAAATCGTATTGGGTTGTTTTGTAAATAGTGTTTTAATGGTTGTAATCATGTCTTCAATTGGATTCATTTTTCTCTGATAACCGTCCTAATATCTTCATAGGCGATAAATTGTTGATTGATATAGACGCCTAATGCTGTAAAACCATCGACTAAACCAGTCACATTAGGAATCAAATAACCATCAGTAGTTTCAATATTTTGTTGTACAGTCACTATGTGATAATTCACACAAGAATGTTGTAAGATACTTTGTGCCTCATTTAATGGTATTGTAGGTAATTTCTGCGGTTTCTGATTGCGTTGAACATTCTCTTTGACTAAAGACGAGGTGTGATCGGATAAGAAATAACCATTCCATTTGATTTTGCCACGTTCACGATAATCATTCTTAAAATAGCGATTGATAATGGTGCTAAAGTTTTCTTTATTGGCCATATTACTTTTCCATTTCTAGCATAAATCAATATTATCAAGACAAGTATTGACGAATATCTGATTGGTACTGTTTCAATAGCTTTTTGCTGTATTTTTTAGGTTGATTAGAGTCTCTAACTTTTGTCCATAAAATGGAAGCGACTGTCATTCGTTCATGGTAAACTTTGGTACAATCATCAGCCATAAATGTTTTGACAAAGTTATTCCATTGATATGTCTGTTCCTCAGCGTTATTTGATAAATTTTTATCGGGGTGCTCGTAAACATCTATCAAGTCCTGGATTGTGGCTGTTTTGTCTTGTGTCGTTTCAATTGCTCGCATCTTAATAGCCATCGATTTTTTAAAACTAAATTGGCTTAGTCCATAATATGATTTAAAAAATGCTCGCGCTTCATTATTCAAACTAAAACCGGACGCTAATATACTTGTATTGGGTGTAATTGAACCGTCTTTTAGAGTGCCTTTACGACGTATTTTTCTGGTTACTTTAATGTTTGATACTGGTACGCCAGAAAGCAATTTAATAATATAAGCTGTTAACTCAGCCTTTGTTCCAGTGGTTGGCAGACTGTGCTTTTTGCAAATGTGTTGCAGTTCCGTTTTGTACCAATAGTAGCTCTGAAAGTCTTTAATACGCATGTTTTTGTTAAAATCAGGTCGTGCCATGAACAATACCCTTTCTTTTAATCATAACTATTACCTCCATTATGTCCTCCCACTAGGCTAGCTCGATTAATGGCAGTGCCCCCCTCCTCTTTGGACATAGCTCGCATTAGAGCAGTTGTGCCAAAACGTTGCCGAATTTCATCAACGACCTGGTCAATTTTATTTGTTTTAAGAAGATGTTCAGGTTGCTCAAAGAGATTGAGCTGTACGCCAGTATCATCAACTAAACCACCATAATCAATCCCGATATTTCTAATTACTTCGCCATGCCAGTGCTTTCTAAAAAGATTAACCATAACAGCCATTAAAGTTTTGGTATTATTGGTAGGACTAATCCGGCACTGTTTCCGAAAACCATGAGACCCTTGTTGTTCACTTTCGGCAAAAGAATAACCGATAAACAAACTAACTAAACCTGTTTGCTTTTGATGGGCACGAATCCTTGTAGCGACTTGATCAGCCATTTCACGGACAACAACTTCAATCTCAGCTTGTTGACTATAATTACGTGGTAATACTTGTGAGTTACTATAAGACTTACTTTTTGGTTTAATGTTTTCAGCCAAATCAGAACGGTCAATACCCCAAGACAAAGCGAGTAATTGTTCACCCATTAATCCTAGTTTCGAACGAAAGAGATATGGATCTTGATGCGCTAAATCATACATCGAATGAATACCCATCACGTTTAGCTTACGAGCAATTCGAGAACCAATACTCCAAATATCAGTGAGCTGTGTGATTGGCCACAATTTACTTGGTACATCTTCATAATGCCAAATCCCAGTTAAATTATTTGCGTGTTTGGCTTCAATATCAAGCGCCAATTTAGCTAAGACTGGTGAATCACCAATACCAACAGTTAAGTAAATACCTGTTTCCGACCGAACGTGTTGTTGTATTTTGAAAGCAACTTCTGCTGGTGTCTTACCAAATAACTGCCAAGAATGTGTCATATCAAGGATAGATTCATCAATAGAATATGGCAATAAGTGCGCATCATCAGTGTATTGTCGATAGATATTATTAATGCGTAGATTTTCTTGAATATAAAGGTTCATTCTCGGATGAGCAATGACTAAGTCCGGACAAACAGGAATATCACGTTGTCTAGTAACATTAGTGATACCCAGTATTTTCTTGGCCATTGGTGAAGATGCCAAGACTAAACCACCATTGGTATTTTCTTGTTCCGACATCACAACAAGTAGTGCTTTTAATGGATTGTAGTTACGTTCCACACACTCAACACTGGCATAAAAGCTTTTAGAATCAATCATAAATATCACACGTCGTTCTTCATGTGTATAGTCATATTCAGTTTTCTGCAGGTCTACCATATATTATCTCCAAAACAAGTGTGTATAATTCATTATACGAACAAATGTTCTGTTTGGCAAGAGAAAATTATGAAATGAGTTTGTTATGATTTTTTGACTACGCTTAGTAAATTGAGCGCAAATAAAAATACCTTAAACAATGGTTGTTGAAAGGTATTTTTATAGTGTTTGATCAAAATCGAAACACATAACAATATTATGGTGTACAGACTTGAAAATCGATTTGTAATATTTAATTATTTCGATATCGGTACTGGTTTTCATAAATTAAAAGACCAGATACAACTACCGCAATTACTGCCCCACAAGGTAAAGCCAGTAAAATATGGTCTGAAATTGTATTTTGCTATGAGCACAACTTCACAGTTTACAAGGAAAAATTTCATGATAAATCAACAATACACAACTGTTTTTATCGACCGTGATGGTACTATTGGTGGTAATGGACACTTTCAATCTTTAGAAGACTTTAAATTATATCCCTATACTTTGGAAGCTATTGATAAATTAAAAAGAAATAATATTAAAGTATTCGGTCTTTCAAATCAAACACATATTGAAGACGGTAAAATGAATTATTATGACTTCTTCAATTCTCTTATTTCAGTCGGTTTTGACGATGCCTTTATCTGTCCTCATTCAGAAAAAACGAATTGTAATTGCAGAAAACCAAAAAAAGGTTTAATCGATCAAGCCCATGCAAAATATTATTTTGAAAATAGTCAGTCCATTATCATTGGTGATAGATACTCATCTGATATAACGCTCGCCCTTGATTGTGACATGCTTGGTGTTCACGTTGGTACAGGAAAACAAGAAACCAATAAGCGGAGTAATTGCGATAAGGTTATCTATGTTAAAACGCTTAAAGATGCGGTAGATTACATTGTCAAATAGCCAATATGTTAAGTGAGGATTAAAAAAGCACAACGCTAAACATACAGCGTTGTGCTTTTTTAATCCTGATCTTAGCTAACCATTTAAACCGATACTGATTTATTTTCTACTAAATAACCATATCCACCCACAAATACACCATCAATAATCCCATCATGAGTTGTCAAATTAACAACAATTTTTGATGGGCTATTAAGATTGTATCCCTGCTCAAAAATATATTGTGACTTCTTTGCTACATATTTAAATAGATAGCAGGCCAAGGCACAGTTAGATGTACCTGTTGCCGACTCTTCATCAATATCATAAAGAGGTGCAAAATTTCTACAAATCGCAGTAATTCCACTCTCGCTCTCTTCAAGTGAAAATGCATGAACACCAACCACATTTTGTTCTTTACTCAAGGCAGCCATAACTTTGAAATCAGGCTTTAATTCTTGAAGTGCTTTTCTTGAACTTACTGGTAAAAGAATATCCCGCAATCCTGTTGATACAATCTGAATTGGTAGTTTTGAGTCGATTGCATTTGTATCTAAACATGCATTAAATAAATCTGATGTAAGCGTATTGGAATATGTAGGAACCTTTTGTTCCATAAACACCATGCCATCAGTGTCAACTTTCATAGATAAAATACCCGACTTTGTTTCTATTGTATAATCACTTTTAGATAATTTATTTGTCAAGTTCAGAAAGGCGAATGTTGCAATTGTGGCATGTCCACAAAGTGGCACTTCTTCCGTAGGTGTGAAATACTCTAAACGAAAGTCTGCTAATTTTGATTCGGTTATAAAAGCCGTCTCAGCATATCCCAGTTCTTTGGCAATTGCCATTTTTTGAGCAGAAGTTAAATCGGGTCTATCAAAAACAAGCCCAGCTTTATTACCGCCAGCATTGTCCTTACTAAAAGCACTTACAACATATACGTCAACCATTATTATTTGCCTCCATTCAACATGACTTCGATTGTCACTTTGTTCTGATTAGTATACCGATTTATTGGAACAAATACAATCACTATTGTTTAATTTATCAGAGTATTTTGTTAACTACCAGCTTCACGTAATTGTCTTTTAGCTTGATTCAATTGTTCTTCAATTTTATTTAAACCACTTTTGGTATTGCGATCAGTTCCCTTAATCAGCAAGTCTAAATCACGTTAATTACAAGCAAAACAGATTTGAATTGACAGCCTTGTTTATCCACTTTCCAACGTTTTATCTTTTAACCATATTTTGTTGGCATAGTTATTTTTCCTTTTCATAATCTCTCATCTGAATAGCCATACCGTTGATTTCTTAAACCGACATTAGTTTAATCCATAATGTGTTTTAAAAATGATCTTGCTTCATTATTTAAACTAAAATTTGACGCTAAGATGCTTGTATTCTGGGCTTTTAGGGCAGACTTACGACGTATTTTCTGGTTGCTTTGATTGATATGCCAGTAAGTAATTTAACAATATAAGCTGTTAACTCATCCTTTGTGACAATGATTGATAGATTATTTTTTTACAAATATGTTGTGCAAATCCGTTTTGTACCAATAAGTCCTATATCATTGATATTATGATTTTTTTCAACACAATACTAGACATTTCTCTCTGTACCTGTGCTTGATTGATGGATGATAATCATATAAAATTAAGTTATTAAAAATGACTGTAAATTTTTATCTTCATTAATAACGTTGTCGCCTATAAAAATTGAATGTGCCTTGATAAAACCTCACTTTTATTTTAATACTATACGGAACACGTTAATATGAATTATTATTATTGACTAATACTACATCCTAGACGCAAAGGACATTTGTTATGAACAAAACAGATAATAAACAAACCTCTCATATATCAATTAGAAATGCAAATATAGCTGATTTAACAGCGATTCTGAATATTGAAAAGTTAGGCTTTACAGCTGAAGAAGCCGGTACAAAACTTCAATACATAGAACGTCTCAAAAAGTTAAAAGAAACATTTTTAGTCGGTGTTGTTAATAATCAAGTAGTTGGTTTTATCGTTGGGCCTGTCGTTCAGGAAGATAGAATAGCTGATTGGATGTACGAAGAAATACGTGAACAAGATATAGTCGGTGGAAACCAAATGGTGTTAACAATTGCGGTAGACCCTACTTTTCAAGGATTTCATATTGGAAGTCAATTATTAGACGCATTTTATAATAAAGCCAAGACACAGAATAGCAAAACAATTGCACTGACATGTCTAGAGAAGAATATAGCCTTTTACGAAAAAAATGGCTATAAAAACATGGGACAATCCTTATCAAATCATGCTGGTGAAATTTGGTATGACTTGATAAAAAAGGTAAGATAGTAGTCGCAGATTAGAAAAATAAACCGTACACTTTTTATACGAAGTGTACGGTTTATTTTTCTAATCACGCAGGAGCTAAATAGTTAGCCATTAAAGTTTACGAACATCAACTAGTTTAAAAGTTTGACAGACAACCATGAGTTCATCGGTGAATTCTTTTCTCCATGAAGCCAGCTCTGAGGAAAAGAATTCTTTATGAACTGCATACCAGTATGACAATGACAGGTCTCCTTCACCCTCATTTCGAGCAAACTGTTCACTAACTTCCTTGATTGGCATAATTTCGATTTTTGTATATTGAATGACGGCAACAGGCTGATTAGACCCATCTAAAATGATATCGTACTGATTAACTTCTGGCATCCTTTCATCTTCATATTCATAACTAATTAGCGAAGAACTAGTTGCAGTTTTACGGCCTGTCACAACCAGTTTTGATAAATTATTGGCCATTTCAGATGTGCCATCACCGAAAGACCAAGCATCAAATTCAGTATTATTATTAATGTTATTTTGTTTACAAAAATTGTTCCAGTAGCTTATTATTGTATTTGTCATTTTTTGTCCTTTATAATTTGATTAGTGGTTTGTTTTCTAAAGCGTAATGAGTATCAAAATGATTATTAACAAAATACCGATCGTGAGAAACAGCAATAACTGTTCCCTGATAATCATCTAAAGTATCTTCCAACATTTCAATGGAACCAATGTCCAGGTCATTGGTTGGTTTGTCTAAGACGAGCACATTTGGATTTTGGCCAATAATTTGTGCCCAACGCAGTCTTTTACGCTCACCTCCTGATAAATTACAAACTTTTTTAAAAACATCAGTATTGAAGAATAAAAATTTTGACAATTGATATCTAGCATCTGCCTCACTCATTGGAACCTGGTTAATATATGACTCAATAATGGTCTTTTGCGTTTCTAACTCAGATTCAAACTGCGAAAAATATCCTATCGATAAATTAGGTCCAGTATATATGGAACCACTTGTTACCTCCTCAAGCCCAAGTAAAAGTTTTAGTAGTGTACTTTTACCGACACCATTATCACCTAAAATAGCAACACGATTGCCTCTTTTTACTGTGAAAGTAATATTTTTCAAAAGATCTTGTTGTTTCTCTACCTGAAACACAATATCTTTGGCTTCAAAAATTATTTTACTAGACTTTTCAACTTTTGTTAAATTCATGACCATATTTTTTTCTACCATACGTGGTCGCTGAAAAACCTCAATTTTATCTAATGCTTTTTGCATACTTCTGGCTCTAGAAGCAAATTTTTCATTATGATAAGTGTGTGCCCATTCCTGTAATTGACGGATACTTTGCTTCATTTTCTTCACTCGGTCCTGCTGATTGCGATATTTTTGCAATGCTAATGCAATTCTTTTTTGTTTTTCCTGGAAATAGAAAGAGTAGTTTCCATTGTATATAGATGATAATCCATCTTCAATTTCTATAACTTTCGTGGCAATTTGGTCGATAAAATGGCGATCGTGCGATGCTATGATAACTGCCCCTCTATAATGTTTAATGTGATCAATTAGCCAATCCGTTGTTAAGTCTAAATGGTTTGTTGGTTCATCTAGAACTAGTAGATTGGTGACTTGAACAAGTGACAATGCGAGTTTAACCTTTGCCTTTTGTCCACCACTTAAGTTTTGCCATTCTTTTGACAATAAGTTATCTATACTCAATCCGTTAGCTACGCTCTCTATTTTTGCCTCCATTTCATAGCCACCAAACAATTGGAAATCATCTAGTAATTTTCCATATCGGTCATAGTCCTTTTCAGATAGTATTTCTCCCGATGCCATTTTATTTTCAAGATGGATCATTGCTTTTTTCACTGAGATTAATGATTGAAAGCCCGATTTTAATATATCAAGTACTGTTTGATGTTCAATGACTTTTAAACGTTGACTAATGTAGGCAATTTTTGTTTCCTTTTGAAACGCAATTGTACCACTTTGTGGCTGGCTTTCTTGTGTAATTATTTTTAAAAGGGTTGATTTACCACTACCGTTACGGCCAACAATGGCCACCTTTTCCTGCTCGTCAATTGCAAAGGTAACGTCGCATAAAATATCGTTTCCAGCGAAACTTTGTGTAATTTTATTTAAATCTAATATATTCATGATTTTCCTTTGACCACAAAAAAAACTACCCCAAAATGAGGTAGCCATTAATGAATGGTTCTCTTAATTTAGGTTGTTAAACACGTTCAATTTTGTAAAAATGGACAGACTCCACCCCTTGATTTAATAATACGTACAAAATTGAATGTACGCGACTAATCCATTTTGATTGAACTTGTGTCATGAATATACCTTTCTCTTATTAAATATTGTTATTTTAACACATTAGAAATAATATTTCTAGATAAATGCTAGTAAAGAATTTACAACCAGAACTATGGTGATGTAGTAAAAATAATTTATCTCGTTTATTATAAAAAATGTTGTATTAAATCGATTTCAATAATATTAATCACCTTTTTTATTCTAACATGCACTGTTAAATTGATACATGGTGTTGTGCACATTACTTGGCAAACTGTACAAACTCTTAATTTATTCAATTTTATGCTTAAAACTCATTTTAATTTTTGTGAGATCACACGTTTCAATAATTTTTAGCAAAATAAAAATCAATCATAGAATATGATTAATCCTTGAAATTTAATAATTAATCAGATATTTTTAAAACTGCTTTTATTGACGAAAATTAGGATAGATAAGCCAACTGCCAATGTCAAAGTATATATTGGAAAAACTAAAATGTTTCCAGTATGAATGACACTCATGATAAAAGTCAAAATGCCAATCATGCAGTAATACATAAGACCAAAAATGCCACTAGCAATCCCGATAACTTCTTCATAAGCATATAACGAAGTTTTTAGAATAACAGGTAGTGCAATATTGATGCCTAAGAATATGCCAAAGATTGCAATGTAAATCATAAAAATATTGGCACTAGCAAAAGCCCAGATTGAAAAAATTGAGCAGGCAACGGCTATGCAGATTCCTAATAGAATAACATTGAAACTACTAGTTTTAACGGCCAATTTATTAACAACATAAGCACCTATAATCGTTCCTAAAGCAATTAAAATACCTGTGTTGCCGTATGCACTGGTACTAAGTTTTAAATTATTAATAAAAATAAATGGTGCTTCAGAGTAAAAGTTAAATAATATCGCATTGAAAACTGCAATGGCAAAAGCATTCAACAGAACGAATTTGTCCTTTAGCAACTTGAACGCAACAGTCACTAATTCTTTTACCGAATAATCAAATTTTACCAAGTTAGTTTCAGGAAGCTTCACAAAAGTGAGTATCAATAATACTGTGGCCAATACTATTAGAAATAAGAATACACTCATATAATGAAAATGAGTGACTAGTTGCGCACCAATAATCGGCCCAATCGCTGGTGCAATTGAGATAACTGCGCCGACAGTCGCAAAAACTTTGGTAGCTTTTGAGCCTGAGTAACTTTCACGCATGATTGCTTGTGTGATAACAGATCCAACACTAGCGCCAAAAGCTTGAATAAAACGACTCATCATAATTAAGCAAAAGCTATTAGAATAAAGTAAGGAAATATTGCCTAATAGATATATCAAAATTCCTATTAGCATGATTGGCTTTCTGCCATACTTATCAGATAATATACCCCAAATCAATACGCCTAGAGCGAATCCAATAAAATAAATACTTACAGTCAGCTGAATATTAGAATCAGTAACTTTTAATGCTTTGCTTAGTGCTGGCAATATTGGTGTAAATATTGACTCGCTTATTTGCGGAAAACCAATTAATAAGCAAAGTAATCCTACTGATAATTTAGATTTTTTTCGGGTGTCCATTTTTTAACCTCATAGTTTATTTAATCTTCAAATGAACACCCTTATTTGACTACAGCCTCTAATGCAATAAAAATAACGTAAGGCATTTTTTATTAGTCCTCCATGTTTTAATTTGCTGAAGCAATCAATACAGTATTTAATGCCCTAGTATTGTAACATATTTGGCATAATTAATGAATTGAATATATTTTTAAAAGTAAAATAATCTTGCTTTTGTTTCCTAACTCACAACTGATGAAGTAGCACAGACGCTTACATTTGTAAATCAAATCACTCCAAGAAACTAAGCTAGTTATTGAGAAGACCAAAATAAAACTACCACCGATTGATGATTGATCAATTAAATGTATTAATATCATGGCAAAGATTTAATTTTTTTAACTTCTAAAGTCATAATTTCAACTTATTAAACTACAAATATTTAATTAACAGCAAAGCTAAACATAGGTACAAAGTGTGGGATGTCTAGATTGGTATTTCATATAATTAAGTCTTTTCATATTTGAACTCTTTGTGAAATTATGCTAATATGAAAACAATTGTTCCACTGGGAACGTTGCTTAAAAATAAGCAGTTGATTGCATTTCATTAGGTCTTTGAAGAAATGTAATTGGCTGCTTTTGTCTTTTTATTAAACAATGGAGAAAACAAATATGCACATCAAAGAATTAGACTTGACGGACCTCAATGAATTACAAAAAGTGAGCACAGAAACCTTTTACGATACTTTCGCAGCTCAAAACACAGAACAAAACATGCAAGACTACTTAGTAAATAGTTACAAGTTGGAAAAGCTATCCGCAGAACTCGAAAATAAAAATTCATTTTTTTATTTCGTACTCAATGACACGAATGAAGTTATGGGTTATCTCAAGCTAAATGTGAATGATGCGCAATCAGAAGATGATTTTGAAAATGCCTTAGAGATTGAACGAATTTACATTCGTAAGGCATTTCAAAAACAAGGGCTAGGAAAGATTTTATATAATATTGCGACCACAAGAGCCGTGCAATTAGGAAAACGTCGTATTTGGTTAGGTGTGTGGGAACATAATCAAAACGCTAAAGCCTTTTATCAACATCTCGGTTTTGATTTTGTTGGCAGTCATATCTTTAATATGGGTAATGATCCACAAACTGATTTAATTATGGTTAAAACAATTTAACAAATATAATATTGTGTTCCACCGGGAACAGTTTCTAAACAGTATGTCCACATCATTAGGTCAATGAAGATGTGGCATGAACTGTTTTTTTTTATTTTAAGGAGAATAAAAATGACTTGGGTTTATTTATTTTTAGCTGGAATTTTTGAAGTAGTTTGGTCTAGCACCATGAAACTTAGTAACGGATTCTCACATTTTTGGTGGACTATATTAACTTTTATTGGAATGATCATTAGCTTCGCCATGCTTTCTTTATCACTCAAAAACTTACCTCTTAGTTTTGCTTATCCAATATGGACTGGTGTTGGAGCAATCGGTTCAATCATTATTGGCGTCTTATTTTTTGGTGACAAATTAAGTATATTCACGTGGTTCTTCGTTGTTTTGCTCATTATTGGTATTATTGGTATTAAATTTACTAGTGGGCACTAAGACTATGCCTTAACTAAAATAACATGTGCTATAGAAATTAATGCTATAACAACGTTTATAGTCACAAAAAATACTTGTGAAACTTTAAAATTTACAAACAAAAATGTACCCTATTTTTCCAATTCACAAATTAGTAATTTCAACAAATTTCACAAATGTCAATATTTTAGACCAATTATAATTTGACAAACTGACTATTGTGATATAAAGTAATAAAAAAGAATAGGGATGTGCAGGCGATACCTATGTAAACATTGCCGTCGATGGAAAGGCTTTTTATGCGCATTAATGTTCTTCAACACACGCCAAATGAAGGTCCAGGAAGTATTGCCTCTTGGGCTTTTTCTCATGGTCACGAATTTTTTGTCTATCATCCATACTTTTTTGACGGTGTTTTGCCAAAAGCATCTGAAACCGACCTACTAATTATTCTAGGTGGTCCAATGAGTCCTAATGATGAACTGCCGTGGATAGTAAAAGAAAGAAAACTAATCAAAGAACTCTTAAGAAAAAACAAACCAATTTTTGGTGCTTGCTATGGTGCACAGCAGATTGCTAAAGTCCTTGGATCTAAAATTATCAAATCACCTTTTAAAGAAGTCGGATGGGCAAATATTATTAAGCAAAATTGTTTCATTCCTAATTTTCCTGACAAATTTCCAGTGTTGCATTGGCATGAAGAAATGTTCGAAATACCAGAAAAAGCAACCCTGCTTTTCAGTAGTGAACTAGTATCAAATCAAGGATATCTTTATGAGGGAAATGTTGTTGGGTTGCAGTTTCATCTTGAACCTCAACAAAGTGACGTTAATGAAGTCGTAGTTAATGATTATTCATATGCAATAGTCAATAATGCACTTAAACAGACACCAGATCAAATAATCAAATTTCCAGTTCCTTCAATTAACAAGGAAATAATGTATGCAATTTTAGATTTTATAACTTTGTAATTTATATGCACATAAGATATTGGCTAGAATATGTTTGAAGGGTTTTTAACGCAATGAAAAAAATATTTTTAATTGATGGTTATGGTGGTTCACCGACAGTAAACTGGCTTGATTGGATTGGTCGACAACTTGAAAATGAATTTCAAATTAAAAAAATATGTATCAACAAGCCTGATGTAGCAGAAGTTGAAAAATTTGATAATGCTTTAGTTAACCAAATCGATGAAATAGAGTCGTCTTATTTTATTTGCCATAGCTTAGGTTGCGTGACTTTAATTCGTTATTTAATAAAGATTAAAAAAGTCCCTAAAGGCATTATATTTGTTTCTCCGTTTGATCAACACGTTCATGGATTTGACATGTTTGATGAATTTTTTGTCCATGCACCTCTAGAACTTCTAAACCTGGATTCAAATAAATCAATTATAATTAGTAGTATGAATGACCCAATTATACCCTTTAAATACAGTCAGGAAGTGGCAGAAAAACTAAAAATTCCGTTTATTCTTTGCCCCACTGGCGCTCATTTCCGTGCATCAGACGGTATGGTAAAGTTTCCAGCAATTTTGACTTATATTCAATCGAATTGGAAAAATTAATTTTTTTAAAGTTATCTAATATAAAATATTTCATTTTAATATGATTTAAGTGTTTGTTTAATTATGTTAAGCTTAAAGCATTTAAAGAACATATTAACTGTAAATAAAATTAAGGAGTATCTGTAATGACTAAAGTGCCAGATCCTAATAAAATATATCCTGATGAAAACGTCAAAAGTATTGTGTTTTTAAAAAATGTTGTTACTAACCCTAACATTGAGGTTGGAAAATATACCTATTTCTCAGATGAAGAACCGAAGAAATTCGAAGAACATGTTACACATCATTATGATTTCATCAATGATAAATTAATTATTGGAAAATTTTGTTCAATTGGCGCGGATGTAGAATTCATAATGAACGGTGCTAACCATCTTATGAAAGGTATCACACCCTACCCCTTCTATATTATGGGAGATGAGTGGTCTGGACATCTTCCTGAAATTGGAGATTTACCAAATAAAGGGAATACTGTCATAGAAAATGATGTCTGGATAGGTCAAAATGTAACAATTTTACCAGGGGTACATGTAGAAAACGGTGCTATTATTGGTGCTAACAGTGTTGTAGCTAGCAATGTTTCAGCTTACTCAATCGTTGCCGGAAATCCTGCCAAACAAATTCGGAAAAGATTTTCAGATGATATTATTGCACAGTTACAAGATCTAGCTTGGTGGGATAAAGATGTTGAATGGATTACTAAGAATATAGATTACTTAATGACAGGTAAAATAACCAAAGAAAAAATAGATGAATTGAACTAATTCATCTATTTTTTTCGGTTATTTTGTTGTTTGTCAATGCTGACAATCCAAACACGATATTTGCTTTTTGTGCTCATAGAATTAACATCTAAAGGTACTATTCAATTAGTGAGATTTGTTTTAAAACAGATTTTGGTACTTTATTTTGTTTAATTAAAGTTGGACCATACACAATCCTAGTGTTAGAAACTTTCGCTTCTAAAAAGGTCCCTGGTTTAAATGGTTTCACGTTTGCACCTGAGAGTTCAAAGGGAATACTTTTTTTATTACCCTCAGCATTCACAAATTCAAACTTGTACTGATAACTGTAAGAATCCTTAATTACATTACCACTGCCATCTTTTGTCTGTTCACGGTTGGGAACTTTTAACGGGACCTTTGTGTATGCCTTTGATGACTTATAAGTGTTATCGTAATAATTTTTTGTTTGTATTGCAAGACCAATAACTAAACATAATGTTAATACACTTGCAATGATTAAACTGATTTTTTTCATGTTTCATTTCCTCAAGTATTCTAAACAATAAAGAATGTCAACGCATTAATAATCACAATTATTAGCATAAAAGCTATATGAAATGTTTTGTGATTAGAAAGAATTGCTATATATTCACGAATTAAAGCGTTGGGTAAGAAATATTTACTGGTCTTAGACCCTATACCCTCAATATTTAGTCCTACTAGATGTGCAAAACCAGCTGCTCTAAAAACATGATAATCATTTGTTGCAAAAATTCCTTTTTGTAAATTAAATCCATTTTTTTCAACAACTTGTTTAGAAAAAAGCATATTTTGATAGGTATTTTTTGACTGATTTTCTACTAGAATATCTGATTCTGCCACACCATGCATAATTGCATAAGCTTTCATAGCTTCAGCTTCTGGCAACAATTCATCTTTACCTTGACCACCTGACATGATTAATTTCATAGTTTTTTTATTTTTTTTGAATTGTTGATTTTTAAAATTAGCAGCTACCATAATTCTTGATCCTAGTAATGGTGAAACAGTATCACCATTCAACAAACCAGAACCTAAAATAATCGCATATTCTTTGTTAAATTTTGGATGCACTACCTTTGTAATCATATAAGATGCGAGAAAAGTTAAAACCCAAAAAATTAAATAGTTTTGAAAACCGTAAGAAACATTTTCAACAAAATCAATAATTTTATTGTTTGGAATGTATCGATTTAAAATGCTAAAAACAGTTGGAATTATTAGCAGTAAAACCCCGATAATTAATGTTAACATGTTTCCGATTGAATGATTCTCACGTCGCCAAACTATAATACCATTCCAGATAAATAGAAAGGCGCTTAAAAATGTCAGTAAAAAAATAGGTATAAAAATCAAAACCAAGACTGCTAAATAGATATATGTTAGCAGTTGATTATTGATCTGAATAACAATAATAGATAATGATATAAAATAACTAAAAACAGTTGCAATTGTTGCCATACCACACAAAAGTCTATACCGGTTTTTCTTAATTAAAAGAAATGTTATGATTGATAGCACAAGTGATATTATAATAAAAAGTATGGCATAGCTAAAGTAATAATTAAAAATATTTTCCATAGCAACTAATAATCCCCTCTCTTACTTAACTCTAATTGTATCATGAAAGCGATTTTTACAAATAATATGCATCTATCGATTAGCTTTTCTCAGGTCAAACCATTGTTGAAATGTGGGCAGTTTCTGTACCGTCAATATTTGATACACTCTTCTAATTGATGTTACCTTTCAAAACATAATATGTACCCTTTTTTAACGGTGTCTTGTGTCCTATCAATGCTCTTTTCAGTACTTACTTGAGTTGCATTTGCACTCACCTACTACAGCAGCATTAACAATCCACAACGTACCTAGTTTGTATAATTTGCACTTCTTTCAATTTTTCACGATTCTAAACTAAAAAGGCTACTAATTAAGTAGCCTCATCCTTTCTAAATGTTTTTAAAATTAGTTTATCTATTGTAGTGTCAAGAATATTGACACAAATTATTTCTTATCTATTTCTCCGTAGTAAAATAATAATCAAAATGTTTTTTAGGAGAATTGATATGTTTATTCGAATTGCCACAAAAGAAGATGCTAACCAACTGATTGATATCTATAGACCTTATATTGAAAACAATACAACAAGCTTTGAATATGATGTCCCATCACTTGATGATTTTAAACAACGTATAAGGGATATAACAATTACGTACCCCTATATTGTCATGGTAGATGGAGAAACAATTTTAGGATATGCATATGCTCACGAATATAAAGAGCGTGATGCATATCAGTGGACAGTTGAGGTCAGTGTGTATCTGTCTAAAAATGCTCAGGGTAAAGGCATAGGGCGCAGACTATATAATTCTTTAGAAGAATACTTACGTCGTCAACATGTCGTTAATATTATGGCATGTATTACAGGAGCTAATGAAACAAGTATTGCTTTTCATGAGCATATGGGTTACGAAACTGTCGGACAATTCAAAAAAGTTGGTTTTAAAAACAATCAATGGTTGGATATTTATTGGTTAGAAAAACAAATTTCCAGTTCAGTTAGTCCCGAAGCATTTATACCATTTTCAAAATTAAATGAATCGTATTAAGTTTTTGATTATATTCTTAACATATTTTTTTAATTGATTAAGCAAAGCTATCTATTCATTGAACAGTAATAATTACAATTATAACTAATAAAAAGACCGATTACTTAATCACCCTTTTACCTTCTCCTGATTTTCTAGTGAATTATTCATTGGTTACTGATTTACTGGCAATTGCAGTTCAACCGTGAGTGATTTTTCAGAATCATTTGGATCCGTAGGATAAATTTCTCTCATAGGTCCGGAAATATGATAATTGTTTTTCGTGACCCATTTGAGTAACTGATTGCCACTGTCCCCGATATTTTCTAACCCATCATTATGGATTATTGAGGCTACCTCTTCTTTCTTAATTCAAAATAAAAAGCAAAAACAGTTTCTTTTGCTCTCGTAATTACTATATATAAACAATATTGATATTCGGGTCATACTTTCTTTTAGTGGTTAATATAGTTTATTGTCATTTTCAAAAGACTTCAGTTCAGTTAATCTTCAGCTACTATAATTTTTGGGGTTTATAATCATTATTCCTATCAATGAAAAAATTAAAAATGGCAGTGACATTTGTACTAGGATTAAATTGTTATGTCTTATAAGAAATGACCATGTTATTACTAAGAAAGTCAACAGTTCGCTAGATATATGCTCAGTACTACGCCCCTGGGAGTCCGTCTATGAGCTTTTTTAACCAAAAAAAATGACACAATCAAATATATTAGGTCATCTTAACTATTCAAAATAGAATAATTCTTCAAATTTTTTATCTAAAGCAATGCAAATCAATAAAGCCAATTTTGCCGAGGGAATATACTCATATGTTTCAATATTACTAATTGTCTGTCGAGAAACGCCAACCAGTTTTGCTAAATTATTTTGATTAATAGTCTTTTCAGCTCGTGCAACTTTCAAATTATTTTTTAAAATTAAGTGCTCATTACTCATACAAATAACGACCACACAGCCGTGACATTAGCCACTACCAATATAATTACAGTGATGATCGTGACAAATGAATTTTTCTTTTTTAACATATATAACTCATGGCCGAGTGCAAGAAAGAGAATCATGAAAAACAAATCATCAGTTCTTTCATGTTGAAAAAGCCTAACAGTAAATATAAAAAGCCATGCTAATAGTAACATTACATAATGTACTGCTGTCATGTTTTTTAATTCGGATAATTTTCCTTCGTCTCTATTTTCTTTCTGAGCAACTTTTAAAAACTTTTTTTCATTCATTTTATTTTCCTTCTTTCATAATTTTAATTATATATATGACAAGTTAACTTGTCAATAGTATAAGTGTGCTTGTCATAAACAACTACATATGTTGAAAAAAATAAACCAATTGACGTTTACAAGCGTTAAAAATAAATTATTTAAAAAACCTTCACAACATTTTTTAAACGCTTATTGAATCATAGTAATTTTAAAATCGTACAGACAAGATACTTTTATACAACCAAAACCTGTCAGCATAATGCTTAAAATAACAGGCACCATCTACCATCAACTATATTATTCCTGCATCATTTATTGGAAAATACCAAAATCCAAAAGAAACCGTTACTCAAATCAAAATAAAAAGCAAAGTCTTTTTAAACAAAGTCTTTGCTAAATAGTGATCACTGTACTTAATTGTTTTAAACATCCTGCTCTTAACTTCATAATTAATAACGACATTAAACATTTTATTTATATGTGTTTACTTTTACGATATTTTATAATAATTTTTTTGACATACAAACCGAATTACTTAGTCCATCATAAGGTGAATAATTATCAACTACTTGATAATTCATTTTCGTGTAGAGACGAATTGCATTAGTATTATTTTTACCTGTTTCCACGATTAGTTTTGTATAACCATCCGAATAGGCCTGAGATTCTAATTTGTTAATTAATTTCGTTGCTATGCCATTTCCTCTAGCAGTAAGGTTCACAAATAATCTTTTTATCTCTAATACACCTGTGCAATAATGCTTAGTGGCAACACAACCAATTGCTTGGTAAACATTATAAGCAACATAGGCATCTGATAGATCAGTAACTGAGTTAAATACATGATACTCATTTTTTTCTGTAATTTGAATATCATTGTTAAAATTAGCCAGTGTCTTATCAAGCATACGAACCAGTCTATTAAAATCTTGGTCTGTAGTGTTTACTTTCTTAATTTCCATTAGTTTACTCCAATAATTAGTCAACATTTTAGTTTAAAACAATATTAACATTTAAAAGTTCACTTTAATCTGAAAAATGTTAACTAAAATAACATTATGAGCCTGACTTGATAATATTTTTGTTCTAGATTATAACCGTATACTGATTGTAGTATTTAATTATTTTACTCATCTCTGTCTGTCAATAATTATGTCGTATACACTCAAAGTACTTGTGTCTCAACCAAAAAACTGATGAAAATTTTTGTTACTGTTGAATCTTTAAATGTCTATTTTTTCCAAGTCATTGAAAATTCAATTTCATCTGTTTCGTTATCAAACGTCTCTGCATCAATTACAAAGTTATTTTTTAAATAGACCTTTAATGCTTTGCTATTCTTCTTATAAACGTGTAACGTTAAAGAATTTTTCAATTCTTTAACATGATTAATTAGCTGCGTTCCAATACCCAACGTTTGAAATTCTTTTTTTACAAATAGACCAGCAATGTAACTGTCCATTTCCCCTAAAAAACCAACTATATGCTTATTATTGTCATAATAAACATATAAATTACTTTTTGGTAGCAATGTGGCCACAAGATTTGAGCTGAAGTACACACAATTGTAAGTATAGGAAAAAATCCTGATATCAGTCTTAACCAACTAGCAAAAGTCAGAAAAATTAGTAAAAGTGCTGCATCACAAATGACTTCTAAATTAGTTTCGAAAGGAATTATTACTAAATCTAGATTAGAAAATAATGCTAAAAGATCAGCGTTATCACTTACTAACGAAGAATTAAAAGTATTTTATGAGCACATGAATCAACAAACATATTTAGAAAATGAATTAGAAAATGTAATCAATGAATTTTCAACTGAGGAGTTAACAAAAATAACACTACTCATGAGTAAAATAGAAGATGTCTGGGACAACTTACCTTGGAATCCAGCAAATACAAAAGGATAATTATTCGATGAAGTTTTTTAATATAGAAAAAATAAATTCAGCAGTAGATGAAATAATTGACATGAAGTTGGAAAACTTGCCTCCTCATTCAAAAGTTGAAATCCAAGTACGTAATATCTCTCCCTATTATTGTATTAATGCCCCTTTAAAAATTAAAAACAATCAGCAATGGTTATCTGAAAATACCTTTTTGAGTGACGCTAATGGAAATATTGACTTAAACTATTTTCCTAGCTTATCTGGTACATACACAGGCGCCTACCCAATGGGCTGTATAACATTTTTAAAAACAGTTGATAGTAAGATTAATATCGATAAGTCAATACAAAATAATACTTCTCTCAATAAAGAATGTACTTTCGAAATCAAAGCGTTAGTCAACCATAAGGTGATTGATAAATGTCAAATTAAACGCTTTTTTTTGAGTGAAAGTGTGCAAAGTGAAATAATATACCGACGCAACTTTCAAGGAAGATTTTTTATCCGAAACATGCCAATAGATTACCTGCGATTATTGTATTAAGCGGCAGTGAAGGCGGAATTGAAAAAGCTCAGTCAATTGCACAATTACTAGCCAATCATGGATTTTCTGCTCTGGCGATTGGTTATTTTAACATAAAAGGCTTAACATCAAACCTTAGTCAGATACCAATAGAAATAATAAAGTCAGCAATTGACTTCTTAAAGTCTCACGATGTAACTGATAAGGATCGTATTGGTATTTATGGTCGATCAAAAGGAGCAGAATTTGCTTTACTTGCGGCAAGTTACTACACACAAATCAAATGTGTTGTAATAAACTCCCCATCTAATATAGTTTATGAGGGTATAAGTCATAAAAGATTACCCATACGTAAATCATCTTGGTCTTATAAAGGCAAAGACATTAATTACTTTCCGTTTTCATACAGAAGTTTTATATGGTCTAAGATCAAAAATCAAAGCTTTCCCATTGTAAGGGAAAATAGTGAGTACGAAATACCTGTGGAAAAAACTAACGGAAATATTTTCTGTGTATTTTCAACAAAAGATGAAATTTGGAACGCTGAACTAGCAACCACAAGAATAGAGAAACGATTAAAAAGATATCAGTTCAAAAACAAGTTAAGGATAATGCGTGTTGAACATACGGGTCATATGTTAACTGTTCCTTTTCAACCTAACAATCGCTATAAGTCAATTTCACAATGTAGAAATTATGAATGAAACACTATTAACTTGGCAAAAAACAATTGCTTTTTTTAAAGATAATTTTTAATTATTGATATTGATTATGTACATTTATCCATTTGTAATCTTGTTTACATATATCGTTTAAAAAGTCTTTTACAACTATAAAAACACTTAATTACGATTGTATTCGTCGTAATCAAGTGTTTTTGAATTGATTAAAGTTTATCAATAATTAGTATTCAATTAGTTTATTTTTTCTCAATCGGAATAGACCTAATTAATATGTAAATATTGTGTACAGTGTTAATCTTTTAAATTTTGATTCAGTGCATCTATAAATTTCTCAATCGCTAGTAACTCACTATTATCAAAACTATCTAAAATATCTAAATAGCCTTTAAGAGCTTCACTGTGTAAACGATCATGTTGTGCAGCCAATATTTCCCCTTGAGAGGTTAGCTGAACTATTTTTTGCCTTTTATCTTGACCGGAAGTAACGGTAATTAATTGGTTACCTTCGAGTCTATTGATAAGCCTTGAAACAGCTGGTTTACTAATAGACAACATACTTGATAGTTTTGTAATATCACATTGATTGTTTGTATTGATTAAAGACAGGGCTTCTAGTTGTCTTAATGAAAGTGTCCAATTAACGTTTTGTAAAGTATTTGACTGATTGAAATGGTCTTTTTTATTTCGAACTTGTGTTTGAGCGCTGTACAAGCTAATCAATTTTTTAATTATAGTATTCTGTAAGTCTTGCATCATTTTTTACTACCCAAGTCATTTAAAGTTTGGTCATCTAATGCCCGTGTGAGTTCTTCGCACCTGATAATTTTATCCTTGTTTATTGTAAATACGGCAAACACCTCAACATGCCCTACTTTGTCATTATTTTTGGTCACACTAACGACATAGTGGAGAAATATTTTCTGATTTTCTATATCAAACATTTCTTCTTGAAATTTAGTTACTTGTACTTTACGTGTCACTTTGTGTAGAGTCACAATATGCTGTCTGAATTGGTTTAAATTTGAGTTTACGCCATCTGTTGTTTGAAGATATTGCGTATCAAAATAGTTTTCTATTTTTTCTACTTTAAGACTATTTAATACATCTTCATAAGCATTTTCTATTAACGTTTTCATTTCTTTCTTTTCCATAATTTCCTCCAATTATGTAACATGTTAACTTTTATTAGTTAACATGTTACATAATATGCTAAAAATATCTAATTGTCAACAATCAATCGAAAAAATTCAAAAGAATATCGTTTTTCCCGCTTCCCCTAATTATTTTGTCTGCACTGTGCTGCCTTCACAAGTGCCTGATCATGCTTCCTCACAGACTGCACAGACACACACTGTCAAACGCCTTGCTGATATTCTCTTTAGATTGTGCAGCATCACTTTAAAAATAATATTAGGTACCAATACACATAAAAAACCTTGAAATATTATTCCAAGGTTTTTGTCGACTTTGTCAATTAATTATTGTTACTTAACGCGACTATCATCGTCAGTCAGGTTGCTCGCTGTTTCCTTAACAGAACTAACACCGTCAGATGTCTTTTCTTTGATCGTACTACCTGCATCAGAAACTCTGTCTTGTAGTGTCACTCTAGAATTTTGATATTCAGCTTGTGTCTGGATATCAATAATTTGAACATTTAATTCGACTAACTTTAGACTCGTTGTTTTTTCTAATTGTGTCTCAGTTACTTTGATTAACTCTTTGTAGATATCATGTGCATTGTGACCAAATTCCATAATGACATCTAAGTCAACAGCAACTTGTTCTTTACCAACTTCCACATCAATACCATCCGTTGGGTCATCGCTGTTGACAATTTTATTTTTAATATTTGAGACAAAACCACCGTCTACGCCAAGAAGACCTTTAACATTTTCAATGGCATAACCGACAATCTTTTGAATGACCTTGTCATTAAAGGTTAATTCACCTTTAACATCTGTTGAACTAGTTTGAGTACTCTTGTTTTCTGTAACCATAATAATTTCCTTTCTACGTCGATCAATTAGTCAGTATTCCTGGCTGCTATTTACGTTTAAAAATTTGTACTAATGGTGTGAAATCAAAATCATATTTGTCTAACAAGTAACCGACAGTACTTGCTAATACTGTTATAACTACAATCCAAAAAGTATTAGTAAAACCAACAGTCATCAGTAGAGTTGCTAAGATAAAGCCTAGAACACCAAATAGCCAACTATTGGGAATTTTATTCTTCAATTGCGTTCCTCCACTCTACTACACAACTCGTGTAGCCCTTTTTTTATGTGAACTACTGGTCGATTTTTGATCGACTTTAATATTTAATTTCAGTTTTTTTTCATCAATTCCGGACAGTAATTCTTGGATTTCACTCGTCAATATTTGCTTGATTTGGGGTAATTGTCCGATGACATGCTTTTGATACAATGAATCCGCAGTAATATCGAAGTGATTAACATGCTTGGTGTTTTTAAAATTAACCCTGATGTTAGATAGACCATAACCGGACAGTCTTGTATTCACAAAACTAATAATACCCTCGTTGCTCAACGATAATACACCTTCCTTATGTTTTTCAAGCAGAATGCCCTTTTTTTGTACTGGTATAAACAAAATAATAAACAAAATAAGAACAGTAAGTATTAGCAAACCTAGTTGAGAAACATTCAATAGATCATGTTGGTTGATAGGATTATTACCGGTTATTTTAGCAAAAAAATCATTCGTAGTTGTAACGAATTTCGGCCAAATGGTCATTGACAGCACAAAAATATAAACCAAACATAACAAGCCAAGAAAAGATTTTTGCCATTTTTTCATAAGGTCGTCTCTTTTCTGATCATGCATTATTTTAACAAATATTAAGTAGCGCCACTTAACACTGCAAATATAACATAGATAAATTTTGTTGTAAAATAATATACTCAAAAGCTTCAATAATTTATGTTTTTAGGATTATTTACAAATACTATTAAAAATAATAATATACCAACGTTTACAAGCACAAAAAAGTTTGTGAAACTATAAAATTCACAAACTTTAATTAGCACTATTTTTATATTTCATAAACGACAACATTTTAAAATAATTAGGGTAATCACGCTTGCTTTTTTCTCAACTACTACGTAAATTACAATAATTTGTCACTGATTGAGAACAAATTTAAATTTCGATCTTTTGAGCTGATTAGTTTATGCTCTTTAAATGCTTAAGAATATACGATAAGACTAAAGCTGGTTGATCTTCTTGAACCAAATGGCCTGCATTTTCAATCGGAATCAAAGAACAGTTAGTAAGCAGTTTACTAAGCTTTTCTCCTTGTTTTATTGGTATCCAACTATCATCTTGTCCCCATAATATGACAATTGGTTTTTCAATATCAGTGTATAATGGTTCAATTTCGTCTGTATATTTTTGACTTGATTGCGCTATTTGTTGATAAAATGCCTTTTGTCCATCATCACTTATCCATGGTTTCTTAATCCCCGCTAGAGTAATCGAATCCATCTTATGAAAAGTGGCACCGTTCACATATTTTTCTAACACGGCTTCATGAATATAACTAGGCAGACCACTAAAAGCTGTTTCATGAGAAGCAACATGAGAAAAGAATGGCGAACCCCATGGGGAGACAGCCACAGGATCAATTAATAGTATTTGTTCAAAATCAATTTTATTAATCAAAAATGTTCTTAGTACAGTGGCACCACCAAAATCATGCCCTACAATTTTAGGATTGTTAAGATCACAATGTTTAATTAAAGCAGATAAAACTTCATTTTGAACACCTAAGGATACATCAGACACGTTTTTTTCAGATTCACCATAACCCAATAAATCATAATAATAGACCGTAAACCATTCACTTAACGCAGGTATTATTTTACGCCAATTAAAGGACGACCATGGTGTACCATGCACCAATATCAGTGGTTCACCAGAACCTACAATATGATATTTAATATATCCAAATTCACTTCTAAAAATCTGATTAGGTTTCTCGTACGTGATTGACATATATTCTCCTTATTAAAGATCATTCAAATAGATTTTTCAGATTAAATCACAACTCTCGAGTAGAAATCTGTTGTAGTGTTTTTGAACCTGAAATTTGTTTGGTAAAAATGTCTATTAATTTATCTATTGCTATGGTGTTTTCGAAATTTTGAGCTATTTGGTGATTAAACTGATTCTCAATTATTGTTGTTTTATTTAAAGTTTGTTTCCCGAGTTCGGTTAAGACTAAATTTGTTTTTCTGGAATCACTACCATTTTTTTCCTTAATTATCAGATTTTTTAATAACAAACGTTGTACAACTCGACTCGGGTTGTCCGAACCACAAATCAATAAATCACCTACTTCAGAAATCGATAGGCTGCCATACCGGTCTAATATTTTCAACACTTCGTTTTGAGTTGGCGTAATATCTTCACTAGATAAAAGTTGAGCAAATTGTTTTTCTCCTTCTAAATCAACGGCTTTAGTTAAGTATCTGAGTTTTTCTATTTTATCCAAAACATCACCTCTTTAAATCATTTTTGCTTCATCATTATATTATAAACCATTTTAACCATTCTGTTTCTTGTCAATAATCTAGGTAGCACCATACTCGTGAAGTAATTATTGAAACCATCAATTTTTGATATTTTATTCTTCTCTAAAGCAGACATT
This sequence comes from Leuconostoc kimchii IMSNU 11154, assembly GCF_000092505.1. NCBI lineage: Bacteria > Bacillati > Bacillota > Bacilli > Lactobacillales > Lactobacillaceae > Leuconostoc > Leuconostoc kimchii. Next base: position 102,355 of record NC_014136.1, read on the forward strand.
GTCATATCAACGACGTGATCAGGTGTACGTAAGTTACCATACGATACGCCACCATTTGAAAAGAAATTAGTATCTGTAGCACCTGGACTAACCGCAAATACATTAACATTTGTTCCCCGAGTCTCAGCAGATAATGCTTCGGAAAATGATAAGACAAAGGCCTTGCTGGCGGCATAGACCGCCATGGTAGGAATTGGATGGTAAGCTGAAGTTGATGCCACATTGATAATCGTACCATCATTATTTGCAAGCATTGAACTTAAAAATAATTTAGTCAAATCAAATAAAGATACAACATTTAACATGATCTCATTATGTTGACTCTCGTAAGAGGTATCATTCACGAATCCATTAGTTGCTACTCCCGCTGAATTGATGAGCGTCTCCACTTCAATATGATTATCCGACAATTTCGTATATATTGTTTGAGCGATGTTTGCTATAGATAAATCGTATGCCAACGGCATAACGTTAATACCAAATTTTTGCTCGAGTTCCTGTTTCATCAGTTTCAATTTATCCTCTGACCTTGCAATCAAAACTAAGTTATTGTTTTTTTGAGCATAATGTTGCGCAAAAGCTTTGCCAATACCTGAAGAAGCGCCTGTGATCACTGTGTATTTCATTTTACTACCTCTTAATTTAATATATGTTTAGACATACGTGTCTAAACATATATTAAAACTTTTAACATCATTTGTCAACATTGACAGTTAAACCATACTTTTATAACAAGAACGAGCAATTACTGAAATCAAAATAAAAAGCAAAGTCTTTTTAAACAAAGTCTTTGCTAAATATTGATCACTGTAGTTAATTGGTTTAAGCAGAATATTTTTTACTAAAATTAAAAAACTTTGATGAACTTTTTCTGGTCTTTGACATGTACATAGCCAATATGTTCATAGAAACCATGTGCATTTGTTCTACTCATTCCAGAATTTAATCGAATAGATTTAAAATCATTATCAATAGCAGTTTTCTCTAACCATGACATAAGTTTGATGCCAACACCAGAATGATGATGATGACTCAAAACAGCTAAAGCTAAGACATTGAGAGCAGGATCTGTATAAATTTCTTCGTAAACTTCAGCATGTACATAACCTAAAACTTTCTTAGTAACATCATCTTCATAAACTGCCAAAAAATGATGGTCAGAATCTTTTAAAATTTTACGAAGTTGAATTAACGATTTATCTAAAGAATAGTTATAGCCAAGCTCTTCATGATTTATTTTATTCAATTCTATGAGATCATTTTCTACAATAGCACGTATCATTGAGCCTCTCCGTTTCTTTAATAAACGACAGTATACCACACCTACCCTTCTCTATGCGTAATGTTTTATAAATGAATCTTCTTATGTATAATTAAAGAACAACGTTTTTTCTTTCACAAAATTATGGAGACCACAAATGAAACACTTAGACAATCAAATTTATTTAATTCATGGCTACACAGCAACACCAAACAGTAATTGGTTCCCATGGATTAACAATCAAATGAAGCGAAACTTTTCTATCCCTGTCAATATGCTTGAGATGCCTAATACTGACCAACCTAGAGTTAATGAATGGGACCAAAAAGCTGACGAAGTTATCAAACCATCTAATCACATGACAATCATTGGTCACAGCTTAGGTTGTATTGAGGCGCTTCGTTTTGTGTCGCAACACCAAATATCAAATGTTAATTTGGTTTTAGTTTCAGGGTTTGATGAAACTACTCATACATTACCACAGCTACATGAGTTCACTGACTCTTCTCTTGACATAAATAACGATATTTTGCCAAAGATTAAAAATGCTGTTGTTATTTCAGCTGTTGATGATGACATTGTGCCCTCGCACTATTCTCAAAAATTATCTGAACATCTAAAATGTAAGTTTATTCTCTTACCTAATGGAAAACACTTTATTGATCGAGATCAAATTTTTGAATTGCCAAGCGTTTATGAAGAACTGCAAAATATGTTGTCTCAAAATTAAAAGTATATTAGCTATAAATTAATGAGGGTTATTTAAATTGTACGGTTACGATGCTTTTCACACTTTGGTACCACACTGATACAGTGTAAAATGATTTGAATTCATATGATTTTATTTAATTAAATTTAAAGGAGATTTTTGATGGATATTTGGGAAAAATTATACAACGAAGCAAAAGTATTATATAATCCGCATGAAGTGTCACCATTTATATACGCTGAACGTGCCGCTGCTTTTAACACGTATCAGCAAAGTAAACAAACAAAAATCAAACGCATCATAGCTTTCCGAGACGAGGCACCTTCTGGTGTCGGAGGCATGCCATGTGGTGCTTGTCGAGAATTTTTAATGCAATTAAATATTAAAAATGCTGATACAGAGACAATGGTTGATTACGCCACGCGAGAGACCACCACTTTAAATGAATTAATGCCAAATTGGTGGGGCGCAACACGAGCTTAAAGTAGAAATAGTAGATTTGAAGAGTCGTGATTAGTCACGGCTTTTTGATTTTCAAAGCATATGTCAACATAGCTTCACGCACCTACTTTGACAAAGCCTTACCCTTTCATATTTGAAGGTAACGGACGAAGTTGGTTATCATTTATCTAGAAAAACAATCTTTTCAAAAGACTATTAAATGTTTATAGAAAAAACTTTGTTCCAAAATACTAGCTTTGGTATTTTGGAACAAAGTTTTTTACTGACCAATACTGTAAAAAAGTAACACCAATCACTAATATGAAGCCTAAAATACCAGTCGCATTAAACGATATGTTCAGAAACAACACACTTAAAATAGCAGAAGAGAGCGGCTCCACAGCCCCTAAGACACTAACAGTGGTAGGATCAATATATTGTAAACTTTGCAAATAAAATAAGTACGCAAACATAGTTCCAAAAACTATGACTATGAATAATTCAATAACGATAATTGTATTTAATTTAGGAGAACTCCCCCACGGCTGAAATAAAAAATTCATGATGAGTCCACCAGTCAACATGGACCACCCTACAATAGTTAAGGCGCCATATTTACCAATTAATTTGTGAGGTAATAGTGTATAAACGACGTCACTAAAGGCCACCATTACACCCCAGAATACAGCGATTAGAGGGACATTTAGCGAATTGAAATGTCCCTGTGTCACAATGAGTACTGTGCCTAATATAGCCAGAATCACTGAAATGGTGTCTGCTCGATTTGGAAGTTTTTGATTAATCAATGATAAGAAAAGTATGATGAGTATGGGCGCTAGATATTGTAAGACGGTCGCAGTAGCAGCGTTACCTGTATCTACTGCTTTGAAAAATGTAAACTGCAAAGCTGTCATGCCAAAAACAGTGAATATAATCAGTTGAAAACAATCTTTAAAATTTTTGAAAATAGCGAATATTTTTTGGTGTTTAATACTTGCGTACAGTAGAATCAGTAGTCCTGATATTAGCATACGAAGCGTGACTAACCAATTTACGGTGATACCAGCGTGTAAAAATAAATCTTCAGCAACAATACCTGATACTGACCATAAAAAAGGACTTAAGAACGCTAATAACAATCCTAATCCAGGTTTTCTTTTGTTTATGTGCATTAACTGAAATCTCCCAACAATGTGATAAGATTAATCTTATCAATAATAACCATATACTGTCAATTTACCACTAGCTACTCTGATCACATTTAGATACTGCCTGATAAAATAGTGAATGTATATACAAAAAAGCCTCGTCAATTAACAACATGACAAGGCGCATGACAATTTATTTGTTATGGTTATTTTTTAGCGACTATAACTACAGTCGATTGTTTTACCCACAATTGGGAGATAAAATGATCACCTCCTTAAGTCACTGAGCAACAACATTATCACTCACCTCCCTTCGGGTAATCTACTAGGTTATCTACACCTATATTGTAACACATACAAAGAATTATCTAGAAATGTTGTAAATCTTATCGTACTTTTGGTGCTCCCTGCCATACTGCAATTTCTCCTGTGCCGCTTTTGTTATCAATATAATTTGCTACGTTATTTGATTGGTAGGCTTTTACAAATTTTTTAACAGCAGAACTATTTTTCTTATTTTTTGTGGTGGCAATAATATTAATACCGCCGTGTGTGCTTTTGTCCACAGGTTGGACATAAATAGCAGATTTTATGGAACGGCCCGATCCTACTATAAAACTAGGATCAATTGAAGATAAATCAACCTCGGGCAAAGTTCTTACTAACTGATCAGTAGCTAATTGCTTAAATTGCAAATTTTTCTTGTTCTCAGTAATATCCTTTATAGTTGGATCTTTCACCTTGTCTGATAGCTTAATTAAACCAGCAGATTGCAGCACTAATAATGATCTACCTTGAGTAATTTTACTGTTTGAAATGCTAACAATACCATTTTGAGGAATATTTTTAATTGCTTTATGTTTATCTGAATATAAACGCCCAGCAACTAATATTGTTTCACCAACCGGCACAATATTAGACTTGTGACTTTTATTCCAGTCACTCAAAAAAATATAATGTTGAAATGCATTAGCGTCAATATCACCTGATGATAGTGCAGCATTGGGTTGCGTGTAATCGGTAAATGTCTTAATTTTTAGAGTTAAACCTTCTTTTTGGGCGTTACGTTTAATGATTTTCCACTGTTCATCAGTGCGTTTATCACCCGCCATTATACCAACAGTTAGTGTTTCCTTCTTTTTGCCGACTGTATTCGGACCAAAGCTTGCGTAAGCAATGCCAGCAATAGCGACAATTGCTACGCCACCAATAAGCCATTTAGTTGTTTTACTCATGATACGTATGTCTCCCTTTTTTCTAATGACGATATCTGATTTTTAGCGTGACAATGAACAAGTTAGTTTTCCAATCAAAAAAAGCCGCCTCTGTACTATAAAAATACAGAAGCGGCTTACCATAAGCGCGATACCATTCTGAGTTAGGGCTATTTGTCACCAAATAGTTACTCACTAACCATCGGACATTGGAAAGTGATCCTAGTCGAATGGTGTGCCCGTTAACGAAGGCCAAGTCGTTACAAACTAAACGGTAAACCGATTCGTATGTACCAATCACAGGTCATTTTCACAATCGCACGCACGCTAACTTACATCACCCATTAGCTTTCTTAGCTTTGATAAACTGTTACTTTCCTGTTCAATTTGTTTCACTCTAAAAATGATTATATATCATACTACAACGTCGGATGACTAAAGTCAATAGTCTTTAATTTTGATAGTGACTAGAAAAAATAGATCACTAATAATTTACTTCGTCCAATCCGTTAAAAATTACTATTCATAGTATACCAATATGTCAATTTTAGTATACTGAATCATTATGTTTTTATCCCCTCATGTCTTTGTAATACGTTTCTCTTTTTTCGCGCCACAATGCACGGTCATGCTCATCTATGCTTCTTAATACTTTGGCAGGATTGCCAACAGCTATACTATTTGATGGCACGTTCTTGGTAACAACTGCGCCCGAACCGATAACTGAGTTGGTTCCGATAGTAACGCCAGGGTTAACAACAACATTTCCGCCTAACCATACATTATCTTGGATGTGGATAGGTAAGCCATACTCTAATCCCTCATTTCTGATTTCCATATCAATTGGATGGCCGGCAGTTAATAAGCTAACATTTGGTCCAAACATCACATGGTTTCCGATGTTAATTTCAGCAACATCTAAAAGAACCAACCTTGTGTTAGCATAAAAATTGTTTCCAATACTAGTATTAGATCCATAATCGACATATAAATCTTTTTCAATATAAGAAGAACGCCCGATCGATTTAAATATTTTTGGAAGCAACAGCAGTGCTTCTTTTTCCTTAAAATGAAGCAAATTGTTATATTGATCTACTAGTTTTCGACCACGGCGACTCAAATTTTTCAATTCAGGATCATTTGCGATGTATAGCTGACCATTTAGCATTTTTTCTTTTTGTGATGACATGACGCCTACCTCTATTAATTAAGAAAGTTTATTCTTTACACTTGACATAACTCTCTTCACTTTAAGTTTGTGCTTTTCATTGATTACTGAAAACTTGTTTTAAAGCTAGAATTAATTTTTCATTATCTTTGTTAAAAGCACTTTCAACATAAAATTCAACCAATTTTATTTCCTCCTTTAAGGATAATAACAATTATAAAATCAAACCAAATATTTGAATAACAGATACTTGTATCAAATAACCGTAAAAGGTTGATACCTAAGTCTAGTTTATCATCTCATGAAGATACTGTCATCTTGCCTCCTCTGCTAAATGTCCGTTACTCATCATGTAAGCATTAATTAAATTAAATAATTATCGTGAATTTTTCAGCAGATTCCCGTTTGTGTGAGTACCCTGATGTGACTGCCTTCCCCACAGGTAATAAAAGAATAGGATCCCATTCATTAGGTAGTCTAAGTATTTTTATTATTTTAGTAAAATCAACCCCTCTCATTGGTACTGAATCATAACCAAATGCTCGCAGAACATGCATTAAATTCATACTAAATAAGCCAATATCAAAACGAAGACCAACTGCTTCTTTATCTTCGGGATGTAAAGAATAATACGTTTTAATCCTTTGTGCCTTATTATTAATTTCTGACTCTTGAATCAAGTTATATTGGCGGCTTGATTGTATCAAATGATTAATATCATAGTTGCGTTTATCTCCTAAAATTAAAAATACTGCCGAAGATTGTCCGACCTGTTCTTGGTTAAAAGACAGCTTTTGAAGTGCAACTAATAATTTCTTATCCTTGATAACGACAACTTTCCATGGTTGTGCATTATTGCTTGATGGTGCATTAGCAGCATGATTGAGTATCTCTATAATCTCTTCATCACTAATTACATAGTTGCTATCGAAATGTCTGATTGATTTTCTCATATCTAGTTGTTTTAAAAAATTCATATTTACCCTCTTTTTCTAAGTAAAACAAGTATAATCAATATCATAAAGATAAACTAGTAGGCACAATTGTGTTACTTAGGAGGTATTTCAAGCATGCAATCAACTGACAAATGGTCATGTGGTATCACCAAAACGATGGATATTTTTTCCGGTAAATGGCGCCTTAATTTATTTTGGATTATTGCTCAAAATGAAGGGATTGGATTTAATCAACTAAAGCATCAAGTACCTGAAATTACTAACATCATGTTAGTTCGTTCACTAAACACCTTGTTAGCTGATGGTCTTATTTCAAAAAAGTTAACTGGAAGCAAGGCACCTTTCCATTCAGCATACCGTTTAACCAACAAGTCTAAAGAGCTACTACCACTACTTTTGAAAATCAATGATTGGGGAAATCATGCATTACTGAAGCCTTAACTCAGGTATTATTATTGAATAAAAATTGCTAGTAAGAAAATGAATTTATAAAGAATTTTAGATTAAATCAAATATTAAAATCACATTGTATATACAGACTATTGTAAAAACATGACATGTTATCTGTATTTTGAGTATGCAAAATCATCTTTACCATAACTTTTTATCCAATAGTAACCCATATAGAATAGCTAATACGATCGGAGTCATTATGTTGTCCCAAAACGAAATTTGGTTAAGAATGAAACGTTTTGAAAGTTTTGGTAATCAGTTACCACATGCTAAAGTATATTATCGTATAGACTGGGAAACAGTTTATTTCGATTTGGACGGTAAAATGTTTGGCCTTATGTCACCTAAAGCCGACAACAACACGTTATTGACTTTAAAGGGTGACCCAGAAGCCAACATCATTATGCGTGAGCTTTACAATGATGTGATTCCTGGCTATCACACGAACAAAAAGCATTGGAATTCTATCCGACTGAACACAACAGAATTGAGCGACACGGAAGTTGAAAAAATGATTAAAAAATCATATGATCTAGTGTGGCTTAACTTACCTCAGTCTGTGAAAGATAGATTGCGTAATGGCGCATAATACGCTTTATAGTGATTATCCAAATTTCTGAGGAACACAAAAAAAAAAACAGTAACTCAAACAGATGGTGCTCTGCCAAAGTTACTGGGTATCGGTCACTAACGATCTTTTCATGCTTTAAAAACTATATTTATTATCATTCGTATCTTTAATATACTTTGACGTTAGCCCTTCATTTTCAAGGAAATGACGGAATGGCACTAGTTCTTGCGCTTCGTATTTCTCTTTATAGGCGTTAACGACCTCTTCGCTGTAAAGGCTTGTATCAAGTTTCAATGTTTCTACCGGAATTGGACGGTCCTTAGTGATTTTTGCATCAACGACAACAACACGTCCTTGGTTATAATAAGCCACTGCCTGCTTGATAACTTGATCAATGTCTTCAATGCGCCTAACGGTTAAGCCAACAGCGCCTTGTGCTTCAGCAATCTTGGCATAGTCAACGTCAGTAAAGTCAACACCGAAATTATAGGTATTGGTATCCTCGTACTTGTTCTTTATAAAGCCGTATTCTGTATTAGTGAACACAATATTAATAACTGGTAAATCATAGCGAACATTTGTGACAACATCTGGATATGTCATTGAAAAGGCGCCATCCCCCATCAAATTCCAAACTTGACGATCTGGATAAGTATTTTTGGCACCAATACCACCTGGTAAACCAATACCCATCGTGGCAAACAATGGTGATGTACGCCACATATTCTTAGGAGTCATGTGCAAGTGACGTATAGACATTTGTGTCACGTTACCCACATCAGTTGAGAAAATTGCATCTTCTGCTGCATATTTATTGATTGCATTGTACACTTGATAAGCTTGTAAATCACCGGTTGTTTTTTGCTCAAGCTTATTCATGTAATCACGCCAATTTTTAACGTTTTTAACGTTAGCATGCCACCATGATGATTCTGAGACCGGCGCCACCTTAGCAAGTATAGCATTAATCGCATCACCGGCATCACCGAGAATCGCAACATCGTTTTGGTGACGTTTACCCAGCATTGCTGGATTATTGTCAATTTGAATGAACTTATCAACATTCCGGAATGTACCTTCAACCTCTGAGAATGGGAAGTTTGTTCCGACGAATAGGACAGTATCTGCTTCGAGAACAGCTTCATTAGCTGGCTTCCAACCAACACGGAATGTTGAACCTGTAAAGGCTTCAAAATCCCAATCAAATGTTTCAAAGTTTTTACCGGTTGTAATAATAGGCGCTTTTATCTTACGAGCCAATTCTTGAACAGCTGGGCCATGTCCAATAGTCCCGACACCAGCATAAATAATTGGCCGTTTTGCTTGGTTTAGTATGGTTACCGCATCATCAATATCTGTTTCATCAACGGGCGCTGATTTATATTCTTTGTATTTTAAACCTGACGAGTATAAAGGTGATGAGTAAATTGCGTTTTCATCAATTTCTGAAAATCCAAAGTCAGCGGGTACTTCAAGCACTGCAACACCACGCTTTGAAATTGCTGTACGAATGGCGTCATCTACCAAATGAGGTAACTGTTCCGCTGTAGCAACACGACGATTATAAACAGCAATACTTTCGTACATTGGATTTTGGTTTAATTCTTGGAAGGAATCCATATTCAATTCACGAACTGGCTTTGATCCTAGAATAGCTAATACAGGTGTATTATCCATCGCTGCATCGTATAGACCGTTGATTAAATGGGTTGCACCGGGACCACCTGATCCAACAGCAACGCCTAGTTTGCCACCAAATTTCCATTGCATGACAGCTGCCATAGCAGCAACCTCTTCGTGTTTAACTTGTAAGAATTTGATGTTGTTTTCAGGATTTCCCATGGCGTTCATCAAACCACTTAATGTTCCGGAAGGAATTCCGTAAATTGTGTGAACACCCCAGCCTTCCATAACCTTCAAAGCTGCTAATCCAGCTGATATTTTCTTAACTGACATTATATTACCCTCCTGAAAGTAACTGTAATTGTAAGCGCTTTCTTTACAACAATTTAAATTATATATGAATTGTTGTACAATATCAAGCGACTTATTAATGAAAACTATTTGACGCTATTATGAAACAACAAACTATTCAGTACATTAATGTAAACGATTACAACTAGGCTAGACATGCGCAACTACATCAGGCCCATTAACTTAGCAAACGTGGGCACAATGAGATCAACGATTAATCCAATAACTACCATTGAAATTGAGGCCATAGCGCCTTCAACTTCACCCACTTCTATAGCTTTTGCCGAACCAATAGTATGCCCAGCAGTACCAAACGATAGCCCTAATCCTATCGGATCTTTGTCCAACTTAAACCATTTAATTAATTGGTCACCCAAGGCATAAATAACAACAGCATTAACAATGACAGCCATGGCAGTAATAGATGCAGCCATGGCACCAACTTGACCGCCACCTGCAATGACTGATGAAATCGGCAATGCAATTGCTGTTGTTGCTGCCTGAGGGAGCATTGCAATTGTTGCAATTTTCGACAAACCAAACAAGCGAGAAATAATTAAAATCAGAAATAAAGCTATTGTTAATCCGACGAATAGGGAAGTAAATATTCTCAACCAATACCGCTTCACTAGATCACGACGTTTGTATAGTGGCACTGCAAACGCCATTGTTGCCGGACTCAAGAACCAAAAGATGAAATCCCCACCTACCTTATATTGTTGATAAAGTACTGTGGTAGGCTCTTTCAATAAACTAGATAAACCAATCAAGATTAAAATACCAAGTACCATCCCAATAAATAAGGGTTGAAATATAAATATTGGATACTTCTTAAATAGCTGTTGGCCAATCCAATAAACAATAATTGTTAAAAAAATACCCCAAAACGGTGTGTTCAAAACAGACAACATTTTTCTACTCCTAACAAATTAAAATTTATGATGAATTTTATTACTAATTTTTGTTACCAATTGCGCGGTATAAGCGACTGACAATAACAGCACAACAGTTGAGATAATGACTACTGCAACAATTTTAATACCTTCTTGCTTAAATAATGGCAACGAACTGGCAAGCGAAATACCTGAAGGTACAAACAGCAACCCAATCAACCCGATTAGACTGGTCGATAGTCCCTCCACTTGTTCCAACTTCACAAGACCACTAACTAACGCAATGAATAATAACACTAATCCAATTAATGGCGTTGGTACGGGGAAACCTGGTAGCAATAACGATATACCAATTGATAAAATGTTAGCTATGAGTAAAATGCCGCTAAAAATCAAAAATTGCGTTAGTAGTGGCGCGGCTTCCTTTTTATTTTTATTTTCCATAGAAGAATCCCCCTCTTTAAAAATTGTAAGCGTTTACATTACATCCTTAATTCTACACCCTCCTACTGATATTGCAAGTGATTTGAAAAAAAAATAAAACAAGACAGATTTTTACATGAAAATTTGTGCACAAGCACCATTATAAAAATGCGTTTACACTAAAACACTTGACCGAAAACCGATCTCGTATTTTAGTGTAAACGCATGAATTAATATCGTTAAACAACACTATTAGTAGTTATTATTTTGTCCATTGCGATTTGACAGCTTCAAAAATATGAAATACATCAGCAGTCATGTCGTTATAAATCTTACTTTGACTTGGATTCTCAATAATCCTTTCAAAATCTTCAATCTCGTATATCAACGCATTCTGTGTATCACCTGCTGTAATTGATTCGATTTTTTTTGTTTCCGTATGATACCATGTAGCTTCCTGAGCACGTGGAAATTCGAGCACGCGAATATAGCCTTTGGTTCCTGATATTGTGAGCGCCTTAGGCTGTTTCGCTTGCATGGATAAAGAAATAGTGGCTAATTCATTGTTTGAGTTACTCAAAATCGTCACTGATTGTTCATCAACGCCCGTCTCAAAATAATTGACGAAAGAGCTAATTTGAGTCGGTTGCGCTGACATAAAATAGCGTGCTGCGCTAAATGCATAGCCGCCAATGTCTAGTAGCGCACCACCTGCTAAATCGACATTAAAAAATCTATTGGTTACATCGTAAGGTTTGTGGCTACCAAACGTCACATTGATGGTCTTGACGATACCTAACTCTCCCACTTCTACCAGTGATTTAATTTTTTTAATCAGTGGCATATGTAATAATGTCATTGCCTCCATAAGCATAACATGATGCTTATTCGCGATATAATACAGTTCAGTGAGTTCTGCTTGATTAACCGTCATCGCTTTTTCGACCAACACATGTTTATCATGCAGTAAAGCCTGCTTTGCTATCTCAAAATGTGTATTATGTGGCGTTGCAATATAAATGGCAGTGATGTCTCTATTTGTAAGTAACTCTTCTAGTGTTTTAAATTGCTTTTTGATATGGTATCTTTCAGCGAACGGCTTTGTTTTTTCAAAATTCCGGCCAAATACACCCGCAATCTCCTTGCCGTTATTCCATAGTGTACCTGCCATTTCATTAGCTATTGTTCCAGTGCCAATTACTGCCCAATTTAATGTCATCATGTTTTCCTTTCTAACGACAAATTAATAGTAACTCAAAAACAAATAACGTAAGCGCTTACGTTATAGGTACATTGTAAGCGTTTTCCTTTAAAAAGTATATACTTGCTTATTTATTTTTATAAGCGTAGTATACAGATATACCTCATATACGTAAGCGGTTACGTATAAAATCTGAAATTAAATAATGGAGAAAAATATGACAGCATTAGATTTTTCACTCGATACTTTCAGTCTCACTGGCAAAACAGCTTTAATTACAGGTGGTGCGTCTGGTCTTGGGCGGTACTACACGCAAGCCTTAAGTTCAGTTGGCGCCAATATTTTGGTAGTTTCTTATACCAAAACAGGCTGGGATGAAACGCAAGCAATCGTTGAATCCTACGGCCAAACAATTGACTTCCTTCAACTAGATATTACACAAAAAGATGCAGCAAATCAGATAACCCATTTTATCAAAAACAATAGTCACACATTAGACATTCTCGTTAATAACGCGGGTATGCAAAAGCGACACGAATGGCAAGACTTTCCGGATGACGATTGGGATGCGGTGATTGATTTAAACTTAAATGCTGTTTATCACATTTCAAAAGCAGTAGCGTTATTAATGTCTGAAAATGGTGGTGGAAAAATCATCAATATTGGTTCCATGCAATCTTACCGCGCTGGAAAGTTTATTTTCCCATACACTGCCAGTAAGCATGGTGTTATTGGTTTAACTAAAGCATATGCAGACGCGTTAGCTGTTCACAATATTCAAGTTAATGCGATTGCACCAGGATACATTGATACGCCAATGACCAAATCACTCCAAGAAGATGAGATGCGGAACAAAGAAATTCTTCAACACATCCCAGCTGGACACTGGGCAGATCCTAAGGAACTCATGGGAACCGTAGTATTCTTGGCTAGCAATGCTTCGGATTATATCACAGGGGTAACACTTCCAGTTGATGGTGGTTACTTATTAAGATAATTGTTTCACAATTAAGACAAACAGACGCACATAAATGAGTTGCTCTTCTGTTCAAATGCTATAATAAAAAAGGCTCAGTGTCTCAGTAAATACCTAAAACACTGAGCCTTTAAATTTAAACAATAGGCCTAACACATGGATAAAAATAAAAAATTAACCATCGTCGACATTGCTACCAAAGCAGGCGTTTCAACCGCCACAGTTAGCCGATTTCTCAATGGTCAGCTGAACCAAATGTCTGAAAAAACAGCAGTAAAATTACAAAAAATAATCGAAGAGACTTCTTATACTAGAAATGTTGCTGCTGTGCAATTAGCAAAACAGAAATCAAATTTAGTGGCTGTTATCGCCTCCAATATTGATGAGTATTTTTCTTCAGAATATTTTAAAGGTATTGTATCTATTTTAAGTGCACAAGGTTTTATTGGTGTACTTTTTGATTCGAATTCAAATACAACCACTGAATCTGCGCTTATGGCGTCCGTTTACAATCAAAAATTTGCCGGGATGGTTTTACAACCAGTATCTACTGATCCCCACTTAATTGAAAAATTTACTAATGATGCGGTGCCCGTTGTTTTAATTGACCGCGATATTGGCAACGGTCAATCAATCACTGTTACCACAAATAATTTTCAAGTCACAAAATATGCAATGGAACATTTTTTAAATCAAGGCTTTAACAAGGTAACCATCATTACTGAACCCATTAATCGTATCTCAACGCGTGTCGAAAGAATTGCAGGTGTACGATCTGTTTTTGATCATTCACAACTTATCGAAGTGGATTCTGATCATCTTAATTTTTCAGAATTATCCGATGAATTAGATATAAACAATCCAAAAAATCTTTTATTTGTACTTAAAGAACGCCTTTTAATTCAATTATTGGCCAATACTAAACTTTTGAATGAGCCAAAGATACCACAAAGAATCACCGGTTTTATTGATACAAGTATGCCAAAATATTTAGCGCCAAACTATAAATTTATTCAACAATCACCATTTTTGATGGGCGCCACGGCGGCTGAGGTTTTACTGGCTCAGATTTCAGCAAAACAGCCTGAACACATAAAACAAATTGTTATTCCCTCTAAGTTTGAATGAGATACTTTATGTCATTATCCGATAATGACAGCAATGCTATAATGCTAAACCAGCCACTTTTCTTCTTGATAAGCCATTTCCCAAAAAAGTACTTCATATCGTAAGGAATTTTTAAAAATATTTATTAAACGAACACGTTGCGTCAACGTCTGTTGCGCTGTTATTCGGTCGAATTCTTGAATTAGCCATTCGGTCAATGCGCTAAAATCAGGTGAACTATACATCGCAATCCACTCACCATACAGTACATTTTTAGCACCTGGTGAATGGGCTAAGTTTTTACCAATCGTCTCATATCCCCACATACAAGGTAAGAGTACAGCCAAAAGTTCAGCTTGACCGCCAGTTTGAGCAACTGATAATAAATAGTTTTTGTATGCCAATGTTGTTGGTGCAGGCTCCGCAGATGCTAGTGTTTCTTCGCTAATGTTAAATTGCGCAGCATATTGTCGATGCAATGACATTTCTTCAGTTAAAATTGACTGTAGCGTATTTGAAAATTGTATCATTGTTTTCAAATCAGGACTTTTGAGAGCACCTAACGCAAACACTTTGGCATAATCCATCAAATATACATAGTCTTGTACCATATAATATTTGAACTTTTTAACTGGCAAAGTACCCGCGCCAATTTCTTGCACGAATGGATGTTTTAGATTAGCCTGCCAAATATTGTCGATTTCCGTTATAATTTCTTGACTAAATCCCATTTTCACTCCTTTTTAGTGTGTGCCCAATCTACAATAAACTGTGCTAAAGCTTGACTATATTTTACTAAACGTGCCACTGAAATACTTTCGTCAACTGCGTGTGCATGACGTAAGTCACCCGGTCCATAAATCACAGCTGGAATGTGTGCATCACCAAACCAACCACCATCTGTTACACTTGTTGAAACAGAAACTTGCGTTTTCTTTTCAAAAGTAGTTAGATGTGCGTTTAACAACGTTTGTACTGCAGGATGTTTTTCATCCACCTCTAATGCAGGGAAAATTTCACCGCGATCTTCAATCATTGAATGTCCACCCCATTCAAAGGTGGGTAGATGATCTCGCAACCATGGATCTGCTTGTGCTAATCGCGTAACAAATGATTCAACTTCTTGTGTGACAGATTGATAGGTTTCATTTGGATAAAAATGAACGGTTAGCCATAAGCGGGCTTCGTCAGCAATAAATGCTGCATTTCTGCCGCCCTCAATTACTGCTGGATTTATTGTATTCGTACCAGCAGGGAAGCCAGGATAACTTTTTGTCACTGCCCAATCACGTTCTAGCTCCTGTAAACCAATGATTAACTTGGCCATCTTTTCAATAGCACTCGCCGCCCTTAATCCACCACCAGCATGAATCATTTCACGGCGTAAACCATCATGGTAGGTTTTATCACTTTTAATTGTCACCCATCCTGTAATAACACCGCCTTGTCCTTGGATCTCTAAATCACTCGAATCGGTTACAAGTGCAAAATCTGCTATGTAGCCATGTTCAATTGTTGATTTCGTTCCCGCCTCACCAACTTCTTCCCCAATGACTGATTCAAAAAGCAGCTTTCCAGGCAACGAAATATTTTGATCGTGCAAAATTTTCAACGCAAATAATGCAGCAGCAAGCCCACCTTTCATGTCTGATACACCGCGGCCAATAATTCGATCATCACGAACGGTCGCTTTAAAAGGTGTAAAAGTCCAACTTTCATTCGGGTTTAACGCAGCAACATCCATATGCCCATTAATGATCAAACTTTGATATGCTGGATTGCCCCTTTTGGTTCCAACAACAATATCATCATTATCGTATAACGCCCATTGGTCAATACTAAAACCCAAAGAGCTTAAAAAGTCAGCGACAAAATTTTGTGCTTCCCGCGTATTTCGTGCGGGTGGTGCTGGTGTTTCGAAAGCAACCAGATTTTTTACTAAGTCCAATAGCTCGTCTTGTCGTGACTCAATTTGTTGATTAACTTTTGTTAAATCCATGCTTCACCTCCACAAAAAAGCACTCTTGCCAGCGGACAAAAGTGCTCCAAAAAATGGATTTAATATATGCGTTACAAATCAGTTAATGTTGCAACACAAAACACTTTCCTACGCTAGTCCAAACTAGTTCAGGTTCAAAGGGTACTTCTCAGCCATGTGGCGCCCCTAGTTCAATTGATTATAGTTTATTTTGATAAACTTGTCAAAAATTCTTCCTTTTTTCAATTTGTTTGATACCATATTTGATTAAACAGGCATAAAGTAATAAATTGCATCACTTAATAATACTCACCATAGTTCAAACGCAATAATTGTTCATAATGCTTATATAGAATAGCAAAGCGGTTAAGGTTTCTCTTTTCCCATGGTTTAGGATGACCACAGAAGTGCAAAATAACTGTATTTTCAATAACCCATGGTAAATCAATACTCCCTAAACTTTTAGTAAAATGCACGATATTATCTCGTGTATCGTAATTCCAAATCTCCTCAGGAATACTCAAAATATGATCACTATACAAATAATTCAATATATCTTGATCTGGTAATATTAGTCTTTTAGCATAGCGATCAATGGCCGAAGTAATATCGTCTAATTTTACCTTTTCTCTCATTTTATTTAAGTCCATTAACATCACGCCAGAATTAAAATACTTATTTTTATTTTGAAATCGTACGTTGTTTATAGTTTGACTAACGCCTGTTAAACCATTGTGACTAGCTGCTGCAATCATCTGATTCTTCATATCTAGCGTCCATAAAGATCTTATTGGGTTAATCACTAAAATATCAGGATCTAAATATAAAATACGTGTCAACGTCTTCGGTAAGTATTCTCCACACAAAAGCCTGAAATACATTTCAGCTGGATATTGTTTCAATACAGGTGCTGATGACCAAACATCGACATCTACATGAACCATATGTAATTGATAACCTAATTTGCTAACGAATGCTACTAATTGTTTGCTAGACGATTCTGAAATAGCATGATGTGCTAGCCAAATGTCGAACTGATCATCTGTATTGGTTTGCTTAATTGATAATAACATGACTTTAAATTGCGTGAGATAATTGTCATCTAGTGTTGTTAATATATTGATTGTTGCCATTTCTCATCTTTCCTATGAATATGTCATTGTTATCATAACAATACGCGATAATTCCTCCTTTGTAAAGCGTCAAATGATCAATAGAGAGATGGTATTTGTTAGCAAACAAAGTAACAGAGAAACATTGCAAAATGATCGCACAATGTTTCTCTGTTACATATCGGTTAATTTATTTTTCTGAATGCCTTCGTTATCAAAATTAGATTTGTTGAGCCACTTTTCCATCCTGTTTTTAATACTAGGCCATTCATAATCAGTAATCGAAAACCAGGCTGTATCTCTATTTCTATTTTTGTATACCCACATATTCCTAAAAATACCTTCGAAAGAAAATCCCAAACGTGTAGCAGCGTGCTTTGATGCTTCATTACAGTCATCACACATCCAAACATATCTACGATATCCTAGTTGATCAAATACATACGTCATTAAAAGGAACTGCGCCTCAGTGGCAATTTTTGTCTTTTTCATTGAATCAGAATAAATAACATAACCAATTTCAAGGCTACCGTTTTCTTGATCAATCGCAACTAATGCAAAACTTCCTAATACTTTCTGAGTTGATTTATCTACAATGGCATAATAAATTGACTGCTTTTCGTGCTCGATTTTAGTCAAATAGTTCCAAAATGTATCACGATTTTTAAAGTGATTTAGGGATAAATAAGTCCATGTTTCCGAGTTACTCTCCGGACCAAAAAAACGATACAAATCATCAAAATGAACTTTTTTATCAATTTTTTGTAAGATACAATATTGACCCGTATGCGTTTTCTTATCTGGAAACGGCCGAGTTGTCCAATTGGGAACCGAATAACCGACTATTTGTGCCCTATCATTTAACTTTTCTTTTTTTAACATATTAAATTCACGCATTGATTATCTGAAATTCGTAAAATACACAATCATCTATTCCTTGGTTATCAAAACTAGGTAAATCATATCGTCCAATATATGCAAAACCATTTTTTTCGTACAATCTACGAGCTGGGACATTATCAACTAGTGTATCTAATCGTATTGCGTACATGTTATTTTTTACAGCAAACATCTTAATAAAATCAATAATTTGACTGGCAATACCTTGGTTGAGTCTTTTTGGGTGCGCGATTAACGTATGAACAACTAAGCTCTTTTGATCAGATTCATCACTACTTTTCGACCAGTTTAAAGCCTTATACGCTTCTTGTGAATCTGTATTAAGTATAACAGAGCCAACCACAACGCCTTTTTCATCCAAACAAATAAAAAATTCATCTTTCAATACTGCCACTAAGGCATCTGAGATGTGGGGGTATACTCCTGGTATCCAGCTCGTCTGAATCGGATCGATATGTGGTAGGGCATCTTTGTAAAATGTTTCAATAGCCAGGTGATCATTTTGATCTGCGCGGCGCACCTTGTATAACATATAGTTCTCCTTTTTCTGTGTTATGTTTCTAAAAATGTTTATTGTCTTATTATACTGAATTTCTAATATTTTTAAAATAATGATGACAATTTGCACATAAAAAGAGCGAATTAACAAAAACTGTTAATCCGTTCTTTTTTAATTTTTTAGGCTATCGGCGTCGTGTTACTCAAAATCTGTTGAAACAGTTCGTGAATAATTCTCTTTAAATTGCTTTTGTAATTCTTCTACTTTTTCTGTTGCTCTAACATACGCATCTGATCCAAGTAATAGACGTAAAGGGTGCTTGCCAGATAGTTGTAGTTCGTAAATAACCTTCGCTGCCTTATTTGGGTCACCCGGTTGATTTCCAGACAGTAATTTTAAGTTTTTAATATTTCGACCAGCCGTGTTGATGTAACTTGACGCAATATTTTTATTTTCAATGGCCGATCTGCTGGCAAAATCAGTATTGAAATCTCCTGGCTCTATTAAAGTCACGTCTATCCCAAGTGGATTGACTTCTAATGCTAAACTTTCTGTCAATCCTTCTAAAGCAAATTTGGTAGCATGATAATACCCAAATCCTGCAAAAGCACGTAACCCGCCTAGAGAGGATACATTCATAATATAGCCATGGTGTTGTTTTCTCATGATTGGCAACACATTGTCTAACATGTTTTTAATTCCCCAGAAGTTCACATTAAACATATTTTGCACTAACCTATCATCTGCACACTCGACAGATGAGAAATAAGCATAACCAGCATTATTCACCAAAACATCTATCGTATGCCAAGTTTTTACAACCATATCTATACTTTCTTGTACTTGTACTTTATTTGTCACGTCTAAAGCTAATATCAGTAGATTATCTAAATGTTCCCAATTTGGGACATATTTTTTAATATCCTCAGGATTTCTTGCAGTGGCTGTTACCCTGCAATTCTGTGTCAACAGATACTCAACTAATGCTTTACCTAGGCCTGTGGAAGCACCTGTAATAAACCAAACATCTTTACTCATTGTAAATTCTCCTTTAATCAATTAGTATGATAACTATACTGCATGATAGTAACTATCAGTCAAGGAGTAATAACATGTATACAATAAATGATGTAGCAAAAATATTTGCTATCTCCCCACATACTTTACGATTTTATGCCAAGAAAGCCCTTTTTCCTAATATCACAAGAAATGAGCAAAATGTACGTTTATTTACTGATAAAGATTTAGAATATGTTGAAATGGTGTTGGCTCTTCGTCACACAGGTATGAGTTTAAACGCAATTAAAACATATATTGATCTTTGTGCGCTAGGTGACCAGAGCGTGTCAAAAAGGTTAACTATTATTGAAACTGAATTGGAAAATGCAGAGATTAAACTAACAGACAGCATGCATCAACGCGATGTCTTGGCACGTAAACTAGACTATTACCATGAAGCTTTGGCTAATGGTGAAAAAAATATTGTTTGGGGTACAAATAAATTACATTAGCACAGCCTAGTATTAACATCTTAACTTGTCCATGAATAAAAGTTCTTTTTTGCAACAATTTGATTTGCTTTATCAAGTGTCAGCCGTAAAATGTAGGGTGTCAATTTCTTAATTTTTTAAAATCTTTGTAATTAAATTTTAGATCGTAAAAATTAATTACAACACTTAGGGCTGCACAAATAAAATATTAGCACCTTTGTGATAACATATTAATTCTAATAGTACAACCCTGTTTCTGTGTTGTAAACTATTCATCGATTCACCATCCTGTTCGTAGCACCACACGACACCATACAATATTTCTCATAGTAGTTGTCAGTCTATTATTAATTTAATCAAAATAAAACGCCTGATGTGAGGATAATAATCTCAAATCAGGCGTTTTTATATCTAGCTATTTCAAATCAACAATATTACTTACCCTAATCATCTATCATTCTCATGATTAACCATATAATAGACAAATTTAGGTTTTAAATGAAAATTTATTTCATCGATGCTTCATACAAAGCAATAACGTCTGCTGTTGTAAGCGGTACATAAGCCTTGTCTAGTTGTCCCACAGTCACTGCGCTCTTAGCCATAGCTTCGAAATGCGTTGTCTGATTGATGTCAACACCAGGCAGTGTCGTTGGAACACCCAATGACGCTATCCAATCAGCTGTAGCACGAATAGCCTGAGTTGCCACAATTTGATCATCACCACTCAGTTGCCAAACATGGCGTCCAAAATCAGCAAATTGTGTTTGCGTATCAGCATGCAATGCAAAAGTCATCCAATGCGGTGTTAAGATACCCAATCCGATACCATGCGTAATGTCATAATATGCTGATAATTCATGCTCAATTGGGTGAACGGTCCAACCATTTACATTACCAGTGTGTGCTAAGCCATTTAATGCCATTGTAGACGCCCACATCAAATTAGCTCGGGCATCGTAATTATCTGGTGTTTCTAATGCCACAGGTGCCCATTTAATAACCGTCCGCATGAGACCTTCAATTAAGCCACTTTTGACGTCATTATTTTTGGATTGGTCAAAGTACTGTTCTGCTAAGTGACTGAAAATATCAATTGAACCAGCAGCCGTTTGCCACTTTGAAACTGAATAGGTTAGCGTAGGATCTAAAAATGAAATAGCTGGTGTATTGGGTCCATATGTGCCTAACTTTTGATTTGTTTCCGGGTTAGAAATAACAGATCCCTGGTTCATTTCTGTTCCTGTTGCTGATAAAGTTAGGATATCAACAACAGGTAATTGGTCTATCGTTAAGCGTTTACTTGAATCCACAACTAATTCCCACGGATCAGAATCGTAAAATTTTGACGAAGCAATGACCTTAGATGCGTCAATAACGGAACCCCCACCAACAGCTAAAATGACGTCAATGTTTTGTGATTTAACTAATTGCTGCCCTTCACGGACAGATTCAATTTTCGGATTAGGCGCAATGCCTGTTAATTCGACAACATGCAGGCCATCTAAAGCCTCAATAACACGCTCATATAAACCGGATTTTTTAATTGAGCCACCACCATATGTCAGCAAGACATTCTTGCCAAATTGTGAAACTGCATCACGCAGTTCGTTATCTATACGATCTGCGCCAAAACGAATATCTGTTGTATTTTTAAAACTGAAATTTTCCATGTTAAATATCTACCTTTTTTCTATTAGATATACTTATTTTACTACATGCCCCATACGCTTGGTCAAGCAATACGCTGTAACCAATTAGTGGCGCACCAATATGAACAAGTGCATGATGAAACACAATTGAAATATTAAAAAAGGTTGAAAACATAACCAAATAGGTTTATACTTACTTTTAGTAACTAGAAAGAGGATAAAGTACATGAGTAAGTATGGTATTGTTGTTGGTTCAATTCGAAAGAATTCGTATTCAAAGGGCGTTGCAGACGCTCTTGTAGCTGGTCTTCCAGAAGATTCGGAAGTAACCTATCTTAACATTAGTGATTTACCATTATATAATCAAGATTTGGATGAAAATTCACCTGAGGCATA
Organism: Leuconostoc kimchii IMSNU 11154; assembly: GCF_000092505.1. Classification (NCBI taxonomy): domain Bacteria; kingdom Bacillati; phylum Bacillota; class Bacilli; order Lactobacillales; family Lactobacillaceae; genus Leuconostoc; species Leuconostoc kimchii. Next base: position 124,877 of record NC_014136.1, read on the forward strand.
CACTAATTTTCGTGCACAGGTAGCTAATCAAGATGCATTTATTTTTGTCACACCAGAACATAATCGCAGTATTCCTGCTGCTTTGAAAAATGCACTAGACATTGCTTCACGTCCATGGGGACAAAATGTTTGGGCTGGCAAGCCTGCCTTGGTTGCTTCACAATCAATTGGTGGTACTGCTGGTGTTCTAGCACATCACGTATTGCGTCAATCTTTGGTGTTCTTAGATATGCCAACGCTACAACAACCTGAACTCTACATCGGTAATACTTCGACTTTGGCCGATGAAAACGGTCAAATTACAAACGATGATACAGAAGCATTTTTGGCTAGTGCAGCACAACAATTTGTTACATTTGCTCAGAAATTCTAAACGCTAGCGATAATAAATTTGAAAAGCCTGTATTTTAACAGGCTTTTTTTGTACCACCATCATACTATCTTTAGAAATGATTATTTAAGTGTATCATAAGCATAAATAATCGTCGCTTCTGCCGTGTCGTTAACCGCCAAGTCAACATGACCAAACGTTGGTATATTTTCACTATTTGGTAAGGTCTGTGCTTCAAGGGCAACCGCTATCCAAGGATGTCCCTCACCGCGATTAGTATCTTTGATGACATCATTATCCAGCTGGTTTGCGGTAAAAGCAACAACCGCGTTACGATCTGAATATACTGAGAGGCGTCTGCCAGAATTATTTTCCGTTAACACTACCACTGGCTTAACTAATGATGGTTCAACAAGGAATGCATCGTCTAAACCACCTTCTTTAATTTTAGAACGAAGTTTAGGCAAGATAACACCCAAATTTGTTTCATTTTTAAAATCAAACAGCGTATTAGCATTGTCAAGTAATGAACCGGTGGGTATTTTATCAGCATTTATAGCAGCATGTTTTTGACTATTAAGCCATAGCTCATGCGTCAATAGGTTATCGACCCCGGGATTAGCTAAATTAAAATAACTGTGAATCGTGGGGTTAAAAACACCATCCGCTTTCAATTGTTCACCAGTAAACTTCAAAATAACGCGATTATCATCGGTCAATTGATAGGTTACCTGAACATTAATATCTCCTGGAAAACCATCTAATTCAGATAATTGTTGCCTTTTCAGTGTTATTTCGTTAGCTTCTTGATTAATACTAACATCAAAAAATTGTTCGCTAAGGCCTTGTGGCCCACCATGCAGTGTGTGCCCATTTTCGTTAGTTGGGACAACAATATTACGTTCATTTTGAGTCCAACGTCCATCAGCAATACGGCCAGCCGTGCGGCCAATGATACGGTTGATATTATAATCTGCCGTTAACGATGCAAAATCATCGCTGGATAAAACTAAATTGACACGTGTCTCATTTTCATACACAGAAAATTCTTGAATGATACCCGCGAAATTTAATACGCTTAAACGCGTACCATGTACATTTTCCAATGTATAGCGTTGAACCATCTGACCTCTATGTTTGCCAAAATCTATAACTTTAATCATCTGCCAATTCCTTCCAAGTCAGTTCATAGTGATACTGACTGCTATTTAACAAATATGCTTCTGCAACACTTGGAGACCACGAATCATCCCCGCCGACTCCCATATGAAAACCATCTAAGTTAATCCAAATACCTTCGTCAGCCGTCAATTCTTGCCGATGTATTTTTTGCATCAATTCATTTTGACTAAAACGACTGACTTGAAACGATATGGGCGTTTGATGTGCCGTAATTTTTTGATGATTTAAAATAATGTCAGTAACATCTGTGCGAAGACCATTCTCACTAGGAAAAATGTAAGGGGTATAGAAATCTTGCACTGCCAAATGCCAAGAACCTAGCATAGCAGCACTTTTACGATCAGGATAATTTTCAAATGGACCGCGACCGTGATAAGTAACATTTTCAAATGTTGGGACCATAACTTGTAACCCTATGCGGGCCGGTGGCAAACCATTTGTATGACATGTGATATCAACACTAATGTACATCTCACCTGTCTGGCTAAATCGATAACGTTTGACAGATGATATGACATGTTCGTCATGAGCAAAATAATCGTGTTGCGTTGTGATTTCAATATGCGATTCTGATTTGGCAATATGAAAAGCCATTAATTTCTCCTGCAGGTCAAACCAGCCATTTGCTAACCAACGCGCTTGCCAAGCATTGGGGTCTGGTTTTTCAATTTCACTAACCCCAATATCATTGTCAATCGGTGCACGTGTAAAATTATCACGTAATGGTGATAAAATTTTGTCATTTCCAGCTACTACCCAATGAGTCAACAATCCTGTTTTTAAATTAAATTGCCATACAGTTACGCCGGCCGTAATTTTGATTGATTGATCTGTTTGTGACACTTTAGGTGCGTCTGTCGTGTGTTCTGGTTGTTGTAGCACATTGCTTCCTTGCTTTAAAACAAACTGATGATATGCCCGTAAATCACCAACTTTGAATACACCACTATCTTGAGATTGTATTGTTGTCACGTTAAGATATGTGCGGCCGGTTAGCAATTTCACATTTGGTAATGCCAACGATATGACTTGTGTATTTAACGGCGCAATAGTTAGATTAACGGTTTTTTCAACAAGAATCTTATCATTATTAACCAACGTATATCGCAACTCTTGATCGTTGACATGTTTGAAATTGTATTCACTTCTAACCTGTAATGTCAAATTTTGAAGTTTGAATTGCAAATATTGCTGTTGGTAGGCAACCTCGTACATAGCGGGTTTTGGTGTACGGTCTGGGAATAAGAGCCCATCTAGGCAAAATTGTCGGTCATTAGGACTGTCGTTAAAATCGCCACCATACGCGTAATCACCGTCTTTAGACAATCCTTGATCAACCCAATCCCAAATAAATCCTCCTTGTAACCGGTCAAATTGTCGAAAAGCGTGCCAATATTTATTAAAACCACCCAAACTATTACCCATATCATGAGCGTACTCACATAAAATCAGTGGTCGCGTTTCACCAGGATTGCCAATCCAATGTTTAATCGACCATTTAGAATTAACGTCGAAAATTTGATCATCATCAACACGCGCATACATTGGCGCAATGATATCAGTGACTGCTGTATCAGCGCCACCACCTTCATATTGAACTGGGCGACTAGGGTCGTTCTTTTTAAGCCATTGATATAACGCATCATGGTTACCCCCGTAGCCTGACTCATTGCCCAATGACCAAATAATAATAGCCGGAAAATTACGGTCACGTTTCACCATACGCGTTACGCGTTCTGTCATTTGGGGCAAATAACGCACATCATTGGTTAAATGATTCATGGGTGTCATGCCATGTGTTTCAATATTGGCCTCATCTACCAACAAAATGCCGTATTCATTTGCTAGTTCATACCAACGTTGATGGTTAGGATAATGGGATAAACGCACCGCATTAAAATTATTCTGTTTTAACAACATCAAATCTTGTCGCATGGTAGCTTCATCAATTGCGTAGCCTTTTTCAGGATGAAATTCATGTTTATTAACACCGCGAATCAGTAATGGCTGACCATTCAGTTTGAGTAAACCGTTTTCAATCGCGACGCGACGAATACCGACTTGTGTATGTTCAATATGCATCATATTTTGATGGTCATCATAAACTGTCAGCACTAATTCATATAAATTAGGTATTTCATCTGACCATAAATATGGTTGTTGCACTACTAAGTTGATCGTCAATGACTGTTCATCAGCACCACGTTCATCAACTATCACCTGTCCAGGTGTGCCAGTCTGGGAAGCAATAATATCATTGTCCCAAAACAAATCCGCTTTAACTCTAGATCCTACCGTACTTATTGTTTCAACTTTAACAATTGCTGTATCAAAATCATCGTCAATCGTTGGTGTTACGTGATAATCTAATAGACGGACACGAGGTACATGGGATAAAACGACATCCCTAAATATGCCAGATAAACGCCACATATCTTGATCTTCTAAATAACTACCCTTGCTCCAACGAAACACCAATACGTTTAATTTATTTTCACCGACAACCACAGCTTGACTGACATCAAACTCTGATGGTAAGCGGCTGTCCTCGGAATACCCTATAAAATTTCCATTTAACCAAACATAATAAGCTGATGACACCGCCTCAAACGTTAAATGAACTTCACCATCATCGTATAGCCATTCTGCTGATATATCAAATTCACGACTATACGCACCGGTCGGATTTTGTTCTGGAACAAAAGGTGGGTTAATTGGAAATGGATAGGACACATTTGTGTAAATTGGCATATCATACTGGCCTTGCAACTGCCAATTTCCCGGAACCGTGATAGTTTGACTACTTTGCATCGGCGCACGTAACCAACTTTCCGGCACATCTTCAGGTCTCTTAAATGCACTGAAGTGCCATTCACCATTCAAATTAGTTTGTGCATCGCTATAGTGACCATAGGTAGGTTTTTCTGTCGCAGACCAGTAATTTAAGGGCGAGTGCATCGCTAATCGATTTATACTTGTCACGCCCAACTGTTCCCAATCACGGCGTTTCAACGTTTCTGATAAGGTTTGTATCATCGTTTACCCTCAACTTATTTCTCTGACTCTAGTTTAATTTTAAGTTTTGTCACAATGTCTGCATGCATTTTTTCAGTCAGTTTCACTTTACTTGCGAATATTAAAGCGGCCAATAACATGAGAATACCTGGTACAACAAACGCAAAGAGATTGAATGTGGTGATTCCCTTTGTTGTAATATCTTTTGCTGTAGCGCTACCACTCATACCGGCAACAACAGCGATTAAACCGACCAAACCATTTGAGAGCGCACCGGCAATTTTATCTAGCAGTGGTCGAATAGATAAGGTGACTGCTTCATTACGAACGCCGTTCTTTAATTGTCCATACTCAACAGCATCAGTAATTGTCATTAATGCTGATAAGAAAACTAATTGATATGGCAAATAAAATAGAATTGTTGCCATGGTGACTATAATAGCACTGTGCCCACCAAACATGAACAAAACATATCCAACAATTTGAATACCTATACTACCAATATACACAAATCGACGTGTTATTTTCTTAACTAATGCTGGGAACAACGGTACTGCGGTCAAACCAGTTATCGTGGCAATTAATCCGACAAGCCAAAAATCTTGTGGTTGTCCCAAAATAAATTTGTAATACAGGTACAAAACAGCAGTTGTGACAACATAAGCAATGGCATAGGCAATATAAGAAAGTGCTAACCACATCAACTGATCGTTTTTTGTAATGGCTTTAAAAACATCAGAAGTTTTCACTTTTGGACTTTTCTGTCGAATAATAGATTCACTTTCTTTGGTTCCCCATGCAGTAATCAGTGCTGTGCCACCTGAAACAACACCAACAATCACAGCAAACCAAAACCAACCAGAAGCACCTTGCTTTTGATTACCAGTTACAAGATAAGTGAAGAAAGTTGTTAATGGCACGACGATCATTGTTGTACCATTGGCGCCCAAGGAAGAACCAATACGAGCAACAGTCCCTAATTTACCACGTTCTGCTGAATCGTTAGATAAGGCAGGAATCATTGACCAATAAGCAATGTCTTTAAAAGAATAAAACGAATCTAAAATAATAAATGCGACGGTAAAGACAATAATAAACAGCATTTCATTGTGTTCAGCTAGTCCACCGAAATTAGTAAACATGATCACAATCATGACCGCTGACACCAAACCACCAATAACCAACCAAGGTTTGAATTTGCCATACTTTGTACGGGTGTTATCGATAATACTACCAATAATCGGATCAAAAAAAATCTCAATTAATCTAATGCCCACAACTAACGATGTGACTAATCCAATTAGTCGGCTGGCATTTTTAACACCATCAAACATCGAACTCGTTACGAAAATAATAAAATAAGTACTCAATGCGACATAATACGTGTCATGTCCAAATGCACCTAATGCATAACTAATACGTTGCTTCCAGTTACTGTTTGCCATGCTATATCACCACTTTCTTTCTATTAAAATAGTAAGCGCTTACATTTTATGGTGTAAAAATTTAACCTACCCAGTGTGCGCCTTGTCCAATTTCAGCGACATAAAACGATGCCTCATAACCTATCTGTTCACTATATGCGCGACCAACTATCGTTTTTAAATCTTCAACATGATCACGATCTACTAGCGCAATCGCACATCCTCCAAATCCCGCACCTGTCATACGCGCACCGAGAACGCCCGGTACTTTTTGAGCAGTCTCAGCGAGTGTATCTAGTTCTATACCGGTCACCTCATAATCACATTTTAAAGACTCGTGAGATGCATTTAATAGTTGACCAAAATAATTCAAATCATTGGCTTTCAAAGCTTTAACAGCTAATTGTGTTCGTTCATTTTCTGTCACAGCATGACGCGCGCGTCGCCTAATTGTGTCACTACGAATTAATTGTTGATTTTCCTCAAAGGTGTGACTATCAAGTTCACCGAGATATTGAATTTTTAATTTTTTTTGCAAATCAAATACAGCCTCCTGTGTCTCTCTTACACGATCATTATATTTAGAATCTGCAAGCTCTCTACGTTTATTTGTGTTCATGATCACAATTACATGTTGTCCTAAATTAACTGGTACCATTTCGTAAATCATCGTATTAGTGTCAAGGTAAATTGCCTGATTTTTTTCACCAAAGCCTATAGCAAATTGATCCATGATGCCTGTATTGACACCGACAAAGTCGTTTTCTGAACGTTGCCCGCTTGCAACCAATTGTAGACGTGGAATTTTTAAATCATATAGTTTTTGCAGTGTCACACCGACTAATAATTCCAGTGACGAAGAAGAGGACAAACCGGAGGCATTGGGAATGTTTCCAGTAACGACCAGTTCAAAACCCTTTGTAAACTGGTTGCCATAGCCACGCATTGCTTGCAAAACGCCCTTAACGAAATTGCCCCACGAACCATGTGCTAGCTTATCCTCATTTTCAATACTAAATGAAATAATACCGGCATCAGAAAAATTGGTTGAATACAACTTAACAATTGCATCATCTCGTAAGCGAGCAACACCATAGGTGCCTAAGGTTATTGCTGCTGGAAAAACATGACCACCATTGTAATCTGTATGTTCTCCTATTAAATTGATACGACCCGGTGAGAAAAAGCGATCCGTGGGTTTATGCATAAACTTTGACTCGAAAATTTTTTCGAGTGCTTGATAATTATCGGTCATTATATTCCCTTTCTTATACTAAAAACTACTTACTAGAAGAAAAGCTTGTTAATATTATTATTTATTCGAGCTTTTGAATGAATCTCTGTAAACCAGCTCTTCCCTCAGTATCATTTTTAAAAACGCTAGCATCCTCAAGTACACGTTCGAAAATATGCCCAACACTTTGTTGAACAATGTTGGTAACATTGGCACTTGTAATCGTATGTCGATGACGTAATTGATCAGCCCATAATTTATGTTTTGGGTCAACAGTTTTAGTATGACCAAGTAGATAAGCCTCAACATCAGCAAGCTCTTTTTTTAAACGCGGTGGTAAAATAGCTAGCCCCATGACTTCAATTAAGCCAATGTTTTCTTTTTTAATATGTTGCACGTCTGGATGGGGATGAAAAATACCATCCGGAAATTCTTCTGAAACGTTGTTATCTCGGAGTACTAAATCTAATTCATACCTTTGCTGCCTAAAACGCACAATGGGTGTCACCGTATGATGGCGTTGCCCGGAGTTATCATAAGCTTTGATAGACAAATCGTTATCATCGTAATTTTGCCAAGTTGCCATGACCTTCGATGCCGCAGTCAAGAGTTTGTCACGGTCTGAATCAATTAAGCGTAATGCTGTCATTGGCCAATTCAAGAAACCCGCTTCTAGCAGCTGATTGTTGAATAAATGAATCGGTTGCTTGATTCCTGCTTTAGCCATTGGTAGGTCATAACGGCCAGCTTGAAAGTGGTCATGCGATAAAATAGAGCCACCAACGATGGGTAAATCAGCATTTGAGCCAATAAAGTAATCCGGAAACTTTGTGACGAATTCTAACAGTCTTGCTAAATTTTCAGTATCTACATGCATGGGGCGTATGTTCTCTGACAATACAATAGCGTGTTCGTTGAAATAAGCATAAGGAGAATATTGAAAGTACCATGTTTCATCACCTAATTTTATCGGAATAACGCGATGATTTATGCGTGATGCATAATCTAAACGGCCCCAATAACCTTCATTTTCTTTGGCTAATGGTGATGCGGGGTACTGGGCTGATTGATTGGTACGACGTGTCAAAAATTGAGCGATAAGTTTTGGATCTTTTTCTGGTTTAGATAAATTTATTGTGATTTGTAAGGTACCATAGTCTGTCACAACTGGGTAAGAAATATTTTGGCTAATCTCACGTGTTTTGATATAGTTACTTCGTTTCGATAAATCAAAAAAATAATCGGTCGCTTGACGTGGTGACTTTTGATAATAATGCCAAAAAGCTTGACGCACTTTAGAAGGGCGTGGTACAAAAAAATCCATTAATTGTGCTCCAACAATATCCTTATTCAATTGCCGACATGAGAGTGTCCCACGTCCTTCTGTAATTTGAATCAATTGGTCTAATATTTGAAGTGTTGACCATTCATTAACTAGTTGATCAATTATAAAACACGTAACAGTTGATTCTCCGAGTATTCCTATCACTTGATTAATTAAATAAACCGCATCATCGTCAGTATAATCGGTTGATTTAATAATTTGTTTAACAAATGCGACAACTAAGTTATTTTTATCCATATCAACTTGTCCCATACTATATATATTTGCTCACGAAACCCAAATATCCACAATAATATTTGGGTTGTTCACATTTTATTACAAAGCAATAATAACATATAATTTAGTAAATGTAAACGCTTTCATTGAGTAAACTTCATAAATGTTTCTCGATATTCTAAAGCACTAGGAATCGTAGACCAGACCGTCCAACTATCAATTTCTGTGACAAGTTCTACTGCACGGTTCAAAGCCGTTTTACCCATTTCAGTGGCTTTTAAATCAACGCTGGTTAGTGCTGGTACTAAATATTTTACTAAATCTAAATCATCAAAACTCACAACATCTATATCTTTTCCTGGCTCCAACCCGCTTGTTTTAATCGTATTTAAAGCCCCGATAGCAATCGGATCTGATGCGATCAAAAGCGCATCAATTTGTGGTTGTTCCGTAAGTAAATGTTTTGCTCCCAAATTACCTGTTTCTGCTTGCCAACTACCTTCATAAACATATTCGTTTAATTGATGTTGCGATGTCCACTGTTTATAGGCGACATAACGTAAATCTCTTTCGCTTGTTGAGGTACTCCCATCCATCTCGATTAAATCATTGATACCACCAATAAATCCAATATGGTGTCGTCCAGATTGATATAATTCATCTAATATTCTGATCGTCATGTTGGTCAGTTCTGGATCCACGGCATCAACATTTTGATAATGTTTTTTGGCGTCAACCAATACTAATCGCTGATTAGCAGCCTTTATTTCTTGGACAGCATTCGATGACAACTCACCCAATGCAATTAGTGCATCAAATTGTCTAAACTGTGAGAGTCGTGTTTTTTTGTCTAGTCGCATAATTTCATCAATGGTGATATTATGTTGACGCGCTTCACTTTGAATACCTAAATAAATTTGACGCCAGTATGCATCATGATTTTCTCTCATTTCTGAAAAAGTTGTGATGACACCAATTTTAATATTTTTTTTAATTTTCTTTGTGTAATGATGCTTAGTTGCAACTTCAAAAACTAATTGACGTGTTGTGTCTCGAACAGATAGTGTTTGGTCATTATTCAATATTCGTGAAACAGTGCTGGAAGACAATCCCGTTTCTTCTGCAATTTGTTGAATCGTAACCATATTAATTCTCCTTGTCCCGTATGAGTTTCCTGTTTGTTAGCATTCATTTATTTTACTACAAAATGATGACTTTCTGAGTAATACGCGAGTATTTATTAACTATTTAATAAACCTAATAAAATAAATGAAATTGACTTGTTTTCATTTTTGGTAACGCAACCGTTACCATAGTGCTATTTAGTATTTTTATAAACAGACTAAAACGTGGTAATAAGGCAATTTTGATGTCATTATTTTCCATTGTCCTGACATATCACCAATTTTTTATGAGTTCCTAGAAGTTCAATAGCCAAATTTTCATGACTACTCAGTTGTACGAAGTCATATTAATAGCTTATAGTGTTCACTCTATAAACTATTAATATACAAAAAAACATCTCTAGCCAACAATATCTAGTGTTAGTTAAAGATGTTTGTTAATTGGCAATAATTCTGCCAACCATAACTTAAATATTTGCTGATATCATGGCGCCCACACTGATGATTTTTTCTGCTTTAACACCATAGATTCATCATGTAATCCCTCAAATACAAGCGTCACCTTTCCATTAGGATAGCCATCTAGGTTTTTCCAAACTGCTGTTGTTTCAGCAATGTCACCTTTTCTTACCATCGTTCTGGTCTCCGGTTTCCCATGATCATGAACAATGTGAAGATACATGCTCACCTGATTACTAGTATAAGGTTTATTTGCGTTGACACTCTCGCCAGTAATTAATTTTTTATAATCATTTTCTGTCCATTTTTGAGACATAATCTGTTGTTCTGGTTTACTAGGTTTCGTAATGCTATCAAGATCAACAAAATAAATAAAGCCGACACAAAAGATTAGCGTTGGAATCAGTAACCATACTATTTTCTTCATTATCAATGTTTCCCCTAATACTATAACACGACTTTAGTGGTATACTACATTATTGAACCACCACTATAATGTAATTGATAAACCAATACTTCTGATTTATAAATGGCTTCAACACCATAAAAATCATCCAAATTACCCGTAACATTATTTTTATAACTATATTCTGCTTGGCAAAAAGTCTCTGGTCCCCTAAAGGGTTTTGTCTCATCAACTCTTCTCAAACAGGATCTCAAAAAATCATATATATTGTAGATGTCATTTTCTTCAGTTACCGATCTCATGATGCCGCCCGAGTAAGCCATTGACCAAACAGCTTGACTCCTTACATATACTATTTCTTGCCCAACAAAGTAAGATAATCCAGTATAAATATCACGATAGGTATAATCTCCTTGTTCGTATTCAAGTTGTTTTGTATCGGGTAATAAAGGTTGTAATGTTGCTGCATCCCCTTTGGATGCATAAGTTTCTTTTTTAGCAGTCACTAAAAATTGGCTAAAATCGTTTTCTATTGTCATTTTTGTACCGGTTTTGATTTGTGCATTTTATAAGTTGAGACGTTAATATAAAAAATAATTGTTTAAAACCACCTAGTCAACCTACTTAGCGATAGTCATAGTAACAAGGCGTATGTTCAAAAGCAAGAACTAACGAACGTAACCTTTTATTGTAAGTAATTTTGAATAATTTCCTCATAAATATTAATAAAAGAATGATACATATCGGTATATACAAATTCATCAACTTGATGAGCTGTTGTGTTACCAGGTCCAAATATTAAAAACCCTAAATTAGGATTCGTTTTCAGAAATTGAGAAGCATCCGTGCCCCCAGAAACACCGATATAAGGTAATGATTGGTCTAAAATACGTTCACCAATACGTTTCGCTAGTTGGCTTAACTTAGATGTTGTTGATGAATAAACAGCATCCAATTCAAGTCCTACCTCTAATGACAGTTTCGCATGACCTGTTTGATTAATGTGCTTGATAATGTTTGATATTTGATTGATGATTTCTTCGTGGGTCACTTCTGGTATTGTTCTAATGAACACATTCACTTCAGCGTTACCTGGCACCGTATTAGGTTGTTCACCACCACTTATTTCTGTTACTACAGGTGTTGTGACACCTAATATATCATTTTTAACCTGTGAAATTGTTTGAAATACCTGACTTTGTTGATTAATAAAATCAACTAATGCATCAATAGCATTGACGCCTAAATCGGGCATTGAACTATGTGCTGTCACGCCTAAACTTTTGACTTTATAAGTTAACGCGCCTTTATGGGCAACAGTAAGAAAATGTTGTTCATTAGTATGATTTGTTTTCACGACTTCATGAATATCCTCTGACAACATGATGCCCGGTAATGCTGTTCCCTTAGGTATATTTTCTACAGAATCTAACGGTATGCCACTTGGTTCACCAACTAGTAAAGCATCAATATTATTTGCTAAACCTAATTCGACCATTTGCTTTGCGCCTATTTCACCCGACTCTTCACCAACAGTAGCAAATAATTTGAAAGTACCATGTAACAAGTCTTCCTTCTTTTTTAACCGTATCATAGCTGCTACACCTGCAGCGAGACCTGCTTTCATATCAGTGATACCGCGACCATAAAATTTATCATCGACAATCGTACCGGCAAGTGGCTCTACATGCCATCTGGTTACATCGCCAATAGCTACCGTGTCCTCGTGCCCGTCAAAGGCAATTGTCGGACCCTTTCCGTTGCCAATAGTTGCGATAATACCCGAACGGCCAGCAGAAAGTGGCACGATTTCGTTTTGAATATTGTGTGCTTTAAATAGTTGCTGTAAATAATTTGCGACTTCTAATTCATTTCTCCCAGCCGTGTTTATATTAACAAGTTGACGTAGCAACATGTCATCTTCATTCATGATTATTCTCCAATACTATATTATGTCTTTTATTTATTATCAGGTTTTTGACCATTGTGGGCTGGCCATTGGCAAGGCAGCAACTCTAGATTTGTGAATACCGATTTAAAAGAAGAATTTTCTGGTGAACAGGCATACACACCAAATTTAATCAGATCACTTGCCTTTGTCATATGAAAAATTCTCATTTGCGTAAAATGAATACCATCAAACGAGCTTTCCACACGATAATCATCTACTCGCCGACTTAATCGATACCAAACTGACTTGATATCTGCTGATATTGTAGTCGTAGCCCAATCAGAATAGCCTTCATTGGTGACGACACTACCCAGATGTTGATCATTTTCATTATCATATTCCGTTGAGGCCTTAATCCAATGCTCACTATCTAAATACATAACAATGCCACATTGATCGAAACGATGGTGGCTTTCAGAAAAGTCCGTTTTAACAACAAAAGAAAAGAACTTTTGAGTTGTACTCGTCTGAAGAACCGGCGCATTATCATTTTGAAAATGATAATATGTTTTCTGCCATAAGTCCGTGTATGGTTTAGATACAATTTCAATACGATTGTCACCAATTGCATAACTACTGGGCTTTTTTTGCCATTCAAATTTTTGTAAATCCACTATAACACACTCCTTAATGTGAGTATTTGGTTAACTTTTAAAATAATTATTGTCTAATTTTAATAGTCTAACATGCGCTTATTGAATATTTTTAGGATCAAAATTTTTACCGTTCTTTTCAACATAGTCAGCAACAGTATTAAAATAAAACCAGCGCTCCTGTACAAAGAAATTAAATGTTAAACCCAAACCATTTTGATCATTATCAATTTTTAAATTAGTAAATGTATATGGTGTGCCAAATGAACTCGTAGCATGTAACTTGTCATCTTCATTCAAGCCATTATAATACGCTATCCATGCATTGAAATCATCCAAAGTCCATGTTGTGAAGAATAGATGAGATGGACTGCTGCTATTCACCATCTCGTTGCCATATGGTACCGAAAAGACGTGGCGTTTATCATGAGTGTAATTATCATTTTTATCTTGTGCTACTACCTTACTTTGTGATGAACTGGCATGATTTGATGAAATACGAATGCTAGTTTCTGAATTGATTGTCTTGATCCGATTACTTTTAAAATATTCTGCTACGATGACAATAACTAATATTAACAATGTAACTAATACGATAAAAAGTATATAATTCGATTTCTTTTTCATTTTTTGCTGTCTGCCCTATGCGTGCTTAATATTCATTTAAAAACAATTTAACAGTTAGCATCACGCCAAAATATCATCATTTTTGTTAAAATGATGATACCATGCAGACTTAATCTTTACCAATGAAAACAATAGATTGATAGGGACTCAATTGCAAGTCATCGTGATATTGATCGACTTGCTCATAAGAATCGATAAGCACGCGCCATGATTTCTTTTCTCTTAAAGGAGCAGGCACGGCATACCAAAGTGTTTGATCTGTAAATGATGCAACAATCAATAACATTGTGCCATCTTGTGCTTCTCTAGTGAAAGTATATATTTTGTCATTGTCAGGCTCATATAATTGATATTTACCGTTCACAATCACAGGCAGTTCGTGCCGTAATTTAATTAATTTTTGATAATGGTAAAAAACAGAATGGTTATCACGTAGTGCGCTTTCTACGTTGATTGTTTGATAATTCGGGTTCATTTTAAGCCAAGGCGTCACATCACTAAATCCAGCAAATTTAGGCGTACCGTTCCAAGGCATAGGCGTTCTAGCATTATCACGTGATCTCAGATAAGCAACCTCTTTAATATATTTTTCACTCAAACCTTCTTTAGCGTAAATATCAATAATGTTCTTAGTTTCTATATCCTTATAATCTGATAATGCGCTAAATTTTGCATTGGTCATGCCAATTTCTTCACCTTGAAAAATATAAGGTGTGCCTTTGAGCATGTGTAATACAGTGCCTAGTGTTTTAGCACTTTCTACACGGTAAACCTCTGAGCCAAAGCGACTAACAGCTCTTGGTTGATCATGATTAGACCAATATAATGAATTCCAACCATGATCATTGAGTTTATTCTGCCATTCGGTCAGAACACGTTTCAAATCGGTTAATTGAAAACGTTTATTGTCAAATTTTCCACGTTCACCATAATCAATATGCATATGATCAAAATTAAATACCATGTTTAATTCATGCCGACTTTCGTCAGTATAGAGAATGGCTTGATCTGAACTCGTATTGGGTGTTTCACCAACAGTTAACGTATTAAAATTGCTTAACACTTCGCGATTCATTTCTTGCAGAAATTCATGCACCCTCGGACCATTGGACGCACCGGCATAATAACTTTTACTATAAGGTAAAGTGTCATCGGCGTCTGGAAAGTCCTGACGTTTCGAAATTAAGGAAATAACATCCATTCTAAAGCCATCGACACCAAATGAAAGCCAGTAGCGCATCATTTCATATATTGATTGTCGTAACTTTGGCTCTTCCCAGTTTAATTCTGGTTGTTGCGGCGCAAATGAATGGAGATAGTATTGTTGGCGTTCTGGCACATAGGTCCAAGCAGGACCACCAAATGTCGCACCCCAATTATTTGGCAAATCACCGTTTTTCGCTGGATCTTTCCAAATATAATAATTGGAAAAATAATTATCACGACTCTTACGTGATGCTTGAAACCATTCATGTTGATCACTTGTGTGGTTAACAACTAAATCCAGAATAATCTTAATCTCATTATCATGGGCAATTTGTAGTAGATGCTTAAAATCATTAATTGTCCCATATTCAGGATTTAACTGGTAGTAGTCTGAGATATCATAGCCATTGTCAACTTGGGGGCTAGCGTATATTGGATTTAACCATAATACATCAACACCTAATGTCTTTAGATACGGTATTTTATCGATAATACCGTTCAAATCACCAATACCGTCTCGATTAGTATCTTTAAAACTTTGAGGGTAAACTTGATAGACCACAGCACTTTGCCACCAATTTTGATTAAACTTATTCGTCGTCGTCATCAGTGATCACCTTCATCAATTCTGTATTCATATATACAATTTCTTGTCTCGCATCATCGATATATCCCTGAATTGTTTCATCATCCAGATAAGCATCTGAGGGTGACAATACAATAGGTAGAATCAAAGGTAAACTCATACCAGTCAACAAATGTACATGGGGTTGCGATACATACTTAATAAAGCCTTGGTTAACACTACCAGCTTTTAAATCCGTAAAAATAATGACCTCAGCTTCATCCTTTTTTTCAGAAAATAGTGGTTCTAATAGATTATCAAGTGGCTTATTATCCATATAGGCATCAATTGCAGTAAGCGTGGGTTGTTCACCAGCAATGAATTCAATCGTATTTTTTAACCCAGAAGCCATTTTGTGATGTGAAGCGATTATAATTTTTCTCATGTTATTGTACGTTATCCTTTTATTACGGTTTCAGAATACCAAAGTATGAAAGTACTAATGAAAATCCGATAAGCAACCAAATTATTTTTGAAATAGATAGCTTATTCGTCCTCACAATGCGATAGACAATGTATGTTAACACTGCCGGTAACAATGAAGGCATAATAGCATCTAATATATCTTTTTGAACAGACATCGTGACCTTACCAGTCGCAAATGTCGTTGCCAAATTCATTTTAATGACACTGGGGATGAGCGCACCTATAACAGTCAATCCCATAATTGATGCAGCCTCAGTAAAAGCATTCAATTTACTACCAAGATCAGTAACTAATCTTGTACCTGTGGCATATCCCCATTCAAATATCTTAATTCTGAATAAGAAAACAGCAATGTTAACAAGTAACCAAATAATGGCACCAGTAGGATTACCTTGTAGACCCATATAGGCTGCAATCGAACCAAACACTGTTGGAATTAAAACCCAAAATATCGTGTCCCCAACGCCTGCCAAAGGTCCCATCAAACCTGTTTTTAAACTTTGTACAGCTGGCTGTGCCTTTTTACCTTCTCTATCCTCCATAGCAAGCGTGGCGCCCAGAATCAAAGATGCAGCTGGACCAGTCGTATTAAAGAACTTGAAATGGTTATCTAACGATGATTTATAGCCTGCTTCATCATCTTTATAAATCTTACGTAATGCCTTACTTAAAGAAAATACAACTCCCGCGGCTTGCTGAGATTCGTAGTTATACGCATTTGATGTCATAAACTGCCAGCGTAATGCTGTTCGACGAATATCTTTTTTCGTCAAATGCTTTTCTTGTTGTTCATTACTCATCAAAATCACCATCCTCTATATTTGCTTCAGTTGCACCTACCGTACTGACATTTTTATCCGCCGCAACTTTTTGAACAAAAAAGTTGTAAGCGACTGCTGCGCCAATCAAGGCCACACCCATCATTGGCATCTTTAAATAAGCTGCCGCAACGAATCCGATAATTAAATACATCAAGTGCTTTTGAATTGGCATCATAGAAATTAATATACCAATACCTACTACTGGTAAGATACCACCAGCTATGGATAGCCCATTTGTAAACCATTTAGGCAGTACTTCAAGAATAAAAGTCACAATTGGCTTTCCAAAAATAACAAAGAGTGCTGTTGGAATTGCAGTTGTTAAACCAAACAAAACAGGTGCTAAAAGTATTGTACGGTTCATTCTTTTATACTGTCCATCACGTGCGTACTGTTGCGCCTTATGTGCCAGAGGGTTGGTTAAAATTTTACCCAACACATCTAATTGGATGCCTAACATACCAACGGGTACACCGACAGCCAAAGCTGCCGCTTTAGCATCAACAATGTTGCCAGTTGTACGAACCGCCACGTAAACACCTACTAAAGCAGCTAAACCATAGTTTGGAACCGAAGAACCACCAATATTAGCCACGCCAAGCGCCATTAATTGGAATGTCCCACCAATGACCATGGCTGTTTGAATATCTCCTAGTATAAAACCGGCAATCATCGCTACAATTACTGGAAACCAGGTTGTGATGACTGGACCTTGTTGATCAATAACCATCCAGAAAGCCAACACAATAATTAAAACATCTTGAATAATTGACATATCAATCTCCCTATAGGTTGTCCACTGTTTTCTCATCATCATTAGGCACATAATGGTACGTTACTGGAACCCCTAATGATTGAATCTTTTTCACGTCGTCCTGTTCTTTCTGATCCATAGCAACCATTTTAGTAAATTGTTTTTTACCACTTTGATTAAAAATAATCCCTAAATTAACTTTTGGTATTACCACACCATTTTCAATTAACTTAACTAAAGTTGCCGGTTCTTTGACTAATATAAATACTGTGTGATTATCATATTTACCAGCTTTAAAATTTTCAATCGCCGTATCACTGCTAATAATCGACATACTTGTTCCGGCTGGTTTGCTTATTTTCATACCAGCCTTCATTGTTTCATCTTGACTAACCTCATCATCAACAACCATTAAACGTTTTGCCTTGGTGTACGCTGCCCACTGTGTGACAACAATCCCATGGATTAACCGTTGGTCTACTCTTGCTAAAACAACTGACATTTTTATTACCTCTTTCTTTTTGATACTTGTATTGTAACGTTGTTTTGTAAACGCTTTCAACCATTCCGAGATAATCTGTTAGTATGTACAAAAAGAGAACGTATTTACCATAAATGTAAATACGTTCTCTTGAATAATCATATTTAATAAAAATAACTAATAAAGAAAAACTCCATTAACCACATATCAGAAAACGGCCTAACTGCCCTTGGCACATCTTTGAAGAATATTTTTCCTGAAAGATTATAACCTACAAGATTAATTTCCTTATTTGAAAAAACTAGGACCTCATTTTCATCATCGTTAACTTGACTAACTGCTCGAAAAAAATCTGATTCATCCTTCTCATTTTTGATCAGGAAAATAAATAATGTCTCTTTGCTGTTACTAATATAGTCACTACTCGTTTGACAATTAATCTTTTGAATCAATTTATCCGTATGAAAAAACATCCTTATTAATTCATCACCTAATATTTCAGTATACTTGTCATGGTACACAACGCAGATTTGACGATAGCGGCCTAGTAATTGATGAGCCACTGAGAAATCTGTTGCCATAATATCCGTTACCGAGTGCTTAAAATATTGAATTAACGTCTGATAGCTTTCATATTGTTTTTTTTGTGGCACAAAGTCCTTTATTTCCAACCTCACTGACGACCGGAATTGTTTAAACCCATTAAAACCTAATGCCTTTGATAAGCGAAACAAGCTGGTTGTTGAAATACTTAATTGTCGACTCATAGTTGAAATACTAGTAAATATCAAATCAGGATTTTGAATCAAATTCATGAGTAACTCTTTGTTACCTGAAGTCAGGTTACTATTCATTTTAATCATATAATTTGATAATATGTTTTTGACCAATTGATGTTCATCAGCTAATTGTTTAGTTGTTGATTCTTCATTTAAATAAAAATCAATTAAACCAAATAAACCAAAAAACAAAGCGTTTAATTCATAAAAATTACCATCGATTTTTTGAGTATTAACAAAAACCGTAAAATTAGACAAATTACTTACTGGATTGGAACGCAAACTTGTAATTGTAACTATGCTAGCGCGTGTCTGATTAATAGATTGTACCGCGTTCAACAATTCCGTCGAGGTCCCGGTTCGCGTTAATACTAGGACAATATCACCATCCCCCAAGTTAGATTTGATTTCTGAAATTTCAAACAAATCATATACTTGCACAACAAAGTAACCATGTTTTGCTAATATTTCAGATAATATTTCAGATTGATTTTTTTGCGCTTTACCGGTTGATATCAAAAAAATACGCTGGCTTTTTTCAACATAGGCAATAAACGTTTTTATTTGTGCAACATCAAAATGATTGATAATATGATGAATATTTTTTTCCAAAATACTGGGTAAAACTTTAGCAGTACTGGTGATGTCAGAAAAAACAATTTGTCGATTTAAATCTAATAAAAATTCATTTGAATCTTTATATCCCATTTTTTTAGCAATACGCAAAAACGATTGCCGTGAAATGTGCAATATCTCTGTCATGTCATTCAGTGTTTTATTTTGAATCGTTGGTAGCATTTCCCAAATTTGCTGGAAAATATCTAATTCTTGATTTGACATTAATGCTTTCTTTTTTTCAAAACGATTGAGTATATCCACGATTTTTAATCCTTTGCTTTGATTATACCTTTATTTTATAAAAAAACTAGAATGGTCTAAACTGACCAATCCTAGCATGTCAAAAGATTTTTGATAAATATTCAGTGAAAACTGATATGATAATGATCATATTTGATAAAGATTGCGTCTACTATAGACTAAAGTAGATATAATCACTAACAAACTTGATGAAATTATGAATACTGCGCGCACCCCAAACTGCTGTGCAAGCATACCGAAAACAACAGAAGATAATGAGAAAGTACCTGTATATAGAACAGTTAGACTGCTGTATACACTTGGTAAAATATACTTATTAGTGTGTGACTGTATCATTGAAGTCTGTGGCACATCCTTCAATTCACCAAAAGCACCCACTAAGATAGATAACCCTAATAACCAAAATGGGTTTGAATTGATGGCCACCAAAAAGGTTACAATTCCCGTCAATAACGCACCGAAAAAGATACTCCGCGCCATATTTTTTTGTATTTGTTGACTCAGTTGATAACAAACAAAGCCACCTATGACACCACCTAACATGTAAGTGGCATTAATATACCCCCACCAATATTTTGGAATTTTCAGTGTTTTTTCAACAAAAGCTAAAATAATTGATGAAATCCATACACTATTGGCAACAGTGTCTAGAATAGAGATTATCGCAGTGAATTTCAAAATAGGTACATGATAAATAGCTTTCCAACCGCTAAGTAAGTCATACCATACATTACTTTTGTTACTTTGATGACGCATAGATGTTGCATCTAGTTGACACAATAATAAAATCGAACCAATAGCCAGAACGGTACTAATTAACAGAATTGTTTTCGTTGAGAACCATACTAGCAGAATACTGCCACCAGCCCAACCACCAATGCCAAGTAATTGAAACGAGATATTCAAAATGCTATTAGCTTTAATCAACTCGCTCCCCGCAGCGTAACGAGGCAAAATTGCTTGACTTACCGGTTGTGCAAAACCATCCATAAAAGCAATAATACTGATAATCAAGTACAAACCAAAAATATTTTTGACGATCCACCCACTTTGAATATAAAAAATTAATGCAACTAAAACAACAGCTTTAATGGCTTGTGTGATTAATAAAATACGATTCAGTCTCACCTTACTAGTGACAAGCGGGGAAACAAAACTGGCGCCAACCATTGCACCCGTGATGATTGTTGGCACCAAAGACGATGCAACAATCGAGTGCGTCAAAGTATATACTGAGCTAATAACTGCAATAATATACATTGTATCACCAATATTGGCTATTGATTGACCATATAATAAGAAAAAGAAGTTTTTATTTTTGAGCATAAACACGATACCTTCTAAAATGATTTGTAATTTAATTTTAGTTAGCTATTATGATTACACGCCAGGTTCCTGTCCTTTAAAAAATTATAGTTTAAATGTGTAAATGCTCAAAAACACTTTTTAAATTTTAACATAGCATTAATAAAAAAGCAATTTCACAATATTTTTTCTCTATCAATGCTTCAAACTCAAACAATTCTCCTTTGAATACAACATCTTTCTTTGACACTAATAGTTGTTCTAACTATGATCTGTGTTTTTTAGCAAATTATCAATAAATACACCAACACCTGCATTGTCATTAGTATCAGTAATTGTCTCAGCATATTCTTTGACATCATCCATCGCATTAGACATAGCAACAGCATGACCAACTAACTTAAACATAGGTATATCATTATGTCCATCACCAAAAGCATACGTGTTTTCAACAGCCACATTTTCTTGCGCTAAAATATACTTAACGCCATTCGCTTTTACAGCATCGACATGCGTCACTTCTAGATAGTTTTTACCCGAGCGTTGCACAGCTACTGTACGATCTGGATTATCATCGAAATATCGCATCAATTGTTGCATTATTTCTTCATCAAAAACAATCATCATGATTTTAAAAACTTCTACCGGACTTTCTAATAGGGTTTTAAAATCAACTATTTTAGGTTGTTGACCAGTAATTTTTGTTTCCAAATCAATCCCCTGATCAATTTGACGCGCATACCAATTATCAGCATCATAAAAACTCGTTGATACGTTTGGAAATTTAGAACAAATGGCTTCTATCATTGATCGAGCTACGTCAGTTTGAATCGGTCTTTTTGCAATAATCTGACGATTTTTACCAGTGCCAGTATAAATAATGCCACCATTAAAGCCAACTTGTGGCCCCTTTAATGCAAGCGCATCAATTGCAAAATCCATTTCCAATGGTGCTCTTGCAGAAACCAAAGAAAATGGTATCTCTATGCCTTTAATCGCATTTATATTGCCCTCTGGAACAGAACCATCAGATCCTAGCAAAGTGCTATCCATATCTGAAAAAAAGTGTTCAACTCTCATATTGTATACCCTCCTGATCATTTTAAAGCAATTATACTACATTATTCTTAATAATAAAGCTGATATTATTTGACAAT
The DNA here is from genome assembly GCF_000092505.1 of Leuconostoc kimchii IMSNU 11154. Classification (NCBI taxonomy): domain Bacteria; kingdom Bacillati; phylum Bacillota; class Bacilli; order Lactobacillales; family Lactobacillaceae; genus Leuconostoc; species Leuconostoc kimchii. The sequence continues at coordinate 147,217 of NC_014136.1, forward strand.
GACATCTAATTTTAGTTATCAGGTAGATTAAGATTGCCATCCTATCATTTGTAACGTTAGTGTATTGTGCATCAAAAAAGCTAAACATCAAATCACAATATCCGATTAATTGTTTAGCTTCTAATTAATATACGCACGTCGTTACACCGTGCTGATTTTCCCATCAATTATTTCATAGACTTGATCTGCGTATGATCGCATTCTCAAATCATGCGTCACAATAACAACAGCTTTGTCATCACGAGTCGCTATACTTTTAAATAGCTTTGCTACTTCGTCTACACGTTGGCTATCTAAGGCTGATGTCGGTTCATCGGCTAAGATATAATCAGGATTAGTATATAATGCTCGTGCGATAGCCACTCTTTGCGTTTGACCGCCTGAAAGTTGGTCAGGGTACTTTGCTTGTAAATTTGAAATACCTAGCCGTTCTAAATACTGTGAAAATATTTCTGGTGGTAAATTGTTTTCTGGCTTAATGCGTTTGACTAAGTCGAATTGCTTTTTTACAGTGAGATATGGAACCAAGCTGTAAGCTTGTAATATAAATCCAATATGTTCTAACCTAAAATCATCCGCTTGCTTTTTGGAAAATGTGTTCAAATTACGATTATTTAAAAGTACTTGACCACTGGTCGCCGCTTGTAACCCACCTAAAATGGTAAGTAGTGTACTTTTACCAGATCCAGAAGGACCAACAATCAGAGTCAATTCTTTTGAATTTGCAGTGAAATTAATATGATCCAAAGCAATCACTTGACTGTCCCCTGTACCAAATGACTTTGTTACGTCAACTAGTTTAAGATTACCCATTAAAGTTACCCTCCCATCACTGATATTGGATCAATTTTTGTAATCATTCTGACAGGAACAATGGCACCAATCACACCTGTCAAAACCAACCCTATTGATGATAATATAATCAGTTTGACATCAAAGAACATTGGAACTGCTTCTGGTATAAACCACGCAGTTATCGCACATAATATACCACTAATTAGTACAGAAACACACATAATAATCAAGGTTTCACTGACCGTGTTTATCACAAGATAACGTCCTGGAACCCCCTGAGCTCGTAAAACAGCAAAGTTAGGTATTTTTTGAATTGTTAGAATATACAGGAATATCGTCACAATAACGGCTGAAATGACTAACAAAAACCCTATCATAAATATAAATGTGCTATTTTGAGCTGTATATCCAGGCATTTTATTGAACAATTGTGCTCTATTGTAACGCTTAAGATCGTTTGAAACTATCTTCTTTGAATCGCTAGTTATAATACCGCTAGCATAGAATTGATTGCTCACACCTTTAATATCTCGCCAGTTATTTAAATTACCATATATCACAGGTGACATATTATACATGGCATTCTTAACATAGCCGACAATTTTAACATCATGTGTGAGCATGCCAAGTTTCATGTGATCCCCAATTTTCAAACCTTTCTGAGTCAGTTTTGACGATATGAGCACATCATGCCTATCTTTTGGTAAATGCCCTTGTGTTAATTGAACACGGTGATATATCAGATCATTTTTTTGGATACCAACAAACATAGATGAAACGCGTACCCGATGTGCTTTTACGATCATTGGTACGATTCCAATTGCTGTCTGATCGCCAGTTAGCTGAATTTTATTCATATCATCATTTGTCAACAAAGATTGACTTAAATTACCATTAGCATCTTTACTCATCGCAACTTGAGTCAGCTGCCAATTATTCACAGCAGCCGTATTTTCATGAGCAAGTCCCATAGCTAACGCACTTAAAATAAAAATTAGATAACTGATTAGAGTCATGACAGCAATGATTAAACCATATCTAATCTTTTCTTTACGCATTTCATTTAATGCTAAATACATTGCCTATACTTCCCTTCGCCAAGTGTCCAAAGTATGAAGTGTTGAAATGATACATGTTTGCTTATCAGGATCCAAAAAGAATTCTCTAATGAGTTGATGTACGGATTGTACTAAAAGCCATTGTGATATATCTTGATTCGTCGAATGGCTATCAGGTAAACTAAAATCGCGTGATGTTAATTTGCCTCTCTTTTTTTGTAACAAAGACTCATTAACAACATAATAATGCTTCAAAAAATCAAAATGTTGACTTGTTTTAGCGTTTAAAATAAAGTCTTCTGTTGTTGACAAAATATCTTGTCTGTCAATATTTTTATGAATGTCTAAGATGACATCATTTAAGACCCATCGATAGGCATCCTCAAGGTCATCAAAGTAAGTATAAAAAGACCCTCTTGAAATTTGAGCTGCAGTGACAATATTTGAGACTTTACTTTCTGCTAACACATGATCTGAAAACTCACGATACATCGCATCATATAGCTTGTGTTGTTTTTCTGAACTTAAATTTAGAAATGTTTTTGTCGGCATGATATCAAGTCACTCTCCTATAAGTGACATTGTGTCACATTTATGACATCGTGTCAACTATTTGTAATTATAAAAACCTGTCACGCCTTTAGTCTATAAATACTAAAGAAATGACAGGTTTTATGCACTTGAAGCTACTGCCTTATCATTAAACAGTTCAAATTACTGTATATCTGTTATTTACTCATCAATAATTATGTCCTTTGAGTTTACAACTCAACACTTTATATCATGACACCCCATTTATTCATAAGAAAGTCATCCCCTTCATGCCCTAATAATGATTATTCGGATAAGTAAGTTATTGGTTTTTTAACATCAATTTTTGTCCCAGAAAATTGCTGGCTAATGTATTTTTGGGCAGATTTCGTATGATACAAGGTAACCAATTTTTTGAAATTTTTATTATTTTTGTTTTTCTGTGCTGTCGCTAAAATATTGATATTGTCTTTTGTTGATTGATCAATTTTTTCATATAACAAGGCATCTCTTAGAACGTTAAGTTTACCCTCTAATGCGATCGTGTTACCAATTAATGCTGCCGCAACCGTATTGTCCTTAATGACACGTGGTCCTGTAGTGTCATCAATTTCTTTGAACTTTAGATGGTGTGGATTATCCTGAATATCGTTAACCCCCGATAAATTTCCAAAACCTGGCTTGAGCGTAACCAACTGAGCTTTAGCTAATAATTTTAACCCACGTGCTGTATTTGCCGCATTATTAGCAATGGCAATAGTCGCACCATCAGGTATATCGCTAATTTTTTTGTATTTATCAGAGTAAATACCCATTGGTTCTAGATACGTTGTACCAAGCATTGCGAGCTTTGTTTTGGCGTTACTTTTATTGTAGGCCACATAGTAAGCGTACGATTGAAAGGCATTCACATCTATCTTTCCTTCGGCAGTCGCAGTATTTAGAGCAACACCATCCGTAAAGTTTTTAACCTTAATTATAATGTTTGCTTTTTTAGTTTCTGGTAGTTTAGCAATATGCTGCCAAATTTGCGCATCCGAACCAATAGCACCGATCGTTATCTGCTTTTCATTCTCTGCTTGGACAGAGTGATTACGTTGAATAACGATCGCGCTACCAGCAACGGCAACTACGACAACCGCCGCAATAATAATATTTCTTTTGACCATGTTAATCCTCTTTTATCTTTCAACTACCTATCACATTACCATATACTTATTAATGAAAACGCATCCCACCATCAATCAAAATTGATTGGCCTGTAATGTATTTGGCGCTTTCGGATACCAAAAATGTAACAACATCGGCGACATCTTCTGGTGATGCCGGGCGCCCTAAAGCAATTTCGTTCACGACATTTTGTCGTTGAACTGCGGGTGTTATACCCTTAATTTGGGCTGTCCGTTCATCAATATAATCACGCAACGGTGTTAGTACAATTCCTGGATCATAGGCATTAACCGTGATGCCATCACTAGCTAATTCTTTTGCTGCAGATTGACCTAACCCACGAATCGCAAATTTTGAGGCTGAATATGCACTTTGCAACGCGGAACCCTCAACACCGGCTAAAGAAGCGGCATTAATTATCCGACCGCCATCGCCTTGCTTTTTAAATTGTGTGGCAGCAGCCTGTATGCCCCAAAACGTACCTTTAATATTGACATCAAATAGTCGCTCAATTTTATCCGGATCACTAGCCACTATTGTATCAATAAATGCAATACCAGCATTATTTATAAAGACATCTAAGCGGCCAAAATCGTTTACAACACGATCAACCAAATCAAACACAGATTGACGAGAGGCAACATCTAAAACATAGTATTTTGCAAAACCGTTTCTGACTTTATTGATGCCATCTGATACTGCCTTAGCAGTGACTTCATCAATATCAGCAATAGCCACATGGTAATTTTCCTTCACTAATCGTTCCGCAATTGCGCGCCCAATTCCTCTGCCACTGCCAGTTATGATAGCCACTTTATTTGACATTTTTCCACCTCATTTTTTAAATACAATAAAAAACCGCAACTCTGAAAAAATCAAAGTTGCGGGACGACTTATATCGTGTTACCACCCGTTTTTCGCATCATATTACTAAAAGATACGCTCACTAAGTACCAAAAAACACGATGATACTCTGACACGATAACGGGTGTCGCCGAAAGATATTTACATACCAAGCTACTCATATCAATTTAAACTCCAAGACCATATTCCAAATTAGCATCATACTGACTTTCACCATACACCAGTTCTCTATAAAATCAACATAATATGTACTCATCTTATCAACGTTTTATAATAATTAGATTATATAATAGTGAGATTTAAATGTCAACACTATTCATTGTTTTGCTCTTTTCATATGCAGCTATAGCGTTAATTCGTGCTGTTTTATGATTCACAATTGGCTTGGGATAGTCATGACCGATACTAATATGATAACGCTTTTGATCTATTGATGATAGTTTATTTGGTTCATGGATTTTTGCACCTGGTATACGTTTTAATTCAGGTATATATTTTTTTATGAATAAACCTTGTGGATCAAATTTCTTTGATTGCAGTGTAGGATTGAATATTCTAAAGTAAGGCACACTATCCGTACCAGTTGATGCTGCCCATTGCCACCCACCAATGTTGCTAGCGGGATCATAATCTACTAGTTTCTGTTTAAAATAATTTTCTCCCCATTGCCAATTAATAAGTAAATCTTTTGTTAGAAACGATGCAACAATCATACGTAAACGGTTATGCATCCAACCGGTCTCGTTAAGCTGTCTCATCGCTGCATCAACGATAGGAAACCCAGTATGCCCTGTTTGCCAATCATCAAATCCAATCTTATCATCACGCCATCTAATTTGTCGAAATTCTGGTCGGATAGCAGATTCATTTTGCTGCGGGTGCGTGGCGTAAATCATATTATAATAGTCACGCCAACATAATTCTTTAATGAATGTTGAACGACCATCACTATCAGGCGCTTGTTTAATACCCTCATAAACTACTCTAATTGAAATCTCGCCCGTTCGCAGGTAACGTGACAGATGACTAGTTGCATCTAACGAGGGCACATCACGATTCTGGTCATACTGTGTTAACTTATTTTCAATGAAGTCAGACAATATCTTTCTGGCCTTATCTTCACCAATCTGATCAACATAAGCATAGCTATGTTTCTCATCAATTAAAGCGTCTAACATACTATCTTGTTCCAATGTAGATACTGTCAAGTGTTCCTGACTAATATTTGTTAGGTCAATTGTTATAGGATTTGATTTAACTAATGTCATCCATCGCTTAAAATAGGGTGTGAACACCTGATAATAATGACCATCAGCCTTTTTGATATCGTGGGCAGCGTGTAGATTATAATCCATAGTGGCGTGTACACTAATGTTCAATTTTTCTTGACAATATTTTGTAATAACCTGATCACGTTCGCCACCATAACCATGTTCATCACGATTAAAGTATAAATCACGCCAATGAGGTAGTTGCTTTTTGATATGATTAAACATATCTTTTAACTCACCATAAAACACATAAAGATTAATGTTTTGTTTCTTCAAGCTTTTTTTTAATTGTTGTACACTAGCAAAGAAACTACTTTGATTAACAGTTGGTTGTTTTTCAAGTTGTTGGGTATCAATATGAAAAACAAATAATATTTTATCGCTATTTTCAACCGCATGCGCTAAAGCAATATTATCAGACACACGTAAATCTCTACGAAACCACATCACACTTGTTTTACTCAATTTATTTCCCCCAAAAAAACATGTCATCAGCAAAAATTATCTACCAATTGTAACATTGATTATTTTACCAGAGTATCACCCAACATTAGTACGATGCCGTTATTTATTTTTACCATTGTGGTGTAACTGATTTTTAATAATGAACAACATATTACAAACCGCCAGTTACTTTAATTGACTCACCTGTAACGTAACTTGCTTCATCAGAGGCCAGAAAAACATAAGCCCCAGCTAATTCTGCTGGCTGTCCAGCACGTTTCAGTGGCGTCGACTGACCAAACGTAGGAATATTTTCGGGTAGTTGTCCACCCACAATTTGTAGCGGTGTCCAAATTGGTCCTGGTGCCACACTATTTACACGAATACCACGATTAGCAAACTGCTTCGCCAAACTTATTGTCATATTTTTGAGTGCTGCTTTCGTACCAGCATAGTCAATTAAAAAAGCAGCGGGTTGATCAGCTTGAATCGAATTAGTCGTTATAATACTACTACCAGGTTGTAAATGTGGAAGCACGGCTTTTATTAGCCAAATTGCACTAAACACATTTGTTGTATACGTATCAATCAGTTGCGTTGTCGATAGTTCAGCAATATCTACCACAGCTTGTTGCTTACCAGCGACCAAAACTAAAATATTAATATCACCTAAAAAGGCCACTGCCTCATTAACCAATGCTTGGTTAAATTTTTCAGATTTTAAATCGCCAGGCACAAGTTTAATGCGTTGTCCCAGTGATTCAACAATGCCTTTCACTTCTTGCGCATCTGATTCTTCTTCAGGAAGATAATTCAATACAATATCCGCCCCCTCATGGGCATAGGCAATTGCAACAGCACGACCGATTCCTGAATCACCACCCGTAATAAGGGCTTTTTTATATTTCAGACGCTCATGTCCAACGTAACCTGCTGCCCCATCATCCGGTGTTGGCGACATACGACTTTGGAGGCCTGGCTCCGGCTGTGACTGTTTTGGAAAATACTCAATTTGATGTTGTTCATTTATATTTGTCATAATTATCTCCTATTGATTAAGTTATTTCGATTAACTGAATAATCTTGCTAAATAGCCACCTAAAGTCATTCGAAAACATTTTCATAATCAATTTCACATAAAGCTCATTTTATTATGATTTTTATAATATTAATTTTTAAAGAAAATCATATATAAACAATGATACGCGCGCCGTTTGCTTACTTGGTAATTGCCTAAAGAATAACAAATTACTGACTTATTTGCAACTGTAATGATTGTTTTAATATTAAAACTTTGTTGCTATATTGTAATCAATACAACACGTTATTCACGTATTTATTCATAAAAAGTGTTATACTTACACTAATACTAAGTTCTTTATAGTGTTTAGTGCTAATAAAGTTAGGAGAAGGAATGCTATGTCTAAAATAAGTGATGTATTTCAAGCGTACGATTTTAAAGATGATCGTCTCACGATTTTAGCCGGTCCCTGTGCGATCGAATCATATGAAATTTGTGCCGAGGTCGTTGAAACATTAAAAGCGATCACTGATGAGCTAGGCATAAATTATGTTTTTAAAGCCTCTTTTGACAAAGCCAATCGTAGCTCACTTGAATCAGAACGTGGCGCTGGTATGACAGCTGGTTTAGAGGTGTTACAAAGAATCAAAGACACCTATCACGTACCTATTGTCACTGATGTACATGAATCTTATCAATGTGCATCAGTTGCCAAAGTGGCAGACGTCTTACAGATTCCAGCATACCTTAGTCGACAAACTGATCTTCTACTCGCTGCTGCCAAAACTGGTCGTGTTGTTAATATCAAAAAGGCTCAATTCATGGCACCAGAAGATATTCAGAGCGCTGTTAACAAAGTAGCCCAAAACAATGAACACATATTGGTGACAGAGCGTGGCACGATGTTTGGTTATCATCAATTGGTCGTCGATATGACTAGCTTAATTCAAATGCGAAAAACTGGTTATCCTATTATCTTCGATGCAACACACTCTGTACAAATACCAAGTGGTTACGGTAATCATTCTGGTGGTACTCGTGATTACGCGTTCCCTCTAATGCGTGCAGCGTTAGCAATTGGTATTGATGGCATATTTGCTGAAGTTCATCCCAATCCACCAGAAGCAATATCAGATCAAGACAGCCAATTATATCTATCTAAAATTCGTCCTATTTTGGAAAATGCTAATCAACTTTTTCATGAACACCTTGAAATGAAGGCGGTATACGATCATGACGACTTACTATGATGATGCAAAAAAAACTTTTGAATTAGAAATTGATGCTTTAAAATCAGTGCGTGAAACACTTGACGAACATTTTGATGCTGTAGTTGAGACAATTTTAGCCAACAAGGGACGAACAATTTTTATTGGTATTGGAAAATCTGGTATTATTGCCGAAAAAATAGCAGCCTCGCTTTCATCTGTTGGCGTTTCTAGTTTTTTCATTGATGCCGGTACCCGCCTATCATGGTGATCTAGGGCGTGTTTCAGTAGACGATGTCGCAATTTTCATCTCCAATAGCGGTGAAACACAAGAAGTCATACAAACACTTTTCGCATTAAAAAACATTCATCAAGACAGCCTCAAAACGATTGCTTTAACAGGATCTGATGAGTCAACGCTAGCTAAAAGCACAGACCTCGTATTGAAAATAGACGTTGCTGAGGAAGCAGATCCTACCAAACTAGCGCCAACAAGTTCAACAACTGCTACTTTAGTGATGGGAGATGCACTATTAATCGCTATTGAAAAAGCTAATGAATTCAAACGAGAAGACTTTGCATTGTATCATCCAGGTGGCTCAATCGGTAAAATGCTTTTGCGTAATGTGGAGCACTCCATGCACACTAAAATTCCTTATGTTAAAACCACCACACCAATCAATGATGTTATTTATCGTATTAGTGACTTTGGTGTAGGCATGACACTCGTTAAAACACCCGAGGATACAGTTATTGGTATTATAACGGATGGTGACATTCGTAAGAAATTCCTATATATCAATCAAGTCAAAGGATCAACTGCATCTGATTACATGACTGAAGGATTTATAACGATTAATAAAAAAGCACGTAACAATGCAGCTTGGAAAAAAATGGCAGCTAATAATATTTCTAACCTTGTCGTCGAAGATGACAATGACAAAGTTGTTGGTATTATTACAATTCACGATGTCCTAGAATGATAACTATTAATCATGTTTAAAATAAAATACCACCTACAGCATTCTTTAATACTGTAGGTGGTATTTTTCTCGATCTTGAAAATATACTGATACGTTTTGTACACTAAAAAAATCCATTGGTGTGATTGCTTTTTTGTAAAAAGCTAATTAAATTCTTCATACGTATTAGGATCTTGATTATCTACACGGCCATCTGGTTGCGTTAATCGGTTAATCGCAGTAACTTCATCTTGTGTTAACTCAAAGTCCCAAAGCTTTATGTTTTCATGCAAATGATTAAGCGTTCCAGCCTTAGGAATTGGTAAAATTCCGCGCTGTATATGCCAGCGAAGAATAATCTGACCAACATTTTTATGATATTTATCGGCTAGTGTGGCAACAACATCTTCTTTTAAAGACTGACTTCCCCGCCCCAAGGGACTCCAAGCCTCAGTTAATATGCCACGTTTTTGATTATCTTTTAGTAAATTCTCTTGTATCCAATAGGGGTGAATTTCATTTTGATTAACTGCTGGAACAACGCCAGTGGCATCAATAATACGATCAAGATGTTCCGCTTCAAAGTTAGAGACACCAATTGAACGAATTAGGCCACGTTTTTGTGCCTCAACTAGAGCAGTCCATGCCTCAACATAATTATCACGTTTTGGTAGTGGCCAATGGATCAAATATAAATCTAAGTAATCCAATCCCATTCTCAAAAGTGACTCCTCAATCATCTTTAGGGCATCCTCTCGGTGATGATATTGCCCTGGCAATTTAGATGTGACATAAAATTCAGACCTTGGTATACCAGAACGCCTAATTGCCTCACCGACTGCACCTTCGCTATCATAATTGGTAGAAGTATCAATTAATCGGTAACCCATTTGAATTGCAGACAATATTACATCGACACCCTGCATGCCACGTACTTGGTAAGTTCCTAAGCCTATTTGTGGTAGAACATGACCATCATTTAATTTATAAACCGGTATATCACTACTAGTCATCAAAAACCTCCTAACCTAGACATTTAGAACCAGCGACGTCAATCCGCTTTTTTATAGTCAGCATTGTCCGGATGATGCTTATAGACGTCTTCTTTATCTGTTGACTTTGGATCATCCTTTTTATTTTTTTGAACCACTGCTTCTTTAGCTTCGGCTTCTTTTTGCTTATCTTGTTCTGTCATTATTTACTATCTCCTTTTAAGGTGGTTTCCGGTGTTATATACTACTAATACGGCTATGATGGGTTAGTTGCGAGTTCTGCCTACCAACCAAGAAATAATCAGAACTAAAATCACTGCACCAATAATTGATGGAATAATTGCCATATCAGCGACAGTAGGGCCCCAAGATCCAAGTAAATTCTCGCCTAGCCAAGAACCAACTAAACCAGCAATAATGTTACTAATCCACCCCATTGCTTTTCCTTTGCTAGTAATTGCACCCGCTATCGCACCGATAACGGCTCCCACAATAAGTGTCCAAATTAATCCCATTCGTAACATCCTCCTGTAACTTTTTTATTGATGGCAAAACACGTCTGACCCAATAAATGAACTGTGCTTCATGTCCAGAAAATGGGGTTGACGAACACCAATTGACTAAAGTGTAACAAAGATACATTAATTTTTCAAATAATTAGCCTATAAGCGACTCATATTTTACGTATCAATATCGCTATTTTGACCCTAAATTGAATCGGCTCATACACCTATTTTAACAATGATATGACTAATCTTACATTAATAACAAAGCACTCTGGGAATTGTAGTGCTTCCCATATCTGAACTAATGCATATATCCTTTAACCAAAACATTCAAGACCATTTTAACGTAATCAATCTATTCTTCCAATTTTTAATATGATATCGTTTCCCCTTGGTTGGTAAATAAACATTCAAATCAACTTCACGTAGCGCACTCGCTTCTGGTTTTGCATGACCACTTGCACCCAAAAGTTGAAGTAACACGCTATTAGTAGCCAAATAACCCTGTAATTGTGTAAATCGTGGGTCATAGTTACGTGATTAAATTTAACTTCCACTGTGCTTCTCTCTTTTTTTGTGATCAATTTATGAAATAATTTTGTCCATTTTGTGTTAGTGACGAATTCATAAGGACAATAATTGACTGTGATTCAAATATAACAAAATTTCAGTATGTTTCTGTAAATATTCGATAAAGATCATATCCATATCACAATATTACTCTCGAAACGTATTTTGCATTTAGGTATAACATGTTAAGCATAATAAAAATCGAGTTATTGACGTAAATAATCTACCTGACCAGTGAAAACTGTCCAAATAGTTATCAATCTTTAACTTTTTCAAATATATAAATCGACTGAAAACAATGATTTGCAAATCAGGTAAATCATCAATACCTTTTTGTTGTAACTGAAAACACCTATAAAATTTTTGAACGTTTGGATATCAAATAAAAAAACTCAGTGGTGAATTACCACTGAGTTTTTTTATTTTGTCTACTATTGTGAGATTACAACAAACGTAAAGCACAATTACAATTTCTCAATTATGAGTCAAACTAACTAATTGTAAATTTTATCTTGTAGATCATCACCAAGCTTATCAACACTTTTAGCAGCAAAGACAGTAGTTCCTATAGCAACGCCACTAACAACCAAAAAAATAGCTAGCACAAACTTAAATATTGATTTTAACATCATTGTTCCTCCTTCACAATTCATACTTACCTAAAACAATTCAGATCATATCTTATTCTTTTCGACGTAATCGAGAATCCTTAACTTCACGATAAAGGCTAAACAGTAACTGTCCAACCGCTAACAAAAGTGACAACTTACCCCAAAAGCCAGTACCACGTTTCCTTTTTACCATAACTTATTCTCCTTTACAAAACAGATCATGTTGTTATTCTGATTGTAGCTTTTACACTAGCATCATGCAAGTAATATGCTGGAAATATCATTGAATGCTCATGCTATTTTATTAAAAATAAGCCAGTTATCAGTCACTAGTTGATTTAAAGCTTCCGCTTGAGCTTGACTTGCGCAAACGCCAATACTTGTGAATTTCAGTTACAATTAAGACAATGGCACCTGTCATAACGACAGTAACCCAGTTTGATGCACTTAATCCAGCCGTTGAAAACACCCCTTGCATGAATGGTACATAGGTAAAAATAATTTGTAAAAGAATCATCAATCCAACAGCAACAAAAGCCATTGGATTAGACCACAATGAACGACTAAGCGCTGGTGCCTCGGTCCTTATATTGAATAAATAAAATATTTTTCCGAAAATAATAATGTTCACAACCATCGTGCTTGCAACACCAAAACTAACACTAGAACCTAACACTTCAAACACAGCTAAACCAACGGCAGCAATTAATATGCTGACATAAGTCATTTGAAAAACATCATGACGGTTCATCAATTTTGCACTCGTTTTACGTGGTGGCCTATTCATTAATCCTGGTTCAGCAGGTTCAAAAATAAATGCTAATTGGATTGTTATGGCAGATACCATATTAATCCACAATAATTGTGTTGGTGTTAATGGCATCGGTTGTCGTAAGAAAATACTCATGACAACAATTAAACCTTCAGCAAAACTTGTTGGCAAGAGGAAAAGTATAGTTTTTCGGATATTATCGTAAAGTCGTCTACCTTGCGCAATCGCTACCTTGATTGTTGAAAAATCGTCATTCGCCAAGACCATATCAGCAGAATCCTTAGCAACATCTGTGCCTTTAATTCCCATAGCCACACCTATATCTGCTTTTTTCAACGCTGGTGCATCGTTAACGCCATCTCCTGTCATCGCAGTAACCAATCCACTGGCTTGATAGGCTTCTACAATACGCAGCTTATTTTGGGGTGTTGTCCGGGCGAATACATCGTATCGTGTCACGGCAAGCGCCAACTCTTTATCACTCAAGGCATCCACTTCAACACCAGTCATAGCATCAATGCCATCAGCCAAACCAAGTTGCCTACCAATGGCAACGGCTGTATCCACACTATCACCAGTAATCATTTTGACATGAATACCTGCTTGACGCATATCCTTAATTGCCGCAACAACTTCTGGGCGTGGCGGATCAATAATTGCCGCAATACCAATCAATTCAATGCCCGTTGCCTGTAATTGTTCATGTGTCACTTCACGAGTATCTGCTGAAACGGGTTGATACCCAACCGCAATAACACGCTTCCCAGTCTTTGCAAAGTGTCCTGATAATTCTGACCAGTATTGACTGTTAAAGGACTGAGACATAGCTGCCAGCTTGAACAGTTTGTCCGGCGCACCTTTAATTGCAATAAATCGCTGACCTTTTTGATTCTCCACCAAGCGTGCCATAAATCGATAATCCGAATCAAATGGTAGCCGATCAATTTCTTTTAATTTGGGCTTCTTTTGTCCAAAAGCCTTATAATATGCTGACAAAAATGCCGCATCAGTGGGTTCGCCATTAATCTGCCATTCCCCATTTTCAGATGTTAAAAATGTGTCGTTAGCTTGGTGCCCCATTGTCAAAAACATTTCAAGCGCTTCATCTTTTGAAGCATCTACAGCAACATGATTTAACTGTATTTCACCTTCTGGCGCATAACCAGTACCTGTTACCTGGTAATGATTTTGACCAACAACAATATCTTGCAGGGTCATCTCATTTTTAGTCAGTGTCCCTGTTTTATCAGATGCAATAATATCGACTGCACCTAGTGTTTCAGCCGCAGGTAACGTTTTAACTATTGCATGCTTTTTAGTCAATGTTTGTACACCAGTAGCTAAAATAACTGATGTCGCCGCAGGCAAACCTTCTGGCATAGAACCAACAATCATAGTAATGATTGCCATTGCCAAAACTGGTAAAGCATAAACATTCATAACCCAACCAAGAATAAATGTAGCAACTGCTACTATAATGATAAACCACGAGATACCCCGACCTAAAGTATCTAATTCTTTGGTGAGTGGTGACTTATTATTTTTGACATCAGACACACTTTGTGAAATTAATCCAATTTCCGTTTTAAGTCCCGTAGAAACTACAACACCAGTAGCACTACCATTAGTTACCGCTGTTGTCGCGTAAGCCATATTAACGCGGTCTGCCAATGGCGTCTTAAGCTCGACCACTGAGTCAAACTTTAAAACAGAATCTGCCTCGCCAGTCAGTGACGATTCTTGAATTCTTAAATTATCGGCGTCAACAATTCGCAAGTCAGCCGGTACATTATCACCTGCTTCAAGATAAACTAGATCCCCAGGAACCAGCTCCCGAGAAGGTATATCCGACCTCACACCATTTCTAATGACTGTTGCCTCCACTGACAACATATTTTTAATTTTTTCTAATGCATTACTAGCATTTACTTCTTGAAAGTAACCAATCAATGCATTAATAATCACAACCAATCCAATAACAACCGCATCTGAATAATGTCGCATCAAGAGCGTCATCAATGCTGCCGCGATTAATATATAAATAATCACATTATTAAACTGCTTTAGAAATATTAACCATTTTGGTGTTGATTTTAATTTCATCTCATTAAAACCATGTATCTCTAATTTATTGTTGACTTCCTGATCAGTTAGACCATCTGGATAATGGCCATCAAAATCACTGATTATTTTATGCCAGTCCTCTGCATGGTACTCGTCTTGCATCGGTTTAGGTACGTCATCCTTTGTCATCATGTTCTTGTTACACTCCTTTTAAGCAAAGTTTTTTTGCGTCTCGCTGATTAAGGTTGGCCGTCATACTCATTAAATTCGTATGATGTATAGTCGGTTTCCCACGATTGTTCGTCGCTACTCCCGCAAGAGGTACAAGTTCATAAAAAAGTTAAATTGTATCATAAGGATACCAGAAAATAACATTAAAAGCAAATAAGGTATTGGTTAAATCATGGGTCTGAACACTTATAGAAGAAATGATATAAAAAGTAACATTAAATGATTAATATCTGTTGTTCACACAGCTAAAAATAAAGTGAACGTACCATATTTATTGACATATTTTGATCGTAATTCATAAAATAATTTAACTGCCATAATTGTGTCCGCTGTGCAGTAGGATTCAAATTGCTAACCCAATTAGGATAAATACGCATCGCCATTTTGCCTAATTGTCTTTCATAACTTAAGATACCTTTCTCTACGAGAATTGCTTTTGGAAAAATGAATTGACCGCTGTGTAGCCCATCTTTAATCGAAATAATGAGTTTATCCGGACTATCGTCAAATTTAAACGGCGTATTATTATGATGTTGATCTTTTTCCCAAAAAACAACAAAATAGCCCTTCTTGTTAGGTGTTTTTTTAGCCAATCGGCTACGATAACTAAACTGCCCAATTTTAAAGGTCATTCCCTCATATTCAGAATTTTGTTTCTCTAAGTGCAAAGACTCAATTTTTTCGGTTGTTGTTTGATGTATCATGTTGGTCACTAGTTCAAGTGATATAAGTGATTTGTGTGCCATGGTCTTTCCTTCTTGTTAACATCTACTTGAAAATACGATACTTTAAATTATACGAACATTTGTTCTTTTTAGCAAGCATTTTTTCAATAAAAAACAGCAAATCATTTCTAAACGATTTGCTGTTTCAATGAAAGTTAGGCCTCATCATACCAAGAAAAATGATACATATCTCCTGCTGGTTTATCAGTACGTTCGTAGGTATGCGCGCCAAAATAATCACGTTGTGCTTGGATTAAGTTTGCTGGCAAAACAGCTGATCGATAAGAATCATAATAAGCAATCGCTGCTGAAAGCGACGGTGTTGGCACACCTGCGGTGACAGCAAGTGCGACAACTCTTCTTGCAGCATCCTGGTATGACTCAGCAATACCTTTAAAGTAATGGTCTAAAAGTAGATTATGTAACTGATCGTCAGCCTCATAAGCGTCCGTAATTCTCTGTAAAAATTGCGCACGGATTATAGCTCCCGCACGCCACAATTGTGCGAGCTCACCAAAGGGCAAATGCCAGTCATAATGATCCGAAGCCAAACGTAGTTGATCAAAGCCTTGGGCGTAGGACATAATTTTACCAAAATACAACGCTTTACGAATATCTTCTTGTGCGGCATCAATGTCACCAGTAAACGTAAAATCTGGACCCGATAAAGTCTTTGACGCCTTAATACGATCATTTTTCATGGCTGAAATATAACGTGCATAAACAGACTCTGTAATCAGTGACTGTGGTGCGCCAACAGCTAATGCCGATTGTGACGACCACTTACCTGTGCCTTTATTACCGGCGCGATCTAAAATCACGTCAACAATAGGTTTCCCTGATCCCAAATCATCCTTCCGCGTTAAAATATCAGCTGTTATTTCAATCAAATAAGAATTAAGTTCACTGTCATTCCAATGCGAAAAAGCAGCAGCGATGCCATCATGATCCAACTTTAAAACACGTTTCAAAATATCATACGATTCAGAAATGAGCTGCATATCACCATATTCAATACCGTTATGAACCATTTTAACATAGTGTCCTGCACCATTTGGCCCAACATAAGTTACTGTCGGTTTATCATCTTCAGGCGCTCGAGCAGCAATTTGTTTTAGTATTGGTGACACCAAATCATATGCCTCTCGTTGACCGCCTGGCATAAGAGATGGCCCTGTCAATGCACCTAATTCACCACCAGATACGCCCATTCCTATAAAATTAATCCCTGACTTTGCCAATTTTTCTGAACGACGAATCGTATCTTCAAAATACGTATTCCCACCATCGATTAGCATGTCACCCTTCGATAAGTGAGGCAGCAACTCATCAATGACAGCGTCAGTACCTTGACCTGCTTTAACCATTAATAAGATACGTCTAGGTGTTTTAATTGTTTTGACAAATGAATCGATTGTATAACTTGGCACAAAACGTTTATCAGCATGCTTCTTTACCAAATCTTCTGTACGTACACGCGAACGATTATACACAGCAACATCATATCCCCTTGACTCAATATTAAGTGCTAAATTACGACCCATTACCGCTAGTCCTACAACACCAAAATCTGCTTGCGCCATGTTTACCTACTTTCTTTTATAGTTATGAATTACTTTTAGTCACGTTATTGTAACCGCTTACAATATAATCCTATATCGCCCCTTTGTCAATTATTTTACATAATAAAAAAGCCCAGCAATGGTTGATAGCTGAGCCTTTGAAATTAATCTATTTAAATCAAACATCCATTATGTGATTTATTGTACACCATGCGCAACATCTGCATGATAAATATAAGAACGCGTCATTGGTAACTTCGTACCAGAAGGACCCTTTGTCAACAAATACTGAACAACATCAATGTTACCTGACTCAAATGATGCTGCACACGCTTGTAAGTATAAATCCCACATACGATAGAAACGTTCACCGTAAGCTGAAATCACTTCTTCATCAACTTTGTGGAAATTTTGAGTCCACATTTCTAATGTTCTTTGGTAATGGCGACGCAATGGTTCAATATCATCAACTTGTAATGATCCTGTATGCATAATATGATTAATATTTTCTGCAATGTTAGGAATGTAGCCACCTGGGAAAATATATTTATTAATCCAAGCATCAACACCTGCGCCGTCATGTTGACCAGTAATGCCATGTATCAAAGCTGTTCCATTGTCGACTAATCGGTTACTAACCTGCATAAAGTATTCTTGTAAATTCTCTTTACCGACATGTTCAAACATACCAACTGATGTTACATGATCATAAGTTTGTTCCAATTCACGGTAATCTTTTAAGTAAACGTGAACACGATCCTCAAGACCTTCTGCCTTGATCTTTTCTGAAACAAAATCATACTGTTGTTGACTTAGCGTGACGCCAGTTGCTTCCAAATTATATTCTTTTGCAGCTGTAAAAATCAAAGTACCCCAACCACAACCAATATCTAGCAAGGTCTCACCTGATTGTGGATGTAACTTATTTAAAATATGCCTTACTTTATTCCATTGTGCATCTTCTAGTGAATCCTTTTCATCAGCGAAATACGCACAAGAATATGTCATTGTTGGGTCCAGCCACATTTCATAAAAATCATTACCAATATCATAATGACTTTGTACGTCTGCTTTACTTGTTTTTTCACTATGTGACTGCTTGGGTATTAATTTGGCAAATTTTGAACCATTCAAGAAGCTTTCTTGTGAACTATATATCGTACTGACTAACTTCTGCAAGTCACCTTGTATCTCGATCTTGCCATCCATGTAGGCTTCCCCAAATGTCAGAGAAGCATGAGCCATAATATCTTTTATGGGTATGATTTCATGTAAAATAATGGTTGCAATAGCGTCGCCATCACCGTAACTTACTTTTTCACCATCCCAGAATTCAACGTCGATTGGGGCGTTAAAACTAGATTTGAAAATCTGCTTGTAAATTGTTTTGTCTAACATCTTTTTCCCCTTTATACTATATAAAGCATTGTAGAAAAACAAACTATAAAAGTCAAATCGAATTACCATTCAATCTAGGTTATTCTTATACACTCATGTTTATAATCATTTTCACAATTTAACATACTGTTACATCTTGTCTTTTCATTTAATTTCCATATTAAGTTGACATTAAAAGTAAATTTGATTTATTATATGTTTTTTAAACTGTTTTTACTGGTATTTCAAAACAAATTGACGCGTATCATTATAACAACTTTTGGCTTGAACAGTTTGATAGTTGAATTGATATTCATGCGTAATTTCTTGAGAATCATTATTAAAAAATAAACTTGTTACGGGAATATCCAACTGCTTTAAACGCCTTTCAAATGCCATCCCTTGTTCTTGAAAGGCGTAAGCGTTACCATCAGTAATATAAGTTGGTGGAAACTTATCTGTCACTTGACCAACAAGTGATGCTTGTTTTAACTCTGCAGAATGCCGCCAATTTCTGTGTCCTAATTCACTCCACGCAACAGTGTTAACAAACCATTTCATGGTCAGCGATTTTTTATCAAAATTCGTCCTAATTTAATTAGAATAGTATCTTATACTATATTAAGAATACCAATTATTTGTATGCCTGTCACTTATTCCTTTGACGTACGCTAAACAACAACTGACAGTGACCCTTATTTTATGTTAAGAAACCTGCTTGACCAAAAAAATAACAGATAAATGAATAATATATCAAGCATTCAAGTTTGCATGCCAATTGGTATTGTGCTAAACTGAACCCGTGATAAGTTGGCGCCAACTGATGTTTTTTTGTGGTATGTGCCATTCAACATTGCGTTACGAACTTAATATTCTTAATCAAATGAAAGCGAAGGTTGCTTAATGACCAAAATTAATGCAAGTATTGCTGTCCAAGTGTTACCAATGACAGCAGATAAAGAAGACATCATTCGTATTGTCGATCATGTCATTGCTTATATCGAAGCATCAGGTGTGACATACCAAGTTGGTGCTTTTGAATCAACACTTGAAGGTGATTACGATAAATTAATGACAGTCTTAAAAGCACTGCCTTTAGTAGCAGCAGAAATAACTGATATACCAGTTATGCTCTACACCAAAATTAATATGGTACCAAATGGCGAAGTATTAACTATTGCTCAAAAAACAGATAAGTACCTTTAATCAAACAACGTGTCTAAATGAAAAGTCCTCTTCTAATCGGAAGAGGACTTTTCATTTAGACACGTTGTTTATAATTTATGCCTCTTTATCTAAGGCAGCTTGTGCTAACAAATTGAGGTAATTAAACGGCCGATCAAACCAAGGTTGAAATAGCATATCGACAAACGCTAAGTCTGTCAAGGTCATTCTATTTTGAATCGCCACAGACGCTGTATTTGCTGATTGCGAGATATCATATTTACTCTGAAGCTGAACCCCCAAAATACGTTGTGAACCGCGTTCCCATGTAATCGTCATTAATACCGGTTCAGTGGATGACATAAATTCAGGACGAAAATTGTCTGTCATCGTCAAACTGTCATAGTCTAATCCGAGCTCTGCAGCATGCGCACCAGTTAGACCAGAAGAAGCCATATTTAAATCATATAATTTCAAACCAGATGTTGATTGTGTTCCCATATATTTAACCGTCGGTACCGTTAAATTATAACCAATCAGCGTGCCTTGACGTACAGCATTTGTCGCCAAAGGAATGTAAGCATTTTCACCTGTTGGATTGTAATGAACGGCAACTGAATCCCCAGCAGCAAAAACATCGGGATCACTCGTTTGCATGTAATCATTAATAATGAGCGCGCCATTTTCAGTCATTTCGAGTTGCCCTTTAAATAGCTGTGTTGCTGGACGGAACCCAACAGACATGATGACCAAATCAGCTGAGAAATGACCTGCATCTGTTTTGATCACAATGCCATCATCTTTGCTTTCAAAAGCTTGTACCGTCTTACCTGTTTCAACGGAAACACCATGGTTTACAAACATGTTAGCAACATTTTTAGTGAATTCAGGATCAAAATAGCGATTCAAAACCGTTGGTTGGTTATCAATTAATGTCACATCACGCCCCTTAACATTAAAAGCCTCAACTAATTCTGTACCTATATAGCCACCACCAATAATAACGACACGTTTTATTTTATCGTCGTTTGCATAACGTATCAATTCTTTGGCGTGCGAATAGTTTTTGGATAGTACAACACGCTCATCCTCAATACCTGGTATTGGTGGTACAACTGGCCATGACCCGGTTGTAGCAACCAATTTATCGTACGCCTCAATCGTTGTTTCATGCGTTGTCAAATTTAAAATAGTCACAGTTTTATTAATTGTATCGACCTTTGTGACCTCATGTTTCATGTGAATATTAGCACCTGCTGCTTCTAAAATTTCAGGTGATGAATAAAACAAATCCTCGATATTTTTTACTTCTCCCTGAACTGTCAGAGCAATACCACATGACAAAAATGATACGTTATCATTTTTCTCATAAACGTCTACCACAGCGTCCGGATGACGCTTTGTTATTGATTTGATTGTTGCAGTACCAGCATGAGTTGCACCAATAATTATAACTTTCATATTTTTCCTCCAAAATACTTAACTTTTTTTGTTACTTTTATTGTATAATTAATTCACAAATAAAAAATTGACTTATATCAAGAAAGAGTGAAAAATGTCACATTCTGCCTTTGCCTGTCTGAAAGCCGCCCCTATATTTGCACAACTATCTAACGATCTCATTGACCAGCTAGTCGCTATTTCAACGCATCAAAAAAATTACGCTGCTGGTAGTTATATTTATAAACCAGATGATGACCTTTCCGCATTAATTATTGTGGATACTGGTCAAATTGATGTGTTAAATATCAATGATAGCGGTCAAGAGCTACTCTTGTATTCTCTACATAGTCACCAAGTTGACGCAGAAGCTTCTCTATTTACTGATGCAATGCATCATCATTTTGCACGCGCCAAAACGGATGCTAAAGTGTGTACGATTCGCCGAACAGACTTTCAAAATTTGTTACATGGCAATCCTACTTTAGCTTTGAAAATGCTAAATACTTACGGTAAACGTTTAACTGACCTCGAACAACGCCAAATTAGTCTATCCTTACAAAGCGCAGATGAACGCTTAATTAAATACCTTCATGAAATAGCCGCCATACAAATGAATAACACATTTAAATTAGCGCTAACTAAAAAAGAATTAGCTGCATCACTGCATATTGCGCCGGAAACTTTAAGTCGTTTATTTAATAAACTAACACGTAATGGCACGATTACCATTCATAAACGGGAAATAACGCTTCTTTAATTGTGATTTCACCATCAAAAAAGCGTTTAACATGCAAAATAACATGCTAAACGCTCATAATAGATCACGCACTGGTCCAAAAGATCGGCGGTGAATTGGTGTAATACCTAATTGTCTCATTTGATCTAAATGCAACTTTGTCCCATAACCGGCGTTTTTAGCAAAACCATATCCAGGATAGATATCATCATAATCTGCCATCAGGCGGTCACGCGTGACTTTGGCTACGATGCTAGCTGCACCAATTGAGTTACTAAGTGCGTCGCCTTTTATCAATGGTTCTTGTGGCAAAGGCAAATTTAATGTCATGGCATCAATTAATAAGACATCTGGTTCAGGTGCTAGATTTTGAACTGCCTTTGTCATCGCCAAACGTGCAGCTTGATAGATATTAATGTCATCGATTGTTGGTGCATCAACAACACCCACCCCAATTGACACAGCTTGTGCCAGGATCAAGTCGTATAGTTTGTCGCGTTTGTCAGCTGACAACTGCTTTGAATCAATCACTTCAACAACATTAAAATCATGCGGCAATATAACTGCGGCAGCTATGACAGGGCCCGCAAGCGGTCCACGGCCTACCTCATCGACACCAGCAATATCTGACATACCTTGATTCCAAAAATGGCGCTCAAAAGCAAATCGCCCTTGAAAAGCCTGTTCTTGTGCAATCTTTTTTTCATATTGTTTATCCCAAGATTTTATTGCAGCTTTCACACCCGCTCGTTCATCAGCGCGCCATTGCACTAAACGTTCATCCGATGGTACCATCACTTTTTTTAATTCAGTTTTAATCTTTGAAATTGTTTCAGTCATTTGTTTGGGTAATTAAATCTAATGTGAACGTTCCTAACTTACCTTTACGTAAATCATTGAGTAATCGCTCACTCGCCTTTTCATAGTCATCTTTGAGCCCAAGTTTACTTGTAATTTCAAGTAATACCTGAACATTTTCGTGATCAAATATGTCACTCGCCAAATGATAACGTTCAATAATGGCCTCAGGTCGATATTTTTGAAAAAAATCAATTAAAAACAATGCTGCATCGTCTTTATCAAAAATGGTATCTTTGACAGCCCCAGTAAGTGCTAACTTCATACCAATCACTTGGTCTTCAAATTTTGGCCAAAGTACCCCTGGTGAGTCTAATAATTCCAACTTCGTAGGTGTCTTGAGCCAAGCTACTTTTTTCGTAACACCTGGTCGATCAGCTGTCGGTGCCACATTTTTCATCACTAAATGATTTAATAAAGTAGATTTTCCAACGTTGGGAATACCAGTAATCATTGCCCGAATAGGTTGATCCTGAATTCCTCGAGCCAATTGTGCTGCTTTTTTAGATGCAACAGCTCGCCGTGCTGCTTTCGTCACCAATTGCGGTGTTTTAGGGTCGCGTGTGTCCAATACCAAAACGGTATGTCCCTCTGCCTCAAAGTGTGCTTTCCACGCCCGAATTTGTTCTGGATCAGCCAAATCAGCTTTAGTCATGATTAATAAACATGGTTTTGAGGCGATCAACTTATTAACTTCCGGATTGCGTGAGCTTTCTGGAATGCGTGCATCAACTAACTCAAAAACAACATCAACTAATTTTAAATTTTCTCGCATTAAGCGAAAGGCTTTGGCCATGTGACCAGGGAACCATTGAATAATTTGTGCCATCGTGTCATGTGTACGTATGCGCCTAATCAAATTAGTTTCACACGTTTCCTATCTTTTCTTTTAATTATTTGTTGCTGCTTGATACATGTCCCACGCCTTATCAAAAGTCGTCATGCTCATTAAATACGACGTGTTCTCTTCTAAATAATTTGAAATTTCATCAAAATCCATACTTTGTTTTGGAAAAGTTAAATCCAAAAACGCATTGTTTGCAAAGTGCTGTATCTCATTTGCAGAAACATTGTTGCGATGCGTCATCAACCAATGATAAAAAGAGCGATTACTTGCTGCCATTTGCTAGTCCACCTTCAAAAATAAAGTTGTCCGCCTTCATATCAATAACCTTGGCACGAAAAGACATACCTTGTGTCACTGGTAGTTCCGTCATATCAACATATATTTGTTTCTTCTTTGGATTTATTTTAACAAACTTCGGTGCATTATAACTTGATTTTACATATTGCATAACTGTCGGAATAGGCAATGGCAAATTCCCAATTGCTAGTTTCTGCGCGGTCAAAATAATGTTCCCATTTTTTGTAATTTCAGGTTTTAAAGACATCCCAAATTTAAAGTTTTCTCCCAGAAATTTTGCGCTACCGTACATCATGATGCTGTCCTCGACGCGAAACGTGTAGCCACTTGCATTTGTATCACTCAGATAGTAAGCCACTAAAGCATTGACTTGTTTTTTATTCAAAGAGACATCGAAAGTCGCATCCGTGTTGGCAATCTTAGATTTGTTATCTGTCATATCAACAGGTTGAGCAGCAACATGAAATAGAAAAAATATACCGATTAAAATAGCACCAATTAACGCCCAAAAAGCCCAAAACCAAGAGGATTTTTGTTTTTTTATGGTTGTCTTTCTTTTTAGCGTGTCTTCAACCATGTACTTTGCTCCTTTCTCATCACATGAAATAATTGACTTGTCATATAATTATAGCCAACGTTATTAGGATGATAATTATCTGTTTCACTAATCCAATTATTTTTGACTGTTGATTCTCCTAATAATGTCGCTGTCATTTCTGCATTAACATCTGCTTTTTTGGTGACCGGTTTTACTGGATTACTTAATGTTTGTTGTAACTCTTTATTGTTATATTGACCAAAAGTTATTTGATATGAACTAACGTAGTAGCTATTTTTGTCATTTGAAGCCACACGTCGGTTAATATTATTAAATAACTGAACATCTTTATTCAAATCATCTCGTTTGGGAAAATGAACAAATAATGGATTATAGTTACCAAAAATGAATATAGGTGCATCTGAATTTTGATTCCTAACAGCTTTAAATAAATCGGCTAGTTTATTCTCATATTGTTTTTGCCCTGCCACAATGGCAGCTGATAAATCTGTGGGTGTTTTAGCTGAAATGTTTTTTAATAAGGACTGCTGTAAATCGTTCCCACCAACAGTCATTAAAATGACATTAGCTCGGCCGACTTCGCGTTGAAAATCGGGTTGCGTTTGCAATCGCTTTTGTATTTGATCTGATCGATCACCAGATTTTCCAAAATTTGACATAGAAACTGTAATATCATACTTTTTGGCAATTTTTTTGGCAATACGCCCTGAATAGCCTTGTTCATGCTTTTCATCACCGACACCCTCTGTTAGTGAATCACCAAGCGCAACCAAATTAATATGCTTAATCCTTGCTAACTTAGCCGCTTTTGCAGGTTCCGCGACTTGTAAATCTTTTTGTTTTATTTTTTGCCAGCCAAACACAGCTACACAAGACAGTATCGTTAATACCGCTAAAAATATGATTTTCTTTCGCATCACGCCCCCCAAAAAAGGTTATCCATATTATTATACCAAAATTTCAGCACTCACGCTAAATACTCGCTTGTCCCATCATTATTTTCCTAGCAGTTTCATTCAAATCAAAGAAAAAACACAGTCACTATTGCCTATTTATTCGGGCAATTCACAACTATGTTTTAACACTCATGTTTTCAGATAACAATATGTCTGGTTCAATTTATAAAATTTTTACCTTTTCTGATTATTTTTCTTGTGCTAAAGCAATAATTTTTAAAATCGTGTCTGTAGCCTGTGACATGACTGTCGTTGAAACGTATTCAAAACGCCCATGCATGTTCTCCCCACCAGCAAAAAGATTAGGTGTTGGTAATCCCAAAAATGTAATTTTTGAACCATCTGTCCCACCGCGAACAGGTTCAATAATTGGCGTAATATCAAGTGATGTCATGGCTTTTTCTGCTAAGTTTACTGGTCTCATATCATCTTTTAACACTTCACCCATATTATAATATTGGTCTTTTAGTGTCACATTAACACGCTGTTGCCCAAAATGTGTGTTCAATTTTTCAGCAATATCTAATAATGTTTGTTTTCGACTTTCAAATTTTACGCGATCATGATCACGCACAATATAACGTAATTGCGCCTTTTCAGGATTACCTGTGATCGCCATAACATGCCAAAAACCCTCACGTCCTGAAGTATGTTCAGGACGTTGTTCATCAGGCAATTGCGCATGAAAGTCCATTGCGACTTGAATTGCATTAACCATGGTATCTTTAGCAGTTCCAGGATGCACATTACGACCTTGGATATCAACTGTAGCACTGGCAGCTGAAAATGTCTCCCACTCCAACTCACCCGCAGGTCCACCGTCTACAGTGTAAGCAAAATCAGCACCAAATGCTGCGGTGTCAAAATTGTCTGCTCCGATACCAATTTCTTCATCAGGGCCAAAAGCAAATCGTAATGCCCCATGTTTAATTTCAGGATGAGCAACTAAATATGCTGCAGCTGTGATGATTTCAGCCACGCCTGCTTTATCATCAGCCCCTAATAAGGTAGTCCCGTCTGTTGTAATTAACGTGTGCCCAGCATATTTTAACAAACTTGGAAAATCTGTTGGATTGAGATCATAACCACTATCACCTAGTGCTATGCTAGATTTACCATCATAGTTGTTAATAATCTGTGGTTTAACGTTCTTACCATTAAAATCAGCTGTATCAACATGCGAAATAAACCCGATTACTGGGATCGTTTCATCTTCAACATTACTTGATAATTCGGAAAAAACATACCCATCCGACATTGTACGGACATTTTCTAACCCAATTTTCTTTAGTTCTTTTGCTAAATTAGCTAGAAATGCAACCTCTTTAGTTGAAGAAGGTATGGTCAACGATGCTTCATCGGATTGTGTGTCAACAGCGACATAATTTAAAAAACGTTGCGTGAGTTCAGGATAATTTTCGTTCATAAGTTATTGTTTTTATGATTTAATTCACTCACCATTTAACATAGTCAGTTCAAAATCACATGTCCTTTCAAAATTTGGTCGACCAAGGTCCGGACGTCCCCTAAATTTCATACATAAGTATAAGGATCAGTATTTGTGCGCGTGGCAAAAACCATCAGCGACTCACCAAACCATGTCTTCACTTTTGCAGCCATACGATCATTGGCAATGGCTTCCATATGGTGATCAGGATCAATGACAACAAAATCAGAAGCTAAAATATCATGCCCAACATGATAATAAAGATCAGCGGTGATATAAGCATCTGCACCTGATGCTTGGGCAATTCGCCACCAGCGACCACCATCCCCGCCAAGTACCGCAACTTTTTGAATGGTTTTTTGCAAATCATTAGCAATCACCCGAACTGCTTTAACTTGAAAAATATCACGTATTTTCTCAGCGTATGCTGCTACAGTTATTGGTTGATTAAGCCTACCAATACGACCAAGGCCAGTCACAGCATCTTTGTTAGTTACTAATGGTTCAACATCAACCATACCAAGGGTGTCAGCAAGCCAATCATTCATGCCACCTTGTGCACTATCCAAATTTGTATGTGATGCATAAACAACAATGTTATGTTTAATTAAATCAGCATACATTTTATTTTGTGGTATACTAAGATCCAAATTTTTAGCTGGAAAAAACATTACCTCATGATGTGACCAAATAAAATCTACTTGCTGGTCAATCGCTTCTTGCACCACTTCCGGTCTCACATCAAGTGTTGTCATCACCCGACTAATCGTTTGACTAGGATTCCCAATTTGTAAACCAACTGGATCCCCCTCCTCAGCGAGTGTCTTTGGCGCAAAGCGTTCAATTTCATCTATCAAGTCTTGTGCTGTCGTCATGACATAACCTCCAGAATTTGATGATAACGTGCTTGCCACTGATAGTAAGCCTCTGTTTGTGCTTTATCGGCAACTTTTAAATGATCCAGTATGACAGTAATACGATCAATTTCTTTTTGCCATTTGGCAACAAAAGTTGCTGTTTTTTCAATGCGCAAAAATGGTCCAAATTCGACATCTAATTCTGACAAGACCTGCTCCCCAGGTACTGCAACAATGATTTCATAAAAATGTGTGTCTTCTTGCACAATATTTTCACCAATAATTTGATAATGATGTGCCATCAACCATCGTCGCACAATCGCCTCATCTGTATTTGGTTGGAGTATCAAAGTGTTAAATGATTGATGGCGCTGTGATGAGGCTTCCAGAATATCACTTATCAAAATACCACCCATTCCCGCGATGGTCACCGTGTCAATCTCGTCTTCATCATTGACGGCCAAAAGCCCGTCAGCTAAACGGCCCTCAGCACGATTGGACACGCGCCTTTTTTGCAATTCATGACGTGCATTGTCAAGCGGCCCTTGCGAAACTTCACCAATAATAGCGTATTTTATGTGGTTATTCATCAATAAGTTTACTGGTAAATAAGCATGGTCTGATCCTATGTCAGCCAAACGTGCACCAACAGGTACAAAATTTGCCACTGCCTGCAAACGTGGTGAAAGTTGCGTACTATCCATATTTAAATTCCTTTAATATTTAGTATATCATGGTAACAGTATTTATGGGCATTTACTCATAAACACCTAACAAAAATCGAATTATAATTGTTTGACGGCGGTAAGCCCCCGCTATGATAACGTTAGACCGATCCCATCATCTTGAGGCACACTCATGACGCCTGCATGTAATCGAAATGATTCTACCGTTAAATCATGTTCAAAGTAACGGCCACTTTCAGAAATATCTCCTGCAAATGCAATATCAGGTAAGCTAGCTAATGCTAAATCTACACCACGACCAATATTGCTGCTTAACATACCACCAATCCAAGGTTTAACGCCTGCTGCACAAGCGATATCTATAGCCCGGATCGCAGCAGTAATACCGCCAAGTTTGGCTTGCTTAATGGTCACTGCATTAGCAGCACGTAATGCGACCATCGTCCTGACATCATCAAGACTATTAACACTTTCATCCAAGCTCAATGTCTGCGTTGTTTGCGTTTGAAAAGCAGCATGATCAACAAAGTCGCTAACCGAAAAAGGTTGCTCGATAAAAACAACGTTTTTGGGTAACCTTTTTAGCACCGAAGCAGTTTGTAGCGTAAAACTACTGTTTGCGTCTAAGGAAAACTGGTGTTGAGGAAAATGATTTAATAGCGCAATTAGTTTTTGACTATCTAATTTTTGCGCGTCAATTTTGATTTTAATACGCTCATATCCCTGATCAATGGCTTTGCTAATTTTAGATAGCGTAGCATCTAGCCCAAAAGCAATACCGACAGGCACTTGATCATGTATGCCGCCAATCATTTGCGTCAAAGATTGATGGGTCAGTTTGCCAACTGCATCCCAAACTGCCATCTCAACCGATGCTTTTGCAAATGACCCAAATGGAACTGCAAACATGAGTTGTTCCGCAAAATCTTGTGGTGATTCAAAAAAAAGTGTTCTAATCAATGGTTGAATAACCGTTTGAACAATTGCACGACTCGTTGTCTGATTTTCAAGTGTATAGCTAAAATCATCAAAGGACTGTATTTCACCATATCCGGTGGCTTGGTTCCCTGTTAAGTCATCGATGACTAAAAGTTCTATCACAGTCAATGGTCGTTCTTTTGTCGTCTGATGTGCTGTTTCAAAAGCTTGTTTTAAGACCAAAGACGTCGGTATCATCCGTAACTTTTTAATGCGATACATTTTTTATCACCTCGATAAATTGCTTTGGCTGTTCCAAATGCGTATTGTGTCCCGCATGTTTTATAATACTTATTTGCACATGAGGTACCAAAGTGGCCATATCATTTGCAATTCGTTTAAATTTTTCATCTAATTCGCCAACGATTAGCACCGTCGGTATCTGTAGTTGCGGTAATCTCAGCCAAAAATTTTCCTGTATCCCTGTTCCCATATATATCAACGAATTGGCCATATTCTGCGGTCTTTGCGATAATCTTTGTCGACGTACTTGTTCTTGTTGCTGAGTTGTTAAAGTATTTTGCGTAGCAAACAAGGGTAATTTTTCCCATACTGATACAAATTGTTGAAAATCTGTGTTAATTAATTCTGATTGTTTAACGTCAGCTAGGCGTCGTTTGGCACGTTCAGACTCTGAGCGTAATCCTGCTGAACTACTTTCTAAATATAAATGTGCCACACGATTAGGCACCGTCATTGCAAAACCAAGCGCTAATCGTCCGCCCATCGAATAGCCAAGTAGCTGAACCTTAGACCATCCAACTTGATTTAAAATAGCTAATATGTCATCAATTTGCGATGCCATTGTAAAACGTTTGGCATCCTCAATGTATGCTGCATGCTGACCAAATCCCAATAAATCAAACGTCATCACTTCACCTGGTAATTGCTGAATAATCGTATCAAAATCGCGATGTGACCCCATAAATCCGTGAAGTAACAGCCATTTCATGGGTTGATCATCATTACGTTGGCAGAAAATGTGGTAAGCATAACCATTTACTGTAATCACTTGTTTTCTCATTTGTCAGATCCCATGAGTTGATGGTGTGCCGTCACGTTACTCAGGCGGTTACTTTTGAATTCAATCAGTCTCGGACCATCAATTGGTGTTGCTATGATGGCTTTGAGATCTTGTGCCTGGTTAATTTTAATATACGGCATATCATATAAACTCGCAACTTTTTTCATATCTAAATTCAATGGTGTACCAAACAACGTCTCAAAATAGGATTCAGCAGTGGCTTGCGGTAAAAATGAAAAAATGCCGCCGCCATTATTATTGATCACAATAACATCAAGTGGCAGTTGATACTGTTTAGCCATCATTAAGCCGTTCATGTCATGAAATAGCGTTAAATCACCAATAAGCAACACGCTACGTTGAGA
This sequence comes from Leuconostoc kimchii IMSNU 11154, assembly GCF_000092505.1. Lineage (NCBI taxonomy): Bacteria > Bacillati > Bacillota > Bacilli > Lactobacillales > Lactobacillaceae > Leuconostoc > Leuconostoc kimchii. The sequence goes on from NC_014136.1 coordinate 178,168, forward strand.
AGACGTACTACTCATTCCTAGTGCCGTTGAAACAATACCATCAATCCCGTTGGCACCACGATTAGCATAAATATTCCGTGTCAGCTTACCAGTGAAAATATCATCTATGTCACGAATAGCCATACTATTTGCGACAAAAATCGTTGTGTGTTCAGGTAAGATTGCATCTAGGGTACTAGCAATACTTGCTTCTCCCATGACTTGACGCGGTTTGACGTTCAAGTCTTGCCACAATTGGTAGAACTCAAGATTATTTGTGACCGTTATTTGTGACAAAAACACAGTTGGAGAAATTTGAAACACACGCGTTGCATGCCTTGAATGATCAGATCCAGCCGTCAAACCAACATACCAAACAGGAATATTTTCAGATTTCAACCACTGCAACACATTAGCTGACACTGGTGTCGCACCAAACCTAATCACAAGTTCTGGCTTGTAATTAGGCCGTATCATATTTGATTTCAATAAGGCATCAATGCCATAAATCGTTTCCTGTGTGCGTACGCGACTTAATACGTCAGCAATAATCGGTACATGGTATTGTTTCGAAAACTCAGCCAATTCAGAGGCGTAATCCTCGTCTTCGTTAGGTCCAGCCAATATAAGCACCCGTGTTTGAGACAACTCTAATGCATCAATGGTTTTCACAGGCATCGCAAATGTTAAACTTGATACAACAATATTTTGCTTATCGCCTAATTGTGGCATCAGCGGTTTACGTAATGGTAAATTAATTTGAAGTGGTCCGCACGGTGCAATTTTAGATTCGTGTACTAACTTTTGTGTCATAAAATCAATATACGCTGTGACATCAGGATGATCATCCTGTAGTGTAAAGCTCACATAATTTTTGGTAAATTCGCCAAATATTTGATGTTGTGGCAATGTTTGTGGGGCACCGTTCCCTTGTAGTTCAGCCGGCCGATCTGTCGATAAAACAATCAATGGAATGTGGGAAATATGAGCTTCAGCCACAGCCGATGTATATTCAGTGATTGCCGTACCAGATGTCCCTAAAAGCACGACTGGTTCCTGTTGCTTTTTTGCAATACCAAGGGCAAAAAAGCTGGCTGACCGCTCATCAACATCAATATATAAGTTCATATCATCGTTTTGGCGATCATATTCTGCTAATAGTAACGCTATTGGTGTTGTTCGTGATCCCGGAGAGATGACGAAATTTTTAACACCACTCTCATAGAGTGCACTGATTAAATGTTTTGTATTTTTAGTTAACGCATTAATTGCCATTTGCATAATCCCTCAATAGTTGGCGCATTGGTTCAAATTTTAAATTTGTTTCTTGTAATTCTTGCGCCGCATTAGAATCTGCAACGATTCCTGCTCCTGCAAAAAGCGTTGCTAAATGTGTCTTTTGATTGACATACATTGACCGAATGCCGATAATAAATTCACCAGTATTATTTGCTGTGTAATAGCCAATAGGTGCAGCAAATAAACCACGAGGATTTTTCTCATGTTGTCTAATGTACTGTTGGGCTTCTTCCTGTGGCACACCACCAAGTGCTGGCGTTGGGTGCAGTCGTCTCATAATATCGACCACCCCATATGGTGAATTGATACGCGCGTTAATCGGCGTGTACAGATGCTGTACCTGTCTGTTGCTTAACACTTTCGGCTTCTCTGGCACAACTAATTCAGTGGTCACATTTTGTAATTTTTGCAAAATATTATCGACCACATACTGATGCTCTTGTCTATTTTTGGCACTGTTGCGCAGCGATTGGCCCAATGCTATGTCTTCTGACACTGTCGTGCCTCGCCGTATCGTACCTGCCACAGCGGCCGTTTCTAGTTGACCACCGTTCATCACCTTCACCAGACGTTCAGGTGTGGCAGAAACAAACAGTTCATGGTGTTGTTTTAAAATAAAACGGTACGTATTTTTTTGTATTTTCAAGGCAGTAATCAAGCGCGAAACATCCAACACATCGGATAACTGATATTGCTTTTGTCTTCCAAAAACCACTTTTTTTAGAGTATCGCTAGTTATCAGTGTATCAATCAATTGTTGCGTTCTACGTAACCAATCTTTTTCTTCAGTTACATCACGACTACTTAGTGGTGCGGTTTCTCGTTGCTTAAACATTGTCAACCATGCCTCAAAATTTTCATGAGTATTTGATTCAAACTTGATGAAATGATCATCAACCGTCACGAAAATTTTTGGCACAAACCATGTACCATTCATTAATTGTGTATTTATTATCAATTGATCATCAAAAGCACAGCCACCAAAAACAACATCACCCGTCAAATTGTCGGGTGACATTGCCTGCTGTAAAACATCAAACCCAAATAATTCTTTTTTGCCATCAGCAGACGCAAAGTAAGCTGTTGTGTCAAAATAATCTAAGGCTGAGTAAAGTTGTGTTCGATCCTCATCACGTAAAGCACGTGAAAAATGATACTTCATGAAATTACACCTCATCACATTAAAAAGCAACAGACAAGCCATCCGTCGCTTTTAATTTTTCAAATTAACTTGTGGTATACGTTTAAATATGGGTATCAAGAGTAAAGCCACAACTAATCCCATGACAGACTGGGCTACGTTGCCAATAATAGATGCAAATCCCGCTGCCCAATTATACAAAAACGCCCCGGCTAATAAGTAACCAATAATCATAATCAGTGACCCTAAAATTAACCCAATAATTTGGCTAATTGTCTTTTTTTGATAACCAAAATAACCAACAATCAAGCCTTCTACACCATGAATGATAAGAGAAAAGACCATCCATTGGGGATAGCCAGCGAGCAGGTCAAGCAATAAACCACTTAACCCACCAACAACCATACCCTGACGCGCACCGCCTAGTAGAGCAGCGATAAAAATGCCTGCTTCAACTAAATTAACAAAACCATTAGTTGCTGGTACGGGTATTTTAACAATATAAGACAAAACAACATTTAACGCGATAATTACTGCTAAAATTGCTAATTGCTTTGTATTAAATTTCTGTGCCATAATGACTTCTCCTAGCGCCTTGCCAAACATTACCAACCGCAAATTTTTTATTTATAGTAACGCCATTTTTAATACCCTGCCAAACAAATTCTTTAGCATCTTCTACTGCTGCTATGATATTTGAAGAGCGACCTAAGTTTGCAGCTATACTAGCCGATAACGTACAGCCTGCGCCGTTGTGGTACAGTGGCGCTGTGGTAATTTTTTCTTGTGTCAACACCTTAAATGATACCCCATCATACAGAATATCAACAGCTTGATTACCAATCAATGCTGTGCCACCCTTAATCACAACATTTTTTGCGCCACACTCAAAAATCGTTTTGGCGGCCTGTTTCATTTCCTGTAAACTATTAATCATCTGATCAGATAATATTTGTGCCTCATTCAAATTAGGCGTAACAATCGTTGCTAACGGCAATAATTCATTTTTGATAGCCGTTGCGACATTTTTTGTATCAATTTTTGAAGTTTCTTTAAAAACCATAACAGGATCAATAATAATAGGTAAATCAACGCGTGATAAATAATTTGCCACTAGCGTGATAATTTCTGGTGTCGGTAATAAGCCAACCTTAATAGCCAAAATGTCTTCTACTTCTAGCACTGCTTGCAATTGTGATGCAATAATTTCTGTATCCACTGGAAATAATTTGAATTCTGATGTTGATACCGTAACAATCGATGTCAACACACTTAATCCAAAATATCCGTAGTTACTGAATGTTGCTAAATCTGCCTGTATTCCACCACCTGCAATGACATCGGAACCAGCAATCGTTAAAATTTTATGTGGCATATCATTCTCGTATTCGTTTACTTTTCAGATGCAACAAAACTAATATTATGTCCATCATCTGTTACAGATGTTACAACAGCATCATCGCCACCAGAGGTAATCGACCATGAATAATAACGGCCATGTGCTTGTGCCCACGCAATGGCTTCACTAATCTTCTTACCTTTTAAGTGTGCTGATTCCTCAATATCTGATTTATCTTTATCCTCAGAATGACTTGAGGATGAAGACGAATCACTACTTGATTCTGAGTGACTAGCACGACTACTTGTAGCCGACGAACTTGATGACGTGCTGCGATCATTCTGCTGATCATTAGCATCTGATGTTGTATTTGATTTCGAAGAATCAGAGTGAATAGTCTCATTGACAGTCTTATGATTAACAACTTTTTCTGCGATTGGCGCTGTTGTTTTCTGAGACGACGAGTAACCAATGTAAATAAAAATACCCAGACTAATAATAATTAGGACAGTAATCGTAATAAAAATATTACGTACCACATGTGTGGTCTTTTGAAATTTAGGACGTTTGTAATCTTTATCTGCCATATTTACCTCTCAATTTATACTATTATACCAAATATCTATATGCTCCTGCCAATAGATTTTATGATAAGATTAAAGCAATGTCATTAAGGAGCTTAGATACCTATGAATAAGACGAATTTAGCACGCATTTCACTAAGAGATCTGGCGATGATTACCCTAGGTACAGGATTTTATGGCTGGAGCTTAATTAATATTAATATCCCAAATCAACTTGCTGAAGGTGGCCTGTCTGGTGTTACTTTAATCTTGCTAGCACTATTTAACTGGAATCCAGCTTATACAAATTTAATTTTAAACATGCCCTTACTGCTACTAGGTTATCGCATTCTTGGGCGTAGGTCGTTTATTTATACAATTTGGGGCATTGCTACCCTATCTTTTTGGCTCTACATCTGGCAAGCTCTGCCAATGCACCCAATATTACACCATGATATGCTAATTGCTGGATTATTGGCGGGCATTATATCAGGTATTGGTTTGGGTATCGTCTTTCGATTCGGCGGCACATCTGGTGGTACAGATGTCGTTGCACGCATTATGGAGCAAAAATTTGCTATTCAAATTGGACGTACAATGTTTGCCTTAGATGCCATTGTGTTGCTCATGTCACTAGTCTACATTAATATTGTACAAATGATGTACACATTAATTGCTTCGTTTGTGTTTGCCCAAGTTGTTGGATTAACACAACAAGGCGCCTACACTGCACGTTCATTTATGATTTTCACAGACTACCCAGAAGAAATATCACATGCCATTATGGATGAGTTAGAACGTGGCACAAGTCTATTAAAATCAGAGGGTGGTTATTCTCATCGCGAACAACGTGTTGTTTATGCTGTTGTTGATCCGTCGGAAGTTAGCGCTGTACAACATATCATTCAAGAAATCGACCCGAAAGCCTTTGTGTCCATTTTTACAGCTCAAGAACAGCTTGGCGAAGGTTTCTCTTACCTGAGACCCAAGAAAAAATTTATTTTCTTCTAAAAAATGGTCACGCTTGAAATTCAGCGTGACCATTTTTTATAACTGCTTTTGCATATGCGTATAATCATGCGAGCCAATAGTCAATCGACCAACGGGTTTAAAACCTAACGAATCGTATAATTTATATGCTCTGGGATTACCGTCGTCAACATTTAAACCAATAACGTCGCGATGCTGTTCTTTAGCACGTGTTTCAACAGCTTGAAATAACTTTTTACCAATCCCTTGTCCACGTGCCTCATCTGTGACCACAATGGAGTCCAGATACCATTCATTATCAAACACTTCTGAATCTTCAAAAAGCCACCGATGATAACTGAATTGGTCTGCCAATACAGTTTGCAAGGCATCATCAAGTGATTTTTCTTCTGTGTCAACGTACCCAAAAGCCACTCCTAGAATTTGATTTGCTTCATTTTTAGCAACGAGTGCCCGACTATAATGGTAACGACTTTTGTCAGAAGCTGCTACAGCTAAAGACAAAGCTTCCTGAACATCAGCAACAGGCAATTCGTCGTAGATTGCCAATGCCATATCATCCAAAATCGTCTGCTCAAGTTCTAAAATAACAGCTTGGTCAGCTTTCGTTGCTGCTTGAATAATCATGAATTAGCCTCCTCTGGATTAATCATTGTCAACCCAATGCGCTGCCTTTTTTCGTCAATATCAACTACCCAGACATTAATAATGTCACCAACAGATACGACATCTGATGGTTTTTTAACACGACGCTTTGCCAACCTAGAAATATGCACTAAGCCGTCATGTTTGACACCAAGATCGACAAACGCACCAAAGTCAACAACATTACGTACCGTTCCTTGCAATTTCATTCCAGATTTTAAATCTTCAATATGTAAAATATCAGATTTCAAAAGCGCCCCGACCATTTCTGAACGCCCATCTCGACCAGGCTTTTGTAAATTTGTTATGACATCTTGTAATGTTTGCAACCCAATGTTGAGTATCTTTGCTGTTTGCTCTTGATTTAAAGCAAGCAATTTTTGATTAGCTGTGGGTGTTGTTAAATCTTGCAAGTCAATTTCTGCAAGTTTAAGTAATTGTTTAACCGCAGAATAACTTTCAGGATGAATGTTTGTGTTATCTAAAATATTTTCACCATCTAAAATACGTAAAAATCCCGCTGCTTGTTCAAAGGCTTTTGGACCGAGTCGTGTCACTTTTTTAAGTTGCATACGTGAGGTAAATTTACCAATTGCATCACGATAAGTTACGATATTCTGGGCAAGTGTTTTATTAAGGCCAGCAATATGCGTTAGCAGTGCGGCACTTGCAGTATTCAGATTAACACCAACTTGGTTCACAGCTGTTTCAACTACCTGATCCACTTGTTCATCTAGTAATTTAGCATTTAAGTCATGTTGATATTGGCCAACACCAACTGATTTCGGATCAATTTTAATTAATTCAGCTAACGGATCTTGGATACGTCGACCAATAGAAATAGCTGAACGTTCCTCAACATGTAAATCTGGAAATTCAGCACGCGCCTCATCAGATGCAGAATAGACTGAGGCACCAGCTTCGTTGACAATCGTATAGTGTACCCCATTAGGTAAATTATTGGCAACAAACTCTTCAGATTCTCGCGAAGCAGTCCCATTGCCAATAGCTACTAGTTGCACGTGATAGTCTTGCACTAATGTTTTAAATGTTTCAGCGGCTGCTTCGCGTTGCTGCAAGTTAGCCGGCTTATGCGGATATATCACCTGCTTCTTTAAAAATTTACCATTTTCATCAATGATTGCCAACTTAGACCCTGTTCTAAATCCTGGATCAAACCCCATCACAATCTGTCCTTTAAGTGGTGCTTGCATGAGCAAGTGATAAAGATTTTCCCCAAATACCTTGATGGCTTGTTCTTGCGCTTGTGATGTCAGTTCCTGACGTATATCTCTTTCAACTGCTGGCTGGATAAATCGTTTGTACGCATCCTCAATTGCAGCACGCAAAGCCTCATATCCAGAGCCTGTTGCCTGTTGCCCTTTCAATTCTTTCGTTTGAATAAAATGAATCATACGCGCTTCTGAAAAATCAATTTTAACTGACAGCACCCCGTCTTTTTCGCCACGATTAACAGCTAAAATACGAAATTTATTCTCAATAATTGTTTTAAGTGGTTCACTGTAATCATAATATTGTTCATAAATTGCTTGTTCATCTTTTGCCTTGCCACCACGCTTTAAACTAGATATGAATGTCCCATCTTTTATCATTCGCGTTCTTAACCATTCTCGATATAACGCGTTTTCGCCAATTTGTTCAGCTAATATTTCGTGTAATCCTGCCAACACCTTTGTCTGATCAGGAACAGCATCGTTAATATAGGCGTCAACGGGGATGGCCCTAGTAATGTGTGTCATAACGAAGTCAGCCAGTGGCTGCAAGCCGTTTTCACGAGCAATCATCGCCTTAGTTCGTCTTTTTTGTTTATAGGGCAAATATAGGTCTTCTACATTCTGTATTGTTTTTGCAGTTTGAATGGTTTGTAACAAATCCGGTGTGAGTTGACCTTGTTCATCAATGGCTTTTAAAACGGTTTGCTTACGATCAAACAAATCTTGTAATTTTTTAGCTGTGGCCTGAATATCACGAATTTGTACCTCATCAAGTTCACCAGTCATTTCTTTGCGGTAGCGAGAAATGAAAGGCACCGTTGAACCATCATTAAGTAACGTCAGCGTTGCATTAACTTGTTTAGTATCAATGCTAAGCGTTTGTGACACTTGTTTAGCAGTATCAATTTGTGTCAATTCAGTTAAAATATGTGTACTCATGTGATTGTTTCCCATTGTCTTCTTTCAAAAATGTGACTTGTGACACATAATACTTATTGTTTTGTGTCATCTATTCATTATATCGTGAATTCCAAATAACAATTGCAGTAATTTACAATTTTCTTAACTCAATTAAAAACGCCACCCACTCCAAGGAGTAGGTGGCGGGTAGGTAGATAGATTCTACCCAGTTGGTCCTCTTTATTATAACGTAGTTTCTAGATAAGTGCAATATGTTTTCTACATATTTAGTTTACCAGGCGCTAGAATTTTAAAAACTGCCTGAAATTGCTTGAACCACTTGGACCATTTGTTTAGCTGATTGTACATCGTGAACACGCAATATACGTGCGCCACGACGAAACATTTCGTTTGCAGCAATCAACGACACATCAGCTCGCTTATTTTTGGGCAAATCAAGTAAAAATTTAGCCCAGCCTTTATTAGCTACCGCTGTCATAATTGGTCTTCTAAAATCTTGTAAATGCGCAATGGTATTCATCATAGCTAAATCCTGATGAACGTTTGAATTTTTTGCATAACCAACCCCAGGATCAAGCGCAATACGCCGCCTATCAATACCATATGCTGTTAATATTGTTAAATTTTCTGCAAACCAATCATGCATTTCTTGTTGTAAATGCGTCACTGCTTGTTTACGCGGATTCCACATTGTCAACAGTCCAACTTTCTTTTTTGCTAAAAATGGGCCCTTGCGTTCATCATCCACAAAACCATTAACATCATTGATAATATCCACACCTAAAGCAACAGCCATAACCATAACTTCATATTTATAGGTATCAACCGCGATAATTGCTTCAGGAAAACGTTGTTTGATACCTTTAATAACTGGCGAAATACGGCTTATTTCTTCAGTCGTGGTTAATTCAACATATCCTGGTTTTGTGGTTTGACCACCAACTTCGATAACATCCGCGCCCAATGTCAACATTTCTCCGGCCCGTGATACCATTGTATCTACCTTTGTCGAAACGAACTCACCATTATAAAACGATTCTGGGCTAACATTTAGCACCCCATAAATCACACCCGACGCATCGTACAACGTATGTGAACCTACCTGCCAAACATAATCATTTTGCGATAGCCACCTTTGTAAAGCATGGCTATTGCTAAGTGTTTGTAAAGTAATTGCTGCCCCACGTGTGACCCAATAGTTCGACTCTACTCTAATCGCACTCAATTCAGATAAAGTCACACCAAGTTGGTATGTCACCTGATCAAATTGGAGTAATACCCCTTCACCACGTGATTGCATCGCAAACAAAACAGCATTAGTCGGTGTTTTAATGTCAATCATCATGTTTTAACTCCTGCAGTATTTTTTTTGCTGCACGACCTCGATGCGAGTATATAATACGTTCTGGCATTAACATTTCCGCAAATGTTTTACCATTTTCGGCTTCAAATAATCTATCAAATCCTATAGAATAGTCTCCCCGCTCACTTCGAGCCAGTGCTACACCACCACGACCAGTACTTGAAATGACATCGCCTGTGGGTGTCACCAATACCAGTAATGCTTCTAAGTAGGCATGACGATCCATAGTTGGCGTATACAAGTTCAACAAATACTCATTTTCTTCACGTATCGATGCTAACCCAAGCGTCTTTAATTCACGCGCCGTCGTTAAACCAAAACGATCAGGAAACGCTTCAAAATAAGCACCAGTATCATCGGCTAATATGTTTTCATTTGGCAAAAACTGTTGGATAAATTGCGCCTTGCCTAACGCATTAGCATACTGGTCCAACGTTGTTTCAGCTGGAAATTGTTTCGTATCAATTAATTCACGATAATTCACAACTGGCATACCAAATACTTTGAAAACACGCTGAATTTCACGTGTTTTAGCTGAATTATTGGATGCCATGACTAGTCTTTTGATCATTGAAACCTCCTACTGCTCGTAACGTATAAAATGACCCTGCCACAATAATATATTGATTTTTTTCTCGTAATTGATTAGCTGTATGTAATGCACTTTCAGGACTAGCAACTGTCACCGGCATGGATATTACCTGCTCATGGATTGCTTCCGCTAAATCATTTGCAGACAAGGCACGTGGATTTTCTGGTGTTACGGTTATGACTTGCGACACCATTGGTAGCAACATGTCTATCATGTTACGATAATTTTTATCATTTAAAACACCCAACACTAGCAATGGCTTTGTCGTCAAATGCCAATCATTTAGGGTCTCAATCAAGGCATGTACGGCATCGATATTATGCGCACCATCCCATAATATACGTTGCGTATGATCGATTTGCATACGCCCAATTAAATGAGCCCGTGCTAAACCCAATTGTCTTATTTTATAGGTAAACGTGACCGAAAAATGCTGCTCTAGAACAGCAAGAATTTGCCACACCACGCTAAGATTACGTGCTTGAAATCTACCTCGTAGTCCTAATGAGTAGCTATCGCCATCAATCTTAACTTGTAGGCCATGAGGTGTATTATCTTCTATTTGAACTTCAACAGGTTGCTCAAACCAGATTGCACCAATTTTTTCAGCTTGTGTTTTTAAAATCAACCGTACCTTTTCTTGCTGATGTAAATCACTCACAATGGTGGCACCAGCTGTCATGAGGCCAGCTTTATTCTGTGCAATATCTTGAATAGTTGCGCCTAAAATATTTTGGTGGTCTAAACCAATTTCTGTATAAGCTATAATCGTCGATGATGTTAACATATGTGTGGCATCATGTAAACCACCCAAACCAGCCTCAATAATTGCGTACTGAACACCATGCGCTTGGAATACTAACAAAGCAACCAATGTCCAAATTTCAAAATATGACAAAGCGGCATCACTTAATCCATGCTGTCTTAAAACCTGCTGCATCAATTCATAAGCTTGCACCCAATCATCTTCAGTTACATATGTGCCGTTAAGCCAAATTTGTTCACGGTCGTCAAAAATTGATGGACTGGCAAAATGTCCCACTGAAGCATGACTTGCAAGCAAAATTTCACGCAACATCGTGCCAGTTGACCCCTTCCCATTTGTACCAGCAATTTGAATAACATGCAAAGTTGCCTCAGGGTTGCCTACCCACGACAAGACTTCCCTTAAAAATGTCACACGACCTGGTTCAAAAACGCGCCAACTTTTATCTAGTTGTTGTTGTATTTCTTGATATGTCATTGATTTAGTGTTTGTTTACACGATGTGTAAAACTTTCCTTTAAAAATGTATCTGTCTGTAGTAGACCACGATAAATTGCTGTGTTAGTCTGTGTCCCTGGTTGGTTGATCCCACGCATTTCCATACACATATGCCTAGCCGTAACATTTACTGCTACACCCTTGGGCGCAACAATACGATTCATTTCACTGGCAATTAAGTGCGTTAAATTTTCTTGGACATTCGGTCGGCGACTAGCCCATTCAATCAATCGCGGTATTTTACTCAGACCAATAATTTGACCATCAGGGACATAAGCAACATCTACTGTCCCAAAAAAAGGCAATAAATGATGTTCACACATGGAATAAAATGGTATGCTTTCAACAATGACCATGTCAGCATCATTTGTAGTGCTGAATAATTTAAAATCATCAAATTGCGCCTCGCCAGTGTGCGCAAAAATTTCAGCTTGCGCTTTAACAACACGCATGGGCGTCTCAATTAATCCCTCGCGCTTGTCATCATCACCAATCACTCTTAATAGATTGGTGACACCTTGCATTAAAGTTGTGGTTTTTTCATCGTTAAACATTGTCATTTTCTACTCTCACATTAGCCACAACACGAACCCAATTTGTATCCGTTGTATGCGCTAATAAATTTTCAATTTCGTAGCGCCGATCATCCGACACGACATCTAACAAAGGCGTCAGTACAAACCGACGATTCGCCATCTCACGATGTGGAACGGTCAAAGTATCGTCTGACCACACATCATCCCCAAATACTAAAATATCAATATCAATTGTACGCGGTCCCCAATGGACTTTACGAACGCGTTTTAAACGAGATTCAATTTCATGTAAACGCGCTAATAATTCAAGGACTGATAAATTAGTATCCACCCGCAAAGCTAAATTATAAAAATCATCCTGAACCACACCACCTACTGGTTGCGTCTCATAAACATTTGAAATATCAGTAACGTCTATCCCTATAGTTTCCTGTAATAGCGTCACTGCTTGTTGCAAATTAGCCAGTCGATCCCCAATATTAGCACCTAAACTTAAATAAGCAACAGTCATTATTAGTACCCCCACCCTTCTAAATCGCTTGGTGTCCCACTCACACTAATAATAAATGGGTCGTAAATACCTGGTAACGGAATATAAAATTTATGCACTGATACATCAATGCTTGTTACTTGCTGAAACTGACTTAGTAATTTAACTAACAAACTTTGTGCTAAACTCTCAATCAATTTAAATTGTCGCGTTGTAACTAACTTTTCAACCGTTTCATAAACATCAACATAAGAAACAGTTGTCTCCAAATCATCATCTTTTACAGCCGTTTCAATTGGATAATGAATGGTAACATCTACTGAAATCTGCTGTCCTAATTCATTTTCTGCCTTTAGCACACCATTATAAGTGTAAAACCGCATATTTGGTAATTTAATGGTTCCCATTGTTCGTCTCCCTAAAAAGTGTCTTCCTTATTTTACCATGCTAAATCTCAACAGCCAAACAAACATAACAGGTTGCCTGTTAAAAGATTAGTTGTAAAAAAACCGAACTTTTGTCACCGTCAAGCAGTTAACGTATTTTTTTAATGCCATTACTTTGTCTCGCATTTTGCCACACTGGGTATGCAACACTACTATTAACAATATAGTATAAATATTTACCTACATTAGCAAAGTTACCTTGCATCATCGCTTTTGCCAATTGAACAAAATTATAAAAAATCCAAAATAACCATTGATCCTCTATCTTAAATATATTGAGCATGTTAGGAATTAAGGATAAACTAAAGACCGCACTGGCTAACCAAAACAATGAACTCGTATTTTTAAAAGCTAAATAATTTAATGCCAGACTTAAAGCAATAGCAAAACCAATCATTAACGGTAGCCATTTTTTAAAATCAGAAGCACGGTTAACACGTTTGCTGCCGTAATGTGCCCAACCTTTCACAGCAAACATATTGATTAAAAAAGAAACCGGATAAGTTAAGACAGCACCACTATTACCCAGTAGAAAATCAATTATACCAGAGACTATCGTATTCCCTGTCCCAACAATATTCCCAAACTTATTTAGTCGTGCAGTTAAGCGTGTTGATAATACAGATAACATTGAAGAGATAACAGAAATAACACCAAATGGTACATACTTAGCCCACCAATCATTGGCAAAAAAACTGATCGTTTTTAAATCATTAAAAAAGTAACCCGACGTGTAGGCTGTTACTAGAACAATAACTATTCCCAATAAATCAAACAACCAAGAATGATTCAACATTCGTAATATTTTTAACATTAATATCCCCTTTTTCATGAACCCTTTACTAGATTTAGCAGATTATCACAGCTAATACAATCTTTATAGTTTACCAAATACGGTTGTTATTGTGATTAATTAAACAATTTCTTAATATTTACTGTATTGATTAAGGGAATATAAAAAATGACTCAACATAAGCTGAATCATCATCATTAACTCAATTACTATCTTGTGTCAGAGTCACAAATTTTCTAATCATTTCAGCACCCTCTGGTGTTCCAATCGATTCTGGATGAAACTGCAATCCAAAAATTGGTAACAACTTATGCTGCATGGCCATTACTTCACGATCATCAGAAGACTGACCGGTAATAATAAAATCCTTGGATACTTGATCTGCTTTAACAATAAGTGAATGGTAACGCATAATATTAGTTTTCGGTGCTGTGAACAAAGCTGACGGTGCTGTTGTAATCATTGTTGAAACTTTACCATGTCGAATAGCTGCAGCACGAGTAACCGTCCCACCAAATACTTCGCCGATTGCTTGGTGTCCTAAACAGATTCCTAATAGTGGCTTTTTGTCATAATATCGTCTAATCATATTTTCTAATTCACCTGCTTCATCTGGTCGGCCAGGGCCAGGCGAAAATATAATGCCATCCGATTGGTCAGCTATGCTATATAGTGATTTGTCATCATTACGCAAGACCTTTAACTCTGTTACTTCCCCCACTATCTGAGCTAAATTATATGTGAAAGAATCATAGTTATCAACTAATAAAATCATGCACGGCCTCCTAAATTAAGTAGCGCTTTGGCTTTATTTATTGTTTCTTGATACTCATCTGCTGGCTTTGAATCATAAACAATGCCTGCTCCCGCTTGAACATAACCTTTGTGATTTTTAACAATCATTGTACGAATTGCAATGGCAAAGTCCATTTGATCATCTTGTGATAGATAACCAATCGCGCCAGCATATACGCCACGCTTAACCGGCTCCATTTCATAAATACGTTGTAACGCCCGTACTTTAGGTGCACCACTCACTGTACCGGCTGGTAAAGTCGCTTTTAAAGCAGCAATAGCTGATAGCTCTGGCCGCAATTGGCCGGTTACTTCGGATACTAAATGCATGACATAACGATATTTTTGAATATCTAATAAAGTCGTGACATGAACACTCCCGTAGTTAGAAATTTTACCTAAGTCGTTACGGCCAAGGTCAACAAGCATCGTATGCTCGGCTAATTCTTTTTCATTATGCAACAACTCTGCTGCTATTTTGCCATCTTCTTGAGCTGTTTCACCTCTTCTTCGTGTACCAGCAATTGGATTCGTTGTAACAACCCCCTGACGAACAGTAACTAAACTTTCGGGGGATGAACCGACAATCTGCACATCCCCTAGGTCCATGTAGTACATATAAGGTGAGGGATTTGTGCGACGTAATTGTCGATAAAAATCAAAAGGGTCATCGTTAAAATCAAAGCTAAAGCGTTGTGATGGTACCATTTGAAACATGTCACCTGCGCTAATTAATTGTTTAATACGATCAACCATAGTCGTAAATGATGTTGCCGTCATATTAGACTTTGGTTCAAATGTTGGCAGCGCGCGCTCAACCAATTCAGAATCAACTGGTTGTCGCAAACGACTTTCAATTGCAGCAATGACTGCATGTAATTGTGTTGGATCACGATGTGAGTAAACATTATCCGCAACAATAGTTAATGTTTCTTTTTGGTGATCAAAAATAAGAAATGTTTCGTATAAAAACATGTGTATATCAGGCATGTCTAGGTCATCAAGTGGTGTTTTACCAATATTTTCGTACGTTGCTATGGCATCGAAACCAACATAACCAATCGCGCCACCTTGAAAAGGCAAGTATTGATTAGTTGGTGAATCAACCACGACCAAATCACTTAAAGTTTGTAACGGATCATTTGATTGCGATAGCATGCCATCAATACTAATATTTTTACCCGTCGCTTTAAATTCATGAACAGGTTCTAATCCCAAAATTGAATAACGTGATTTTTCTTGTGACATTGGCACGGATTCTAGCAGTACTGTATGTTCGCCACGCAAACGTAAGTAGGCACTAATCACACTAATGGTGTCGGCATTTAATTTCTTTGTTTCATATGTCATATTTTTTGAGTGTACTGCGCCATATACGATGCAGTACATCCTCCCCAATTTATTTGCGGTTCATAACGGTTACTCTTAATATAATTACCACACTGCCTTCATACCTTTAACAAATGTTTGTAGATATTGTTCAGCATCAAAGGGATGTGCAGCGATGATCTTAACAATAGCTGATCCAACAATTACCGCCTGCGCATTGCTAAACTGTGAGACTTGATCTGGATGACTAACGCCAAACCCAACGGCTGTCGGCACATCAGTCAACTGATTAATTTGTGTAATCAGGTCATAAGCATCAGCTGATAAATTTTGCCGTGTTCCAGTAATGCCAAGAGAGCTAACAACATAAACAAATCCAGATGCATGCTTGACAATATCAGGTATTCGCTTTCCTGATTTTAAAGTGACTAATTGAATAAATGAACGTTGATATTTTTCAGCAAGTGCGACAAATTCTGCCTGCTCTTCTAATGGCAAATCTGGCATAATAATCCCTTGAACTTCATATTGTTTCATCTTGGCTAAGAATGCTTCATATCCGTAGGTAAACACAGGATTTGTATACGTTAAGAAAACCAATGGTACCTGTGTTCGTTGACGTACCTTTTCAACTAATTCAAATACTTTTGTGGTTGTTGAACCAGCTGCAGCTGCACGCAAATCAGCTTTCATAATTGTTTCGCCATCCGCAGATGGATCTGAAAAAGCAATTCCAATTTCCACAACATCTGCGCCTGCTTCTGCAAGTGCGACAATGTAGTCAGCACTTTTATCAAAATTAGGATCCCCAGCAACGACAAAACTAATAAATCCTTTGCCATGTTTCAAAACTGTCTCTATTTTTTCTACCATTATTTACCTTCCAATCGATAACGCATACCTTAATTTGGATTATGATGTGCTATATCTACTAGTTTTTGCATTTTTGCTAAATCTTTAATTCCTGATACCTCATCACCACTTGATATATCTACCCATTCCGGCTGTGCTTGCGTGATCGCTTCTTGCAAGTTAATCGGTGTTAACCCTCCGGCCAGCATGATGGGTGCATGGCGCAGTGGTTTAGGTGGTACGATTTCCCAATCAAACGTCTTGCCCGATCCAGCTCCGTTATCTAATAAAATGTAATTGGCCGTTGTCGGCAACAATGCTTGTTCTGGTTTGACGACTTGTATAACTGGTACATGCTTCTCACGTAAAATGGTCACTTCTAATTCCGATTCATCACCATGAAGCTGCACGCCTTGTATCAAACCACTTGTAAACAAAGTTAATATGTCCGCAATGTTTTGATTCATAAAAACACCATATAAAGGAATATGATCGTCTAATCGCTGACGTATTTTAAGTGCTGTCATGAGATTGACTGTTCGCCGATGTCCTGGTGCCAAAATGATACCTGCCATATCTGGTTGCACCTGATTTAAAAGATCAGCATCATCTACTCGAAAATTACCACATAATTTTATTTTGGTCATCATTCACGTCCTGTTAAAATGTTAAACATATTAATTTTATCTTTTGCTTTCATGAAAGTTTCACCAATCAAGATGCCATTGACGTTGATATTTTCAAGTAATGTCACATCTTCACGTGATCGAATGCCCGACTCAGAGACAACACTGACGCCTTCAGGGACCAATGCACGTAAACGTGCTGTATTATCAAAATCCACCGTAAAATCTTTGAGGTTACGATTATTAATGCCAATAATACGCGCTTTTGCAGCAATGGCACGCTTAATTTCTGAAGCAGTATGTGCTTCAACAATGGCTGATAACCCTAATTGATCAGCTAAATGAAGATACTGATTTAATTGCACGTCGTCCAAAATAGCTACAATTAATAGAATAGCAGATGCTCCGGCAACTTTTGCTTCGTAAATCATATAGGGATCAATTGTGAAATCTTTGCGTAGTACAGGGGTATCAATTGCTTTTGCGACCGATTTCAAAATATTCAATGATCCTTTGAAATAAGTTTCTTCCGTTAAAACGCTGACTAAATCAACACTCGCTAACTCATACTGACGAGCAATTGCCATATAATCAAATTGATTAGTTGGTATAATTTGACCTTTTGAGGGTGACGCTTGTTTAATTTCTGCTATAACAGAAATTTGTGGTTGCTGTAAGGCCTGCTCAACAGGAAAATCGGTATAGACCAACATTTGTTCTGCTTTTGCTTTTAAATCTGATAAAGATACCTCACGTTGTCTGGTCAACATATTCTCGCGTGTAACATGTACTAATTCATCTAAAATCATACACTGACCGCCTGAGTTGCTCGTTGTAATGCAACCAACTGCTGATAAGCTTTGCCGCTAGATAAAATATCACGGGCTAATGCAATACTTTGAGCTAAATCTGGTCGAATTTCTGCAGCGAATAAAGCCATAGCTGCATTTAATATCACTGTATCTGTCTTAAATCCAACAAGATCGCCACTTAAAATTTGCCGTGTTACGTCAGCATTTTCTTGAGCAGTGCCACCTCTTAAGGAATCTGATGGTGCGTAATGAAAGCCATAAGTTATGGGATCAAACTCCGATGACGTCATCTGTTGATTGCGTAACATTACAATATCAGTTTTCCCTGTCAAAGTCACTTCATCTAAACCATCTTGACCATGAATAAGAATTGCACGTTTCACACCTAATTCTGATAAAACATGAGCTAATGGTACGAGTAACTCTTTAGAATAGACACCTAATAACATCGTTTGTGGGCGGGTTGGATTTGTCAGAGGGCCCAAAATATTAAAGACGGTTCTCACACCCAAAGCTGTACGAATTGGTCCAACAATTTTCATTGCTGGATGAAATGCGCGGGCAAACAGAAATGTTTGTCCAGTTTGGTGTAATACCTGCGTGGCTTGTTCTGCCGTCAAAGTGATTTTAACGCCTAGCGCTTTTAATACATCAGCTGTCCCTGATGTTGAACTAGCTGCACGATTACCATGTTTAGCAACAGGTACACCAGCTGCAGCCACAATGAAACTAGCTGTTGTCGAAATATTAAACGTGTTTGCCATGTCACCCCCAGTCCCAACAATATCCATTGCATTGGGCTCCGGCGCCAAACTGATTGCATGATTAATCATAGCTTTTGCAGATCCGACAATTTCTGGCACGGATTCCTTTTTGACTGCTAATCCCATCAAATAGGCGGCAATCTCAAGATCTGATACCTGATTGGCCATAATATCGTTCATGACATCTTCAGCCACTTCAGCCGACAAATCTTGACGTAACGATAATAAATTTAAAGCTTTACTCATATTACTCATTAATTTCAACTCCTTTGTATCGTGCAATGGCGGCAACATCTTTATCACCACGACCACTTAAATTGACCATGATTTGTTGATCTGGCTTCATGTTTGGCGCTATTTTCATTGCATAGGCCACCGCATGTGAACTCTCAATTGCTGCTATAATTCCCTCCGTGCGTGCAATATACTCAAATGCCTGCACTGCCTCATCATCTGTAATAGGCACATATTGCGCACGCTTTATGTCAGATAAATAGGCGTGTTCCGGCCCAATTCCTGGATAATCAAGTCCAGCTGAGATACTGTAAACTGGATCAATTTGTCCGTCTGGGGACTGTAAAAATTTGGACTTCATACCGTGAAAAATTCCTTGTGAACCATTAGTAATTGTTGCTGCAGTTTGTGTTGTATGAATTCCCTTACCAGCCGCCTCAACGCCGATTAATGCAACATCTCGATCTGAGATGAATTTGCTAAAAGCACCAATCGCATTTGAGCCGCCACCAACAGCAGCAATAACAGCATCTGGTAATTTACCAGTTTGGCTTAGAAATTGTTCGCGAGCCTCTTCACTAATAATCGATTGAAAGTACTTCACCATTTCAGGGAACGGATAAGGGCCAACTGCCGATCCTAAAACATAAAATGTATCATCAATTCGTTTAGTCCATTCTTGAAAAGTCGCATTCACAGCATCTTTTAAAACCATTGTGCCTGTGTCCACCACGTGAACCTTCGCACCTAACAGTTCCATTCGATAGACATTCAGCGCTTGACGATCTGTGTCTTCCTTACCCATGAAAATTTCAGCTTCCATACCAAACAATGCAGCCGCTGTCGCCGTTGCAACACCATGTTGCCCAGCTCCAGTTTCAGCTATTAATCTTGTCTTCCCCATTCGCTGTGCGATTAACGCCTGACCCAAAACATTGTTAATTTTATGTGCACCTGTATGATTGAGATCCTCACGCTTAAAATATATTTGTGCGCCGCCAAGATCTTTGGACATGTTTTTAGCATGATACAACAAAGATGGTCGATTAGCATAATTATCAAATAGATCTTTTAACTCATCTTTAAACGCTGCATCATCTTTGTAATGATTAAATGCATCAGCAACAGCACTCACAGCAGGCATTAATAATTCAGGAATAAACTGTCCACCATACTCGCCATAGTAACCTTTTTTTATCATTATATTCTCCTTTTAACCATATCAAAGCAAATAAAAATCCGTCCTGAAAATATTTGCTTTTGCAATATTTTCAGGACGGATTTTCCGCGGTGCCACCTGATTTCAAGAGAACAAATAACACTAAAAAGTGAAACGGGTTGACTCGCTCCTCCACAGCTTGCTAACACAAACCTGACAACTGACGTATGTCACACGTTCAAGCCTACTTGCAATTAATGCTTTCAACTGACCCTCGATGGTCCATTTGCCAACCTGCGTTCGACCTGGCTCTCAGTATCCCAGATTCTCTGTGCGTGCACGATTAGTTTGATCTCCATCTCATTAGTTTAATTGGACGATTAAATTGTTAAACCTATATTAAAACTAAATAAGTGTTTTGTCAATACTTTTATTTCAAAATACACATTTTAGAAAAATTGTAAGCTATATGTGCCGTTGAACGTATCTCCAGCCGCCAACACATTAACTCCAAATTTTTCTTTAAAATTACCAGTTGAATCGACGGTATCAGCGATGCCCCACCACGGTTCTAACGCAATAAATGGGGCTTCTTTTCCTGCCGGTGTCCAAATTCCCAAGAACTGAGCGTTATCTAAAGTCATCCGCAAACCATGCTGATTAGCCAAACGCGCTAACAAAAAGGACGTTTTTTGACGATCTAACTTGAGAATGATCGCATCATCATGATAATCTTCCTGACGTAAACGTAGTGGAATATTAGCGTTAAACGGCGTGGGCACGTTTGGGTTTGAGTAAGGCCCCGTCAAGCGCACCCGATCATACATTTTTTCTGGTTCAATCGACACATAATAGTCTGAAAACTTACCACCATCAAGTGGTAAATTAAAGGCAGGATGCCCACCAACACTGAAGAACAAGGATTCCTCCGTGTCAGTATTTTTAACAATGTAAGCAATCTTAAGTTCATTGTCGTCTGTTAAGTCGTAACGTATATCTAACTGAAATTTAAAAGGATACACACGCATCGTTGAATCTGTATCGTGAATACGAAAAACAACGTGTTTATCGCTTTTCTCGATAACTTCAAAAACCGTATTTCGAGCAAAACCATGTTGGTTCATAAAATAGGTTTCGCCTGCCACTTTATATTGATCCCCACGGAGACGACCAACAATTGGAAATAAATTAGATGCATGGCGGCCCCAATATTTAGGGTCACCAATCCAAATATACTCTAATTCGGCCTGTTTATGCCAGACGCTTGTGAGCTCGGCACCTTCTTCGTTAATTGTAATTTTTAAATTTTCGTTTTCAAGTTTAATCATAATACCTATATTCTACCAAATTCTAAAGGATAAATGTTATTATTGTTAAGCGTTTACAGCTTTTTTTTAGCACGTGGAAAAAAAGCTTGATAGTTTTTTTGTAAACTTTCACGTGTCACATGCGTATACATCTGAGTTGTCGACAAGTTCACATGACCGAGCAACTCTTGAACCGTACGCATATCCGCACCATTATTGAGTAAATGCGTCGCAAATGTGTGCCTTAACATATGCGGATGTATTTTCCCAGTCAATGCAGAACGTTGCATGAGCTGATTTAAAATATATGTTATGCCTGCTGCTGTTATTGGCTCTCCGCGATGGTTAACAAAGACAACTTGATGCGGTGCAGGTTGTTTAGCGGTTAAATCAGCTCTTGTCTCACTTAAATATTGCATCAAAGCTTGAGCAGCAAAATGTCCAAACGGTACATATCTATCTTTATTCCCCTTACCATGAATTAACACCAAACGTTGTGAAAAATCTAATTGCGCTATCGTGAGCGTTGCAATTTCAGTAACTCGTGCGCCTGTTGCGTACAAAAATTCCAGTAATGCAGCATTTCGTTGCCAAAGTTTATCTTCTTGATTATACGCCGTATCAAATAACGTTGCCATCTCTGTTTCGTAGAAAAATTCTGGCAGGTGATTTTGATGTTTACGCAAGGCAATATTTTCAAAAGGATTATCAATCACAAATTGATTGGCAACCATAAATTGATAAAACATCCGCAAGCTACTAATTTTGCGAGAAATTGATGTCCGAGCCAAATGACGTTCGTACAAGTCATTTAAATATACCCGCACATCAAGGGGTTGTACTGCCCTGAAATTTGTAAATCCACCATTTTGAGCTAAAAAATTTATAAATTCATCAATATCTGACAAATAAGCCTTTAATGTCAATGGCGAATACTGACGTTCAGAGACGAGGTAAATACGATACAATTGTTGCTCTCTTGTCACCATACTTCCATTATACGCGCTCATGTCCGACTTACAAAAATTAAGAAGACTTTAATTTAGTTACAATCAGTCAAACATGCACACAAACCTAATATTTTCAGATATGATATAAAGTAGAAGACTAACTAGAAGTACTAAATTCTAAACATAAAGGAGTCATATTATGAAAATTCCTGTACAAACCCCATTAGAACAAATACAAAGTAACTTATCATTATTGCGGCGCAAAGTATTACATGCAATTGCTACTTTTCGAACAAACATTTTAACAAATCGCGACATACATCACACAAAACCTGCACAATTTAAAATGTCTGATACCCGTGAAATTGCAATTGTACCCTATGAGTCATCTGCTAAAGCAGTTGATTATGATAGTTTTGCTTACGCTCTAGAATCAGCGATGACGGAGAGCCTTCCCGATGACGAACGGCTTAGCTTATCAAGTCATGTAAGAAACTTTTTTTATCACCCAGCACGTGTGATTGCTGCACTTATTATTATTATTTTAGTTGGATATATTGCCATAATGGCTGAGCAAGCTACCTCTACTAATCGCCAACCTATTGAACAATCAAAATATCAAAAGCAAATTAAGAATTAAAAAAACCTCAGTGAGATGATGTGCACGCCGAAAGTTTGAGTAACTTTCGGCGTGCACATCAGAAAAAACTGAGGTTTTTTAGTTTTTAAAGGAATGAATAGGTGCCGGTATATGACCCCCACGATTAATAAAATCAGCACTAGATTTTTGAACAACCGGCATCACCGGTGCAGTACCTAACAAACCGCCATAGTCTACGATATCGCCAACTTTGGTCCCATTAGTTGGTAAGATTCTCACAGCAGTTGTTTTATTATTTTGCACACCAATTGCTGCTTCATCAGCAATCATGGCAGCAATTGTTGTCGCATCTGTTTCTCCAGGAATTGCAATCATATCAAGGCCAACAGAACAAACCGCTGTCATTGCTTCTAACTTAGCCAATGATAACACACCAGCTTTAACAGCATCAATCATGCCAGCATCCTCAGAAACTGGTATGAAAGCACCTGACAAACCGCCAACACGCTGTGACGCCATCACACCGCCTTTTTTGACCGCATCATTAAGCAACATCAGTGCTGCAGTTGTCCCATGTGTCCCAACCATTTCAAGACCAATTTCTTCTAAGACTTCAGCAACTGAATCACCACGAGCAGGCGTTGGTGCTAGACTTAAGTCGACAATACCAAATTCAACACCTAACCGTTCAGCAGCTAACGATCCGACCATTTGACCGACTCGTGTGATTTTAAAGGCAGTTTTCTTAACTGTTTCAGCAACAATTTGAATCGGTTCACCTTTCACCTTTTCAAGTGCACGTTTAACGACACCTGGGCCAGAAACACCAACATTAATGACAACATCTGCTTCACTAACACCATGAAAAGCGCCAGCCATGAAGGGATTATCTTCTACTGCATTTGCAAACACAACTAATTTAGCGTTCGCGGTGTCTGATTTGTCAGTAATCGCTTTTATCGTTTCGCCCATCAATTTAATAGCATCTAAATTAATACCTGCTTTTGTAGAACCAATATTGATGCTTGACATCACAAGATCAGTTTCTGTTAAGACACGGGGTAGTGATTTAATAAGCGACAAATCACCGTTTGCAAATCCTTTTTGAACAAGTGCTGAATAGCCACCTATAAAGTCAACGCCAACTGCTTTTGCTGCATCATCTAACGCATGTGCATAATATAGCATATCATCAGGACTGGCTTTCCCAGCAATTAGCGCAATAGGTGTCACACTGATGCGTTTATTAGTGATCGGAATACCAAATTCACGCTCTATTTGTTGTGCCACTTCAACTAAATCCTTAGCATAAGTAGTCACTTTTTGATAAATGTTCTTAGCCGTTTCCTGTGGTGTGCCAGCTATTGTATCGAGTAGTGAAATTCCCATCGTAACAGTGCGAATGTCCAAATGCTCTTCCGCAACCATATTGATCGTTTCAGTTATTTGATTGGTTTCCATAATTTCTCCAGTTTTTATTTGCCTAACACAGACACGATATCATCAGCCATCATAAAAAACTATAGCATGGCTTTTTCAACAAAGTACGTCTGTTAGTCAAATACGACTCATGGCATCAAAAATTTCTTCACGTTGCGTATGAATTTCAACGTTTAACTTTTTTCCAAGATGATTTAAATCGTTTTGTAACTTATTAAATTCTTCGTCCAATTTTTCCAAATTAACTAGCATACTCATTGTGAAAATATCAGACATGATTGTTTGTGACACATCCAGAATATTAATATCATGTTCAGCTAGTGTACGAGATACACCAGCAATAATCCCAGGTTTGTCTTTTCCGATAACTGTTACAACTGCTTTGGCCATTTTTTTCCTCTTTAAAAGTTATTTAAATATTATACAATAATTAGCACCGAAGCGCCATTATTTTTCAGTATCTATTGGTAGACCCGCTCACCACCTTGCCAGCCCATAAACTGAAATCTTCTACTGTTAGAAGCGGCATCAGTTTTCATATTAATATGTGAATTGAAGCGCTGTGTTTTGAAAAAAGCTTCATACTCACTAACGCTAACCGGCCGACGCTTTAACAACATTTCTTGTGTCAATTTAGCCGGCACATAATTCTCAAAACCGGGTTCGAGTGTCACTGAGTAAAGCTCTGCCTCAGCACCTGATCCATAACTAAAAACAGCCAAATGTTCACCAGATTTTAAGTTTTCGGCGTGACTTAGAAGTGACAATAGGCTTAAATAAACTGAGCCTGTGTATAGATTCCCGACCTCTCGACTAAACCGTTGACTAGCTGTTAAATTTAGTGCTAAGCGCTCTTGCTGTTGCGCTGTTGCCTCTGACATAATCTGATCTAATGCTTTTTTTCCCATTTTTGTATAAGGTAAGTGGAAAGCAAATCCTGCAAAGTGATTAATTTGGTGATCAGTTTGCTGTTTGTACCGTTGCCATAACAATAAAAACATTTCTTTATAAATAGCTGTCGACAAATGACCATCAACCAAAGCCTCCTCTCGATCGATCGGACGCCAAAAATCAGATACCTGACGACTCATATAAACTGAATCATTATTAATTGACATGATCTTTGGGTTTTCTGATACAATCATAGCTACTGCACCAGCGCCTTGAGTTACTTCTCCGGGCGTTCCTAAACCGTAACGTGCAATATCAGATGCGATGACTAACACGCGTCTTCCTGGATGCGTCGCAACGTAATCACGTGCCTTCATTAAAGCATAAGTCCCAGCATAGCACGCTTGTTTCACTTCAATCGTTCGAATGAACTCAGATAATTGTAATAGCTGTTGAACATATAACGCACCTGATTTAGAATTATCAATACCCGATTCTGTTGCAAAAATAATTTCATCAATTGCATCACGATCCTCATGGGTGATGATTTTAACTGCGGCATTGGCTCCCATTGTCACAACATCTTCAAAATTAGGTACAACGGCCTGATGATCCTGTCCTATACCAATTGTATATTTGTCTGGCTCATCACCTCGTGCTTTAGCTAGTGCCACAAGATCAAGTACATAATTAGGTGTGTAAAAGGCTATTTTATCAATACCAATTGTCATGATTACATTTCTCCTCTGCATTTATTATACCATGCAAAAAAGCGTCCTTAGACGCCCCCTTTAATTGGTATCATAGAAAATATCAATAAAGTTCTTTCACTTTTTCTTGAATACTTTCAGTTGAGATAAATTCATCATAGCTTGTATCCACACGATCCACAGCACCCTTAGCGGATACCTCAATAACATGGTTAGCTGTCGTTCCTAGGAACTCGTGATCGTGTGATGTCATTACAATACCACCTTTAAAGTTCACAACTGCATCATTTAACGATTGGATTGATTCAAGATCTAAATGATTAGTAGGATCATCCATCAATAAAACATTGGCTTTTAACAACATCATCTTAGCCAAAGTAATACGTACTTTTTCGCCACCAGATAATACCTTGATTTGCTTCAAAGAATCATCCCCACGGAACAGAAGCTGCCCTAACATGCCTCGTAAACTTGTATTATCTTTTTGTTCCTCTTCAGCAAAATCACGCAACCAATCTAAAATTGTTGCCTCTTGATTTTCAAAGTTATCATTTAAGTCTTTAGCAATATAAGATTGTGACGTTGTGACACCCCAACTTACTGTACCCGTATCTGGGGTTAAAGTTCCGGCAATAATTTGCATCAATGTTGTCGTGGCGAGGTCTGAACGAGACAAAATCGCAATTTTATCACCTGGACGTCCAATAAACGAAATATTATCTAATACTTTTTCACCATCAATTGATTTTGAAACATTTTCAACGCGAAGCATGTCATTCCCCATATCGCGATTCATAGGGAAATTAATAAAGGGATACTTACGCGATGACGGTTTAATATCATCTAGTGTGATTTTATCCAATTGTTTCTTACGAGCTGTCGCTTGTTTCGATTTTGAAGCATTAGCTGAAAAACGTGCCACGAATTCTTGTAATTGCTTAATTTGTTCTTCTTTTTTAGAATTTTGTTGTGAAGCTAAGCGCTGTGCTAATTCAGACGATTCACGCCAAAAGTCGTAATTACCTACAAATGGTGTAATCTTACCAAAGTCAACATCCAAAATGTTAGTCGACACAGCATTTAAGAAATGACGATCATGCGACACAACAATGACGAGGTTAGGAAAATCAGCCAAGAAATCCTCAAGCCAGTTAATCGTTTGTACATCAAGCCCGTTTGTTGGTTCGTCTAATACCAAAATATCAGGATTACCAAATAATGCTTGTGCCAACAAAACCTTAACTTTATCATTTTCGGTTAATTCACCCATAACCGTGTCTTGCATGGTATCTGGTATACCTAATTTACTCAACAATTGTCCTGCTTCAACTTCTGCGTTCCAACCATCAAGTTCTTCAAATTCGGCGCCTAAATCTGCAACGCGTACCCCGTCTTCATCACTAAAGTCTGGTTTAGCATAAATAGCGTCCATTTCTGTTTTCACTTCATACAAACGTTTATGACCTTGCACAACAGTATCTAACACTGTAAAGGCATCAAAGGCAAAGTGATCTTGTTGTAAAGATGACAAACGTTCCCCTTCACCAATTGCAATAACACCTTCTGTTGGTTGTAGTTCACCTTGTAGTAATTTTAAAAAAGTTGATTTACCTGCACCATTGGCACCAATGATGCCATAGGTATTGCCAGGTGTCAACTTCAAGTTAACATCTTGATATAATTTAGGTCCAGCAAAGCTGAAACTCATTTCTGAAACTGTGATCAATTAATTTTCCTCCATTTTAAGAACACGTGCGTGGTACTTAAAAGCCGATAAATGTATATTAATGTAAAAATACCTCTTATAATTATAACAGAAAAAGCGCGAATCATCGCGCTTTTCATAATAATATCATGGCCACTCTGTCGTATACCTGCTTCTAAGACCTAAACCCGCCATCTACTGATATCGGAAATTCTTTGTCAACAGATGTTTCTACAACATGAAACCCATTTTCCACCGGAATAAGGTTTTCATCTGGGTCGTCACGTGTATCACCAAAGAAGGTGAACAAACTTAACACAACATATAACAGCCCGAAGTATATCCCATATTGTATTGGTACAAGATTAAGCCACAAAGTGGTCACTATAGAAAAGATAGTTGGTACCAGAACAAGTATAAATGGTGAGTAACCCCGTCTACGCACTTCATATCCGAGATAAAGTGTGTACAGACTATTAATAATAAGATACAGCCAAATCACTTGATTAATTTCTCGCCAACCCAATTGTTTACCAACAAACGGTAAGCCTAACCCAAGAAGGAGTGCCATGAGCCATTGATAGCCGTAATATTTTTTAAAAGCTTTTTTCATAAGCAACCACCCTTTAAAATCACACTTTTGAATATAATAACTAATTCATAAATCATCTCATTAATTTATTATAAACTATTCATTTAATTCCCGCAAGACGCTAATTGCTGACAAAACGTAAAGCGGCGCTGTTTCTGCACGCAAAATGCGTGGTCCTAATCCTGCGGCCTGATAGCCATTTTCAATCAACAAATTAATTTCTGATAGCGTTAAACCACCTTCAGGACCTAACAAAACATGAACATGCGCCTCTTTAGGTAGCTGATTAATCACTTTAACCAATGTTGCAACCTCACCTTGCCGTGCAGATTCTTCCCAAGCGACAATACCCGCTTTTTTAGGTAAACGAACGACTTCTTCCCAAGGCAAAAAATCAACCATCGGTACCATCAATCGGTGTGATTGCTCCGCTGCTGCCTCAGCAATTTTTTGTAAACGTAACCCTTTTTTTGATTGTTGCTTTTGCCAATCCGCTACAGTACGTGACATATTAGTAAAAATAATTCGATTAACGCCAAGTTCCGTTGCTTTCTGAACAAACCAATCTGATCGATCATTTTTAAGGGGTGACACAATCATTGTAACTTCGATAGGCAGTTCAACTGCATCATTCAAGCGCGATACAACCGCTAAGGTCATTGTTTCTGAATCAATGGCTATCACCTCACCAACCACAACCTTTTTTGTACGACTCACAAACTCTGCTTGCGAACCGACACGTGCACGTAAAACTTTACCAAAGTGCTTAAAAATGTCTTGATCATGTGTTAAAACAATATGGTCATCATCAATAGCTTGTTTTAAAAAATAACGCTGCATGAACTAATACTCCTCAAATTGTGCTATATAACTATGCCACTCACCCATTTGTGATTTTTGGATAATTTTATAACCATGAGTACGTAACTGAGACTCAATATGTTGTGCAATAGCGTCATAAATACCAGAAATCAAAAAATAGCCCTTTGGTTTGAGTAACGACAACGTTTGTGGTATTAAACGTTCAATCACATCTGCTAAAATATTGGCAACTATGATATCAACCGGTTGCGTGTGGACATCTACCAAGAGATCACTCGTTATCACTAAAACATCCTCAGCCACAGGATTGAGCAACAAGTTTTCTTTTGCCACGTGCACAGACATCTCATCAATATCCGTTGCAATGACGGAAGCAACACCCAGATGCTTAGCAGCAACTGCTAAGACGCCTGACCCAGTACCGACGTCAATCATTGATTCTCCACCACGTACCACTGTTTCTAACGCTTGAATCATCAACTGAGTTGTTTCATGTGTTCCTGTACCAAAAGCTAATTTGGGATCCATTATAACTGGCTTTTCTTCTGATTGTTGTGGTACAAACTTTTCCCAAGAAGGAACAACTGTGATATGACGCGTCATGCGTTGAGCATGATAATATTGCTTCCAGTTATCTTCCCAATCTGCTTGAACAACGCCATTGAGTGAAATGGTTGCCGGAGAAGCATCAATACCAAATTGTGGTAATCGGTCCAAAGCTGTTGCGATATATGAGACTATCTTTGGTAAATTAGCATCATCCTCATAATATGCGATAACAGACACAATATCCGAATCATCCACTTGCACCCCTTCCGCACCTGCTCTTAACAAAATATCAGAAACGGCTTCGATAGCCTCATTTTTTGTCGCTACGTTTAAAGCTTGCCAATTCATATCAAAACCTCATGTGTAATAACAACCTTGCCAATTGTATGCCCTGTTTCTACTTCTTGCGTTGCGTGTTTTAGGTTTTCAACTGTTAAACCATTGTAAGTTTTCTTCAAGGTTGAATGAATGACCCCACGATCTAATAATTCAGCGATTTCGTTAAGTGCATCTCCTTGTGCTGCCATATCAACGCCGTAATTTCCTTTAGCAAACATAAATACCCAGCTAAACTGTGCCCCAATATTTTTTAATGGTGCCATATCAATCGGTTCAGTCGTTTCAACAATAGAGGCTATTCGGCCAAAGGGGTTAATTGTGTCCAGTACTAGTGGCCAATAGGCATTGGTATTTTGTAGTATAGCAATATAATCAACCTTATCTTGTTTAATTTGTTTTAACTGATCATGTAGATCTTGATGATAATCTAAAATATAATCTGCCCCTAATGATTTGACCCATGTCACAGATTCAAGACGCGACGCGGTTGTAATCACAGTCATACCGAGATATTTTGCTAATTGTATTAATGTAGATCCGACACCACCCGCACCATTTATAATCAAAATGGTTTTACTAACACCAACATTTTCGATTAAGTCAAAACCAAAGGCATCATGTAAAATTTCAAAAGCCGTAATTGCGGTTAATGGCATTGCGGCAGCCTCGGCAACAGTAAGATTAATTGGCGCATGACCAACCAGTAGTTCGTTAACAACTTGATAACTTGCGTGTGATCCCTGCTGAGTTTGAACACCAGCATAGTAGACTTTGTCATCAATTGAAAACTTCGTGACCTCTGCACCAATGGCTATGACTTCACCAACGGCATCAAACCCTAAAACGCGGAATTGCCCCTCATTTTTATAATTTTGACGCATTTTTATGTCAACTGGATTAATGCCACTTGCTGTAACCTTGACCAATATTTCATGAGGACCTGGTTTTGGCCGGGATATTTTTTTTTCAATAAAAACGTTTGGATCATCAATGTCTAAAGCCCGTTCAAAGCCAATAGCACGCATTTTTTTATGACTAAATGGCCAATGACTTTTCATTTTATCAAAAAATATCATATTTATTCTCCTATTCTGCCAACCCACTGTTCAACACATTATTTAGTGTCTCTTTTGTTACTTGATAACCGCCCTTAAAAAAATGGTTAGTATACAATAATTTTATTTCACCATTTTTTTTGGAAGATGTCGGCACTTTTTGACCAACAATTTTTTTCCAATTTGATGCAACCAAAGCATATTCAACTAATCGAAACTGCGCTTCACTCAAGTTAGCTATTTCGTCAGGACTTTTTTTGAGTTCTTGATTAACAAAGGTTTGTACCCGTCTTTGCGCAATTACTAAATTGATAGGTGTCACTGTGTAATTCACCGTAACATTGTGGTATTTATCAAAAGATATCTTACTAATTTTATAATCTCGCGCATGTTGAAGTGTCGTCAGATAGTGATTTGACAATGCTGACATGACCGCCTGCTTCTCATATAATTTCCCTGAAAAAGCAGCATCATTAGCCACTCCTTCACTTGTTTCAACTGCCTGTCGTATACTGTCAGTCATCTCTTTTTGCCAATTTTCAGATGATACTGGCAAAATATCATCTGAAAATGGGGTTGTCATTTGACCCGTTAAGCCAAATTCCAACACTGCTTTTGCATCTTTTTTTGCCATCCTAACACGCTCTTTTTGTGTAACACCATCGTAGTTAAAACCAATTGCCATAATTGCAAACCCGACAATAAAAAACAGCATGGCGAACGATAAATACATCATAATTTTGATACGCTTTGTCATTTGATACTTTTGCACTTCCAAATGACGGTTTACGCGAGAACGCTTAGACGTATTAGTTTCCTCGTGCATACTGGTTGTCGTCCTCCGTTTTCAATACTGCCATGAAAGCCTCTTGCGGTACTTCAACCGTGCCAACAGATTTCATACGTGCTTTACCTCGTTTTTGCTTGTCCAATAATTTGGCACGACGATCAGGATCACCCGTGTGAATTTTAGCCGTCACATCTTTACGATACGCCTTAATGTTTGTACGTGCTAAAATTTTAGCACCAATGGCAGCCTGTACAGGAATTTCAAAGTTTTGACGAGGAATTATTTCTTTCAACTTTGAGGCGATAATACGGCCGCGTTCTACTGAAAAATCACGGTGCACAATAAAACTCAAAGCATCTACTTTTTCAGAATTCAACAAGATGTCAATTTTAACTAAATCAGACTGGCGATATCCTGAAATTTCATAATCTAAAGAGGCATATCCTCTTGTACTTGATTTTAATTTATCAAAAAAGTTGAAAATGATTTCAGACAGTGGTATTTGGTATTTCACGTTAACACGCGTCTCATCCAAATACTCCATCGTATCGAATTCACCACGTTTACGCTGCGCCAACTCCATTACCGCGCCAACGTAGTCATTTGGCACCATAATTTGAGCATCAACATAAGGCTCTTCGATATATTTAATTTTTGAAGCTTCAGGCATTTCGGATGGATTTTCAATTTCAACCAATTCGTCATCATTAGTCATCACATGGTAGGTAACCGAAGGTGCAGTAGTAACTAAATCCAGATCAAACTCTCGCTCCAATCTTTCTTGAACAACATCCATATGTAATAAACCAAGGAACCCAACACGATAACCGAAACCCAATGCTTGCGATGTTTCTGGTTCAAATGTTAACGCTGCATCATTTAATTGCAACTTTTCTAGTGCCTCACGTAAGTCAGTGTATTTAGCATTGTCTGAAGGATAAAGGCCAGAATAAACCATAGGTGTCATTGGTTTATAACCTGACAAAGGCTCACTAGCTGGATTATTAACCAATGTGATTGTATCACCTGAATGTGTTGTATGAATATCCTTAATGGCTGCTGTGAGATAGCCGACGTCCCCGGCCATCAAATAGTCACGTTTTTGAGCAATCGGTGACATGACACCAACTTCATTTACTTCATATTCTGCGCCAGTATTCATCATTCTAATTTTATCGCCTGGTCTCACAATACCTTCACGCACTCGCATATTAACAACAACACCACGATAAGCATCATAAGCTGAATCAAAAATTAATGCGCGCAATGGTGCTTCTAAATCACCTGTTGGTGCCGGTAAATCTGTCACAATTCTTTCGAGCAGTTCAGGGATGCCGACGCCTTTTTTGGCTGAAGCTAATACAGCATCTGATGCATCAATTCCAATAACATCTTCAATTTCCGCACGGACTTTCTCTGCATCAGCCGCTGGTAAATCAATTTTATTAATCACTGGTAAAATTTCTAAATCATTTTCCAATGCCAGATATACATTAGCCAACGTTTGTGCTTCAACACCTTGCGCCGCATCCACAACTAAAATAGCGCCTTCCGCAGCTGCCAGTGACCGAGACACCTCATAAGAAAAATCCACATGCCCTGGTGTGTCAATCAAATGAAAAATATAGGTTTCACCATCCTGTGCATCATAGTGTACCTCAACAGCATTCAGTTTAATTGTAATGCCCCGTTCGCGTTCTAAATCCATTGTGTCTAACAATTGGTTTTGCATATCACGTTCAGCAACCGTGTGCGTCTGTTCTAAAATACGATCTGCGATGGTTGATTTTCCATGATCAATGTGCGCTACGATTGAAAAATTGCGAATATGCTTTTGCCGTTCTTTGAGTTGTTCTAAATTTATATCTGTCATTTTTTTATCACGCAAAAATGCGTATACTTTCAATTATTCTGTCTATTTTATTTTATCATGAATGGCCATAAAAAAACGTGATCTAAGTCATTTATGACATTAAATCACGTACAATTATTGTGTTGCATCGCCTATTACGTTCACTGATATTCAAAACAACTTGTTGCTTATTTAATCCTTTATTTCTAAACGTGAATGAGACGATCATTAATTTTTTGCTTTATTTAATAACAATATTTGATAAGTCACCTAAACCAACGGCTAATCGATGAATCAAATTTAACTGAGCATAACGATTATTCTTAATTGTTTGATTATCAACGTTAACCATGGTCTCATCAAAGTAATTAGCAATCGGCATTTGCAATGCAGCCAATGCCTGATAAACTGCTTCGCCACCTTGACCTTCTACATCCTGCAAGTCAATTGCTTTTGAAGCCGCATACAGTTTACTTTCAGCGTCATTTTCAAACAAATTTTCATCAACCAGATCATGACTGATTTGTTTAACGGCTAAACGAGAAACACGCGTTAATGATTCAATCACTTCACGGAAATTAACATCATCTGCATGTTTGGCTAAAACTTGCGTGCGGTCAGCAATGTAAACCACATCCGTACTACCTACCAGTGCAGTACCAGCAGACACAATATCTTGGCGAATACCACGATCTAATGCGATTTTACGGACACGATCAAAAATAAATGCTAGCACTGCCGTTAAATCAGCATTTTGTGTCACTTCACCAGTATTTGTGACAAACACATCTAGTACCGGTTTTAACGCAACATGCCATTTCTTATTTTCAAGTGTTCTCACGATACCAGTCGCAGCACGGCGCAAACCATAAGGATCATTCGAACCCGTTGGCATAAGGTTAGCCGAGAAAAAAGTTATAATGGCATCTAATTTATCAGCAATCGCCAACACAGCACCGACATCAGTCGTAGCAACATCCCCATGAGCAGATGTTGGCATATAGTGTTCTTTAATAGCAACAGCTACAGCGGCATTTTCACCAAATAATTTGGCGTAATGTTCACCCATAATACCTTGCAATTCATCAAATTCACCAACCATACCAGTCATTAAATCAAATTTATAAATTTCTGAAGCACGAGCAAGATCTGCTTTTTTTGAATCATCAAAATTAAGACTGGCCGCCAGATCTGCTGCTAATTTGCCAACACGCTGCATATGTTCGTAGACTGTGCCAATTTTTTCATGAAAAACCAACTTTTTGACTTTTGCCATACTATCCGCAATTGTTTTTTGTTGATCCTCATGATAAAAAAATTCTGCATCTTCTAATCGTGCAACAAGCACTTTTTCATTACCAGCAATCACATTACTGAGATTTTCAGCATTGCCGTTTCGAACCGACAAAAAGTTTGGCAACAACGCACCTGATTGATCTGTCACATAGAAAAATCGTTGATGTTCACGCATCGAGGTCATCAATACCGCGTCTGGTACTTCTAAATACTTCTGATCAAAACTACCAGAAAATGCTGTTGGCCATTCAACAATGTTGTTTACTTCTTCTAGTAAATTTTGTGCTGCATCAACATCAAGTTGTAATAACCAATGATTTTGCGTAGCAATCATTTCAAGTTGGCGACGTATTTCAGATTTACGCCCCTCAGCATCAACTAAAACATATGCCGCTTTCAATGTGTCAACATATCGATTGGCATGGCTAATTTCAACGTGTTCATGAGATAAAAAACGATGGCCGCGTGTGAACCGGCCTGTTGAAACTTCCAAAATACTAAAGTCAACAATCGCTTCATCTAGTAAGGCAACAAGCCAACGAATTGGTCTAACATACAGAAAACTGTTGTTTGCCCATTTCATATAAGTCGTGAATTTCATCTGTGATACGACTTCATCACCAATTTTAGCTAGAATTGTTGCTGCTGCTTCACCTGGCGTATGTTTTGTTAACCAAACATACCCCTCCCGTTCTTCGAAATCTTCAGGTGTCGCACCTTGCCCTCGAGCAAATCCCTGAGCCGCCTTTGACCAACCGCCTTGTTCGTCTTTCGCGCGATTAATTGCTGGACCACGCTTTTCTTCAGATAATGATTCAGATTCTAAAGCAACATCAACTAGTTGAAATGCCAGACGACGTGGTGTTGAAAATGGTTTAATCTCACCCACAGATAAACGGTGTTCTGCCAAAAAAGCCTTGGTGCGTTCAATCAATTGTGCTTCCGAACTGGTAACCAAATGTGCTGGCATTTCTTCTAAACCAATTTCTAATAAAAATGTTGACATGCTTTATTTTCCTTCCTGCTTTGCATACTTACCATTTTCTCCCAAATACTTATCCCGTAGTTCAATGTCTTTAAGTAACGGAAACCCCAGATCCGCACGAGCTTGGATAAATACTTTTGATACACGGCGTGCCATTGTTCTGATTCTATGCAAGTAACCTGCACGCTCTGTGACAGAAACTGTTCCGCGCGCATCTAATAAATTAAATGTATGTGATGATTTTAAAATATAATCGTATGCTGGGTGTACTAAGCCTAATTCTAATAGATGTGTTGCTTCTGCTTCGAACTCATCAAAATGTCTGAGCAATACTGTTTGGTTCGATTCTTCAAAGGCATATTTTGAATGTTCATATTCTGGTTCTTTGAAAATATCACCATAAAGAACACCATTACCCCACTCCAAATCGTAGACAGTTGGCACATCTTGGATGTATGAAGCTAAGCGTTCTAAACCATAAGTGACTTCTGCTGTCACCGAATCGACTTCAATCCCACCAACTTGTTGAAAATACGTAAATTGTGTGACTTCCATGCCATCCAACCAAACTTCCCAACCAATACCAGCAGCACCCATTGAGGGGTTTTCCCAATTATCCTCGACAAAACGAATGTCATGTTCAAGTGGTTTAATACCCAGTGCCTCTAACGATCCAAGATACAGTTCTTGAATGTTCGCGGGTGAGGGTTTCATAACAACTTGAAATTGGTGATGTTGAAAAAGTCGATTAGGATTATCCCCATAGCGACCATCAGCGGGTCGACGTGAAGGTTGCACGTAAGCTGCATTCCAAGGCTCTGGTCCATTGGCACGTAAAAAAGTATACGGTGATTGTGTTCCAGCACCAACTTCATTGTCATAGGCTTGCATCAGATTAGCGCCTTGTTTAGCCCAGTATTGTTGTAATGTTAAAATAATATCCTGTAATGATAATTTATGTTCTGTCATTTTTATTTCCTTACTATTTTTAAAATTTATTACCAACCACAGGTTGGTATTTTTTATAATCGATCCTACTTAATATCAAACGAATTAGTAGGCCATAAATATATTTTTTGAATATTCCTTTCCGACAAAAAACCGCGCGTCCACAGTCACCAATGCCAAAATACATGACATCAGGACGCTTGCGCGCGGTTCCACCTGATTTCCGAGAAAGTTTTCTCGACACTCGACTGTTTACAAACTCCATCATCGCCACATGATCTCATAGTCAGTAAACTTAATATACTTATTATGCACGTCATTAATTAAAACGTCAAGTCTTTCAAAAATTCAAACAGTTGACTGGTAAGTGTTCGATAATGAATTAATGATTAAATTTAATAGCGGCTTAGAATCAGAAAACACATACATCACTCGAATATGTCCATCGGGCATATACCATTCTAAATAACTCATTTCTGTTCTTTCACCAGTTGTCGGTACCTGGTATGTGCCATCAATACGCCAGACGTCAATTTCACCTTGTTGCTTTAACTTAAAATGACTCTGTCCTAATATCTTTTCAAACGGAAAGCTAGACGCATCCACGCCAAATCCTTGACCTCTTGTACTCGTCATGATTGTCGCATTCTGATTTGGTGTGTCAAGTGACCATTGAAGTGATGTGCTATCCTGTTGCCAATTGCCTTGTACTTTAAAAAATCCAAAGTCATCATCTCCTAACAACATTTCTGGTAACTGTCGATAGTTTACCGTAGTCGAGTCATCGGGCAATGCTTTCACCTGAATCTCAGGTATTTTGGATGACGTCGATTTGGTTTTTGATTGGCTTGGCACTGGATTATTCGATACAGCAGAAGATAAAATTGAGTCGATAACTTCTGATTGGTTTGAAGATGTTTTAGTAATGCTCACCACTGTATTTGTTCTTTGCTTTTGTATCTTTTGCAATAACGTATTAATTGTGGTCATTTGTTGAGCCAATACCATAGTATTTAAACTGATTATTGCAGATACCATCACAACAAAAAAGGCTATAAAACTAATCTTTTGATTTATCTTTAGAACCGGCGTCCAATATGCTGAACGCCGGGCTAACAAGAAAATCAAGCTACCAATATATATCAGTAACAGTAAAGGTACCAAAATTAACAAACCAATGGCACTGAAAAAGCTAATAATCACGCCAATTAAAACCGGACTGAGTAGCACAATAGAAATAGCTTGTTGTGACAATCCTGTATCCCGTAACCGACGAATAAATAGTGATAAATTTGGTACAAAAATTAACACATTCAATATTGAAGATAATCGACTTAGCAATACCCATTCGTTGAAAATACTTCCCACAACGAAAGTTAGCATTGCCAAAATAAAATTATTGATAGTTTGGACAAACCAAAAATCTAAGCGGTAAGTCCCACCATTAAAATTAAAGGCTTCTTGCCAATACCTTAAATATCTTCTCAAAATAAACAACCCCCAAATAAAAAACTCGACTCAGCGTCAAGTTAATATTATAGCTTATATCAAATAATATTCGTTAGGCCTCAATCAGCCTTATACCTTATATCGTCAATAACTCTTTCTCTTTATCAGAAGCAATCGTATCAATGGCTTTGATATTTTCATCAGTAAGCTTTTGCACATCATCTTCCGCATGACGTGCATCGTCTTCAGGTAATTCTTTATCTTTTTTGACAGAATCCATCGCATCACGGCGGACATTACGAACAGAAACTTTTGCTTTTTCAGCTTCTGCCTTCACTTGTTTGACCAAATCCTTACGACCTTCTTCAGTCATTTGAGGAATTGCCAATCGAACAATGTTACCATCCGAAGCTGGGTTTAATCCTAAGTCCGATATATTAATTGCACGAATAATTTCTTCTAATACGGTCTTGTCAAATGGCGTAATCATCAAAATGCGTGCTTCGGGAACAGAAATTGAAGCAACTTGATTAAGTGGCGTCATAGCACCGTAGTATTCAACTTCTATACGATCTAAAATATGTGGATTCGCGCGCCCTGTACGAATACTACCAAGTTCACGTTGTAAAGCATCTTGGGCACCTTGCATACGCGCCTTGGCATCTGTTAAATTAAAAGACATTATTTTCCTCCTGTAACTGTTGTACCAATATTTTCACCTAATACAACTCTTTTCAAGTTGCCCGGTGTGTTTAGATTAAACACGACAAGTGGCATGTTATTATCCATTGACAATGAACTTGCTGTTGAATCCATTACTTTCAATCCACGTTTCAAAATATCCAAATGTGTTAATTCTGAAAACTTAACAGCATTCGCATTCTTATTTGGATCAGAATCATAGATACCATCAACCCCATTTTTACCCATCAAAATCGCATCAGCATTAATTTCGTTTGCACGTAATGCCGCTGTAGTATCTGTTGAGAAATAAGGTGATCCTGTACCTGCTGCAAAAATCACTATGCGTCCCTTTTCGAGGTGTCTTATCGCGCGTCCACGAATGTAGGGTTCTGCAATTTGCTGCATCGTAATGGCAGTTTGAACACGTGTATCTACACCCGCACGTTCTAATGCATCTTGCAACACTAGTGCATTCATCGTCGTGCCAAGCATGCCAGTATAATCAGCACGTGACCTTTCCATGCCAACTTGTGCAGCAGGTTCACCACGCCATAAATTACCACCACCAACAACAATTGCAATTTGTGTTCCTAGGTCATGTACTTCTTTTAAATCTTGCGCAATTTCAGAAACTGTATCAAGATTAATTCCTTGACCTTTCTCTCCAGCCAATGCCTCACCAGAAAGTTTCATCAAAACACGTTTATACTTCATATCAGTCATGATTTACCTCATTTTCTACTTAGTCAATTATACCAAAAATGTCCCACAAAAAAAGTGCGTTATTATGATATAACACACTTTTTATTTATTAGCCGAGTTGCTTGGCAACTTCTTCAGCCAAATCAGTCACTTTCTTTTCAATACCATCACCAACTTGATAACGTACAAATGACTTTACTGTACCATTTTGTGAAGCAATAAACTGCGCAACTGTTTGATCACCATTCTTGACAAAAGCTTGATCTAACAATGAAATTTCAGCCAAGAATTTCTTGATACGTCCTTCAACCATCTTTTCTTTGATGTTATCAGGCTTACCCGCCAAATCTTCAGAAGCCAGTTGAACTGACTTTTCTTTTTCAACAACTTCAGCCGGTACTTCGTCGTCCGAAACGTACTTAGGAGCGATCGCCGCAACGTGCATTGCAATATCGCGGGCTGCTTCTGATGACGCACCATCAACAACAACTAGTGATGAAATTGAGCCAGCTAAATGTGAGTAAGCACCAAAATTTTCAGTATCAGACTTTTCAACAACTGTGAAGCGACGTAGCGTAATCTTTTCACCAGTAATTTGTGTTGTGCCAATAATTTTGTCATTCAATGTCTGCCCAGCTTCAACTTCAAGTGCCAAAGCAGCTTCAACATCTTTTGGTGAAAATTCAACAATTGTGTTGGCTACAGCCTTTAACAAATCATTAAATTCAGCATTTCCAGCAACAAAGTCAGTTTCTGAATTTAATTCAATGATAGCAGCTTTATTACCGCTAACGGCAACATAAGTCATGCCTTCAGCAGCGACACGGTCGCCCTTCTTAGCAGCCTTAGCCATACCTTTTTCGCGAAGCAAATCAATTGCTTTATCTAAGTCACCGTCAGATTCTACTAAAGCCTTCTTAGCATCCATCATACCAACAGACGTCTTATCACGTAGTTCTTTTACTTGTGCAGCAGTAATTGCCATTATATTGCTCCTCTAAAATAATTTATGATTTTATTATAACATGCTTTTTATATGTTCCGGACAAATAAAAATGCCACTCTGCGTCCCAAACAGGTCCGCAGGAACGGCATTTGTCATTAAAATATTAGTTATTGCCTTCTTCGACAATGTTAGTGATTTCTTCGATTGATTCTGTATTTTCGTCACCCGCAACAAAAGCATCTTCAGGTGCTGAATCTTGACCTTGACGACCTTCGATAATCGCATCAGCCATCTTAGCAGTAATCAAACGAACAGCACGAATAGCATCATCGTTAGCAGGAATTTTAACGTCAACCACTTCAGGGTTAGCGTTTGTGTCAATCATTGCCACAACTGGAATGTTCAACATATTTGCTTCCTTAACGGCAATTTCTTCCTTCTTAGGGTCAACAACAAACAATACGTCTGGCAAACCAGGCATATCCTTGATACCACCCAAGAATTTATTCAACTTTTCACGTTGCTTGTTTAACAAAACAACTTCTTTTTTAGGCAATTGTTCAAATGTACCGTCTTCGGCCATTGTTTCCAAGTCCTTCAAACGTTGGATACGTGTCTTGATTGTATTCCAATTTGTTAAAGTACCACCCAACCAACGATGATTGATAAAGTATTGACCGGCGCGCGTTGCTTCTTCAGCAATCGCGTCTGAGGCTTGTTTCTTTGTACCAACAAACAAAAAGTTAGCATCATCAGTTGATGCATTACGAATAAAGTTATAAGCTTCATCAACTAACTTAACTGTTTTTTGTAAATCGATGATATGGATACCATTACGTTCTGTAAAGATATATTCATCCATTTTTGGGTCCCAACGACGTGTTTGGTGACCAAAGTGAACACCTGCTTCGAGGAGTTCTTTCATTGAAATAACTGCCATAATATATAGTCTCCTAGGTTTTTTTCCGCCGACAAATTCGACGTTCATACTGACATTTCTGCACCTATATGAACTTGTTTGCCGTGTGTATTTGTTGTAAATCACAACACTTAACAGTATACGTTATTTTGTGTAGAATTACAAGCTGTTATTGCCAAATACTGGAATCAAGATGATGTTCAGTTAAGAATAATTCTTTCTGTTTTCTGGTCAGTTTTTTGAAAGCAGCTTCTGCATGTAATGCATCATGTTTAGTTTCAAATGATTCTTCATAGATTAGTTTTAAAGGATGTCTTGATTTAACGCGTGTGAATTTTGCCCCTTTACCCGATTCATGGGTTTTAAATCGGCGCTGAACATTATCAGTGAAACCACCATAAAAGTAACCATCTGCAGTATATAAGACATAAAAGTAATATAGCTTCATCATGACCACGCTTGACCATATAATATCTCTTCTACTTGCGAAGTATAATTATTTTCTGGCGTATAAGCAATAATTGGCGGCATAATGCGCACCCCTCCTGGGCGACCTGCTTTAATAGCCTCAACAAGAACCATATTTGCCTCACGATCGCTTTTGCCATAAACAAATTGCATACGCTTAATCCGCAATTTTCGTTGCTCAAATGCGGAAAAAACATCCGTCAGCCGGTCTGGCCGATGAACCATATAAAATTTACCATTATTTTTTAATAACTTATTGGCAACTTGAGCTAAACCAGGCAAATCAATTGTTAATTCGTGCCGTGCAAGTTCATAGTGCGTATCATGATTAGTCTTTGTCATTTCATTAAGTGGGAAGTATGGTGGATTTGATAAAACAGTTTCCACTGATCCAGGTTGAATATCATTAAAAATATCTTTCATATCAGATAACAGGACACTAACACGTTTTTGCAAACCATTCATTTCAATGCTGCGTTGTGCCATTTCAGCTAATTCAGGCTGAATCTCAACTAGCTTAATTTTGCCGATGACCTTTGGTGAATAAAAAAGACCAACGGCACCTGTGCCAGCACCTAAATCAACCGTTAACCCAGCACCTTTACCTTTTACCCCAGCAAAGTGGGCTAATAATATGGCATCTAAGGAGTAAGAAAACATATCGGGATTTTGGATAATATGAACATTTTGCGAAGGTAAGCCATCAATACGCTCTCCTTCTTTAAGAATTACTTCAGTCATTGTTTTTTTCTCGCTTTATCGTGTAAAATTAATGAAGATAGTTTATGAGGTGAATAATAATGAAATTTTATGATTTTCTGCGTGGTATAGCTGTAAGTATTATATGGGTTATCAACGGACGTATCAAGTACATGAATCGTGATCGTATCCCTGTTAATGAAAATTATATTCTTGTCGGCCCCCATCGGACCTGGTGGGATCCTATTTGGTATGCCATTGCAGCCTACCCAAAACACTTTATTTTTATGGCCAAAGTTGAATTATTCAAATTTCCACCATTGGCTTGGTTAATAAGATCTGCTGGTGCGTTTCCTGTTGACCGAGAAAACGTCGGACCGAGTGTTATTAAAGTTCCAGTCAATGAACTCAAAAAGGGTAATCGTTCATTAATTATGTTTCCATCAGGTTCTCGACATAGCGATGAATTAAAATCCGGTTCCCTCTTGATTGCCAAAATGGCGGGCAAAGCCCTTGTTCCTACAGTTTACCAAGGGCCCGTCTCATTCGGTCAGTTATTTAAAAGGAACAACACAGTGATTAATTTTGGTGAA
Organism: Leuconostoc kimchii IMSNU 11154; assembly: GCF_000092505.1. Taxonomy (NCBI): domain Bacteria; kingdom Bacillati; phylum Bacillota; class Bacilli; order Lactobacillales; family Lactobacillaceae; genus Leuconostoc; species Leuconostoc kimchii. The sequence continues at coordinate 221,626 of NC_014136.1, forward strand.
CCAATTATCATTGATCGCAAAGACAGATTGAACAAAGAAAACATCGCTAAATATACTGAGTTGATTCAAGAAGCATTTGATAATCTCGATCACGAAGTGAACCCTGATTGGGTATACCTGGATCCCAAACGCGAAAAAAAATAAGCCAATTGGCTTATTTTTTTTGCGCTTGTTCGCTTTGTTGCTTCATTTGAGCCATCATTTGATTCAACTTTTTCTGTGATGGCTTTTGTCCCATTGACATCATCATCGATTTCATCATTTCTTCTGAAATTGGTGGATTCTTTGCTAAATAACTTTTCATTGAGTTACGCGCTAAGAAAAAACCAGCTGCCAATCCGATAACCAAGGCTAACACTGCAATCAATATGACAAGTCCAATACCTATATTCATAGTATTCCCCTTACTAAATTTCTAAAACTAATTATAGCATAAACCACAAGACGATAATATCAGAAATATGCTGTTTTTTTATTTAAAGTAAGAACAATTAGCATATATGCATTTTATCCACACATTTTTTTAAAATCAGCTTAATTTTAAAGAAATAGTAAATTTTCGCAATAAATTTATTACCAAAATACAAAGAAACGAACAAATGTTTGATTTGTTAGAGATTGTTCGTTATAATAATAATATATTAAATCGAGTAGAATTAAGGACTAAAACCCCATATGGCAATTCAAATTCAAGAAAGTAAACAACTTCAAGTGCTCCGTTTTATCCATGAAGCACAAATAACAAACGGTTACCCACCTACAGTTCGTGAAGTTGGTGAGGCAGTTGGCTTGTCATCGTCATCGACCATTCATGGTCACATTGAACGTTTGGTTAAGAAGGGTTATCTTTTAAAAGACGCCTCAAAGCCTCGCGCTCGTGCGATTGAAGTCACTGATTCAGGTCTCGAAGCTTTGGGTGTTTCAACAACCCCAGGTCGCATCCCAGTTCTTGGACTTGTAACAGCTGGAACACCTATTTTAGCTGTTGAAGAAGAGGCAACTGAATTCTTCCCTATCCCTGATAATTTAATGCAATTTGATGGTGATATGTTCATGTTAAATGTTCGTGGCAATTCCATGGTCAACATTGGTATATTAGATGGTGATAAGGTTATTGTTCGTAAACAAGATAATGCTGATAATGGTGATGTCGTTGTGGCAATGAACGATGACAATGAAGCCACTGTCAAAAGATTTTTCAGGGAAGCAGACCACTTCCGTCTCCAACCGGAAAATGACGCCATGTCTCCCATCATTTTGCGACGTGTATCTATTTTAGGAAAAGTTATTGGTCTCTATCGTGATGCTATTTATTAAGACACAAAAAACTCGGATAAATTATCCGAGTTTTTTTGTGCTTACACTTACCACTGCTTAGGATTAAGTTGCCACTGTTTTAGCGTTGTTATTTGTGACTCATTTAGTTCACCACGTTTAATTGCTGCAGCCATTAATTGCGAATAAGTTGTCAGCGATTTAAACGTGAGGTTTGCCCGTTTAAAATTAATGACACCTTCAGGTAACTCATATGAAAAAATTGAGACGACACCAATCACTTCAGCACCTGCTTGACGTGTGGCTTCAACAGCCCCTAATACTGAACCACCTGTGGAAATCAAATCATCAATTAACACAACTTTTTGCCCTGCAACTGTTGCCCCTTCTATCTGTCGACCTGCTCCGTGATCTTTTGGTTTTGAGCGAACATAAATCATAGGTTTATCCAAAATATCTGCAACCCAAGCAGCATGTGGAATTCCTGCTGTCGCGACACCACCAATGATGTCAACATCCCCGTACGCATTTTGAATCAGATCAGCCAGCCCTCTAAAAATATTTTGGCGCACTTTTGGTACACCAATAGTCATGCGATTGTCAGTATAAATCGGACTTTTAATTCCTGAAGCCCAAGTGAAAGGTTCATCTGGAGCAAATTTAACCGCACCTATGGCTAACAAATCGTCTGCTACTTGTTCTGCGTAATTCGTCATCTACTTACTCCATTCTTTTAACACACGTTCATAGACTGCAATAGGTTGAACTGCTTTTGTAATCGACCGCCCAATAACAAGACCGGTTGCACCATTTTCATGTGCTGCCTTTGGTGTCATAATACGTGCTTGGTCGTCAGCTTGATCACCAGCCAACCGAATACCTGGTGTGATTCTCAAAAACGAATCACTTGTATTTTTTTTAATCAGATTGGCTTCCAACGGCGAACTAATTGTGCCATCTATACCACTATAGTAGGCTAACTTTGCCAAATGAATAACACTTTCTGACATACTAGCATTAGTCAACTGTGTTTCCTGCATGTCCATTTCCGAAAATGAGGTCAATTGCGTTACAGCAAGTAGCTTCATATGCGCACCTTTATTTGCTACTGCCGCGCGTAACATCTTTTCGCCACCTGCGGCATGCACCGTCAAGTACTGAACATCTAATTTTGCTAAGCTGGCAACTGCATGCCCAACTGTTGTGGGAATATCATATAATTTTAAATCTAAAAACACATCAAACTTTTGTTCACGTAGTTCCCTGATAAAACTGGGACCTTCAGCATAAAATAATTCCATGCCAACCTTTAAGGCTGGTTTAACGATTCTATCGCGATATGGTAACAAAAAAGTATTTGCTGCTGCTGCATCTGGAAAATCCAATGCGATAAATACTGGCTCTATCATAAGTTCCTTCCCTAAACATACAATTTAAAAATCGTCATGTTCATTTAAGCGTACGCGTCACTTCTTGTACAGTACCAAAATGATAATTATCTAACGCACCTGGCAGTGCTTTAATGATGTCTGACATAACATGTGTATTATAGGCTAAAGCTGCACCAACTTGCACAGCACTTGCGCCTGCCATCATAAATTCCAGTGCATCATCCACTGCTTCAATACCTCCAACACCAATAATTGGTATCGAAACTGTTTGTGCTGCTTCGTAAACAAGACGTACGGCAATCGGATGAACAGCTTTACCCGACAGACCACCCGTTCCGCGGGCTAATTTTGGTTGGCGTTTTTGTAAATCAAAGCTCATACCTGTCACTGTATTAATCAGTACGATACCGCTCGCACCGGCAACTTCTACTGCTTTAGCAATTGGTCTAATATCAGTAACATTGGGTGATAATTTTGCATAAATTGGCAAATTCGTCACCTTTTTAACAGACGTAATCACTTCTGATGCAGCTTCAGCGGACACACCAAATGCCATGCCACCACGATCAACATTTGGACATGATAAATTGACTTCAATGGCAGTCAGGTAGGCGGTGTTGGTTAATAATTGTGCTAACGCCACATACTCATCAACCGTCTCACCGGCAATCGACACCATAACCGGCAAGGCATTACCATATTTTGCCTTGATAGCTGGTAAAAAATCTTTTAAAACATTATGGATGCCAGGATTAGCAAGTCCAACCGAATTCAGGAGGCCACTGGGCAATTCAACCGTCCAGGGTTGTGGATTTCCTGAACGTTCAGCCCATGTCACTGTTTTCGTAACCAGTGTACCAGTTTTTTCGATGTCATAGCCTTCATCTAAACCAAAGTACACAGCACCCGATGAATTCATTATGGGATTCTTCATGTTTAAACCAGGTAATTCAACGGATAAACGATTCTTTATTGTCATGATTCTCCTAATTGGTACTTATTGCAGAAATTTTCAACGCACATATTTCATTTCATTTCATTCACAGTAAAACTACGACTTTCAAGTACATCGACAAATGCTTTAACGGTATCCAATGCTGTAAATAATGGTACGGCATTTTCAATTGCCGCACTGCGGATTAATCGACCATCTGATTCGGCACGGTCATCTGCTTGAGTCGTATTAACCACAACTTGTAATTTTTGAGCTCGCAAAGCTGCCACTGAGTTATTATCAGATTCAGAAATTTTATCCAATATTTCAACTGGCAAGTGCTGAGATTCAAGATATGCTCCAGTACCCGACGTTGCAAACAGCGCAAAGCCCAAATCGTTAAAACGCTTTGCCAAACCTAAAGCTTCTTCTTTATCTTCATCAGCTACTGTCAATAAAACATTGCCATATTGTGGTACTTTGATGTTCGAAGCAATAAATGCCTTATATAATGCTTTTGGTAAGGTCGTGTCAGATCCCATCACTTCGCCGGTAGATTTCATTTCTGGGCCAAGCAGAGAGTCAACGTGAGGCAGTTTTGTAAATGAGAATATTGGTGCTTTAACATGAACCATATCATCAGCTGGTATTAATCCTGTTTCAAATCCCATATCTGCGAGTTTTTCACCTAGCATCACTCGTGTTGCGAGTTGTGCTAATGGTAAATGTGTCACCTTAGAAATAAATGGCACTGTTCGTGAGGCTCTAGGATTGACTTCAATGACGTATGCTGTATTCTCATGAATGACAAATTGAACATTCATTAAACCAATTGTGTGCATTGCTTTAGCCAAATTGATTGCGGCTTGTGACATTTCGTCTTGTACTTTTTGTGATAAATATTGTGGTGGGTAAACAGACATTGAATCGCCAGAATGGACGCCAGCTCGTTCAATATGTTCCATAATACCAGGAATCACTGCAGTTTCGCCATCCGATAAAACATCCACTTCAGCTTCTTGTCCCACTAAATAAGAATCAATCAATACAGGATGATCATTAGACACCTTAACAGCACGTTGCATATAATCCTGCAACTCTTCATCTGAGGACACGATTTCCATTGCACGGCCACCTAGAACATATGATGGTCTGATTAACACAGGATATCCGATAAGTTGTGCTGCACTCAAAGCGTCTGCCACTGTTGTCGCTGTTTTACCAACTGGCTGTGGTAATTGCAGTTGCTTGATGACTTGATCAAAAGCTTCTCGATCTTCTGCACGATTTAAATCTGCCACTGTCGTACCAAGAATAGGTACCCCGTTATCTTGTAATGGCTGTGCCAAATTAATGGCCGTTTGCCCACCAAACTGAACGACGATACCAATTGGTTGTTCTAAATCATAAACATTCAAAACATCTTCAAGTGTCAGTGGTTCAAAATATAGTTTGTCAGATACTGAAAAATCTGTAGAAACTGTTTCTGGGTTGGAATTCATAATGATTGCTTCATAGCCGGCGCGCTGAATTGCTTTAACAGCGTGAACTGTTGCATAATCAAATTCAACCCCCTGCCCAATACGAATTGGACCAGAACCTAGTACAATGACCGACTGCTTATCAGATTTAACTGACTCATTCTCACGCTCATACGTTGCATAGTAATATGGTGTTTGTGATTCAAACTCAGCCGCCACAGTATCTACCATTTTGTAAACAGGCAAAATATTTTCTTGCTGGCGTAATTGACGAATTTCAGCAACTGTTTTGTCCCAGATTCCTGCAATAGTTTCATCAGCAAAACCATTCTTTTTAGCATATAGTAAGGTATCTAAGTCACCAATTTGTTTTGCCAACTGATTCTCAATTTCAATAACATGTAATACCTTATCTAAGAAAAATGTGTCAATCAATGTTTTTTCATGAATTGTTTCAATCGTCACACCACGGCGTAATAAATCAGCAATCATAAACAAACGATCATCACGAGCTGGCATTAAAGCATCTAGCAATGCGGCGTCTGACAAATCATCAAAGGTAATATCATTTAACCCTATTGCACCAATTTCAAGTGACCGTACAGCCTTTAGCATGGCTTCTTCCATGTTACGCCCAATGGCCATTACCTCGCCTGTAGCCTTCATTTGCGTACCTAAATGGCGATCAGCTGTGGCAAATTTGTCAAATGGCCATCTCGGAATTTTAAAGACAACGTAATCTAAAGCAGGTTCAAATTCAGCCTTAGTTGTGCCAGTAACTGGATTAATAATTTCATCTAACGTCAACCCCACACCAATTTTAGCTGCCATTTTTGCAATCGGATAACCTGTAGCCTTTGATGCAAGTGCTGATGAACGTGATACACGTGGATTAACTTCAATAATATAATATTTATATGAATGTGGATCTAGCGCCATTTGAATATTAACGCCACCTTCAATTTTCAGAGCACGAATAATTTTCAAAGCCGCATCTCGCATCATTTGTACTTCACGATCCGACAAAGTTTGCACCGGTGCAGTAACAATTGAATCACCTGTGTGGATGCCGACTGGATCAAAATTTTCCATCGAGGCAACAACTAGCGCATTATCATGTGCATCTCGCATCACTTCAAATTCAATTTCTTTATAACCAGCAATAGAACGTTCAATTAAAACCTGTGTCACTGGAGACAAGTCTAACCCATTTGCAGCAATGTCACTCAATTCAGCATGATTATTTGCAATACCACCACCAGTACCACCAAGTGTATAGGCCGGACGCACAATCACTGGATAACCATGCGTATCAGCAAAATCCAATGCTTCTTCAAGTGTTGTTGCAATAGTGGACTCAGGGATGGGTTCATGCAAGCGTTCCATTAATGCTTTAAATTCTTCACGGTCTTCTGCCTCTTCAATAGCTGATAACTTGGTACCTAATAGTTCAATGCTTAAGTCATCCAAAATACCTGCTTCAGACAAATCCTTTGCCATATTTAACCCAGTTTGACCACCTAACGTAGGCAAAATAGCATCTGGGCGTTCCTTGCGTAAAATACGTTCAATAAAATCAATCGATAACGGTTCAATATAAACTTTGTCAGCAATTTCAGCATCTGTCATGATGGTTGCCGGATTAGAGTTGACTAAAATAACATAGTACCCTTCCTCTTTTAAACTTAAGGCAGCCTGTGTACCAGAATAATCAAACTCTGCGGCTTGTCCGATGACAATAGGACCAGAGCCAATAACCAGTATTTTTTTTATGTCAGTGCGTTTAGGCATTTTGTGGTGTCTCCTTCTTTGCATCTGCAATCATGTTTAAGAAATCATCGAATAAATATTCAGCATCATGTGGACCTGGCGCTGCATCTGGGTGAAATTGCACTGAGAAGGCATGATGACCTTGCAATCGCAACCCCTCAACTGTGTAATCATTAATTTCTTCATGTGTCACAACTAATTCAGTTTTTGCTAGACTGTCACGGCTAACAGCATAACCGTGATTTTGCGACGTAAAGTCTAGCCGATCATGTGACAAATGACGTACAGCATGGTTAAAGCCACGATGTCCAAATTTCATTTTGTAAGTTTCAGCGCCATTCGCTAATGCAAACAATTGATGTCCTAAACAAATACCCATTAGTGGTAGCTGTTCCTGTAAGGTTTGAATAGTTGGAATAGCATAGGCTACGTCTTGGGGGTTCCCTGGCCCATTTGATAACAAAATGCCATCAGGATTAGCAGATAAAATTGTCTGCGCATCAACATTTGCTGGAAATACCATCACGTTAACACCTCGTTTGGCCAAAGAACGTAAAATTGAATTTTTTAATCCAAAATCAATTAACGCAATTGAAACGCCATCCGTAGGATTCTGATATTGCGTTTTCGTTGTTGCTTCAGCTACCATTGACGATGATGGGGCAAAATTTTTGACTTTATCAAACACGTCTTCAGTTATTTCATTCACCAAGGCGGCTTTCATCACGCCCTGATCTCGTAATTCTCTAGTCAATGCTCGCGTATCTACACCAGTAATACCTGGCATATTCGTTCGTTCTGCCCATGACTCCAAGCTCATCGTTTGACGCCAATTGCTTGGCCGGCGGGCAATTTCATGAACAACAATAGCCGATGCAGCTGGTCTTAAACTTTCAAAGTCATCACGGTTGATACCATAATTACCAATTAAAGGATAAGTAAAGACAATTATTTCGCCACGATATGATAAATCAGTAATTGATTCTTGATAACCAGACATACCTGTATTAAAAACCAATTCGGCAATCACATCCACATCTGCACCAAAGGCTTCTCCTTCATAAACTGATCCATTTTCAAGTATTAAGTAACGCTTTTTCATATCTCATTATCCTCGTTATTTTTTATACGACACAATTCATTGGGTTACAATTTGACCGTCAACCCACGTTGCAATAGTTTTACCATAAACATTCCAGCCAACAAAAGGTGAATTCTTTCCCTTTGATTGAAAGTCACTAGTTTCAATTTGGTAGCTATTTTCAAGATCAAATAGTGCTAAATCTGCTGTTTCACCCACTTGAACACTTGTAGGTGCTGCTTTAAGCTTAAAAGCTTGTACTGGTGAAACCACCATACGCTGTATTAAAGTTTCAAGCGTCATCACACCGGATCTCACCAAGTGTGTATAGAGCAGTTGAAAACTCGTTTCGATTCCCGTAATGCCAAATGGTGCGGTTTTAAATGACTGCGCTTTTTCCAACGTACCATGCGGCGCATGATCGGTTGCAATCATGTCAATCGTGCCATCTAATAGGCCGGCAATTAACGCTTGCCTATCCACTTGTCCACGTAGTGGTGGATTCATTTTAAACTGGGCATTATCCTCATGAATATCTGTGTCAGAAAGTAACAAATGGTGCGGTGAAACCTCTGCCGTGACGTGAACACCTTCTAATTTAGCCATTCTAACTAATGCAACTGACGTTTTCGTCGAAATATGTGCAACATGATAATGAACACCAGTTGCTTTAGCTAATACCAAGTCCCTGGCTAATTGTGAACTTTCTGCTAAGCCAGTAATGCCTGGCAACTCTAATTTGTCAGCCTGATCACCTGCATTGATGACGCCTTTATGCAGTAATGATTCGTCCTCCAAATGTGCAGCTAAGGGTCTGTCAGCACGAGCAGCCAGCAGCATCGCTTGCAACATCGTATCAGCAGTTTGGACACCTTTACCATCATTACTAAATGCCGCCGCACCAGCTGATGCCATACCAACCATATCAGACACCTGATGTGATACTAAGTCAGGTGACACCGCACCGTATTGTTCAATGTGGATTACCCCGTGACGTTTGTTTAACGCCACTTGTTCAGAAACACGTTCAGGTGTATCAGGCACAGGATTTAAATTAGGCATGGCTATCACTGTCGTAAAGCCACCATTTGCTGCTGCTTTTGAACCACTTGCAATTGTTTCCTTATAATCAAAGCCTGGTTCACGAAAATGTACATGAACATCAACAAGACCCGCTGATAAAAAAGCACCCTTGGCATCAAAAACATCACCAGATAATTCAATATTCTCAGCGACTTGAACTATCATCTTGTTATCGATTAATACATCACGTGTCACAAGCTCATGATTTTTTAAAATTTTTACATTTTTAATCAGTTGCATCATCCACCTCCATTATATATTCCAACATGGCCATTCTTGCAAATACGCCATTAGTCATCTGTTCAAAAATTCGAGATTTAGGTGCTTCAACTAGTTCATCAGCAATTTCAACATCTCGGTTAACCGGTGCAGGGTGCATCACAATCGCATTTGTTTTCAATTTACCGTACCGCAGCAAGTTTAACCCAAACTGATTATGGTATTTTTGGGTTGAAAAACTTTGATTTTCTGTTTGTGTAATGCGTTCATGTTGCACCCTTAAGAACATCACGACATCAAGTTTAGGCCAGTCCTGATCAATCGGCACAAAGTCACCGAATTGTGCAAGATCTGGAACATACCAACTTTCAGGTCCAGAAAACGTCACGTGCACGCCTAAACTCTGCAACACCTCAGCATTTGAACGTGCTACTCGTGAATGCATGAGGTCACCAATAATTCGAATATGTAGCCCATCAAAATGACCAAATTGTTCATAAATTGTGACTAGATCGAGTAAACTTTGCGATGGATGTTGTCCACTGCCATCACCTGCATTAATTAGCTGTGGTATTTTATGACCACCTACGTTTAAAACATAATCGTACCAGTTATTCATCTGATGCCTAATCACAGCAACATCAACACCAATGGCCTTCAACGTTTTTAAAGTATCTACCAAACTCTCCCCTTTTGACATCGAGCTATGTTGTGGATCAACACTTATTTGCTGAAAGCCTAATTTATTTTCTGCCATTTGGAAACTACTATGCGTACGCGTAGAATTTTCAAAAAATAAATTACTAACGGTTAAAGTTGTCTTATTAGGCTTTATGCCTGACTTAAACTCTAATGCGCGTTTCACTAAGTTTAGCACATCACGTTCATCTATTGCATTTATATTCAAAAAATGTCGCATAAATCTCCTTTTTATACAAAAAACCACGTAAGCCAGTAGCTTACGTGGTTTTAGATATTTGAGAAAAAGTATAGAGTCTTCCCGTGTCGTCTAAAAGCCTTGCAAGTCTCTCTGGACTCAATTAAAGGTCTTATCGTTCTTATTATGTTATCATTTTTAAAAAATTTATGCAAATTTAATTGTCAAAAAAAACTTTACGCTGTTGATTAATATTTTTTTTAGCAGTTTTATCTGAGTTCCAAAACGGTACAATGACTTTTCCAGAAATATGTTTTGCATCAACAAAACCAAAGTAACGACCATCATTAGAAACTGAACGATGATCCCCCATCACAAAATATTTACCTGCAGGTACTTTTTCTTGATTACGATCTTGTTTTTGCCATGTATCTGCAGATGACAAGGTTTTCAATGTCCACTGATTACCAAAGGACATTTCAGTTCCCAATGTTCGCTCATTGATATCAATGTAATTTTGGTTAATCACACGCCCATTAACATAGAGATTAGAATTTTTATACGATACTGTATCGCCAGGTTTGCCAATAATACGTTTAACATAATCTTTCTCACCCGGTTTAACCTGAGGATCCTCGTGTCGTGCGTCAAATACAATAACATCACCGCGTTGATACTTTGTTATTTTATCCAATAAAACTAACTCGTTGTTTTGTAGATTGGGCATCATTGATGGCCCGTTAACACGTACAAACGCAAATAGAAAAGTGCGAACTAATAACATGACAACAAAAGCTACCAGAACAGGTAATACCCACTCTTTTAAGAATATAACAAATTTATTTTGCATAATCATTCTCTCTTTTTATGTACAAAACGATCACAAGGATCGTTTTTAAGAACTTATTGGCGTAATTTTGCGTAAGCTTCCGCTACCGGTTTAGTCACGATATCATTAACTTCTGTTAATAATGTATTCAATGCCTGTTCTGCTGTTAACAACACTGTAATCAAATCATTCTTTTGAACGTCAGCGGCTATAGCATCCCATTCTTTTTCTTGTTCTGGGCTTGGTTGTTGTTGCATTTGCATCATTTGCTGAACGGCAGATTGCACTGCTTGGAAGTGACCAAACAAGGCCTTAGCCTCTTCATCATTTTGTATAGCATTGAAAGCTTCTTGCCAGGCGGTATACTGCTGTGTTTCTTTTAATACATTCGCCATCTCGTTTGCGTTGTCGTAAATATTAACTGTCATGTTTTCCATCCTTTGTCTACTTTAACTAACTGTTCTTTATTGATTAAAATCATTTAGTGATGTACTAATTGCCACCAAACAATCCCTTTACAGTATGCCATACTTTATTAGCGCCTGCCACTGCATGGTCCACACCATCAGAAATATTTGATCCAATATTGGACCAATCAAAGCCCTTATTTGTATCTGAATCATCGCGATTACTGTTAGGATTAGTCACAGTAAAATTCGTACCAGGTGTATTTGGTAATACCTGCTCTAATGATGTTTTGACGAGTGGACCCATCGTTGCCGTTAACCCAAGTGGTAAGCTATTATTTTCACTGTTTGAATCCAGACCCATCCATGTCGCTTGAACAACATCCTTTGTGTACGCAAGTGCCCAAGAATCCTTTGATGAATTTGTATTTTCAGTGTTTGCTGGGTTTTCTGTTGTCCCTGTTTTACCTGCAATTGTATAGCCGACTGGTGCAGAACCTAATCCTGTCCCATTTGTATATGTGCCAAGCATCATTCGCGTCATATTATCAGCAACGCGCGAACTAATCACTCGCTTTTGTTTGGCTTTCGGTTTGCTAATTATCACTTTACCAGTCGCATCTACAATTTTGGTAATGAAGTGCGAGTCACTCATCACACCATCATTAGCAAAGGCCGTGTAAGCCTGTGCCATTTGCATTGGCGAGACCCCAACTGTTAAACCACCTAATGCTATTGCAAGATTATTTTTATCCTTATCCGATAAGTCTAGACCAAATTTTTTTGCACTATTATACCCAGCATTAACACCAATTTTATTTAATAAATAAACTGCAGGCACATTGTATGAATGTTCTAGCGCCTCATACATCGTGACATCGCCTGTCTCCACATTCGCTGCATTATGGACAGACCAACCATTCGTGCCAAATGTACGTGTCATATTTGGAAAAGAACTATCAATGCTGTAGCCTCGCTCTAACGCGGGTGCATAAACAACAATAGGCTTAATAGCTGATCCAGGTGATAACTTTGACTGCGTTGCATAATTGAAACCACGGAATGTATGTGTTGCTTCGCGTCCGCCTACCAAAGCGCGAACGCCACCCGTTTTGGCATTTAAAACAATACTTGCTGCTTGCGCATCGGTGTTGTAATTAAACATCGCATCATTATCAAAGTCATTTTGTAAATTCGTTTGATCTTGTTGATTTAACGTCGTATATATTTTGTATCCACGGTTCATAACATCAGCTTCTGTTAAACCATAAGTATGAATAGCCTCATTAATCACTGAATCAAAATACCACGGATATTTATATTTATTGCTATTATCATAAGTGTCATTCAAAGTTATTGATGTCGCTTTTGCAACTTGAAGCTGCGATTGAGATAATTTTTTGTTTTCAACCATCGAATTTAACACAACATTACGTCGATTGATTGCTGTTTGTGGATGATCAATTGGATTATATAGCGTAGGGCTCGGTAGCATCGCAGTTAATGTTGCTGCTTGTGACGTTGTCAGTTCACTGGCATGCACACCAAAATACTTTTGTGCAGCATCTTCCACGCCCCAAACACCATGACCAAACCATGCATTATTCAGATACATCGTTAGAATTTCATTTTTTGTATAATCTTGCTCAACTTGCATTGACAAGAAAATTTCTTTGGCTTTACGCGTTATCGTTTGTTCTTGCGTAAGATAAGCGTTTTTGACAAGCTGCTGTGTCAGAGTTGATCCACCACCAGCAATCGCCGATGACCCTAATAATTTATTACGTACATTAAGCGCTGCCGCTCGAACGATACCTTTAACCGAAAAACCGTATTCATGATAAAAATTACGATCCTCACTAGAAATAACGGCGTCGCGCATGTTTTGAGAAATACGATTATATTTAACGTAGGTTCCTTTTTGAGAATATAATTCTCCAGCCGCAGCACCAGAATCATCGTAAACTGTCGCAGTTTGGGCTAGTGTCGCTTGTAAATTTTTGACATGAGCTGTTTTAGCAACAATTACCAAGTAAACACTCATAGTTAAAAAAAATGCCAAGAAAATAACAAGTAACAGTCTACCAAACTGCCATCGCTTGGCGAAAGGTCGAAATTTTTCTTGTATATTTTTAATGATATTTCTTAACCATCTCATAAATTAACCTATCAATGCAGACCAACGCGCGGTTAGCACTTCTGCACTTGCTTCATCTGGACTTGTCACATAAATTGTATCAAATCCTGCTAACGTAGCGATGACCTCCGGTAAATTAGCATCATCAATAATGCCGGCAACTGCATTACCGCTTGAATCAGTCGTTTTAATAATTGTCATAAATTGTACGCGACGTACAAAGACAGCATATTCCGAAATGGCTGCATCAACAGCATTTTCAGTCACAACAACTTCAGGCACTTCTCCCTGATCCTGTAATTGTTGGTAACGCAAATCACCATTAACATCTTTAATACGCACAACACCAAGTGAACGAATATCACGTGAAACTGTTGTTTGTGTCGTTTCAACCTGCTTTTTTAAAAGCTCAACCAGTAACTCTTCTTGGCTAAGAATTGGTTTGTTTTGAATAATGTCAAGAATTAATTCTTGACGTTGTTGTTTTGAAATCATCTGTTTCTCCTAAATGAGAATGAACTACAACATATCATGTTGACCTGTGTTGCTTTTATTCAAACCTACATTTCCTCTGGTGATTTAACACCTAACAAACGTAAGCTCTCTGACAAAACGATTGTAACGGACTCGACTAATGCCAGCCTAGCATTTAATTGGGCATCATCTGCTAAGATTTTTGAATTAGCATAATACTTATTAAATGTTCGTGCTAATGTTAACGCATACTTGGCAATGATACTTGCCTCTCGTTGTTGCCAAGCACGTTGAACGGCTGTTGGGAAGGCATTGAGTGTTGTGATAATATCCCAAGTATCAGCGTCATTTAAGTTCAGATCATCCCCAATTTTAGTGACATCAGCTTTACGCAAAATAGACTTTGCACGCGCATTCGTATACTGAACATAGGGGCCAGTATCCCCTTCAAAACGGACAACTTCTTCTAAATTAAAATCAAAATTATTTGTTCGATCATTCATCAAATCATGGAACACAACCGCTCCAGCACCAACTTGTTCGGCTACGACTTCTTTATTTTTTAATGCAGGGTTTTTTTCTTGAATTTGTTTTAGAGCTAAATCATGCGCATCATCTAACACGTCTTTTAACAAGACAACATCACCTTTACGCGTTGACATTTTCTTACCGTTAAAGGTAATTAATCCAAATGAAATATGTTCAACATCGTCAGCCCAATCAAATCCCATAAGTGACAATACTGCTTTCATTTGCACAAAATGCTCACGTTGTTCGCCACCAACCACATACAATGATTTAGCAAAACGATAAGTCTCTTTACGGTATACTGCTGCCGCCAAATCACGTGTCATGTACAAAGTTGCGCCGTCAGAACGCTTTATCATAGCAGGCGTCAAGTTGTCATTAATCGAAGATAAGTCAACAATCTGTGCACCTTGTGATTTAACCAAAAGTTTTTTGTCTGATAACATATCAACAACTTTATCCATTTTATCATTATAAAATGCTTCACCGTTGAAAGAATCGAATTCAATGTCTAAACGATCATAAATGGCAGTGAACTCTTTTAATGATTCAGCACGAAACCATTGCCATAGTTTGTGCGCTTCTTGGTCACCATTTTCTAATTTTTTAAACCAAGCGCGTCCCTCATCATTTAGACTGTCATCATCCTGAGCTTTTTCGTGAAATTCAACGTAGTAACGTAACAGCGTCGCAATGGGGTCGGCTTTCACCTCTGCTTCGTTTCCCCATGTTTTATAAGCATAAATCAACTTACCAAATTGCGTGCCCCAATCACCCAAATGATTGATTTTTACAGGAACATAGCCATTTTTTGCTGTAATATTTGCCAACGCATTCCCGATGACAGTTGACCGTAAATGTCCCATTGACATTGGCTTAGCAATGTTAGGTGATGACATATCAATTGTCACATTAGCACCGTTACCTGTCGTATGACTGCCAAAATTAGCTTGTTCAGTCAGAATTTTCTCTAATGTATGCCGTGAAGTGACCTGTTTATCTAAGAAAAAGTTGATATATGGTCCGGTTGCAACGACCTTTTCAAAACCTTCTTGATCAATTTCAGTCACTAGTGCCGCCGCAATTTGTTGTGGCGCTTGATGCCGTGTTTTTGCTAACGTAAAAGTTGGGAAAGCAACATCACCCAGATCAGTGGATTTTGGTGCTTCTAATTTCTCAGAAATTTGTTCTAAGGTGAAATCCGGTAATACTTTTTGTAGCGCTGAAACAACTCGTTTGTTTTCTAACATCTTCTTTATTCCTTTTTTCTATTATACCGTATTTGGTTCATTAAATAAAAAACACGCCTCTTGTCAAAAATAACAAGGGACGAGTTCTTTACCCGCGGTACCACTCTAATAGCTTTCGCCACTCAATAATATAAAATTAACTTAGTATACGCGATGTGTTATCTATGGCCTGACTTCCACCCTCTCAGACTCGCTAAACAAAGATTTTATTTACTCTTCTACATCAGCTTTCTTTTCAGGCGCTGGTGCATGCTTAATGACCTCAATTTCATCCATTCTTACAACAGCACGATGATTCATTTCATTCACTGTTGGTTGATCAGAAGGATCATTTTCTGTAATTTCAACTAATAACGCATTTTCATATATTTTTTCCACTTGTCCAGTAAATGGTTTTTCTAAATTACCATAAGCTGGTGCAAGTAAGACATCACCAATATTAAACTTTGAGGCCTTGCTTTCTTCTTCGTCTGCCATTTTTTCAGCGTGTTAAGTTTTTAAACCCACAATCTAAGTTAAGCATGCTAATTGCAATTAGTTCAAACATAAAACTATCAACTCAGTCAGGCAAACATTAACACATTTCCTCCTGTAAAGAATGTGTAATACCATATTCTATCACAATTAGCGTACTATTTCAATGCACTAATACGTTTTATAATATCACGTGCTATTTCTATTTTAGAAGCTTTACCCAACGCCTCTGGTTCATGATCTGGCATAAGAATGGTAACAGCATTATTATCTGAAGAAAATCCACTATCTGCTTGACCCACATCGTTGACCACTAACATATCAGCATGCTTTTTAGCTAATTTATCTTGGCCGTAGGTCACAATATTTTGTGTTTCAGCTGCAAAACCGACTACAATTTGTTGCTCAGTTTTGTCATACCCAACAGCCTTCAAAATATCTGGATTTTGCGTAAGTTCAAGAATCAAACCCGTATCTGACTGTTTTTTAATTTTGTGTTCAGCCAAATGCGCCGCTTTAAAATCAGAAACTGCTGCTGCACCAATAAAAATATCCATGTCAGGAAATAGACGGCGTGTTTCTTTATACATATCTTGGGTCGAATCAACTTGTATCTTTTTTACGCCAAAAATATCACCACGATCAACTGTTGTAATCAGGAAGACATGTGCACCATTTTCTACCGCCGCCTGCGCCAAAGCGTAGCCCATTTTACCACTGGATCGATTTGTTAAATATCTAACAGGGTCAAGTGCTTCACGTGTTCCTCCGGCGGTAATCAGGACTTTCTTTCCTACGAGCTGTCCTGATTTTGCGCGCAATCGAATAGTTGCTTGTTGTAAAATATCACTTGGTTCTGGTAATCTTCCCTTTGCTTCATAACCTTCGGCCAAAAAGCCAGTTACTGGTGAAATGACTAACCAGCCATCTGCTGATAAAATGTCCATATTACGCACTACTGCTGCATTGCGCAACATCACATCGTTCATTGCTGGTGCGATGATTTTATCAGCAGATGATGCCATAATGGTGGCAGTGACTGCATCATCTGCCAAACCTTGTGCAATTTTTCCAATTAAATTAGCTGTTGCTGGCACAACAAAAATAAGGTCTGCCCACTTAGCCCATTCAATATGAATAACCTCTGCCGACTGGTCAGCGGAAAATAAATCTGTTAACACCTCATGCCCTGATAAAATAGCTAAAGTCTTGCTAGTAATAAATTCTTGTGCTGATCTTGTCATACCAACACGCACTTGTGCGCCTGATTTGACTAGTAGTCTGATTAAAGTAGCAGTTTTATAGGCCGCTACACTACCCGAAACCATCACTAAAACATTTTTCCCTTTATACATTATGCCTCACAATTCATCACCTATTTAGTTGACACTGGTTGCTGCACCTGCACGCCTTTGTGACTTAATATAATCGATTGCAATGACGAGCGCGACGACAGTTGTTGTCATCGACTCCTCTATCACGGTGATATCATATGTACTTGTCATTTTCAACCATCGTTGGTCCACACGACCAATAACCTGTTCATCTTTTAGAATGGCAAAATTCATATCCAAAATATTCCCATCAACTGTTATCCCTAATCCATCAATGTGATATTTTGGCCTAAAAAAAGTAAGTTGCTTTTTTATCACAATTTCTTCTGGCAAATCATCAACCGTCAAATAGAATTGTGGCAAAATAGTCCACAATTTATGCGTTAAGCGCGCGACACCTTTTTTGTGTCCATCAAAAACATCAAAATATTTTGGTACTTTAAGCCAACTACCAACAACTGAATAAGCACTATTGCCATATTCATCTGTGACTTCAAACACACCTTTTAATGAAAATAGTTTCTGTTTCATTAAAAAATGTGTCATTATTTTAGACCCTTTTCAAGTAATTTGCCGGCAATGGGTAATTGACCCAACTGATCAATATGCTTACTATCAACAACAACTAAATTAGCTGAAGACTCAGACAGCGTCGTAAAAGCATTAATTGATTGGTTTTGAAAATACTTATCATCAGCGCCCGCCAGCCCTGCTTGCACCGTGTCAATTCGGTACCGTTCCGCATCAGCTCTTGTTTGCGTTGCATTGGCTTCAGCCTTAGCAGTTGCCATTAACGCGTCGTTTGTTGCTTTAGTTGTTAACTCAATCGAACGTGCTTGACCTTCTGCTTTTGCAATTGTAGCCACGCGTTCACGATCCGCTGTTAGTTGTTTGTCCATCGCTTCTTGAATAGACGTTGATGGTCTCAGTTCATCAATATTAATACGATCGACATTAATACCATATGTATTTGTCAAATCACCAATAGCATCAGCCAACTGGACATTTATTTTTGTCGTTGATCCCAATGCCTCATTTAACTCCATACGACCAATAATATCTCTTAAATGACCTCGCACTAATTGCGCCATCGATTCAACAGAATCCGTATTTTCATACATGTATTTCATCGCATCGGTTACATGATAGTTTAACGTCACACTCGCTTTAATATCAGCATTGTCAGCCGTGATGACCGAATAATCAGGTAATCGTAGTGGCCGCATAGCTAAACTGACATTACGTATTGTTTGGAAAAATGGTATATAGAAATGTAGTCCTGCCTCTTTTCGACGACTATATTTTCCCAATGTTTCAACTAATCCCGCATTATTTTGTGGCACGATTCTAAAAAATAGCATGTCATTCTCCCTCATTAACAGCCTGTTAAGCCAGATACATGGTTTACTTTAGTTCCCTTAACGTTAAAATATTGCCATTTGCTTCTATGACAACATATTGTGCTGCTATGTTAGCCACCGTCGCATTGTCAATTAAATAGCGATAATAAATACCAGAAATTTTGACCAATCGACTGGTTAAGTCAAAATTCTCACCTGATATGACTTGACCAACAAATTGCCGGTCCTCAAATGTTTTTGGTTGTAATCCCTCCTCTAGTAATTTTGTTAAATAATTATTCAGTGAACGTCCCTCCATATCGGCATGTTCGACCAGTGCCTCATGTAATTTAGGATCAATCCTTAAAGGAATTTTGCCAGACTTTTTATGTAATTCAGTCATTTCTTTCTTCATATCTTAATGATATCATGTTTTCATCAATTTGTCCGTCATATCCAAGATAACAAATTTCGTTGCAAATACTAAAAAGATGCCACTTGCCATAAATTAAACTTAACGGACTCGGAATCTCACTATTTTGTTAAATTGATATAACTGTTTAATTCTGATATTGTTTCACAACTGCATAATCGCCAATATAGGGCTCATCAACACCATTGATCTTTTGATATGGATCTTCACCCTTACCAGCAACAATCACAATATCCTTTTCCGTGGCCTGTGAAATCGCCTGATTAATTGCCTGAATACGATTCATCTCAAAATGGACTTCTAGTGTTTCGCTAGTAATATGGCTGGCAATTTCTTTAGCAATTACCATTGGTGATTCAAACTGTGGATCATCAGCTGTCAAATAGACCACGTCTGCCAATTCAGATACCACACGACCAAAGTCAGCACGACGAGAAACACCCTTATTACCTGGTGATCCAACAACAACTAATACACGTCCCTCAGGATACTGATTTTGCGCAAAACGTAACAACGCATGCATGGAGGCATAATTGTGCGCATAGTCAACAAAAGTAACACCATGTCCTGAAATTGGTAAGCTCAACATGCGGCCAGGTATAAATACCTCATCCAAGCCACGAATCATATTGTCATGACTCGCACCCGCAAGAGCTGACATAATTAATGCTGCCATCGCATTTGACTCGTTAAAATCACCCGGCAAATTCAAGCGATAGTGCCCAGCTAGTGCCTTTAAGTCACTCGGTAAGACTGTTAATCGACTTTCGTGAATGGCACTTTCTTGTGATGTATAGGTATAAGCACCACCTTTACCAGCTAAACTATAGGTATAAACTAGATCATGTGTTTGTTTTGCATGTGTCATAATCTCGCTCAAATGGTCACTTTCAGCATTAATTATCACTTGATCTGAATGATCAAATAGCATCAATTTATGTGCTAGATAATCTTCAAAGGTTGGATGCTCATTTGGCCCGATATGATCTGGTGAAATATTTAAAAATGCGCCTACATTGTATCTTAGTCCGTAAACACGCTGCTTTAAATAGGCCTGAGAACTGACTTCCATAACTAAATGTGTCATACCATTATCAACTGACCGGCGCATATCTTTAAATAGCTCATAAGATTCTGGCGTCGTCAAATCCGATTTTTTCTTATCTTCAGAATTATTTCCCGTAATCCTATCAACAGTTGAAAATAATGCAACATGCTTATCTGTTGTATTTTTCAAAATATTGTACGCCATATACGCTGCTGTTGTTTTACCTTTGGTTCCAGTAAACGCACCAATCCACAAATCATGTTGAGGATAACCAAAAAAGGCCATGGATAATATTGACAAAGCCTTTTGGACATCTGTAACTTGCCATTGTGGCAAGGAGACATCAAGACGTGTCTCGGTTACTAACCCAGAAACGCCATCTGTCTGCGTTAAATATTCTGGCCGAAACGCACCCTTGACAACAAAGAGTGTATTTGCTTTAACTTGGCGCGTATCATAGTGCAAAAAATCAAACGTTTGTGTTACTTCTGGTTTAGATACCAACAAATGTTCGTCATTTAATAGCTGTTGAATTGTTTCGCTTGATAGTTTCATACTATCAATTATACAAAAAAAATCATCAGTCTGTCAGTTGAATTTTTATTTTACCTTATAATTCATATGCCTCTTCATACAAATTGGTTACCAAATCAAGCCAGTATTGTGGATTTAGTGGTTCCCCTGTGGCATTTTCTAATATTTCGTTAGGATCAACGGTGCCACCATAGCGCCAAATATGTTCCTGTCGCCAATTAAAAATGGGTGAATAATCACCAGATTCAAAAATCGACTTAAAATCAAGTGTTTTCGTCATTGTAGCTTTGAATTGTGCAGCGTACAAATGTCCTAATGCATAACTCGGAAAATAGCCAAAAGAGCCCCCAGCCCAATGAATATCTTGTAAAATACCTGTTAAATCATCTGGTATGTCTAATCCTAGATATTCTTGATATTTTTCACGCCAAAGGGTTGGCAAGTCAGCAATATCAACTTGATCATTAAAAATCGCTTTTTCAATTTCATATCGAATTATAATGTGTAAAGGATAGGTTAGTGGATCGGCTTCTGTTCGCGTGAAAGTTGCCTCTGTTTTTAACCACGCCTTATAAAAAGTATCCGTATCAATATCATCTAGTGTTGGCGCAAAAGTTGCTTGCATTTTTGGATATTCCACATCCCAAAATTCTCTCGATCGGCCAATCATAACCTCATTAAATAGTGATTGTGATTCATGGATGCTCATACTAATTGGCAAGACTGACCGGACGTCATCATATTTCGGATCAACATTTTGCTCGAATGTCCCATGACCCGCTTCATGGAAAATACCTAAAATAGCCATTTGAAAGTTGTTTTCATCCCAACGTGTCGTGATACGTGCGTCGTCGCGATTCAATGCCTCCATAAACGGATGAATCGTATCATCTAAGCGACCTTTATCCAAATTATATCCTAGTCGTTGTACCGCTTCTAACGCATAACGTCGTTGCTTTGCTTTTGGAATTTTTCGAAACAAGAATGAATCATCCGATTTTACAACACTTTTAGCCAAACGCTGGCGTAATTCTGTCAATCCTACCTTGACTTGTTCGAAAATACTATCTAATTTTTCAACGGTCAGTCCTGGTTCATACTGGCTTAACAAAACATCATAAGGTGTTTTTTCGCCTTTCTGCCATAGTGGTATAAACTGTTTCAAATAATCAATAATGCGCCCAAGGTGAGGTTGAAATATATTATAATCATTTGCTTCACGAGCTTGCGCCCAGAAATCTTGTGCTTCAGATAATGTTTTTTGAAACGCAATATAATCTTGTTCAGGAATTTTGCCAGTCAAATCAAAATCTTTTTGCGCCTTATCTAAAATCAGTTGACCAAAACTATCAAGGGATGCCGAATCAGCCGATAATGATTCTAGTATATGCTGCCGGTCTTTCCCTGTTGAAATTTCAAACAGCTTTTTAGCTAGATAGGCATCAATTTCTGATCGAAAGTGGCCACTATCTTTTGGCATACCCGTTAAAGCATCCCACCCAGACAATTCAGCAAGTTGCGTCAGCTGTGTCTGTTCTTTAACCGAATCCATTAAATCCTGTTGTGACGTCATATACTACTCCTAAAACTAAATTTTAATTATAAATATTTTATCACTTACTCATCTGATTTAAAAGGTAATGCGAGATTTTATAGTCTGTAACCATTCTTTTTCATTGTGCACTGTCCTATACTATGGCATAATAATGATAATATAAGAGGTTTATGGATTATGAAAATGAAAGATATATTACAAGATGAGTCACTTCAAAATATTCAATTTGCTGCAGGTGTTGGTGGCTCGTATCGTGACGTAACACAGATTAGCATGATTGACATGCCAGATATGCTTGATGCCTTGTATGATGGTCAATTATTGGTTACGACAGGTTTTTATTTTCACGAAAATCAGGACCTTCTCAAGAATTTAGTGATCAATATGCATAAAATTCACGGTGCAGGTATTGTTATCAAACAAAGTGCTCACTTAAAAAATTTATCGAATGATGTCACCCAATTAGCAAATAAATTAAACATGCCCATTCTTTGGTCACCAGAACACAAGGAGCTATCTCTGACTGTTAAACAGTTTACTCAGGCAATGTGCACAATACAAAACTTCGAATTAAAACAAATCATCGCGATTAATCAGCAATTATCTGAATTAAATGCTAAAAATATCACCTATCAACATTTGCTCGATCAAAGTGCTAAAATTTTAAATACGCCGCTTGTGCTGCTTGATTCTCATTTCAGAGCACGATACGCCAGCAATCAATGGTTGACTCAGCGTGATACTTTAACGCATTTTTTGCGTCATGAGTCGCATATTGATTATCTCAACCTGACCAAACCGACACAGGTCCGTCTTTATCAAGAGACCATTGATATTTTACCTATTTTTTCTGCTTTAAACGAGAATAAAGCTTTTGCTGCCTTTATCGTTAATCAATCCGACTCGTCTGATTTTCAAATACTCAAAAGACAACAAGTCGTCAATACTTTGGGGTTAGCGAACTCACGTACCGATTTATTGAACGAAACTGCCTTTCGTAACCGCTCAGAATTTTTTCTAAATGTCATGCAAAATAGTTTAAGTCCTTCAGCTATTAGTCACTACCTACAAGATACCCATATCAATGATAATCAATACTATCATGTCGCCATCATAGAATTCGTCCAAAAAGATACCACAATTGAATCACGACAATTTGAAATTAGACAGCAACTGACACGTTGGTATATAACGGAATATCAGTCACCTGTACTGATATTTTCATATCAACAACAATTAGTTTTGCTAGTAGCTGAAGAAATTAATATAAGCGTATTTTTACAGGCACTTACTTCATTTTTAAATCAACAAAAAAGCCTTCACCACAAGTTTACCATTGGTTTCTCTAAACTTGCTGAAACAATTTATTCACTATCAGATTTATACGAACAAGCGAATCATGCCTTACAACTAACTTCCAGTGCACACCCGTTGATGGTTTTCAGGCCAAAAAACGCACAAGGCTTACTAAACTTACTGCCAAAAACAGAAACACATGCCTTTATCGAAAAGACATTAGGTGGTATCCTTAGTAACCCCGAACTACTCAATACATTAAAAACTTACATAATACTTCACCAAAATGTCACAGCCGTCTCATTAAATTTATTTGTGCATCGTAATACTGTGACTTATCGTTTAAAACGCATCAGTGTCTTACTAGACGTAAATTTAGAAATGCCTGACGTATTAGCCGATATTCAATTAGCACTTTTACTCCTCTAATTTTGTGCTATATGCACAAAATTCAGATGATATTTTGTTAATTAAACACGATTTTTATAATGATAATCGTGCTAGCATTGTAATCAATAACTTTTAATAAGTACTCAGTTTATTTGGAGGATGATTATGATAAATTACACAGATTTAGCAACAAATGCTGATGGTACAAAACGCGGGCTCAAGAAAAAGCACGTCCAAATGATTGCCATTGGCGGCACGATTGGCACTGGTTTATTCCTAGGCGCAGGTAATTCAATTGCTAAGACCGGGCCTTCAATTCTCCTGGTTTATGCGGTTTTAGGTGCCTTTTTCTTTCTCATGATGCGTGGTATCGGTGAAATGCTTTATGCAGATCCTTCGCAACACACATTTGTATCCTTTATCAGTAAGTATGTTGGTCGCGGCGCTGGATATTTTGCCGGATGGTCCTATTGGATTGGCTTAACTTTTGTTGCAATGGCTGAACTAACTGCTGTTTCTACTTACGTTAAATTTTGGTTCCCACATTGGCAAACTTGGATCATTCAAGTTTTATTTTTACTTACACTAACACTTGTCAACCTCGTTGCAGTTAAGGTTTTTGGTGAAACCGAATATTGGTTTGCAATGATTAAAATCATTGCCATTATTGCTATGATTGTCACGGGCCTCTTTCTTATTTTTACCGGCTTTCAAGCACCTGCAACAGGTGGTCATACAGTTGCGTCATTTAGTAATATTAGCCACCATTTTTCGATGTTTCCTAATGGTTCTGGCATGTTCTTTGCCGCCTTTCCGATGGTTTTTTTCGCTTTTCAAGGTATGGAATTCGTTGGCATTACAACAGCCGAAACACAAAATCCACGTGACGTTTTGCCTCGGGCTATTAATACTATCATTATACGTATCTTGATATTTTACTTAGGCGCCATGGTTATTATCATGTCAATTATTAATTGGCATGTAATCGCAAGAACGCCTGACCAAAGCCCCTTTGTCATGGTTTTTCAATTAGCTGGTCTTAAGGGTGCTGCCGCGATTATCAATTTTGTTGTTTTAACCTCTGCTGCCTCTGCTCTCAATTCTGCAATTTACTCGGCAGGACGCCATTTTTATCAGTTAGCGAAAGAATCAGATAATTCATTGATGACCTCTTTTGGCAAAATTTCAACACACGGTGTCCCAGCAAATGCAGTTCTTCTCACTGCTGCTTTAGTGCTATTATCTCCCATCATTAACGCTATTCCACAAATTACTTCTGCATTTACTTTTATCACGGCTATTTCTTCAAATATGTACATTATTGTTTATGCTATGACAATGTATGCGCACCGCAAATTTCGGCAATCAACCGACTACTTACCAAATGGTTTTACCATGCCAGGTTATCGCATTACAAGTCCACTAACATTAAGTTTCTTCGTTGCTATTTACTTGAGCTTATTTTTTCAATCAGACACACGTTTCTCTGCCATTGGCGCTTTGATATTTACATTAGTTTTTGGTCACTTTGCGCATCGCAAATTTTCAAATACAGCAGTAACATATACCAAAGAAAGGACAAGCATTTAATTTTTGTGAAAATTAACCCCTTGAAAGCCATAAATAAAGATTTAACTTAAAAATGATCAACGACCTTGTTTTTTAAAGGTCGTTGATCATTTTTAAGTTGTTAACATTAACAGTAATTATAACTCTGGTTCATAAAAGCGACCAACTGTATGCTCAATTTTCCAGGTTGATGAAAAAGCATGCGCATCGGCTGATTTAATGGCCTCGCGTAATTCATAACGTTCTTGTTGCGTAATAACCGTTAATAATACTGCACGATCTGCACCAGTATAACCACCTTGTGCGTCATTGATAATTGTAACCCCTCGACGCATTTTATCATAAATGGCTTGAACCATTTCATTGGGCTTTGTCGTAATGATCATAACTTGCATTTGCTGTTGTCGCGTGAAAAATGCATCAATCATACGAGAACTAACAACTACGCCAACAATGGAATACAATGCATACTTCCAACCATAAGTTAGTCCTGCACCAATCATGATTAAAGCATTAAATCCAAGATTTATCGGACCCATTTTATAACCAAATTTTCTTTTGATTAATATGCCGATAACATCAAGGCCACCCGTGCCAACACCATAACGCAAAGCCGTACCAACAGCCATACCATTTAGCGCACCACCAAAGAGAGCGTTAATTAATGGGTCTGGTGTCAATACCCGTGTCGTATCAAAAACCGGCATCAACACAGCACTTAACAAAACTGCTAAGGTGGTAAACGTTGCAAATCGCCAAGACAATTGCCACCATGCAACGACTAACATGGGTAAATTAACGAGTGCTAGCGCTAAGGCAACTGGTAATTTACCACCTGTAAGCGTTGAAACAAGTTGCGCGAACCCTGTAAAACCTGATGAATAAATGTGGCCTGGACGCCAAAAATAATTCATAGCTACAGCAACAATCACGGCATAAAATATAGCCCCACCAATTCGGCCAGTGTAACGATGTTTCATAAAATTGTGAAAAATTTTCTGCATGATTTTTTGTACACCTACGTACAATTCCTTTATAAATGTCAACCATATTATAACAGCAAAAATATGTCGTGAATACCACAAAACATAAAAAATAAATTTTAATCTGGCTTATTTTTCTTCTGGTACAAATAAGCCGAGATCATTCAATTGCTTCTGACCAACGCGTGTTGGCGCCTCTGTCATTGGCTCAGTCGCGCGTGAATTCTTAGGGAACGCAATGACCTCACGTATATTTTCTTGACCTGCCAATAACATTGCTAAACGATCTAAACCAAGCGCAATGCCACCCATTGGTGGAAAGCCGTAGTTCATCCCCTCAAGCAAGAAGCCAAAAGCCTCATGCGCTGCTTCAGGTGTAAATCCAAGTGCCTTCAACATTTTTTCTTGGATATCCATTCGGTGAATACGTATTGATCCAGATCCCAGTTCATAGCCGTTCAAAACTAAATCATAACTCTGAGCATGCGCTTGGTGAGGATCTTCTCCATCATCCAAATAATGGAGATCTTCTTCATTAGGCATGGTAAATGGATGGTGAGCAGCAATCCAACGATCAAAGTCTTCAGAATATTCAAACAACGGCCAATCAACAATCCAAGCAAATGCCCATGGGTTTTCTGAGTTAACTAAATCTAAATCTTCGGCTGTTTGACGACGCAAGTAATCTAATGTTGCTGCAACAACGTCTGCCCGACCTGCACCGAACAATAATAAGTCGCCCGATTGCGCGTCAGCTGCTGCGATTAACTTGTTTGCTGCCTCCTCAGGGAAAAATTTAGCAATTGGTCCAGTAAGTCCATCATCAGTTACTTTTAACCACGCTAAACCTTTTGCACCAAAACGTTCGATATATTGCGCTAACTTATCAATATTTTTACGTGAGTAGTGTTCAGCACCACCAGGAACAGCAATTGCTTTAACCACGCCACCCGCTTTGACTGCATTGGCAAACACACCAAACTCAGATGACGCCATAATAGTTGTCAAATCTTTTAATTCATAGGCAATACGTAAATCAGGCTTATCTGTTCCAAAACGTGCCATTGATTCTTGCCATGTTAGTGTCGGAATCTTTGAGGTATCTAATTCAAAATCAACGACATCGTGCATCATAGCTTTGACCCATTCATTGACTAGTTCACGAATTTCATCTGCAGACATAAACGACGTTTCAACATCCATTTGTGTAAACTCTGGTTGACGATCACCACGTAAATCTTCATCACGAAAAGCTCTGGCTATTTGGAAATAGCGGTCAAACCCAGCCCCCATCAAAAGTTGCTTAAATAGTTGTGGTGATTGAGGTAACGCGTAAAATGAACCTGGAAAAATACGTGAGGGTACTAAGTAGTCCCGTGCACCTTCTGGTGTTGACTTTGCTAAAATTGGCGTTTCAATATTAATGAAATCATGATTATCCATAAAATGAATGGCACTTGACATAATTTTTGAACGGATTCGCAAGTTTTTTTGCATTTCTGGCCGACGCAAATCCAAATAACGATACTGGAGTTTCAATTCTTCATTGGCATTAACCCCATCCTCAATATAAAAAGGTGGTGTCTTAGAAGTAGCTAATATTTTAGCTTCAGTCACATCAATTTCAACTGATCCCGAACGAATTTTCTCATTTAATTGGCTAGCGTCACGACTAACGACTAAACCAGTAATAGCCACGACATACTCATTTCGCATATCTTCTGCAACCGCCAATGCTGAAGCATTGGTCGCGTTAAAAGTGAGCTGAACAATGCCCTCACGATCGCGCAAATCAACGAAAATCAAATCACCAAAATCACGCCGCTTTTGAACCCATCCAGACAAGGTAACTGTTTGTCCAAGAAAACTGTCATCAATTAATCCTGCATATGTTGTTCGTTTCATACTTTATTCTCCTCTGAATCAATTAGCATTGGCAAATTGGTATATAACTCAGCTAATTTAACTGTTTTTTGTTGACCCGTGGTCATATTTTTAATGTTGGCAACTTGATCGGATAATTCTTGTTCACCAATGGTGACAACATACTTAGCCCGATGACGATCAGCTGTTTTAAATTGCGCTTTGGCTGAACGACCAAGGTAATCGCGCTCTGTAACATAACCAAATGAACGAATGGCTTGTGCAATTTGTGTTGCAACAACGTCAGTCTTCTCACCAATGTTAACAACATAAAAATCAAATCCGTGGTCATCGATAGGCGCCACCTGTTGCGTACTGAGTAAACTAATGAGTCGCTCAATTCCAATACCAAAACCTACTCCTGGCGTTTCTGGCCCACCAAACTCACTGACCAAGCCAGAATAACGTCCACCGCCAGCAATCGTTGCTGCCCCTTTCAAGTGATCATCAACTGTCATAATCTCGAAAATCGTATCATTATAATAATCTAATCCCCGGACCATTGTTGCATCAATCTCAAAATCAATGTCTAAGGCCTTGAGTATTGTTTGAACTTGTTGCCAGTGTTCAGTCGCTTCTGGAGATAGATAATCTAAAATCGATGGTGCATCTGCGACAAACACTTGGTCACGGGCATCTTTCGAGTCCAATACACGCAACGGATTTTGCTCTAAACGTGTTTGTGAATCAGTTGATAATTCATCAAAATGTGGTTTCAAATAATCAATCAGTGCCTGTCGATAGCTTGCACGTGACCTTTGATCGCCTAACGTATTAACAGCAACTTTCAAATTTTGTAATCCTAACGTTTTGAAAAAATCAATCGCCATCGCAATAATTTCAACATCTAGTGCTGGTGACTTAGAGCCAAAGGCCTCGACACCAATTTGATGAAATTGACGAAATCGCCCTGCTTGAGGCCGTTCATAGCGAAACATGGGACCGATGTAAAATGTTTTATAAGGCTTGTCAAATTCTGGTCCATATAATTTATTTTCAACATATGCACGAACCACTCCTGCTGTACCTTCAGGTCGCAAAGCAATGTGACGATCGCCCTTATCATGAAAATCATACATTTCTTTCGTCACAACATCTGATGTGTCTCCCGCTGATCGTGAAAAAATCTCAAAATTTTCAAATATTGGTGTCCGAACTTCTTTAAAATTATAATCACCAAAGAGTAGACGAGCTGTACTTTCGACATGTTGCCACTTTACCGTTTGGTCTGGTAATAGATCGGCCGTTCCTTTTGGTCTTTGAAATGTTGGTTTTGCCATTTTTATATTACTATTGCTGTGCACCCACAACAACAGCATCTCCTTTAAAAGTTTCACATTAACTCCGAAAAAGCGCCCCTAACGATTAAACGTTAAGGGCGCTTTTGCACGGTACCACCTTAGATATTGATGTTTTTAAGCATCACTTTGAAAGCTTATCGCGCTGCCACGCACTGTCTTAAACAACAGTGACCTCCAAGGTGTCACAAATCATGTTGTTGTTTTGCTCACATCATCCGCAAAATTTCTGTCTATCCAAACTATGATTTTCCCAATTCATCGGCTTTAATATATATTTTAATCATAGCTTTAAAGTATTGCAAAGTCAAGCAAATGAAGGAAATTCAATGAAATACCTCAAAATCGATAAACTTTTGATTCGTAAGGACGTAACGTACTACCCTGATCGTCTTCATAGTTACTAATCAGCACATCAGCATTCAGGTCTACATGATAATCACGGTTTAGCACTTGATCAGTAAAATTGTTAATAACAAGCAGTTGTTCATTATCTAACACACGTCGATAAGCATATACTTGATCGTCATCTGAATCCAAAAGCTGATACGTCCCTGTTGTGATAATAGGCAACTCATGTCGCAAGCGAATCAGTTTTTGGTAATAATAAAAAATTGACTGTGGATCAACTAATGCTTCTTGAGCATTAATCGTTTGAAAGTTATCATTTAACTTAAGCCATGGTTCACCTGTTGTAAACCCAGCATTTTGACTATCATCCCACTGCATGGGTGTGCGTGCGTTATCGCGTCCTTTCGCGTGAACATAACGCAGCATTGTCTCTTCATCTGTTAAGTGATCTTTATCGATCAAATATTTAAAGGCATTTTTAATTTCAATATCGTCAAAATCTGCACGTTTTAAATTATAAGCATTGGTCATACCAATTTCTTCACCTTGATAAATATAAGGTGTTCCCTGCATGAAGTGAAGCAATGTTGCAGCCATTTTTGCTGAAACAACACGATATTCTGGTCGGTCATCACCGTATCGACTCACTGCACGTGGCTGATCGTGATTATCCCAGTAAAGGGAATTCCAAGCCTTATTCGCTAGTTTATTTTGCCATTTTGATAAATTCTGTTTCAAATCAATCAAATTCACTTTTTTATCATACCACTTACCAAGCGCTGGATTAGGGTTATTATCTAATCCCATATGTTCAAATTGGAAAACCATATTTAATTCAGAAGTATCTTTGGCAGCATACTTAATAGCGTTATCAATATCAACCCCAGAAGCTTCACCAACTGTCATCATATCAGCTCTATTTAACACTTTTTGACGCATTTCCTGGAGATATTCGTGCACATGAGGACCATTCGCAACAGCCCTATCTGAATTACCATACTCACCACCTTCAGGTACTTCTCCGTCTGGCAAACCATCAGGCTTAGAAATCAAGGAAATGACGTCCATTCGGAAGCCATCAATGCCCTTATCCACCCAAAAATTCATCATATCAAAGACTGATTGACGCACTTTGGGATTGACCCAGTTTAAGTCAGGTTGACCTTCAACAAACAAATGCAAATAATATTGACCGCTTTCATCATCAAATTTCCAAGCTGGACCAGAAAAGAAAGACCCCCAGTTGTTTGGCTCGTGTCCATCAACCGGATCACGCCAAATATAAAAATCACGTTTATCGTTAGTCTTTGAAGAACGGCTTTCAATAAACCATTTGTGTTGATCTGAGGTATGATTAACAACCAAATCCATCAAAATTTTAATATTTTTGTCGTGGGCTTTTTGAAGTAAACGATCAAAATCAGCCATATTACCAAATTTTGCATTGATATCTTCATAATCAGAGATATCATAGCCATTATCTTTATCAGGTGAGGCGTAAATTGGATTCAACCAAATGACGTCAGCACCTAATTTTTCGATATAATCTAATCGTTGCTCAATCCCTTGTAAATCGCCAATACCATCGCCATTAGCATCTTGAAACGAGCGTGGATAGACCTGATAAACTACTGCCTTTTGCCACCATTTAATATTCTTTGTCATGAGTTATATTCCTTTTTTTATTCTGTCTGTTTTTGAATCGTCTTCTTTAACTATCCAAATTAAGCAACCGCCAATTATTAAAGCCACACCCGCAATAGCCAACATATGTGCCATTGACTTACCGACAGCAGGGAAAATGGCAAAACTTGCAATTGAAGCTATGATTTGGGGAATGCAGATGAAACAGTTAAATAATCCGAGATAAATACCATCATGTTGGCCATTTAAAGCATTTGTCAATATCGTAAAAGGTATTGAAATAATAGCAATCCAGCCAATACCGATTAATATGAATCCAACCAATGATGATAAATGTGTATGTCCATATGCAACAACCATGAATCCAATACCACCAGCAATTAAACTGAAGAAAAACGCCCATTTACGTGTTTTTTTATTGAGATGTTGGAAAAAAATACCGACTAGTATTGCCACTACTGAATAGACTGCCTGTAATATGCCAAACCAATTACCAGCCGCTTGATAACCAACAGACGCAGGATCGGATACGCGCCAAATATTTTCCGATAAAGCACCAGTCGAGTAGGTCCACATATATGGAATGCCAAACCAAACAAAGAATTCAACGATACCCAATGTCCAAAACACTTTAGGCGCATTTTTTAAGATATCAACAAACGAATCTCGTTTTTCATTATTAACTGTGATGCCGTGGTAATAAGCTAATGTTTCTGGATCATACTCTTTCACATTCATCACAGTAAATATGGTAGACAACAATAATATAGCCGCTGCAACATAAAAAGATATTTTAACCGAATCAGGTACGACACCTCGAGCCGCCGTGTTAGAGATGCCAAAAACCGTTAACATAAATGGAAATATAAAGGCAATCACACCACCTAAACTTCCCCACATATTCTGTAGTGTCCACGCTTTATCTGTTTGCTGCTCACTAACCATATCTGGAATAAGCATTTTAAATGGCTGCATGGAAACATTAGCAGATAAATCCATAAATAATACTGTGACGGCACCAAACCATAAGGCCGTCATAGAACCATAACCAAAACCAAATGACCCTGTGTTTGGTAATAATAATAAAACAATAATTGATACCAAGCAACCACCAATCAAATACGGTATACGGCGTCCTAGCTTTGGAAGCCATGTTTTATCTGAAAATAGACCAATTAACGGTTGTGTTATCATACCGGCTAGCGGCGGTAAAATAAAGAAAAAACCTAATTTGGTGGGATCAGTTCCCAGCGTTTGAAATATTCTGCCCATATTACCAGTCTGAACTGAAAAAGCAACTTGTACGCCGGCATAACCAAATGTCATTAAAAACAATTGCATACTTGTGAGCCTTGGTAACTGCCCCTTTGTTTGCGTCTTACTATTTAACATCGTTATTCTCCTTTTAAGGTTATTTTAAATAGTGATTGCATTTAAAAGTAACCGCTTACATTTTCAAAATAAACTTTTGATTCATAAGGTCGTAGCATATCACCTTGATCATCTTCATAATTACTGATAAGCAGCTTCGCGCCAGCATTTAATGAATAATGTCTTGTTTGAATGCGATCTGTAAAGTTACTGATGATCAATAATTGTGAATCTCGCGCAATGCGTCTATATGCATATACGAATTCGTCATCGATATCTAATACTTGATAGTGACCGTTAGTGATAATTGGCATTTGTTGTCTCAAAGCAATTAATTTTTTGTAAAAATAAAAAATAGATTGTTGATCAGTGAGTGATGCGGCAACATTAATTGTCGTATAGTTATCATTGACACCTAGCCATGGTTGACCGGTTGTAAACCCGGAATTGAGACTATTATCCCATTGCATTGGCGTTCGAGCATTATCTCTTGAAGAATGATGTACATATCTCATCATTTGTTCTGACGTGACGCGTTTTTGCTGATGAACTAAATCATCAAAAGCGTTCAACGTATCAATATCTTGATACTGCGAAATTGATGACCAGTTGACATTAGTCATGCCAATTTCCTCACCTTGATAGATGTAAGGCGTCCCCTGCATAAAGTGTAGCGTCATCGCCAACATTTTGGCAGATGTCACACGATACTTATCGGTGTCATTACCAAAACGTGATACAACACGAGGCCGATCATGGTTGTTCCAATACAAACTATTCCAAGCCTTACCTTCTAGATCATTTTGCCATTTAGATAAAATTTTCTTCAGATCAACTAACTTGAAGCGCTCATCACTCCATTTCCCAAGCCCTTGATGGCTGTTGTCTAATTCAGTGTGTTCAAATTGGAAAATCATCTGTAACTCGTTAGCATCAAAACCAGCATATTGCATTGCATCTTTAGTTGTCACACCAGGTGTTTCACCAACCGTGATAATATCGTGTTGTGATAAGACCTTTGCATTCATTTCTTGCAAATATTCATGAACTTTTGGGCCATTCGCCACAAAGGTCATTGATGAGCTGTGATTATCAGCATCAACATTGGGGTCATTTGGCAAACTTTTTTGTTTTGAGATCAAATTAATGACATCCATTCTGAAACCATCAACGCCTTGCGCGAGCCACCAAGACATCGTATCGTAAATGTCATGTCGCAAGGCTGAGTTCTCCCAATTCAAATCAGGCTGTTTTTTTGAAAAGAGATGTAAATAATACTGTTGCGTTTTATCATCAAATTCCCAAGCCGGACCACCAAAATCTGATAGCCAATTATTTGGTTCATGACCATCCACTGGATCGCGCCAAATATAGTAATCACGATATGGATTTTCTCGCGATGATCGGCTTTGTTGAAACCATTGATGTTCATCAGACGTGTGGTTAACAACTAAGTCCATCATAATCTTCAAATTAAGCTGGTGGGCGACTGAAATCATTTCTTGAACATCCATCATTGTCCCAAATTCGGGTAAGATTTTTCGATAATCACTAATATCATAACCATTATCATCATTTGGCGATTGATAAATTGGACTCAACCAAATCACTTGAATGCCTAGCTTTTTTAAGTACGGTAAACGCTGAATGATACCTTGAATATCCCCAATACCATCACCATTACTATCTTGAAAACTCCGTGGATAAATTTGATAAACAACCGCTTTTTGCCACCAATTGTTTTCTACCATTGCTTTTCCTCATTATTCTGTTTTTAAATTATTTGAGTAAACGTTTACGCAATATTATTGTAACCGCTTTCATTATATTTGTCAATCTAGTTTGCGTTATAATATAGATTATGGCTATAACAATTAAAGACATTGCAAATAAAGCTGGTATATCAGCCGCTTCCGTCTCACGAATTTTGACAAATCGTGGGCGCTTTAGTGAGGAAACAGCACAACGAGTCAGACAGTTAGCCAACGATATGGGTTATTTTAAAAATCAATCAGCTGCCGACTTGTCACAAAAATCAAGTCGCGTGGTGGGTGTTTTGGTGCCCATAACTCATACAAATTTCGCTGATGAAATTATAAAAGGGATGCAAAGTAAAGCCTATGAACTGGGCTATGAATTATTAATTGCTTTTGTTACAACTGATACCCAACAACAAATTAAAACTGTTAAATCTCTTTTATCGCGACAATTATTAGCCGTTGTGATGCTAGCGATTGATATTGAAGATACCGTGTTTGATGTTTTGAAAAGTACTGATGTGAAGCTTTTGAGTGTATCTAACCAACTTGATAATGATATTCCTTCCATTTCTTCTGATAACTATGCTATGATGCATACTATCGTTGACTATTTATACGAGCATGGTCATCGCCAAATGGCTTTAATCGGTTCTTCTGATCCTGACCCAATTGTTGCCATTTTAAGACGTCGCGGATTTATTGATGCCTTAACCAACCACGGTATCTCATATAATCCAGATTTTATTTGGGGTGTCGAAATGACTTACCAAACTGGATTAGATGCCATTAAAAAATTTGGAGAACCTCTGCCCTTTACTGCGGTAATTGGTTCAGCCGATATTATCAGTATTGGTTTACTAAACGGTGCCATAGGTGCTGGTATTTCAGTCCCTAACAATTTATCTATTGTCACTATTGATGGGACCGAATTAACACAGTTGACGCGTCCAACCTTAACTGCTGCTCAACAAAATTTTGCTAAAATGGGAGAACTTGCAATTACGACTCTCGCCGATGATTCATTATCCCCACATAGCATGGTTTTTACTGATACCATTCTCGTTCCCGGTGGTACCGTTTCCAAAATTATTTAAAGCAAAAACCGTTAGTTTAAGTGATATGTACCCGATAACTTTCTGAACATTTTGATTTGTCTCAGTTATCGGTTCACATCATCATAAAACCGACGGTTTTTTTATTTATTGCATTTTAGCTTCAATATTTGCTAGTGTAACTTCTGCTGTCGAAGCAAAGTTTAAGTCGGCATCTGACAACACATCGACGCTTTTTTAGAAACTGATTCCAAATTTCGCCATAAAAACGCGCGGTGCCTGTAACTCCAAGTGCTGTCAATAAAAATAGAAAAATCGTTGTTATTAGTTGCCTCCATTTTACCATTGTCCAACTTATTTTATTTAACCATTCACACATAAAATAAGGTATACTATTAGAGACATAAAGAAGGATGGAAAAATGGGACGATATCAAATTGATTTTAAACAGAAACAAGCCAATGCCAATTACAAGTCAGGTCAACAGACACAGTTAACTAAGGCCGAGCAAGTGGCCGCTATAAAAGCAAAGTTTACACAAACAAAAAACAAGTGAGAAGCCTAAAATTTTGGGCATCTCACTTGTTTTTCTATGAATATAAATAAGTTTATGATTTAAGTAATTTAAAACGATCGTCATCAGCAACAAAAGTTTTATCATCTGCCGATGATTCAATTGATCCAAAAGGCATTTGTGCTCGTAAACGCCATGATGAAGGCACATCAAAGTTCTCTACCACTGATTCATCAATTAATGGGTTATAATGTTGCAGTGATGCACCAAGGCCAGCCTCTGTTAAAGCTAACCATGTCGCATATTCAGCAATACCATGCCCTTGTTCTGACCAGTCATAAAAATTTTCAGCATATAACGGAATATTTTCTTCAAATGATTTAACCACGGACGTATCTGTAAAAAATAAAATTGTGCCATATCCAGTTTTGAATGAACGATTAATCTTAGCCAGTGTGTTATTGTACGCATCTTCATCAGAAGCTTCTAATTTCAGACGATTTGCGGTTAGCTGCCATAACTTGTCATGCAAATCACCAATTAATACGATGACCCGTACAGTCTGATTATTAAAGGCCGTTGGTGAATTTTTAACGGCAGACTTGACAATATCAAAAATTTCTTCTGGTGTTTGCGTCACTTTTTTGCCTAAAACATAAGTTGTTCGACGTTGCTTTTGTAAATTTGTAAATGACATAACTATTTTTTGTGTGTTAACAATGATTTGACGAGTACGCCACCTAATTGACGATATGTTGCCTATTTTATTTTAATGTCATAAGACACCGAAAAAATAGCTTAACAACACGACACACAATTCCTCCTTTTAAGTCTACTTAGCCACCACTAGCATAAGCTCGTACTTTTATCATAACAGCTTACTTTTAATAAGTAAATAGCATGTGTTTTTATTTTAAGGATAATTGATATGCCCAACGTACGTGCTTCGCATGACCTTCATCAATATAAACAATACCTCGCTTTACAAAACCATTCCCTTTTATAACAGCCTGCATTGGCATATTTTCAGGATGTGTATCAATTCGAAAATCGACGACATCCTTATCAAAAAAGTAAGTCAAAATCGCTGTCACAAATCGTTGTGCCAACTTTTGTCCACGATAAGTGTGAGACAATGCGAAACGATGAATAGCCACATAATTGGTTGATTGATTCAACCATTGCCCTGACTCAATTTTGGTATAAACAGGATCTTCACCTGTTATGACTGCAACATAACCAGCAACATGTTTGTCAACAATAAGGACATAGCCATGCTTTTGTTTTAAGTCGTTCAGGATGGTCTCTTGATTCGGATAACCCAATTGCCATTGATTAATTCCTTGTTGTTTAAGATAAATTCGTGCATTTTCAATGATAATATCGATTGCTGCTAAGTCGCTATCCTGCGCTTGACGCATATATACTACTGACATACTTCTACTTGATTACACCAAACGTAATCTCTCCCTTATCAAGATAATTTATTTTATCACATAGAACACAACTTAAATAAACAAAAGAAAGTTTTAATGTTATTAAACACTAAAACTTTCTTTTTACTTCACACGTTTACCCCAATACTGGAAATAGTCCACACGCATGGCACCATTATAAAGCTTGCGTCGCTTGGTGGCTTTTTCACCGTACG
This sequence comes from Leuconostoc kimchii IMSNU 11154, assembly GCF_000092505.1. Classification (NCBI taxonomy): domain Bacteria; kingdom Bacillati; phylum Bacillota; class Bacilli; order Lactobacillales; family Lactobacillaceae; genus Leuconostoc; species Leuconostoc kimchii. The sequence goes on from NC_014136.1 coordinate 259,882, forward strand.
ATGACTCAAATTCTAAATCGCTAGTCAAAATGTACTTACTCCAACTGGGTAACTGACGATATACATTGCCCATTTCAACATACAATTCCCTCGCCGCATCTAGCTCACCTAATCGTTCACCATAAGGTGGATTAGATACTAATACACCATTAACTTTATCAGTGGTCCAATCTTTGGCAGCTAACTGTTTAAACACAATGTCTTTTCCGAGGCCTGCGTGCTTAGCGTTTTCAATCGCAATTTCTACCATGTTTTCATCAATATCAAAGGCCTCAATATCAAGCGTACGATCGTAATCAGCTTGCGCTTCCGCCTCGTCTCGGACCGTCTCGGATAATGTTTTATCAAACCAATCCATTTGCTCAATATCAAAATCTCTGATTAAACCCGGTGCAATATTACGGCCTATTAAGGCCGCTTCAATGGCAAGCGTTCCTGAACCAGTCGTTGGATCAACAAATGGCCTATCTGGGTGCCAATTGGTTAACAAAACTAGCGCAGCAGCAAAGTTTTCCTTCAACGGTGCACCACCTTTATTCACACGATAACCACGTTTAAACAAAGATGGGCCAGTTGTGTCAAGCGTAACAATCACATGATCTTTTTCAATCATCACTTCAAGTTGTGCAAAATAACCATTTTCCGGCAGACGTGTATGAATATGGTAAGCTTCTTGTAATCGGTTAACAATTGCTTTTTTTGTGATTGCCTGTACATCAGGCACACTAAACAATTCGGATTTTTTAGAGCGACCAGCTACTGGAAATTCTGAATCATAGTTAAGATAAGTTTCCCAAGGTAAGGCCTTCACACCTTCAAAAAGATCGTCAAAAGTGGTTGCATCAAATTCACCGACAATAATTTTGATACGATCTGCAGTTCTTAACCATACATTTGTATTCAGAATATCTTTTGCTGTACCGTCGAATCTCACACGATAGTTTTCAACTTGATGTTCATAATTTAGACGTTCAAGTTCTTTACCGACTAAAGATTCAAGACCGGCGGCAGCTGTTGCCATTAAATGATATGTTTTTTCCATTAGTTTTCCTTTATACTAGATTAAGTAAAATAATACTGATCTAGATTCTATACTGGTACGGTGAGGTGATGCAATGAAATTAATTGATTTTGAAAATCTGACACAATACATGTCCCCAAAAAGTCTACTGTTCGAACAACGGGGTGAGTTGATTTTACCCGTTTCACAAGTATACTTCATACCTGATTCACCCCATTTACGTTTGATAACGGGTCAAAAAGCAATGTCTTTAATCCAATTAAGCACACGATTAAAAGATATGAGTGATGAAACACAGCTATTCTCATCAACCTTTCGACCAATATTTGGCTTTCATTTGCTATTAGATGTTGCAACGCCACATATTGTTTTAAAATAAATTATCATAAGTATACGTTACACCGCGTCGTTTTTGTTTAGCAACCTGAGCTTGTGACGGTGTTTTAATCTGATCCCGTTGCCAGTTTACTAGTATTGTTTCAATATATCGCAGACTACGTGCATTATTCGCGACAGCCTCTTGTATAGCCAACAATATTAAGTCTGGTTCAAAATGATCTTGGTCAAACCAATGACCAATGGTCTGCATTTCCATTGGTGTTAATGGTCGACCAAACTCTACTTCAATTGTTTGAAAAATCTCTCGACGAACCGATTTCCCATCCGACACAGTAGAAACGACAGCCATATGCTGTCCTTCCAATAATTTAGTAACCATCGGCGTAAAATCATACGTTTCAACTTGTTTTGTTGTTGCTGATATAAGCATCAATTCTCGGGTAATCAGGCTTTTCAAACGTGTAACAACGATATTTTCAGTCACATGTAAAACCTGTGCTAAACTTTTAGGTGTCGCCGCATCACCTCTATTTTGGATACGCATCACTTGTAAATAAAGCACCAGATCGTCATTATCCATGCCAATCTCTTGATAATGCAATAGCAAATCATTACTAATACTTGATTGTCCAGCTTTAATATACTGCTGTAAACGATTATCTAACACCACTGTTTATCACCTCGTTACACTAAGACATCGTTTGAAAAACGTCCAAGATTACTTGGACGTTTTTCTACCTAACCATAGTTTAGCATGTTTTCAAAGTTAGCACCGATAAACATAAAAATCATGTTTTAAATTATGGTCGCAAACGATTAGTCATACGTGGAAATGGGATGGCTTCGCGAATATGTTCTTCGCCCGTAACGAACGTGACCATACGTTCCAAACCAAGCCCAAACCCAGAATGTGGTACAGAACCGAAGCGACGTAAGTCCAAATACCAATTATATTCTTCCAAACTCAATCCTTCTGCTTCAATACGTTGTTTTAGATAGTCATAATCTGTATCACGTTCTGAACCACCAATAATTTCGCCATATCCCTCTGGAGCCAACAAATCAGCAGAGATAACAACATCTTGACGTGTTGGGTGTCGTTTCATATAAAAAGCTTTAATTGCCTTTGGAAAATTAACAATAAACACAGGCTTTGCAAAATGATTAGCCAAAAAGGTTTCTTCTGGCGATCCAAAATCAACGCCCCATTCAACATCAAATCCATTATCCTGCAAAAGTTTAATAGCATCATCATAACTGACACGTGGATAAGGTAATTCTGTATATGAGCGTAACAAGTCTTTGTCACGCTCAAGAATATCTAATTCTTGCTCATTATTTTCCAAAACCTTTGAAATCAAAAAGGAAATATAACGCTCTTGAACTTCTAAACTCTGCTCTTGATGCATAAATGCCATTTCAGGTTCGATCATCCAAAATTCGGTTAAATGTCGACGTGTTTTTGATTTTTCTGCACGAAATGTCGGTCCAAAAGTAAAGACTTTTCCAAACGCCATAGCACCAGCTTCAGCATAAAGTTGCCCCGTCTGTGACAAAAAAGCTGGTTCCCCAAAATAATCAGTTTCAAACAAATCAGTTGTGCCTTCAGGTGCCGAACCTGTTAACAATGGTGAATCAAGTTTTGTAAATCCCTCACGATTAAAAAATTCATAAGTTGCTGCAATCAATGTATTGCGAATTTTTAATGTCGCAAATGGCTTTAAATGACGCAAATAAAGATGGCGCTCGTCAAATAGAAATTCTGTGCCATGCTCTTTTGGTGTAATTGGATAGTCATGACTTTCACCAATGATTTCAATACCTGAAACGGCCATTTCGTAACCAAAAGATGACCGTGTATCTTCATGAATTTCACCAGTAACATATATACTGGTCTCCTGCTTCAATCCTTTAGCAAGATCAAAAAGTGTATCTGACACGTCAGCTTTTGCAACCACTGCTTGAAAAAAAGCTGAACCATCACGTAATTGTAAAAAGGCTAACTTACCTGAACCGCGTTTTTGTCTGAGCCAAGCACCAATTTTCACTGTTTGACCGACATAGTTTTTGACGTCAATAATTTGAATTGTGGGAATTTCCTCTACCATGAATATGTTTGTTACATGTAGCCACACTAAATATTAAAGTGCCTTTAGGTGTACTACATACCTCTCCTATTTTTTAAATTAAGTATATTGTTCAAAAAAGACAGTTAACCGTCTAACAGCCTCATTTAAAACTGCTTGGTCTTTGGCATATCCCATACGTAGATAACCAGGCATACCAAACCCCTCACCCGAGGGCATTGCCACATGAGCTTCCTTTAAAATTTTCATAGATAGCTCACTAGTGCTAGTAAGACCAGCAGCCACTAAAACATCAGGTGACACCTTTGGAAATAAATAGAAAGCACCTTGCGGTTTAATTGCCACCTTCAAACCAGGGACTGCATTTAACAAATCATAAGTGACATTTAACCTATTCTCAAATGCTAAACGCATCTCTTCCACAGAAGATTGGTCACCTGTCAATGCGGCAAGTGCCGCATACTGCGCCACGGCTGTGGGATTGGACGTCATATGATCTAATAGTTTATTCATTGCTATAATAATTTCAGAAGAAGCCAACGTCCAACCTATACGCCACCCAGTCATAGCATAAGCTTTTGACACACCATCAACGATAACCATACGACTGTTCTCAAGCGCTTGTAATTGTAGACCCGACGTAAATACAGCCCCGTTATAAATTAATTGACCATATATTTCATCCAAAATAATATAAACATCATGTTGATTTGCCCAATCTAATATCGCCGTGATCTCGTCACGTGTATAGACTTGCCCGGTTGGATTTGTAGGTGAATTGAGAATAATCAATTTAACGCTTTGTGACAGGGTATCCAAATCTGCCACTGTCAACTTCAATTCATCATTTACGGGTTCAACCTGATGTAAAATCCCACCTGCTAATTTAATCTGCTCAACATAACTCACCCAGAGAGGTGCTGCAGCCACAACTGTATCACCTGGATTCACGAGTACTTGCATCAAAGCATATAATGACAACTTGGCACCCGTTGTGACTGTCACATTATTTAAAGCAATATCCGCATCAAACCGCTGTTTCACTTGATCAACAATCGCTTGCTTAAGTGCTTTTATACCACTTGTTGGTGTATAAAAGCTCGTCTGCTCAGCTTGTATAGCTTGTATAGCTGCCTGCGCAATATGCTTTGGTGTTTGAAAGTTTGACTCTCCAACACCTAGGTTAATAACATCAATACCATTTGCTTGCATGTCCTTAGCTAACTTACTCATAGCTAATGTTGCTGCAGCTTCAACTGTTTTGGCACGCTCTGAAATCATTTTTTCTCCTCAACACTAACACTTAAAGTCCCTTAATCACACGATAGGGGCTGCCTGTTTTAAAATCAAGTGTGACATAATTTAATGTATTATTTTGTCCCTTATAACTCACTTCCCAAACCAGAGCCTGCTTGTATTCACTAATATTGGCTGAGTAGATCTTTTTGGGTTTATAGGTTGTTAAAATTAATTGACGTAGTTGCTTATCTGACAAACCATTACGACGATCATAAGTTTTAACTTGATTCGACTTACCACGCACAATAGCTACCTTTTGCTTTCCTGAAGCTGTGGTACCAGTAATTGCGTAGGTTGTTTTTTGCCTGTGATCAACACTAATTTGCTGAACTGTTGCGATATCTGTCTTAGCCTTGACGAAACGCTGCAGGCGTGATTCATCACGCCTCATTGGTGTCAAAGACACATAAAAATAGCAAATCGTTAAGGCAGACAATATAATACCGATACCCGCAGCAATGAACCAAAATCTCGACCAATGGACATTTTTTTGTTTGCGGCGCTGTCGGATTCGAATATCGTCTTTAAATTGCATCATAATTTTTCCCCCAACAAACGTCTAATACTAGTATATCAAATATCTTTTAGAATTTGGTTATACTGTGTCACCAAATTTTTCTTGACATCAAAATGAGGTAATAATTCAATTTGAGATTTAAAATGATTACGTTGCATGGCATTCAATTGTGTAACCAACAGTGTTTTAGGATGACGTTGCATCTGTGTTAATACTAAAGCTAAACGTGAAACAGGTTGCCAAACGATACGTTCTGGCACAATAACAATAGTTGGTAAGTCTTGATCACGCAACCACATCGTACTAAATATCTTAGGTGTCACCATTATAATATTTTCTTGACCAACATGGCTTTGTCTTTGAATTTTTTCCAGAGAACCTGTTATTCCTTCAGCAACAAGGCTGTAGGAAGTAACCATCGCATGCTTAATTTTTTGATACCAATGATTAACACGATCAAGGTCTGGCAAAATAATTAAAATTTCACCAACATTCTTTTGCGTCAGTGCTTGTAAATGTATCAAAGGCGAACTTTTTTGCAACTGCACAATGCGAACCGGATTGCTTTGGTTACGGATAAATTCCCTTTCAACGGTAATGCTTTTAGGCGTATCACCCAAAAAGTCACTCACTTGATTATCAAGATACTCACTAACCACAAGTAATTTATGAATATGCGCAATAAAGTGTTGTTGATAAATTTGCTGGGCACGAATATCAAAAGCAACTGTCATTTGAGATTGTTCATTAATATTTTTCAATTCGTAATGGCTCGTCACCTCAGTTTGTTGTAGCAACCTTCTAATTTTAATTAATTGTCCTGTCACTTGGCGCCACTCTGTAGGAATAGGTGTCCCACTCAAACTAACAACTTCAGCGAGCTGGTGAAGTAAAGTTAACAAGCGCTCAACTTTTTTTAACGTTGATATATTTGCATTAGTTAAACGATAGACTTGTTTAATTAATTTGAGTGTCTCTGCGGTACTTTGTCTAATAAATAAGCGTTGTTTGTGAGTCAAACCTGGAATTTCTTGGTGCATCAGCGTTTTGACTGTATTTTGAAATTGCGTTAAATTTAATTCAACATGGAAATAGTTTTGTAAATCTGAAATAAACTGGCTTGGTGTTTCCATCACAATAACCGGCCACTGCGTTAAGTGTCTTGTTGCCAATAATTCGCGATACTGATTAAAATACGAATTAAAATTCATAATCAAAACATCAGCATGATCAGCACTAGCCTTTGCGCGTTTAAAAAACAAACTATTGGTATCACCTTGAATATCCGACACAATATCAGTGTGATTCACACCAACCTGTATTTCATGGAGTAATCCTGTTTTTGTCTGCGTTAACCAGACTAATATACGTGCTTTGAAAAACTGTTTCTGTGTTGTATCTGTGGTATCGTGCAATTTAGACATAAAACGGTCCACGTCAATATATTCAGCCGCATCATACAAAATCGCTGTATTTAATTTAATATCCAATAATTTTGCTAGTCTCTGTGACAACATGAGTTGCTGCTTTTGGAGACTTTCGTCATTTGTTAATAAAAGCGTCGGTTGCGACTTGGTATCCAACAACAATGGCACTAAATAGCCTAACGTCTTCCCAATTCTTGGTGCTGTTAAAACAGTTAAAACACCATCATGACGTTTAGCAATAAACGCATTAACACGATTCATTAAATTATTTTGTGCATCATTTGCAGTCAGCCAGTGACCAAATAATTGTCGTTTATTTTCTGAAGTTGCAGGATAATCAGGTATTTTTTGGTTCTCTGGGCTAGATTGAATTAATGGTTTTGTGAGAGCAATCTTGTCCATAATATCCAAATCGTGCCCCTGATGTTTAACTTTAACCAACTTCAAAAAATCTTGTGTCTGCCTAAGCAATGGCCATGCACCATATTGTAATTGCTGTAAAACCACACGTGGTAGCTGCTCTGCTCTTTGCCAAAGTTTTAAGAACAACAACGCGGTAGCATGGGCGTCAGCGTTGGCCCGATGTGCATTGTTTAAGGTAATATCCAAATAAGTCGTCAAATCTAATAACCGATACCCTGGGGCTGTTGGTAATAGGATTTGAGCAAGCTGTACCGTATCAATAGCAGCTGAATTCAGTTTTTGAAAGCCTGTTCGCACAAATTCATCGTTCAAATAAGGATAATCAAAATTAATATTATGTGCAATGATAACAGCATCTTTTAGTAAATTTTGTAAGAGTGGTGCGATTTCTTCAAAGTAGGGTGCATTCTTGACCTCTTTTTGGGAAATATGAGTTAATTGTTGGATATTACGGGCAATTAATTGTCCAGGGTTCACAAATGATTCAAAATGATCAACAATTTTACGTTGTTTGATGAAGGTCATACCGATCTGAATGATGCGGCCACCCTTAGCGACACTCTGCCCCGTCGTTTCTAGATCAACAACTACAAAGGTTTCGTTGGCGTTCATAAAAAACACCTTTCTATAATTTATTGGCGAATGACGTTGTTAACTTTGTTTTAACTCATGAGCTCGCAACAAACTTAACAACGTCATTCCCTTATTATTTTACACTATTTGCTACTATGCGGTACAATAGTATAGGATATTCGGAGAAAAAATATGATTAGTCAAATGATTGGCGTTGGTATTGCCCATGCTAAAGTAATTTTAATTGGTGAACATGCTGTTGTCTATGGCCAACCAGCTATCGCTATCCCTCTTACTAACCTAACTGTAACGACAACTATTCGACCTGCCTTTAGATCACAAACAATTGAAAGCAGCACCTTCCACGGTGCCTTAGACGAACTTGGTGCCAATGTTGAGGGTTTACGCCAATTGATTTTACGTCTGCTTACAAAGTTCAAACTGCAAGATACACCGTTTACAATGACAATTGATACAAATATTCCACAAGAGCGTGGATTTGGAGCATCAGCTGCTTTTGCAACATCAATTACAAAAGCTTTTTTTGATTATATCAAAGCACCTCTAGCAGCTGCTGAATTAAAGTATTTCACCGACATCGAGGAAAGTATTTCTCATGGGTCAGCCTCTGGACTTGATGCAGCAACAGTTGGTTCAAACGACCCGATTTGGTTTATTAAACATAAGCAATTGGCCTCATTTCCCATGTCGCTGACCGGAACTTTAGTTGTTGCTGATACTGGTATTCATGGGCAAACCATGCATGCAGTTAATATAGTTAAAAGTCAGCTCGACACAGATTACGAATTAACATGGCAAAAAATAGTGCATCTTGGACAAATTACCAATAAAGTTCGCCTTGATTTAACTCAAAACAACCCAGAACATGCAGGTTTATTGTTTACCGCTGCACATCACGAGTTACAATCATTAGGCATCTCCCATCCGAAGCTAGATAATCTTGTAAATGCAGCAATTCATGCAGGTGCGCTCGGCGCTAAATTAACAGGTGCTGGCATTGGCGGTGCAATGTTCGCTCTAGCTAAAAACAATGACGATGCAATTGCCATTGCTAATGCCTTAACTAAAGCAGGTGCTCAAAATACCTGGATTCAGCCTTTATAAACATATCTTAAAAACCCATTAATGACAACTTACTCTGCCATTAATGGGTTTTTAAATCACTAATTTGTACCACCTTTATCCCCATTAGCACCCTCTTCAACACCCGGGTTCCACCAATTAACTCGTGCATTAGTATCGCGTGTTTTTAAATTAAACTCACTCACGTACTTATCTGGTGCCAACGCCCAAGTATAAGTTTTGTGCAACTTAGCATGTGTAATAATTCTATACTCAGTTGATGGAAATAGACAACTAATAATTGTGAGCTGTGCTGTTTTTTGTGGATTTAATACTGAAACTTGTGTTGCTGGCACAGTTGTTTGCCCAGAAATAATATACTGATATATTCCTTTTTGATTAGCTAGTAAAATCGTTTGTCCATTTAGCCAAGAAGAGCCCTCTAATCGACCATGATTCACGTAAGGCGCATCATGGTTAGCTGACTTTTGTAACGCACTAAACCCTGTGTGCCCATCATTAAAATTATGACCAGCTAACCCATAATTTCCTTGTCCCATGATTGGCTTTTGTTGCCCCTCTGGATCAGCTTCAGAACGATTAGCGTAGTCAGCACCCGCATTTAATCCTAAATCAGAATATGCATCGTTATAAATTGGTAATAAAATATTCCGACTTGGAATCGCAACAAATCCTTGCTTTTTAAACCCCTTAGCAGCATTACGCATCACCATTCTAGCAATTGAACGACGCGAGGTATTATCTTGTCGACTCTTTTTATCTGTTTTTGATCGCTGATACTTTTGCACGTGATGCAATGCGATATCTTTCACATTGGCAATATTATTTTGGTACAAATAAAGCCCAAGCACTGCAAATACTGTTACAACGCACGAAACAAGCATTGCATTATAAAAAGAAACGGATTTTTTTTTCCGCCTTAACTTAATAATGAACTCACCAATGCTATAAACGATAAATGTAACAACAAACAGGACACCGAAATATAATAATTGCTTACCATTTTGTGAGGGTATCTTGCCTTGATTAGACAGCGCTAGTGAAAAAATAAATGGCAACATTCCATATTCCTATTCTTATCTACGAATGTGTTTATTTGTACTTTAAACATATTGTTAGATTAGTCATCTTACTTACTGTTTATTCAAAATGTCATCAATATGGGCTAATTCCGTTTCAGTGAAAGTCATCTGCTCTGAAAATGATAGGTTGTCTATCAAGTGTTCTATCTTACTAGCCCCAATGACAACACTAGCCACACGTCGATCTCTTAATAGCCAAGCCAGTGCCATTTGCGATAACTTTTGACCACGTTCATTGGCAATTTGATTTAATTCATTTAATTTTGCTAGTAGTGTATCTTTACCATTTTTAAATAAAAATTCGTTTGTACGATGAATCGGATAATCTTCAGGTATGTTATCTAAATAGCGATCAGTTAGTAGACCTTCTGCTAGAGGACCGTAAGCAACCAAGCCAGCATGATGTTTGTCTAACACATCAAGTAGACCTTCTGATTCAGCTGACCTGTTTAACATATTATATGATACTTGATTACCAATAAAGGGCGTCCCTAACTCATTGAAGATTTCGGCAATGGCTGCAGTCTGAGCTGAAGTATAGTTTGACACGCCAACATACAGGGCCTTGCCTTGCCTAACGATGAGGTCCAAAGCACGAGCTGTTTCTTCTAGACGTGTATTAGGATCCCAGCGATGTGCATAGAAAATATCAACATAATCTAGTCCCATGCGTTGTAGACTCAAATCTAATGCTGCTGTTAACGTTTTCTTTCCTGAAAATTCACCTAATGGTCCGGGCCACATATGATATCCCGCCTTAGTTGTAATGATTAGTTCATCACGATAAGGTTTTAAATCACTACGATATACTTGACCAAACGTTTCCTCTGCTGTACCGTTACTTGGTCCATAATTAGAAGCATTATCAAAACTAAAAACACCACTATCAAATGCTTTTAGAATCACTTTTTTAGAATTTTCAAGAGGCATCTGATCGCCTAAGTTACGCCACAAGCCAAAAGATACTGCTGGTAAAATCAAACCTGAGTCGCTGACGCGACGGTAAGGTAATTTTTCATAACGCTGTTCATCTGCTTTATAAACCATAATTAAAGTCCTCTCAAAATATGTTCTGCGATCTGTTTGTGTTCACTACTTAATGGATGTACTCTATCTTTAGAAATCGGCCAATCATTTGTTAACATCATACTGAAATTATTAAATCGTTTAACTTCATTTTGATAAACCGATTGAAACGCACCGTTAAATGGTAATATCAAAACTATTTTAGCAGAATGAAAGCGTTTTATCAATTCTAACAGGTAGATACGCAAACCGAATGCAAATGATTCAGCGGTGGCACCATAATTAAAATCATTCGTCCCATAATTTACAATCACCAAGTCTGTCAAAACTCGTGGCCGTTCAATGTTTTCTGCCACTTGCCATAATGCCTCAATCGCCGTCGGTTCTTGAAATGGCGCATTAGGGGTCAAACCAGTGCCACCGTAGGCTATCCGATTTAGTGGCCTGCCAAGGCAATCAGCCACTAATTGTGGATAACTCAACTCTGGGTGGTTACCATCTTCAGCCATACTTTCCCCTGCTGTAATAGAGTCACCGACAAATGTGACAAAAGATTCTTTGCGTATTACTGGCGTAACCTGCCCATCATCAATTGCCATGGTTGTCAAGACCACTGGATTCTGCCATAGTGTCAAACTACTAGCTGAACTATCACGTAACATGATCCGAACATATGCTATGTTAGCAGCTATTTGAAAAATAAGTCGTTGTTCACTAACCAGAATTTCGCGCCAAGGTTCCCCATTAATTTGGATAACAAACGATGTCTGATCATTAATATCACTGAATTGAAATTGTACTTCTTTGACACCAGTGGCTTTGAATGCAATACTTGCACCAAATTGTGTTGTCACAAACGCGTGATCATCTGCTCCCCATTCAGCTGACAGTAGTTGCCGCATATCAACAGTTTTCATAACATCACATTCCTATTATCTGGACTCTTCATAATATCTTCAATACTTTCAAAAGCATTGACACGCCTAATTGTTTCAGCAAATGTCTCTGCTACAGATATTTGTATTAATTTACTGAACTGTTTTTCTTTTGGCACCTCAATTGTATTAGTGACCAAAACTTGTTTAATTGCTGACTTTTTTAATTTTGCTACGGCATTATCAGAAAGAACAGCATGCGGCGCAACTGCATAGATCTCTGTGACACCAGCAGCTGACAAGGCTTGACTGGCTAACACCATACTCGTACCCGTGTCGATAATATCATCCACTAAAATTGCACGTTTTCCTACAACATTACCTGTAACAGCGTAAGTTCCACTGGACAATATGCCATCCACACGACGATCCACAACTGCCCATTCAGCATGTAATAATTCAGCAAATTTACGTGCGCGACTAACACTTGAATGATCAGGTGCCACTACGACCAAATCATCGCCGAGTAAGTCATTTTCATAAAAATAATGACCTAAGGCCGGCATTGAGATAAGATGATCAACTGGAATGTCAAAAAAGCCTTGCACTTGGTCCGCATGAAGATCCATTGTTATGACCCGTTTAACACCTTGTGACTCTAACATATTAGCAATCATACGTGCAGATATCGGTTCACGAGATCGCGCCTTACGATCAGCTCTTGCGTAACCAAAATATGGTATCACGATGTTTATTGTATTCGCTGATGCGCGACGGGCTGCATCAATGAATATCATGAGCTTCATAAAATTATCATTAACTGGATCCGAAATACCTTGAATCACATACAGATCACGTCCACGCACCGTTTGTTCAATTCGTTCGTATATTTCATTATCAGCAAATTGGCGAGTATCCACTGCAGATAAATCTGTTTCTAACAATGTCGCAATTTCGATGCCCAACTGTGGATTACTGCCAAGGCTAAATATTTGATATTCCGGGGTCGTCATGAGTTACACTCCATTTTATTTTCTCACTTTATTATAACAGGCAATGTTTAACTTGGCATAAAATCGTAAGGCGTGATGCCATTTAAACCAATCAATGGTGAAATATCATTTGATTGAATCATTTCAACTGTTAAATGATTCCTAGCTGCTTTGGGTTCGACATTCGGGCTATTAACACTTACTTGAGATGACACAACCACTTGATTTTGTAATCGTGCCTTTAATCTTGTTGAACGCATCGGCACAGGCGTTTGCGCGGCATGAAGAAACGCTTCATATTCGCCAACTAAAATCAAAGCCTCTTTAGCCCGAGTGATACCAGTGTATAATAAATTACGATTAAGCATCAGTCCAAATCTAGTAGTTAAGGCCATAACAACGACTTTAAATTCATTACCTTGGGCTTTATGAACGGTCGTGGCATACGCCAAAGTTAATTGATTAAGATCCTTTTTTGGGTAACTCATCTCTTTCCCATCAAAATCTACAATTAGACGATCTTCATGATCATTGTTGCTTTTATCATTTTTATATTGGACAGCAATAATTTTACCCATATCACCATTATAAATATCACGCTCACTATCATTTTCTAATTGTAATATTTTATCACCCTTGCGAAAAATCGTTGTCCCAAATTGGAGTGATTTTTGGGCTGGCTTAGCTGGGTTGAAAAGTTCTTGAGCCATGGTATTAAGTGCATTAACACCTGATGTTGTCTTGTAAATAGGTGTCAATATTTGTAGATCATCCTGCGTATAACCCTTTTTAACGGCTGCTTGAACGACTTGTTTAATCGCTTGATCAGTTTGGTCATGTGACACCATAAAAGTTGATCGATCTTGCTGGTTTTCCATGAAATCTGTTGGTAATTCACCACGCTTAATATGTTGGGCTAGTGTTGTAATACTGCTGCCCCTGCCCTGACGATAAATGGTATCAAGCTCAATATGCGCTATTTTACCACTATCCACAAGATCAGCTAAGACGTTCCCTGGACCAACTGAAGGTAGTTGGTCTGAGTCACCAACTATCATGAGTTTCATGCCATTTGGTATAGCCGCTAGTAATTTCGCTGTTAATTCAATATCAAGCATTGAAGCTTCATCAACGACCAGTAAGCCGCCTGTAATAGGATTATCGGCATTAAATTCTGGTTCATCTAAATCTGATATTCCGAGCAACCGGTGAATCGTGGTCGCGTCGTAACCTGTGACTTCCGTCATACGCTTGGCGGCGCGCCCTGTTGGTGATGCCATTTTTACAGCATAGGACTTTAAAAAGTCTGTTGTATTATCAGCATATTTTGCTTGCGCTTGCAACAATTTATGCCAAGTCGCAACAACAGCGCGTACAATTGTTGTCTTACCAGTGCCTGGACCACCAGTCAATAGGAAAACTTGCGCATTTAATCCAGCTTTAACTGCAGCAATCTGCGTCTTATCTAATACGAGTTGCCCAGGTGTTATAAATGCATCATCAATAGCCTGCTCTGACAATTTAAATGGTAAACTAGCATCTAACAAGCGATTCAAATCATTAGCAGTTTGAATTTCCGAAAGATATAGCGTAGCAGCATAAAGGCATTGATCTTCTTCTACCAAGATTTTATCTGCCAACAAGTGATCAATAGCTTGTGACACAATCACTTCAGCATTGAAATCTCGAATTAACTTGACACTTGATTGTATCAGTTTTTCACGTGTAAGATAAGTATGACCATACTGATAGCTCATTGTTGTTATTGTAGCGTAAACTGCAGCCTGCACACGCCGTTCATTTGTACGATTAATACCAATTTTTTGACCAATCATATCTGCCATTCTAAATGACATGCCATCAAACTCAAACACAAGGCGATAAGGATCTTGATTCAAAATTGTTTCTGCTTCACTACCATACTGATCGTATAAACGACCTGCCATATCTGCACCCATGCCGAACTGGCTACCAACTTGAAATAATCGCTCTAGTCCTAAATTCAATTGTAGACTTCGCATTAATTTCTTGGCCGTGGGCTCTTTAACAATACCATCCAACACGTGTACATCGTCTAAAATAAGGTTAACAGCATTCAAGCCCAGATGCTCAACAATTTTAGTTGCTGTTTTCTTACCAATACCAGAAAATTGGCCACTCGTAAAATACTTAATTAGACCATTTTCATCAGGCGGTAACTCATTTTCATAACGCGTGACTTTAAACTGTTGCCCATACTTTGGATGCCGAACAACCGAACCATAAAAAGCATAAACACTGCCTTCTTGTACATCAGCAAACGTACCTGTTGCAATAATTTCCGTTTCATCCCAATTTTCGAGCGTTGAATCGTCAATTTGAACCGATAATATTTTAAAATAAGAATCTGACGATGCAAAAATAACATTTTGTAACGTACCAGTGATTTTTTCTAATTGTTGTTCTTGATATGTCATGTATGATTGTTTTCAAATATTTGATGACAAAGCAGCAGCCTAATAGTTTAAATAGTCATTGACTGCCTTTGTTTTTTGCCTAAATAAGTTGTATTATTCCAGTCTTCAACTGTAAAATGCTGACCATCTGCGGTTGACAAAATAGTTGTTGAGGTATTACTCAAACCGCCACGTTCCCTAATGGCTTTTCGTGGTTGTTCAAGCAAGCCGTTGATACCAAACGATAAGGCTAATCCGTGAGAAACAATAAGGATGTTACCGTCTGGATATTGTTGGGCTATATTTTTAATAAAACGTCCGAACCGCTCTGTCGCCTTAGTGTATCCTTCACCATGAAATTCTTTGCCCTCAAACTGATCTAAATCTTCCCGAAAGTTATGATATGCTTCAGGATACTGAGCTTGTACATTAACCATTAACTCGCCTTCCCAATCACCTAAACCAACTTCAGCGATATTTGAGCGCAGTGATAGTTGTCCACGATAATTTAAGGATCGAGCAATATTGACAGCTGTCGTTCGCGCACGTCTTAACGGCGAAGCATATATGTGTGTGAAGGTGACATGTTTTAAAAAGCCACCTACTTTTTTCATATCAGAATAACTTGATGGTAATAAATTGGAATCTCCTTGACCACCTTGAAAACGACGTTCAAGATTCCATTCAGTTTGTCCATGCCTTACAAAATAAAATTTAGTCATATGACATCTTTTCTAGCACACCCCGCGCTACCAATTCATCGATAAAAAAATGATACAATTTAACCATGTCGTTAGCATGACTATTTTTGAAAATATCAACACGCACAACGTCTCCAGCAGATACCGTGCTTAATTTAAACCCTGTGAGATCCTGATTCACTGAAACTTTTAATTGAATTGAATTTGCCAGAGACTTTTCTGGTTCTAATGCACGATGTAAAATATATACGCCTGCATTATTTGTGACAAATCCCAAGTCGCCTAGTGTGTATTTTTTAATTTGGTTGCTGATTTTATAAGTAGCATCCCCTGCTACTGTTACTTTTTGATTGAAAGCCATTTGCCATGACACATCAGACAAATACTAGTCATTGCAGATCGTACTAATACCCATCTGCCATTAACTAATCCCAATGCGTTTCCTCCTAAAACATAAACTGTTTTTATTATAACAAAAAAAACACCCCATTCGGGATGTTTCTATGTTTAATCTAGCAAAGATAACAATTAAAAAGCGCTAACAGACCTTAAAAAATAATTGTTTGTTTAAAATTTTTGGTCAAATTGTGAACCCTCTGGATGATTCGGCACTTTAATTTTGCCATCAATAATGGCTTTTTGCGCCTTCTCAACAGCAGACTTTTCTGGTGCCGTTAATTCTGAATCTGTCAAATATACACCGTTTTCTTTTAATCCATAAGCAATTGTTTTACCACCAGGGAATGACTTGTCTTTATTGTAGGTATCAGCAATATTTTTAACACCATCACCAACTGATGTGATTGAAGAAGCCAATGTTGACGTTTCTTTTTTACCGTCTTTTGATGTGTATGCACCATCAGACTTTTGATCACGATCAACACCAATGATATACAAACGCTCTTTCGAGTCGGCTGTCAATTTTGAATTTTCAGCCTTGGCCTCAGAAAACGCCCCATTACCAACAAAACCTGCAGCAGCAAAAATTGTTTTAATGCCTGAAGCATACATTGTTGCGGTAATCGTCTTCCCTTTAGCTGAATCAGTGAAAGAATTAGCATATTGCTTTTCAATCGTGAGTTCTGGATCAGTTGCTTTAACACCAGCTTCAAAGCCAGCATCAAAAGCATCAATAATATTACCATGTATACCGCCGATAAAGCCGAGCTTTTTCTCACCATTTGCCTTAGCTTTGGTAGCCGCAGCGACCCCAGCTAAATATGATGATTGTTCCGAACGGAACATCACTGATGCAACATTCTTACGATTCGTGACAATGTCATCAACCAACACAAATTTTTGTTTTGGATTTAGCTTTGCAGACTTTGCAATTGACTGATTCAACGAATAGCCAATGCCATAAACAATGGTATATTTTTTATTTTTTGTTGCTAAATTAAAGTTTTGATCAAGATCTGAATGATCAGTTGCACTGAAGTAGGTAACGGGTGCATTTTGCCCTGCTTTTAGTTGATTACTTTTAGCGTAATGCTTGGCCCCTTCCCACGCTGATTGGTTAAATGAGTGGTCATCTACACCACCAACATCTAAAACAAGTCCTAATTTAGCTTTGTTCCCTGCATCTATTGTCGTATGCGACTTTTGTGACGTGGCCGCATAAATGCCACCACCAACGACTACAATAGCGGCAATGGCGGCGATAATTTTTGTTGATTGATTCATGGTGATTAGTTCTCCCTTTTGAGGTATGCAGTTGCACAGCACCGACCTCATTGATTTTACAATGCAACTTATAATTTTTAAGTTCAAATAGTTATTATACGACTTCTACTAGGGAGAACAAGGTCAAAACATGACCTTGACAGTGACTACTTATTTTCAAAAAAATGATGATAAGTTGTCTACTTACTTTACCGAAAAACGTAATCCTTTTGGTAGAAAATTTTTGATTTGACCCTCAACATAACGCCCCCAGCCGACGCCATTACCATTTGCTATCATCAGTACCCAACCCTTTTGTAACTTGGTTGGTGTCCGGATAACATCACCATGCACAAAATCAACCCATTGTGTCGGCGTCATGTCAAAATATTGCGCAACATGTTCTGGATGCAAAGCTAACGCTAACGCATGAGCTGGTTCAAAACGCTTTTTCTTGAAAGTACCTATCTCTAAACCTAATCTCAAAATTTTCATCCCAGAAATATCAGGTGTTTCTTTAGGTGCTAAATATAAACGCTCTCCAAACAACGTTAAAACACGCTGATTTAAATCAAAGTCAACTAATGCATCATCAAAAAACGAGGTTACAAGTTGCTGTTGCTGACGATCCAGCTTCTTTGGGTTTAACGGGGCAACCACTGCTTCACTAAGCGTAATATCTTTTGATTGGCTAAGTTTAGCTACGAAATGTCCCTCTCCGTTAAGTAGATGGGGCCACAAACGTGCTGTTTTCTTAAGGTCCGTGCTATCTTTTGTCAAACTTTCTGTTGTCAGACCATCCGTATATTGTTTATCTGCCCACTCAGGCCGACCATCACTCAAATGAGCATGCGCTGGTTTTTCAATTGTATTCAGTGTCAATGTTGGATACGCTGACGTTAGCCATGCGATCATTTGCTCATCTTCTTCTGGTGCGAAAGTACAAGTTGAGTAAATAATTTGGCCACCTGGACGTAACATTTTGACAGCTTCATGCAGAATACTACGTTGCAAGTCTGCTAATTCTTGTGGGAAATCCTTATGCCATTGCTGTATCGCCGTCTCGTTTTTACGAAACATACCTTCGCCAGAACAAGGTGCATCCAACAAAATTTTATCAAAATATTGCGGTAGCTTGGCACTTAGCTCAGCAGGCGTATGTGATGTTACAATGGTATTTTGAATGCCAAATCGTTCAACATTTTCACTCAATACCTTCGCACGATTCATAAAAATTTCGTTTGACCATAGCAGACCTTTTTGTTGCATAAAAGACGCAAGATGCGTTGTTTTTCCACCTGGCGCGGCCGATAAATCTAGAACACGTTCACCTGGTTGCGGATGCACAACCTCTCCAACAAATTGTGCAGACGGCTCCTGAGAATAAACAACCCCCGTTACGTGTGCAACAGTATGCCCTGATACTTGTCCAAAATGGCCCCATTGGCCATACGGTACCTGTCCCTGATCTGGCACATCAAGCACTGATGTATTGTCTTTTAAAGGATTAATTCGATAAGCTTTTTGCACTGGTTTTGAAAAAGATTTGAAAAAATTATCTGCTTCTTCACCTAACAAACGGTTATATTTATTGATGAAATCTTCTGGTAAGTTAACCATTAGAATGTGGCTACCTCATCATATGTGGGAATCGATGGAATCGCACCTGCCCGAGTCACGGCAATAGCACTAGCAATGCTAGCTTGCTTTACAGCCTCATCTAAATTACTAAAATCAGATTCAATGACACGTGCTAAAGTACCAATAAAAGTGTCTCCTGCACCTGTCGTATCAAGTGCCTTGACTTTATTAGGTTTTGCCCACCAACGTTTATCACCGTCAGCCACAAATGAACCTGCAGCGCCCAAGGTAATAATGCAACGCGATACACCTTTTGACAAAATAGCGTTGCTCACACGATTCAAAACCGCTTCATCATTTTTTACTGTTATACCAGACAGTAGCTGTGCCTCAGTTTCATTTGGCAAAATAATATCTGTAACTTGCATTAATTCGGATGTTAATTGGTAAACAGCTGGTGCAGGATTTAAAATTGTTTGCACATGATTAGCTTTGGCAATTTTAAAAGCCGCTATAATAACGTCTAATGGCACCTCGAATTGTGCAATCAATGTGTCCGCATTTGCTATCACTGATTCATCAATGTCTGCTATAGTCAGTGCCTGATTGGCACCTCCATGAATTAAAATCGTGTTAGCACCACTTTCTTGTAGCATGATATATGCTGATCCCGTCGGTACATCACCATTAGTAGTCACAGCGTCAACATTGACACCATTTGTCAACAAAGTGGCACGCATAAATTGACCATTACTATCATTTCCAACAGCACCAATAAATGAAACATTTGCACCCTGACGTGCGGCAGCCACCGCTTGATTAGCCCCTTTTCCACCAGGCGCAGTTGTCACATCAGTTAATGCCATTGTTTCACCTACCAATGGCATACGCGGCATTTTCATAATATTATCAGCATTTAAACTGCCAAGTACGACAATATTTTTTGTCATAGTTTTTAAATTATACATTCACAACATTTATCTGATTGCCAGATGACATGAGCAAATATATGTCCTCCATATATTCTATTTTATACAATCATACCATGATTGTTCTCTTCAAAACAGCGCGAAAATAAGGGTTGCGCCATCATAATGTTTAAATCAATGTGATCAAAAAAGAATTACTAATCAACGAATTGTTGACGTAATTCTTGGCAACATATTATCTATTTCGAATACTATCATCGTGTTGCTTTTTCAATATTTTTTGTTTTTTCTCGAAAAAAACGATAAATAGTTAGTGCAATAACCAATAAAAAAATTGAGATGGCCAACAACAAAGTTTTATATGTTTGATCATGGTAAACCAAAATCGCACGGATTAACGCTGTCACACCAATATACAAAAAACTTTCCATACTAATATGAGCATCTTTAATAAAATATTCGCGCACAAGGCTCATAAACTCAAAGAACAAAAATACGGCTAGTGTTGCTTCTGTAATTTCATTAAAATGCGCACGCAAATCATCAATAGTTAATAACAGGTAGGCTAAGTTATAAATTTCTCGTAATAAAAAACCAAAAATAACAAAACCAATACTAATCATAAAGACATTTAAGATGTATTCAAAATAATTTGCAACTTTTTGATGCCATTCATGCCTCATAAACTAACTCCTTGTTTTTATGTCCTATGCATCCTATCTTCAACTTAAATTTAAGATATAGATGTAGCCAATTAAAAATCAAATAAACTCAACTGATTTTCATCAGGCATGCCGTCCAACACAGAATTGCGTGATAAGTATTCAATAACCGTTTGTGAGACTTTCCCTCGCTTTTTAAGATCTTCCTTACTCAAAAAAGGCTTATCTTGACGTGCAACGATAATTTGTTTAGCCACGTTATCTCCTAAACTCGGAACAGCAGAGAATGGCGGAATCAGTGTTTCGCCATCAATAACCCACTCACTGGCTTCTGATTTATATAAATCAACCATCGAAAATGTTATCCCACGTTCTAATGCTTCGTTGGCCATTTCCAAAACTGTTAAGAGATTTTTGTCACCCACAGTCGCATCATTTCCAAGCGTTCGTATTTTTTTCATCGCTTCTTTTGTGGCATTTTTTCCACGGCTCATAGCTACAATATCAAACTGATCTGCACGAACAGAAAAATAAGTTGCATAATAAATCGTTGGGAAGTAAACTTTAAAATAAGCAATACGCAATGCCATCAAAACATACGCTGCCGCATGTGCACGGGGAAACATGTATTTGATTTTTAGCATTGACTGAATATACCATTCCGGTATTTTTGCTTCGCGTAATTGCGCTTGATAGGCATCGGTAATGCCTTTTCCTTTTCGTACTTTTTCCATTACATTAAAAGCATCAGCAGCTGGAAATCCCCAGTTAATCAAATCTGTCATGATCTTATCACGTGTCCCAATAACAGTACCGATTGTCGCTGTCCCATTTTCAATTAACTCATTGGCATTTCCTAACCACACGTCAGTGCCATGAGACAATCCTGAAATTTGTAACAATTCAGAATATGTATGTGGTTGCGTTTCTTCTAACATGCCACGCACAAAACTAGTGCCAAATTCCGGTAATCCTAATGTCCCTGTCTTTGAGAAAATTTGGTCTTCTGTCACACCTAATGCTTTTGGTGATGTAAACAAGCTTAGCACACCTGGATCATTTGCTGGAATAGATTGGGGATCAATACCAGACATATCCTTTAAGGTGCGAACCATAGTTGGATCATCATGACCCAAAATATCCATTTTTAACAGATTATCATGAATCGCATGATAATCCATGTGTGTTGTTTGCCAAAGTGATTTTTGGTCATCAGCGGGATACTGTACTGGTGTGAAGTCATATACTTCATATTCACGAGGCACAATCAAAATACCACCTGGATGTTGGCCTGTCGTACGCTTAACCCCCGTAACACCTTGTGCTAGTCGTTCAACTTCTGCGCCACGATATTGTTTTTCATGATCTCGCTCATATCCTTTAACGTAACCAAAAGCTGTTTTCTCAGCGACTGTTGCAATTGTGCCTGCACGATAGACATTATGCTCTCCAAATAATACTTTCATATAATTATGAGCAATGGGTTGATAATCACCAGAAAAGTTCAAATCAATATCGGGCACTTTATCTCCCTTAAATCCCATAAATGTTTCAAATGGAATATTTTGACCATCGCCAATTAACATTTCACCTGGGTGATTAGGATCCGCTTTATCAGGCAAATCATAACCAGACTCATAAATTTTGGGGTCAGCTAATTCAAAATAATCACCATGAGCACTGCGATAATGAGGCGCAAACGGATTAACTTCGGTAATGCCAGACATTGTAGCAACAAAGGAAGAACCAACAGAGCCACGTGAACCAACAAGATAACCGTCCTTATTTGATTTTTCAACTAAGCGCTGTGAAATCATATAATGCGGTGCGAATCCGTTACCAATAATGGCTTGCAGTTCTTGATCAATACGTGATTGAATAACACTTGGTAAAGGATCACCATACCATTTTTTAGCGGTTGCCAGTGTTCTACTAGTTAATTCGTCTCCGGCACTGGGAATATTTGGTGGATATGAACCACTTTTTAATGGTGTAATTGCCTCCAACATATCTGCAACAATATGCGTATTATCAATGACAATTTTTTTAGCCACGTCATTGCCCATAAATGAAAAATCAGTTAACAATGCCTGAGTTGTACGGAAATATAATTCTGGTAATGCTGTTCTGTTTTGCGGATTCCCTGGTTGGGTGGCAATTAAAATATCGCGATAAATTTTATCTTCTGGATTCGTGTATTTAACATCTCCCGTGACAACAACTGGTTTATCAAGTGTCTCGCCAATTGAAACCATCTCTTTCAAAATATCGTGCAATTTAGTTTCATTGGCAACTAACTCTGATTCAATCATCGGCGCATAGTTAGCTGTGGGTTGAATTTCAATGTAATCATAATATTTTGCTTTTTTCAGTGCCTCTTCGCGGCCTTTCTCAATCAATGTCATAATGACGTCACCACTTGTATCACCTGTACCGATAATCAACCCTTCACGGTATTGATTCAGAATAGATCGTGGAATACGTGGTACACGAGCAAAAAAATCAATATTTGATCGTGAAACTAACTTATACAAATTTTTTAAACCAACCGCATTTTGAACAAGCAATGTCGCATGTACAGGCCGGCCATGCTTCCAAGCATCACCATCCGTCATATAATCATTGAGTTGATTATGTCGCGTTAACTCATAACGCGTATTGACCTCTTTAATTAAACGCCAAGCAATGTGCCCAGTCGTTTCTGCATCAAAAATAGCGCGATGGGCCTGTTCCAGATTAATATTAAAACGCTTAGCTAGTGTTCCTAGACGATAGGACTTGTAATCAGGATATAACCAACGTGTGAAAGGTAAGGTATCAATCACTGGGTTTTTAATGACTGTTTGATTATATCTTGCATATGCAGCATTCATAAAACCAATATCAAAAGTGACATTATGCCCAATCAAAACTGCATCACCAATCCACTTTCGGAATCGGGTAATAATATTTTCTTCAGTATCGGCATGGGCAACCATTGTGTCTGTAATTGACGTTAATTTGGTTGTAAAATCAGACAAAGGAAAACCAGGATTAATATATTCCGAGAACTTTTCGATAACATTACCTAGTTGCATCTTAACCGCTGATAACTCAATTATCTTGTCCGTTACAGCTGATAATCCTGTTGTCTCTAAATCAAACGCAACATAAATCGTCTCTTTATCTAACAATTCAACTGGGGTTAAATTAAATCCAATTGGTTCGCCATCTTCAACCAGATTGGCTTCCATACCATAAATCATTTTTAAATCATTTTTGGCACCTGCCGCCACCGCTTCAGGAAAACCTTGAACATTCGCGGTATCCACAACTGCAAGCGCCTCTTGTCCCCAACTTTTAGCCAATTGCGCAACAGCAGCATAATTTGTTACAGCATCCATTGTTGACATCGTTGAATGGACATGTAATTCAATACGTTTCACATCTTCAGTATAAGTTTCCTGACGACTATCATGATCGATAACTTGTAAATCATAGATATTTAAAACCAGCTCGCGCGCGTAGGTGTCCTCTTGGATATTACCTGACATCCGCACCCACATACCTGTTTTTAAGCCATCAAATACAGCCTCATCAGTTTCGTTATTTGAAAACTTCTTAGCAGCAATAGCACTTGAATAGTCAGTGATTTTGATGGTCATTAACTTTCTGCCAGATCGTAGTTCTCTGATTTCACTGGCAAAAATATAGCCTTCAACAACGACGCGATGTTCCTCGCTATCAATAGTCTCTAAACGTGTAATTTCTGAATCAGCAGCAATTTTCCGACCTAATGTCAGTGCAACACCTTCCGATGATGACTTAGATTTAGTCTGCTCACTAGCTTTAATAGCTTTTTGTAAATCTTCTTGAGCCTTAGCATGGTGCTGCGCAACGCTATCCTCAATTTGTTGTGCCAATGCCGTATCTTGATTGGGTGTGAGCGCCATTTTAGGAAATCCAAAACGTTGATAAGCACCAACAATTGATGCTAATGCCTGATCATTTAACGCCACAAACAGAGACTCTGCACCAACTGCAATACCATAATGGTTGTCACTAATTGTTTTTAGTGCTGTGTTACTTGTCAATTGTTGTACCGTTGCATGATTAAGTATTGAATTTGTCAATGCCATGTGCCAATACTGATTAACTAATGCTTCATCAACAATGTGTACAGGTGTTGTTAAGATAATTTTTGTCTGCGCAATATTTGTAAACGAAGTATGTAAATATTGACTAAATTGCATAAACACGTTGGCCGGTAATATTTGATTCAGCGCTACTTCGAATGTCCACGTTTTAGCCACTCTTGACACAGTTACTTGGGTTAGGCGACCCGTGTCAAAAAAAGGCTTTATTTCTTCAGGTAGTTTAATCTGATTAATTAAATGTTGCAATTGTTCTTGCTGGGTTAATGCCATAGTTTCCCCTATTTTACTGCTTAAAAAAACCGAACTAATCGGTTTTTTATTTGTCTCCGTTTAATAGCACTGATACAGAGTCAACAACTTCGCTCATGCGCATTTCAATGTTGGTATTACTTGCACGAACTTTAACTTCGACAATATCTTCACCCGCTTTTTTACCAACCGTAATTCGGATAGGTAGACCAATCAAATCAGCATCAGCAAACTTAACGCCTGCACGTTCTTTACGATCGTCAACTAAGACCTCTAATCCCTGTGCCATTAATAATGTTTCTAATTGGTTTGCTACACGTGACTGTTCATCATCCTTCATGTTAACTGGCACAATATGAACATCAAATGGTGCAATGCTTGCTGGCCATACGAGTCCTAAATCATCGGCTTTTTGTTCTGCAATCGCACTCAATAACCGCGATACACCAATACCATAAGAACCCATAATCATATCAGTTTGACGGCCATTTTCATCTAGTACTTGTGCTCCCATAGCTTTTGAGTAGCGCGTACCAAGTTTGAAAATATGACCAATTTCGATCCCCTTAGTAAAAATTAAGTGACCCTTGCCATCAACAGACAAATCACCCTCTCGTGCCGTACGGAAATCACCAATGTTTTCCTCAGGAAGCAAAACATCACGTTGCCAGTTGATGTTTAAATAATGTTTACCATCCTGGTTAGCACCAGCGGTGAAGTTAACAAGGTCAGCTGCGCGCTCATCAACTAGCAAAGTCACCTTATCAGGCAATTTGACTGGCCCAAGTGATCCGAATCCAGCGCCAATAATTTCTCGTACTGTTGCTTCAGGCGCAATTTCCAGTGCATCTGCATGTAAAAAGTTTTGCACTTTAACAGGATTTACCTCAAAATCACCTGTTGTAACGACAGCTACTAACTGACCATCAACAAGGAACGTGATTGTTTTTGCTAAACTAGCAGTTGGAATAGCCAATAATGCTGCTAAATCTTCAATGGTCTTTTCATTTGGTGTGTCGATTATCTTTAGTGTTTTCAGTTCAGCCGTTGATTTTTTTGAAACATAAAAATCCTTAGCCATTTCTAAATTAGCTGCGTAATCTGTGCTATCAGAGTATGCTATTGTGTCTTCACCGGCGGCGGCTGGTGCTGAAAATTCTTTTGAATCGGAGCCGCCCATAGCACCAGCATCCCCTACAATTGCACGATAGGATATACCAATACGATCAAAAATATTGATATAAGCATTTTCCATAGCATGAAATGTTTGATCTAGTCCTTCTTGATCAGCGCTAAATGAATAAGCATCTTTCATAATAAATTCACGTGTGCGCAACAAACCAAAGCGAGGACGATTTTCATCACGAAACTTCGGTTGAATTTGATAAACTGTTAGAGGTAATTTTTTATAAGATTTGATTTCATCAGCCATTAACTGTGTATATGTTTCTTCATGGGTTGGCCCTAAAATAAAATCACGATCTTGACGATTCTTGAATTTATATAAATCAGGCCCATATGTAGCGTAACGACCAGATTTTTGCCATAATTCAGCTGGTAAGACTTCTGGCACCAACATTTCATTGGCATCAATATTAGCCATTTCTTCACGTATGATTTGTTCAATTTTATTTAAAACACGTTTGGCCAAAGGCAAATAAGAAAACATACCTGCCGCAACGGGACGAATAAATCCTGCCTTGAGCAACAGTTGATGGCTTTTCACTTCAGCATCAGCTGGTACTTCGCGCAACGTTGGCATTAATAATTTCGATTGTTTCATGAGTATCCTCAATTCTTTTTTGAATTATGTACGGCGCAAAGCGCCTAAATAAAAAGCAACGACGCAATAACAGTTATCGCAACAAGTCATTAATTGTGACAGCAATCATCAACACAAACATAAAAATTGCGCCACCAACCGTAACTGCATTTTCAAATGATGCTGGTAATGGTCGTCGCAGTACCGCTTCAATAGCATTTAAAACAAGCTTGCCACCATCTAGTGCCGGTATTGGAATTAAATTCATGATGCCCAGATTGATTGACAACATTGCCATAAAACCTAAAATACTTAAAAATCCAGTTTTAGCAGCTGAAGATGTATATTTTGCAATTGATACTGGGCCACCAAGTTTATCTAAACTAAAACCACCAGTAAAAAGGTGACTCAATGCATACCAAACTTTTGATATCGTTGTACCTGTTGTTAAAAATCCATACTTGATACGCGAACCAAAATCAGTATACGTCTTAGCTGTTATCCCAATGATAGCACTCTCTATACCATCTATTTTAACTGTTTTAGGTGTCATATTGACGATCCTCTTTTTACCATCACGTAACACTGAAAAAGTTAATACGTTATTTTTAGAATTACTAATTCTCGTGGCTGCTTGATCCCACGTTTTCGTTTTGTGACCATTGATCGCTATAATTCGGTCATTGGCTTGTAACCCAGCCTGTTTAGCTGGCATATCACTTTTAACGGCGCCAACAATTGGCTTGTCCAATGTTACACTAGGCAAAGCAAATGCTAGGCCTGAAAAAACAACTAAGGCAAGAATTAAATTCATTGCCGGTCCGGCAATATTGATCAAGGCACGTTTGTAAACTTTCGCACTTTGTACCCAAGAGTCTCTAGGTGCAATTTGAATTTCCGTCCCATTCTTTTCGATGATGGTAGCATCATGATCTACTGATAACGTTTGCTTGTTTTCATTGTCATTTAAATATCCTGTCAGAGTCAATTCATCACTCAAATCAAACGTATCTACTTGAAAAAACGCACCTTCTCCCAGTTCATCAATACGTGTATCCATTTTGATAACCTGATTTGCTGTATTAAATATCAGACGCACCCGCTGACCAGCATCTAAATCCGGCTCTTCATCCAAACCTGCCATCCGAACATAACCACCAACCGGTAAGATACGAATTGTGTATGCTGTATGATTATAATTCCAACTAATAATTTTTGGACCCATACCAATAGCGAACTCTCGTATTAACACACCAGATTTTTTTGCAACAAAAAAGTGACCAAACTCGTGTACGGTGACTAGCACACCAAAAACAAATATAAAAGCTACGATTGCGGTTAAATTCATTGATTTTATCCTAACATTTCTAGTAGGGCCATTAAAGGCATAACAATTAGCATTGAATCAAAACGATCCAAAATACCACCATGGCCTGGTAAAATATTTCCAGAATCCTTAACACCATAATGCCGCTTAAATCCTGACTCAATAAGATCACCGAATTGTCCAGCAATTGACAATAGAATCGCAATACCTAATAATTCAAAAAGATTATAATTTGGTAACCATCCGAAAAGTGAAAATAACGTTGGAACTACAAGAACCGCAACGACACTACCACCAATAGATCCTTCCCAAGTTTTGTTGGGACTAATCTTTGGTGCCAACTTGTGTTTACCAATTGCACGACCAACAATGTAAGCACCCGAGTCAGTGATCCAAACAATCAACATACCAAACATCACTGTTGCCAAGCCAACACCACGGGCTTGATAAAAGTAATGAAACCCTGTGCCAATATATAGCATGGCTAGCATAAGTGCCCCTGCATCATCAAAATTAAAGTGGTTACGCACAATGACTGTATTGAGCAACATCAGAAAAGCAAGTATATAAAATACGACGTGTGCACTCTTTATGAATGGTATACCATGCCAAAAACTATTTGGCAATATCATTGCAATAACACCAATAAAACTGATAAATGCCTCAGTTGAAACAAAAAAGCTATGTTTCATCCGTAAAATCTCACCGACGGCAACAACACCCATCATTAATGTGAGAATTAGCAAAGGTAATTTACCGATAACTAATAGCGGTACAAAAATAATTAAAGCTACAATAGCTGTTATAACACGCACTTTCATGTCTTAGGACTCGCTTTCGTATTTATCTAAACCACCAAATCGACGATCACGTGACGTGAAGGCGGTAATAGCCTGTAACAAATCATCTGCCGTAAAATCAGGCCATAGCACATCTGTAAAATAAAGCTCTGCATAGGCTGATTGATAGGGCATAAAATTACTTAAACGTAATTCCCCCGATGTACGAATCATTAAATCAGGCGCGGCCAGTTTTCCTAAACTAGCTGTTTGCAAGGCTTCCGAAAACAAGTCCCCGTTGATATCATTTGGTGAAATATCACCATCCGCAACTTGTTGTGCCAGCTTTTTTGTAGCTTCGACAATTTCTATTTGTCCACCATAATTTAAGGCAAAATTTAGGATCATGCCAGATCCTTGAGATGTTTGTACTATGGCATTTTGAACCGCATGACGCGTACTTTTTGGTAATTCATCAATGTTACCAATGATTTGAACACGAATATTGTTTTTAATTAAATCTGGTACAAACTCTGAAAAAAAATCGACAGGTAATTGCATCAAAAAATTGACCTCATCGTTTGGCCTTGACCAATTTTCAGTAGAAAAAGCGTATAATGTTAATACTTTCACACCCAAATTACTGGCTGCAGTCGCGATTTTTTTAACCGTATTCATACCTGTTTTATGACCAGCAACACGTGGCATTAAGCGCCGCTTTGCCCAGCGACCATTACCGTCCATAATGATTGCAATATGATCTGGTATTTTAAGTTGCGCATTAGCGACACTAACATTTGTTTTCGGTTTAAAAAGTGCCAAGATAGGCCCCCTCCTTCATGCATCAAAGCGCATTGGTATCTAGTATATTTTACCAGATGTTAGGCCTAGGTACAAAAAAACGTGATAGAATCTCTCTAATCACGTTTAAAATTACTGCACAGTGACTGACTTTGCCAAATTTCTTGGTCGATCAACATCAAGATGGCGATCTAATGTTGCATAGTAAGCAATTAATTGTGCAGGTATTACTGCAAGTAACGGCATTAATAATTCATTAACATCAGGGATTATATAGGCATCACCTGTTTTAGCTAGTGACTTGCTAGCAATAACGATCGTATTAGCACCTCGGGCTGCAACTTGTGCAATTTCACCACGAACTAATCCTGCCGTTTTTGATTGTGTGAGCAGTGCAAGGACTGGTGTATTCTCCTCGATTAATGAAATTGTGCCATGTTTTAACTCACCCGCTGCAAAACCTTCCGTCTGAACATAAGAAATTTCTTTCAATTTGAGTGCAGCTTCAACAGCTACTGCAGCATCTAAACCACGACCAATATAAAAAGCTGAACGACGATTTTGCAATGCTTGCTCCGCAATGTCCTTAAATGACTCTTTTTGGTCAATAATCACTTGCATTTCTACGGCAACTTTGGCTAATTCGTTTTTCAAATCAAGACCACTTTGACCCACTGCATGTGCCAAAATTGCCTCAACAATAATTTGTGCTGTATATGCTTTTGTTGAGGCAACGGCAATTTCTGGACCAGCTAACAATGGCAACGCAAAATCTGCTTCACGTGTTAATGTTGAATTCATCACATTAGCAATAGTCAACGAAGGATAGCCCTGTTTAACAACATTGTCTAATACTTCCCGTGAATCAGCTGTTTCACCTGATTGACTCAAGAAAATGAAGAATGGTTTCTGACTCAGCAAAGGTTGATCATAAGCAAATTCTGATGAAATATGCACTTCTGTGGGTATACCAGTCCATTGTTCAAAATAGCGTTTCCCAACAAGGCCTGCATGGTATGAGGTGCCCGCGGCAACAATGTACAAACGATCTGAACTTTGGATAGCTTCAATTATTGAAGCATCAATATTTTGAATATTTGCCTCATCATCAAAATAATGTTGTGATAATGTGTGCGCGACAATAACTTGCTCATCAATTTCCTTCAACATGTAGTAAGGATAAACACCCTTATCTGTTTCAGAAGCATTGATATCTAAATGAAATGCATCACGTGTCAACTTTTGACCTTGCGCATCAAACAAACGCACTTGATTTTGATCTACGATTGCTACTTCACCATCCATCAATTCAATAAAGTCTTGTGTGACATCAAGCATTGCAGCAGCATCTGATGTCACAACATTCCCTTGGTCAGATACACCGATTAACAGTGGTGACTTTTTCTTTGCAGCATACATTAGAGTTGGCGTTTCACGATCCATTAACAAAAAACCATAAGCAGAATTATCATCAAGCAAAGAAATCATTTTTCGCAAGGCATCAAATGTAGACACCCCATCTTCTTTTGAAAATTTATCAATCAATTGAACGGCAACTTCAGTGTCAGTTTCAGACTGTAGCTTGACCCCTTGTAAATAAGTATCACGTAATTCATCATAGTTTTCAATAACACCATTATGAACCAGATAAAAGCGACCATCTTCAGACATATGGGGATGCGCATTCTCAACTGAAACGCCACCATGAGTTGCCCAACGTGTATGTGCGATACCAGCTGTTCCGGTAATGTTTTTACCTTTGGTCGCTGCTTCTAACATTGAAACACGCCCTTTTTCTTTAACTAAAAAGTCTCCGGCATCGCCACCATTAACATAAACACCTGCTGAATCATAACCACGATACTCTAATTTTTCTAGTCCTTTTAGTAAGCTTGGTAACACCTGATTCAATCCTGTAGCACCAACAATTCCACACATATATATCATCCTTTTTTTAATTGGTTATGTTTATAAATTAATCTAACACCCAATATTTTAAAGCATACAGCCACCTTTGTCAACAATATAAAATAATTGGTATAGTTACGATTATAAGTTTTAAATGAGATATATTTGAAATTTATTCATCGTTTATTTTATCAGTTGTGGTAAACTATTAAAAAATTGAAAGTGAGCTTTATTGTGATACAAAACGTGACATGGCATATTATTAATGCCAAAATTTTAGATGTCTTTAATCTACGATTCGATGATACGGAACTATGGATTGATAAAAATCAAATTATTTACCGTGGTCATAGGTCAGATCTAAGTGCCATACACACATTTGATGCTCAAGGACAATATATCGTCCCTGGATTAATCGATGCGCACGTTCACATCGAAAGTTCTCTACTCGCACCCAGCGAATTCGGTAAACTCGTGTTATCTCATGGTATTACACGTATCTTTGCTGACCCACATGAAATTGCGAGTGTCTCTGGGGTTTCAGGAATCCAGTACATGCTAGAAGATGCGCGTCAATCGCCGTTACACATTCACTATATGTTACCCTCTTCGGTACCAGCCACACCATTTGAACACGCTGGTGCTACCTTACATGCAGATGCGCTCAAACCTTTTTATAGTGTGCCAGAAGTTAATGGTTTGGCGGAAGTAATGGATTTTCCTGCGGTATTTAATGAAGATGAAGATATGCATCAAAAAATTGTTGATGCCCAATCTGCTGGCAAACACGTTGATGGTCATGCTTCCGGTTTATCACGTCAACAGCTTGCCAGTTATCGTAAATACGGTATTGATACAGATCATGAGAGTGAAAATGCGCAACAGGCACTTGAACGCTTAAATGCAGGATTTTCAGTTTTTGTACGAGAAGGTACTGTAGAGCGTGACGAAATTGCTATTTTACCGGCAATTCATACAGCTAACCAGTCACATTTTTCATTTGCCACTGACGATAAAACAGCAAATGATATTCAAAATGAGGGATCCATTGATTTTAGCGTCAAATTAGCTATTAAACATGGCATGGAACCAGCTATGGCATTTACAATCAGTAGTTACAATGCTGCACAAGCGCAACATATACAAAATGTTGGCGCTCTGACAGATGGCTTTGTGGCTGACTTAGTAGTTATCGACAAACTAACTGATTTTACTGTCCAAAAAACAATGGTTAATGGTGAATGGTATACAGCTCCTGAAACCACAGTAACCCCCTTGGCTAACCAGCAACTTAATTTTTCTCTTAGTGCAGCAGACCTCACTTTACCCATCGATGCAACCAAACCCGCTCACGTCATTAATATTATGCCGCACCATATTACAACAGAGCATTTAGTGGAACACGTCCCTACAGTTGATAATCTTTTTACACCCGATGACATTTATGCTAAAATAATTGTTGCAGAACGCTACCATGATCTGGGACACGGTATTGGCATTATCAAGGGATTTGGTCTCAAGTCAGGCGCAATTGCATCAACGATTGCTCATGATTCTCACAATGTCATTATTGCAGGAACCAATGATGCAGATATTATTTTAGCAGCCGATACATTACGTGAAATTGGCGGTGGCCAGGTTGTCGTGAATAACGGAGAAATCACCAAACTTCCCTTGGCTATTGGCGGTTTGATGTCTGATCAGTCATTCCAACATGTCATTAAGGCTAATAAAACATTACAACAAGCTTTTTCTAATATGAGTGATATTTCCTATGATCCTTTTCTAACGCTGTCATTTATGGCCCTACCTGTTATTCCTAGTCTAAAAATAACGGACCAAGGCTTATTCGATTTCAATCGTTTTTCATTCATACAAATTCAGGATTAATTATGCAAACACTTAGTATCTCTCCAGAAAAATTACTCACAGTTTTAATTGGTAAACCGATCGATATTGCTATTGATTATACCGGTTTGCTACTACTCGCGGCTGAAAAAAATACCAAAAATAACTTACCTTCTGAAATGGCTGGCGCCATTGTTTACTATGATAATCAAACAATTACCTTTGTTTCTCTTGTACACCCAATCAGCATACCAACAAAATTAGGTTTATTTACCACAATAGACACAAAAATCCATCGTGAACCTTATAATTGGTTTGGACCACAGTCTTTAGTCATTGAAAAAAAATTAGCCGATTTTTCTAAAAATTATAATGGTCCGATCACCGAGACAGGCGATATTCCTCGTGGCCTTATCCCAAATAATATTGCTGAACCGGCTATTTTATCTGATCGTTACTGGCTGGATTACACAAAGTTTGTTAACGATCCTAGTGGCCTTTTCGCCAGTCAAATTAAACCATTATTTAAAAAAACAAAAATAAAAAGTCGTTCTTGAGAAACATATGTTTCTCAAGAACGACTTTTTAATTAAAACCAATTGATTAACTAATCATGCTCAACGCCTGAACTACCGTCACTAATATTCACACGACGTGGACGTGAACCGTCTGCTGGACCAATATAACCACCCGCCTCTAAATCATCAATCAAGCGTGCAGCACGATTGTATCCAATACGAAACCGTCGCTGAAGCAAAGATGTGGATGCTTTCTGTTGCTCAACGATAAATTGAATTGCTTCTTGAAACAATTCATCTTCGCTGTCACCTTGACTAGCATTTTCGCTAGTATCTTGCGCAATTTCGTCATCAGTCACAGTCATCGCCTCTGAATATTGCGCTTCCTGTTGCGCCTTAACAAATTCCACCACATTAGTGACATCTGTATTACTAATAAATGCGCCTTGTACACGTTGTGTCGGTTTGCCTGGCGGTGCAAAAATCATATCTCCCTTACCTAACAATTTTTCGGCCCCATTACTATCCAAAATTGTGCGTGAATCAATACCAGAGGCTGTTCTAAATGCTATACGTCCAGGAATATTGCTTTTAATGGTACCATTAATAACTTTAACATCTGGCCTTTGTGTTGCTAAAATCATATGAATACCAGCTGCACGTGCTTTTGCCCCCAAACGTGCAATTGACACTTCAATCTCAGAACCCACCGTACTCATCAGATCGGCGAATTCATCAACAATAGCCACAATATAAGGCATTTTTTGCATAATTGAGGCACCAGATGTTTTTGCCTCGGAATTTTGTTTATCAACTGCTAAATTATATTCCCCAATATTACGTTTACCAAATTGTGCGAGTAGCTTATAACGGTTTTCCATTTCATCAACCACTTTTTGTAGTGATCGAGCTGCTTTACGTGGATCAGAAACCACGGGTGTCAAGAGATGTGGTATACCGTTATAAACAGATAGTTCAACTACCTTTGGATCAACCATCATTAACTTGACTTCGTTTGGTTTTGCTTTTAGTATCAGTGAAATGATGATTGCATTTAACCCAACTGATTTACCTGATCCTGTCGAACCAGCAATCAGCAAATGAGGCATGTCTGCTAGGTTAGCCATAATGATGTTACCAGTGACATCACGACCTAATGGCACATTAAGCAAGTGTTTATCATCTTTGGGTGCCTGTTCTACCATGTCTCGGAAGCTTACAGTTGCTTGCGTATCATTGGGTACTTCGATACCAACATATGGTTTACCAGGAATTGGCGCTTCAATACGTATTGACTTCGCTGCTAAAGCCAATGCCAAATCATCTGCTAAATTAGCAATGCGATTAACTTTTACACCTTGTCCTGGCTTCAGTTCATATTGTGTAACCGTTGGCCCAAGTGAAACACTTGTCACCTCAGCTTCAACACCAAAACTTAATAATGTATCATGAACCAATCGTGATTTTTCAGTTAAACTTTGAAATTCTTGTGTTTGATCAGTCGGTGCCACTTGCGTTAACAAATCAAATGTCGGTAACTTGTAATCTGGATTATCTGTTGCTGGGGTACCGGTTGCCAGTTCAACTGACTCCTCATCAGATGTTGTTGATGTCTCATCATTTGTTACTGGATTATCTATTTGCTTCTCAGGCAGATCAACAACTGGTTTATTTTCAGACGTTGGTCCTTGCCATTTGATTTCCGGTTCAACAAAATCAGCTACTTTAGGTGACACCTGTTCAGAATTTTGCCTACTTAGTTCCGACGCATCCGCATCCACTGTTTTATGAACACCAAGTGGATCATCCCCATAATCAGTAATATCTTTTTTAGGACGGTTATTTTTTTTGAATAGTGGTGGACGAGCTGGCATATTAGCACGTTGCTCCTGAACGTAGGCTACACCCTCTTGTGCTTTTTCAATACCTTTTTGTGTCAAATCACGAGCTGGAATACGGAAGAAAATAATAATGCCGCTGAATAACAAAACAATGGTCACAATCCATGTCCCAATATTTGACATTAAAGTAAATAATAAATGATACAGCGCTGCACCAATGACACCACCACCTACCGGTGTGTTAGCTGATTTATTAACAAAATCTTGACCAATAATACGCAGTACTTCTTGCGTGTAGCCTTGACCATTTTTCAATGTGTACGTAAAAAATAATAGTGATGACATAATGAGTAAAGAGGTAAACATCATCAATAAGCCGAACCAAAAATGTGTCGCGATTTTAGGCAATTTTTTAAATACAAAGTAATAAATAAGACCTGCTGTTAATGGTACTAAAAACCCAAGATACAAGTTACCGAAGAAAAAACGGAAAATATTCGCAATATATGAACCTAGTAAACCTAGCCTAAATATACCTAACACACCAAGGAGTGCGCTCGCTAAAATAGTAACATTTTTACTCACAATACTGCCTGTGCTTACTTTTCTTCGTGATCTTGTTGTACGTCGCTTTTGTGGTGCTTTTCGAGTTGCCAATTATTTTCACCTTTAAGATTAATTAATTCCTGATACTTCATTTTATCACGAAATTCAGGCAAACAGCTATGCCTTTCGATTTTACAAGCCGTTAATATAATATAAAAAGTCGCAACCGAAGTTGCGACTTGATATAGCTCGTGAGAGAATCGAACTCTCGATTCCGCCGTGAAAGGGCAGCGTCTTAGCCACTTGACCAACGAGCCATGGTCAGTGTAATTTCATTGCTGAAACAACTATACTAGAATACCAAGAAATAAAATAACTGTCAAGAACTATTTTAACTTATCTTGTTCATAAGTATGAATCGTATCCAACTTGGGAAACGCTTGTTGTCGCAAGGCTTCATACAAAACAATTGCTACCGTATTTGATAAATTCAATGATCGAATATGTGTATCATTTTGTGGAATACGAATGGCCTTTTCTGGATTTTGTCGCATAAACACTTCTGGAAGGCCTGTCGTCTCCTTACCAAACAAGAAATAATGATCTCCCTCAGTTTCACCATAGTTTGGTTGTGTATAATCCATATTCGCAAATTTTGATACTAAGTAAAGATGATCTTGTTCACCTAAAGTATCTAAAAAATCAGGTAAACTATCATGCTTAACTAACTGCACATGCTCCCAATAATCTAGTCCAGCGCGTTTAACATGCTTATCATCGAGATCAAACCCCAACGGCTCGATCAAGTGCAAAACAGCATTAGTTCCAGCAGTTGTACGTGCTATGTTACCAGTATTTGCCGGCATTAATGGTTCAAACAATACGATATGATTTGTCATCTTAACTCTTCTTCCACTTCTACTTCATCTTTATAAAAATCAGAATTGGCGCGCCACCAAGTAAATAATCGTGTCACAATAACTTTTGCAACAGCATACGTTGGTACAGCTAATATTACGCCAAGCACCCCAAAAATATGGCCGCTACTCAATAAAACAACAATGACAGTGACAGGATGAATAGACAAGGCTTCACCCAATATTTTTGGTGCAATTACATGCCCTTCTATAGGTTGCTCAATAGCCAAAACAATAATGGCTAATAATAGTAATTTTGGTCCCCCAGCTATTAAAGCAACTGTCCACACTGGCACTTGTGCTATGATTGAGCCGACATATGGTATCATGTTGAAAAAACCTGCCATCAAAGCGAGCAAAATACCATATGGCAAACCAATAATCGTAAACCCTATACTGAACATAATCGTCACTGCAAAAGCCACACCAAGCTGTCCACGAATATATTGCGCAATTTGTTTACTGATGTCACTCAATAACTCCTGAAGTGAGTGTTTTGCTTTTGGGGGAAATTTTTCAGCTATAAATCCTGAAAATTTATGACCATCCAATAACATATAATACAAAATAAACGGTGTCGCCACGGCCGTGATACCAACAGTTGTCAAAGTGGATGCAAATGAACTAATTCCTGCCACGCCACTAGTCAGGTACTTGCGACTCCAATCAATCATATTTTGATTAATATCAGTGTTTGTGTTATTTAAAAACTCACGAACAGGCGCAAATTGACTAGACTTAAACGTTTCATTAATGAAGCGTTGACTGGTATGCCAATATCCAGGCCAATTGTCTATAAAAGTGACCACTTGGCTACGAAGCACCAATACAACTAATGTAATAATACCACCTGCTGCTGCAAGTAGTAATATTAAAATTAATCCAATCGATAAATTACGAGGTAATCGTGTATACTTACTAATAAATTTAACAGCTGGGCTTAAAAGATAATACAGTACACCAGCAATCAAAATAGGTGCGCCAACGGCTGTAAATAGTGCACGAACGGGTTCTAAAATAAACCGTACCTGCCACCCAAGAAATAGAATGAGTAGCAAGAGCAAAATAACAAGTAGCCCGTTGAGTAGGTTATTTCCTGAAAACCAACGTCTATACCATAATTGTTCTTCTTTGTTTTTTAACACAAGTTCCTCCAAGTTATGAATTGTTTTAAATCATCTAACCATGTTCTAATCAATCAATATGAATGATACTGTTACCTTATATATTACCATATTTCAAACAACTGATGGCGTGAAAACACCGTTATATTGTCACGAAAGTAGTCAAATATGATAATATTAAATTATCTTATATTTTTAGAAAGAATACTTATGCCTACAACAGCCACAGCACATACTAATATTGCATTTATTAAATATTGGGGTAAAAAAGATGCGCGCTTAAATTTACCGACAACCAGTTCTTTATCCCTAACACTCTCACAATTTTATACAACAACAACAGTCACACAAAACACCGACAAAGATCAACTTGTTTTAAACGGTGAGCTAGCCGACCCTACTAGAATACATCATTTTTTAAATACAATACGTGATATCCTTGGTGATTTTCCTGCTGTGACAGTCACTTCAGAAAACCATGTGCCAACCAGTGCAGGTCTAGCCTCTTCGGCTTCATCTTTCGCTGCGCTAACAGGTGCAGTAACAAGAGAAATGGGATTTGATTTGTCTAATCAATCCTTATCTCGGTTAGCACGCCGTGGATCTGGTTCCGCCTCACGATCGTTTTACAGTCACTTTGCTATCTGGCATGCTGGTATGGATGATGCCTCATCTTTTGCTGAAAGTTTAAATGCCCCTGACATGCCGATTGCCCTTGTCGTTGCCGAAGTGTCCACTTCAGCAAAGAAAGTGAGCTCAAGTGATGGCATGCAACGTGCAATCACTTCACCAAACTACGATGATTGGCTCAACCGCAGCGCGACACAATTTATGGATATGCAGTCTGCCATTCAACAATCAGACATCGAAAAAATTGGTACGCTTGCTGAAGAAAACGCTTTAGCTATGCATGCGCTTAATCTCACTGCACGCCATAAACCATTCACCTATTTCACGCAAGAAACCCAACAAATACTTGCCCTAGTATCAGATTTACGACGACAAGGGATCCTAGCCTTCGCAACAATGGATGCTGGTCCAAACGTCAAAATTATAACGACTTTAAATGATGCACCAAAAATTGTTACAGCACTACATTCTGCTTTACCATATATCCATCTCGAAACTGCTACAAGCGGATCAGGTATTACCTATGACTAAAGTTAATATTCCAGGTAAACTCTTTTTGGCAGGTGAATATGCGATTACACATCCTGGCAATACTGCTATAATTGCTACAATAACAACTGGTTTAACCATTGAGATACAGGATGCCCAGAAGAACCTATCTGTTGCCAAGTCAAACACAATTACAAAGTATTGGCAGTTTCAAATGGGTGTCACAGAAGACCAATATACTGATGACTGGCGTTATGTCCGTGCAGCCATTAAACTACTTGATGACTATGTCACTAACCATCAGATCCATTCTCATCTAAATAATGTTAACATTACTATTTCAAGCCATTTAAATAGTAAATCTGGTAAAATCGGACTAGGCTCTTCGGCAGCAGTTGTTGTTGGCATCATTGAAGCTTTGGATAGACACTTCCATCTTCAATTACCAATCTTGACGCGATTTAAATTAGCTGGTTTAGCCCATTTGCATGTCCAAAAAAATGGCTCATTAGGTGATATTGCAGCAATTACTTACGGTGGTATCATTGCTTACCAAAGTCCAGATTTGTCCTTATTGCCACACATCAACCAGCAGTGGCTTAACCCAGACATTGTTGACATGGCTTGGCCGTCTCTAGACATTATCTCGTTGCCATGGCCCGTAAATTGGCAAATACTACTTGGTGCTACACATGAATCAGCAGACACCAAGGTAGCTATTTCACATACCCAATTAACACCTCAATTTTTATCTCAAAGCCAACAAATTGTTCAAGAATTAATTAACACGATTATTGACGTTAATTATCATAAATTGACCATCAAATTACGTGCTAATCAAACACTGCTTACCAATCAACTGCCTACAGGCTATGTCACACCAAAGCTCGCCTTTCTACTGACTACCTTAGGCGATACTGCTGGTAAAATTAGTGGTGCTGGCTTTGGTGACAATGGATTTGCTATCCTTAACAGTCATAATGACATTTTAGCGAATACTTGGAAATCTTACGGTATTGATGCACAAATTATCAGTATTTCACCACAGAAACGGGGCTAATAATGCAGGAATCTAAACAAGCTCATCGAAAAGATGAACATTTATCACTTGGTGTTAACCTCTGGCGTCAAAGAAAGCATGTACAAATCGGGGCAACCTTTGAAGATGTCAGATGGTTACCTGAAACATTCCCAGAAATGGCGGTGACAGATGTTGACGTGAGCACCACCCTTTTTAATCACCAGTTCAAATGGCCATTTTATATTGAAGCAATGACCGGTGGGTCTAATTTAACTGGTCGTATCAACGGTCAACTTGCTGAAGTAGCAAAAAAAACAAATTTAGCAATGGCAGTTGGTTCACAATCTATTGCCCTAAAAGAACCAAATGCTGCAGAAACATTTAAACTTGTTCGCAAAAATCATCCAAATGGCTTTCTAATTGCTAACTTAGGTGCTGATCATCCCATCAAAAATGTCCGATCAGCCATTGATATGATTGATGCTAATGCGATTGAAATGCACGTTAACGTCGCACAAGAACTCGTTATGTCTGAGGGCGATCGCAAATTTTATTGGTTAGATAATTTAGCAACCATTATCGCCAAATCACCTGTACCAGTTATTGTTAAAGAAGTTGGATTTGGTATGAGTACAACTGCTTTTAATACACTTAAAGAGCTAGGCCCCGCTGCTATCAATGTTGGTGGTGGTAATGGCACGAACTTTGCAATTATTGAACGACGCCGTAATCGCCAGCCTGATTCGTTTAATATTGATCACTATGGTTTGTCTACAGTCGAAAGTTTGTTGTCTGCGAAACTGGTGCACAACCAGATACCTCTCATTGCAACGGGCGGTATTCAATCGGCTAACGACATTGTCACCAGCCTCATGCTTGGAGCAACAATGACTTCAAGCGCTGGCTTTATGCTGGAAACACTCATGGACCAAGGGCAAATAGCACTTATTAAACAAATTGAAGAGTGGCAACTCGCCTTACCGCGACTTTTTACACTATTAGGTGCAAAAAATAACACCTCACTACAAAAAAAAGACCGGATTTACACGCCGGCTCTTGAAAATTTTATATCACAACGAAAAAACGCGAACTTGTAAAGTTCGCGTTTTTTATTAATTAAAAATTTTCAACCAAAGTGACTTTATTTCTACCTTGAAGCTTGTATAAAGCCAATCCCAGAACAAACCCAATTAACGTTGTTGTTAACCATTCTAACCCAACGTTAGCCATTGGAATCGTATTGACATACCATGTTAAAAATGGTTTGAGTAACGCTATATTAAATGGTAAATGCTGAATACCATCAATAATTGCTGGTATAAATGTTAAAATCATTGTTGGTAAATAAACGATGCGTGCTTGATTGAATAATGGTGAGGCAATCCCTAAAATAATCAAGGCAATAGCAATTGGATATAAGAACATTAACAATGGTTCAGCCCAGCTGATAATCGTATCCAGCCCAAAATTTGAAGCACCAAATGACAAGCCAATTGTCAAAATTAACCACGAACGATACGAAACCTTCGGAAAAATGCGATGAAAATCTTGTGCAAATGAAGCCGTCAACCCAATTGCAGTTGTTAATACTGCTAGTGTCCCCATCACTGCTAAGAAAGCACTACCAAAGTCACCTAAATAATACATCATGATTTGCGTTAGCGCAACTGTGCCGTTTTCTGAGAACTTAAATTGTGACAATGATGTCGCGCCTAATAAGATTAACCCAACATAAACAATAGCTATGCCCAAAATAGCAATTAATCCAGTTTTAGCAGTAATTTTTGAAATAACCGCACTTTGTTGGAAACCCATCATTTGGATGGCACGAACAATTGTGATACCGAAGGCTAACGCGGCTAACGCATCTAATGTGTTGTACCCTTCCAAAAAGGCTGATGAGAAAGCTTCGGTTTGATAAGCTGCATTGGCAGCGTGAGATAAACTACCCATTGGATGGAGGATAGCTAATAAAAAGATCAATAGCAGTAATATAATGAAAAGTGGATTAAGATATTTTCCAATATATTTGGTAATATTTTGTTCTCGTGAACCAATCCAAAATACTAAGGCAAAAAAGATAGCAGAAAACAAAAACAATCCAACACCTTGTGCTTGTTTTGGCAACCAATTAGAAAAACTGAGTGAATAAGCAACTGTTGCAGTCCTAGGTGTCGCTATCATAGGTCCTAATGATACGTGCGTTGCAATTAGGAAAAATATTGCAAATCCACGACCAACTGGTTTCGCGATATCATAAATACCAGCGGATCTCGTTTGAGAAAGCGCAATCAATGCTAACCATGGAATAATAATAGCACTCATTAGGAAACCAGTTGTCGCTATCAGCCAATTTTGCCCAGCTAACTGGCCTAAATGTACAGGGAAAATCAAATTTCCTGCACCAAAGAACATCCCAAATATCAGTGATGATAATAATAATGTTTTTTTAAAATCTAATTTTTCTTTCATATCTATTCCTCGAAGTCTTATCTTGTAATTTATGGCATTTTATGTCACATTTTTGTGTGACTCGATACAAACCACCTACTGACTTTTCCATTATTTCTCTCCTCATTGAAATGATACTAGCTAATTTAGAACAAAGAAAAACCCGTTGTATGCCATAAAGACATACAACGGGCGAATTATCGCGGTACCACCGTTTGCATTAACAGGTTAATCACCTGAAATCTCTTAATTGCGGGTATATTGTACAAGTACCGACAACCATACGATGTAACGGTCGTAACCGGTTAGCACAAAGAATAACCCTTTGTGCTAACTTTCTCCAGAACTACTTTCAAGCAACTTATCTGACACCTTTTCACTTAACGGTGTTCCCTCTTCACAGATATAATTGTTTTACTCTTTCCTTCATTGAAAATGTTAACTTGAATACCATTTTACATGAATCTAGCACATTGTCAATCAAAATAAGACAAAAATATTAATCCTTAGCTCGCTATATATTATTTAATCAAATCTAATTTATCAAAATCTATGACAGCGATAACTGGTAAATTACGGAAAAAATTATTATAATCCATGCCATAGCCCACCAAAAATTCGTCAGGAACATCAAGACCAAAATAATCTACTTCAAAATCAACAACACGTGCCGCCTTTTTATCAGCTAAGGCCACGGTGGTAACACTTGAAGCACCTTTTAGGTTAAAATAATTGTTCAACCACTGCATGGTACGACCGGAATCAATAATTTCATCTACCACTACCACATCGCGACCAGTTAAATCCATACTGACGTCGTGAACAACTTTAACCTGACCAGTTGATTCATTCCCAGAATAACTTTTAACATCAATAAAATCAAAATCAACATCAAGCGGCATTTTACGTAATAAATCTGTGGCAAAAATAACCCCGCCTTTAAGTACTGCAATAAAAATCGGACGCTGCGCATGATCTTCAAATTGTGCTGTTAACTCATTGGCAACACGTTGTACCTGAGCTTGAATGTCCGTCTCAGTTGCTAAAACTGTTTTAATAGCTGGATGATTAATTAATGACCTCATGCTAAACCTACTCTCTTAAAAATTTCATCAATATAGCGCAGGTGATAGTGGTAATCAAAAGCATCATCAATTTGATTTTTACTTAAATGTGACGTGATCATCTTGTCGGCATCGACAAGATCTCTAAACATTAAACGTTCATCCCAC
Source organism: Leuconostoc kimchii IMSNU 11154 (assembly GCF_000092505.1). NCBI lineage: Bacteria > Bacillati > Bacillota > Bacilli > Lactobacillales > Lactobacillaceae > Leuconostoc > Leuconostoc kimchii. Next base: position 304,196 of record NC_014136.1, read on the forward strand.
GAACGGGCAGTTAAGGGCTGTACAGTATCATAAGCTTGTTCTCGTGACAATCCAGAATCGATTAAGCTAAGTAGTAGCCGTTGTGAGTAAATCAATCCGTAAGTGCGATCCATATTTTGACGCATTGTTTCAGGAAATACACCTAAGTTATTCAAAATGCCTGTATGGCGATGCAACATATAATCTATAATGGCCGTTGCATCAGCTAAAATAATGCGTTCTGCAGAGGAATGAGAAATATCACGTTCGTGCCATAACGTCACATTTTCTAAAGCAGTTACAGCGTATCCGCGTAAAACACGTGCCAAACCAGTAATATTTTCATCGCCAATTGGATTACGTTTATGTGGCATCGCTGACGAACCTTTTTGTCCCTTAGCAAACCCTTCTTCAACTTCATGTATTTCTGATCGTTGCAATGACCTAATTTCTGTCGCCAACTCTTCCATCTGCGTACCAATTAATGCGATTGTTTGAATATAATCTGCATGTAAATCGCGTGGTAAAACTTGCGATCCAATGGGCTGTGGTGTTAACCCCAGTTCCTGCATCGCCACTGCTTCAACATACGGTGGCACATTAGCAAATGTCCCGACAGCGCCAGATAACTTGCCTGTTTCAACCTCAGCCGCCACACGATCGAAACGTTCAATAGCACGCGTAGCAGAGGCATAGAAGCGGGCCATTTTCAAACCGAAGGTTGTTGGTTCCGCATGAACCCCATGTGTACGTCCCATCATGACCGTATTTTTATACTTCAAAGCCAATTTTTTAATCGCATCACGCCACGCTTGTAAATCTTTTTTAATAATGATATTAGCTTGCCGTAATCGTAACGCCTGAGCAGTGTCAACAACATCAGTTGATGTTAAACCATAATGAATCCATTTACGTTCATCACCTAATGACTCTGATACATTACGTGTAAATGCAACAACATCATGACGCGTTGACAATTCAATTTCAGCAATACGTGCCACGTCAAATGTCGCTTTAGCGCGAATTTTTTCTAAATCCTCTGCTGGAATGTGCCCAGCAGCCACCCAGCCAGCATCAACAGCAACTTCGACATCGAGCCAGGTCTGATATTGATTTTGCGTCGACCAAATATCACGGAGTTCTTGACGAGAATAACGTTCTATCATTTTTAGATTCCTTTTTTGTTTTATTTTTGTTAATAGTAGCGTTACGGTTAAAAGTTATCCCACCATCATTAAAACGGCACCATTGCCATAACCAAATCTTCTCTATATATTGTAACAGTAAAACCACTCTTTGCGTTCGCAATTTTATGAGCTTTATCTCACAAAATAAAATAATGTTCGTTTTTAGCGAACGCTATCATGCTTTTTTTAATAAAAGACGAACATTAATAATGTAACCGTTTTATTCAATAATGGTGCGTGTTGCTTTAACAACAAATCTTGATATTAAAAACGCTACGGTATACAACATCGCAATCGCCCCAAACACAACTTGATATGACATACCGAGGCCATGGACAATGAAACTAGCCAGTTGGTTACCCGACAACCCAGCCGCAGCCCATGCAGTGAGCGTCATACCATGAATTTTTGAAATTGCTTTCATACCAAAACGATCTGCCAATAAGGGTGGCAACGCTGAAAAGCCACCACCATAACCCGCATTAATCAAGAAAAATGTCGTAACAATCACAATTATTTCAACCGTACTCGTCTGAGGTGCGAAATAAGTCAGTAATACCATGATTAAGGACATCAAAAATATTAACTGATATACTGTATTACGATCCTTTAGTCTATCAGAAAACGTCGCAAAACCAATACGACCAGCGGCGTTGAAAAACGCATCAATACTCATAATTGTCGCAATAGCCGTCACTGAAAACGCCATTGTGCCACCTGTTTGTGTAAGTCCTGTCAAAATATCTTTTTCCTGTGAAATAATTGCCAGTCCTGCCGTTATATTAAGATAAAACATCAGCCAAATACCGATAAAATTAGTATTTTTAACCAGAGCCATTGGATTGAAGCGATGTACTAAAGGTTGTTCATGCCATTCTAACGGCTTTCTAATCAGTGCAACTGCAGTCAGCATCATGACAGCAAACACACCAGCTAAAATCACAAACATCTGCCATAACCCAACATGTGTTTGTAAGGCCATCATGATTGGCGAGAAAACCATTTTTGCTAATCCAAAGCCAGCAACCGCAAGCCCTGTCCCTAACCCTTTATTATCCGAAAACCACAGCATCAAATTTTTAACTGGCGTTAAATAACCAATACCTAATCCTATGCCCATCACAACACCATAAAAAATATAAATACCAATTAATGATTTTTGTTGAATACTGATTCCTGTACCAATCATGCCAATCACAAAAAACGCTGTTGATAATAGTGCTGATTTTTTGATATTACGTTCCACAAAATGACCCAGTGCTGCTGCCGATAACCCTAAAAATAAAATTGCAATCGAGAACGCCCACTCTACTTCTGGCACACTGGCACCTATTTGATCCGCCACTGCTTGTTTAAAGACACTCCATGCATATACTGTCCCAATACTGCCGTGAATTAGTAAGGCAGGCAAAGCCGCTCGTAACCATTTATTTTCCATGATATGTCAACATATGGCAGTATGTACATGGTTTCAACGACTATCTGCCACACGCTTTTCCTCTCGATTTCTGTTATTTTTATTTATTCAACGCAAGTACAAATAAATTGACATCATTTAATAATAAAGTAGCGAATTTTTTGATGTCATCAAATATAGAGCAGTTGATTTAAGACAAACGCTTTTCTTGATGATAATTGATAGGTAACCATTCTAAAACATGTTCAATTTGTTTATCCCAGTAGTACCATTCATGCTCACCTGGACTGGTTTCATACGTGACATTGTAGCCTAGGTCACGTATTTTGGGGATCGTATTTTGATTCATCTGGTATAAATAGTCTTGTTCACCAATCCAAGCATATAAATGCGGTAATTGTTGATGTGCTTGCGCTTGTTTTTTAGCCAGCGCAATGACATCATTTTCTGACCCTATAAAATCATCCAGATCACCAAAAACACCTTGCCAATACGCTGCACTTTGCCAAGTTTCCCGTTCAGGAAAGTTTGGGTCTCCCATGAGTGCCCCAGACAATGATGCAGCGTAACTAAACTGATTCCCGTTAAAAGCCATTTTGAACGCACCATAACCTCCCATCGATAAACCAGCTACAAAATTTTTCTCTCGCTTTGTTGAGATTTGAGGAAATAATTCTACTACTTTTTTGGGCAATTCAATTGATAGTGCATCAAAGTAAGCCATCCCATATTTCGTATTCGTATACCAAGCTAAATCAGTGGATGGCATAACAATTGCAATTGGCGTTTGGCGAATCAGACGCTCAATACTGGTTCTTCTTTGCCAAATTGCTTGATCGCCAGACATACCATGTAGCAGGTATAACACCGGAATATCTGTTAACGTCTCGTTTTTCCAATCAGGATTATGATCAGATAGCTCAGGGAGTATCACATTCATCATCCGATCCATTCCCAAAATTTTTGAATAATAATTAACTTGTAAAAACGCCATAGAACTCCTTATCTCATTTAATTTTCTAAGAGTTGATTATCAAGTTTAAAATAAGCCAGTAATGACACCCTGTTCGTCAATATCAATATCAAACGCTGCAGGGTGTTTTGGCAATCCTGGCATGGTTAAAATATTACCAGTCATAGCCACAAGAAAACCTGCACCCAATTTAGGCACAAACTCGCGAACACTGATAACAAAGTCTTTCGGTGCACCAAGTTGCGTCGCATTATCAGATAAAGAATATTGTGTTTTTGCCATGATGATAGGCAATTTATCCCAACCCCGTTGCTTAAATTCTGCCAATTGCTTTCGTGCCTTTGGATCTAATTCAACTTTTTTACCCCCATAAATCGTCTGAACAATCGCATTCAATTTATCAATAGCTTCATCTTCAGGCTGGTATAATGGTGTGAAATCAGACTCCTGCTCAACTGTTTCTATCACGGCTGAGGCTAGTTCTTGCGCCCCAGCACCCCCTTTGGCCCAAACTTCTGTTGTATAAGCCGTTGCGCCAAATTGACCAACGTAGTCCTTAATGGTTTGTAATTCCGTCGCAGTGTCTGCGGTGAATCGATTAATTGCTACAACAATTGGTACCCCGTAACGTCCCATGGCTGTTAAATGTTGCCCAAGATTTTCCAAACCAGTAGCAAGCGCACCCACATTTTCTGTGTTTAAATCTGCCAATGCCACACCGCCATGATGCTTTAATGCACGCACCGTAGCAACCACAACAATCGTATCCGGCGACTTGCCAAGTAATGGTACTTTCACATCCAAAAATTTTTCACCACCCAAGTCAGCGCCAAATCCAGCCTCTGTAACTGCATAATCTGCCAATTGAAGCGCTGTTTTAGTGGCCAAAAGGGAATTAGTTCCTTGGGCTATGTTGGCAAATGGTCCACCATGAATGATGGCTGGTGTATGGGCAATTGTTTGTACAAGATTAGGCTTAATCGCATCTTTAAGTAGGACAGTCAGTGCACCAGCGACACCTAGGTCTTTGACTGTCACCGGATTTTTTTCATATGTATAACCAACAACAATCCGAGCAATACGTGCTTTCAAATCCATTAAGTCTGTTGACAATGTTAAAATGGCCATCAATTCCGATGCCACAGTAATATCAAAACCATCTTCACGTGGTACACCAGAAGTTGGTCCGCCCATACCAATAGTCACATGCCTGAGCGCACGGTCATTAATATCCAACACGCGCTTCCACAAAATACGTCTCGGGTCAATATTCAATGGGTTTCCTTGCTGTAAGCTATTATCCAAAACAGCAGCTAATGTGTCATGTGCTGACGTTAAAGCATGAAAATCGCCAGTAAAATGTAAATTGATGTCAGCCATCGGCAAAACTTGAGCATAACCACCACCAGTGGCGCCACCTTTCATGCCCATAACAGGACCAAGCGACGGTTCACGGAGCGCAATCATAGTTTTTTTGCCAGCCAGTTGTAACGCATCAGCCAGTCCCACTGTGACAGTTGATTTTCCTTCACCTGCAGGCGTGGGATTAATTGATGTCACAAGAATTAATTTACCAAGCTTTTTTTTACGATCAACCGTTGGATCTAACGTTATTTTCGCCTTATCATACCCATAAGGCATAATTTCATGTGCCTTAAGGCCAACACGAGTTGCAATTTCAGTAATCGGTTTAATTTCGGCTGCTTGCGCAATTTCAATATCTGTTTGCATGTTGACTTCCCCTTAATTTAGATCTATCCATTATTTTAGTATTGTATCAATATTTTCAGCATTATATACCACTTAAAATATTCACAATGTTTGTCATTCCTTATGCACTGCTTGATAGGCAATATCATGTCGATATCGTAATTCTGTATCTAGACTATCTATTTTATTATAGACTTTTTGTTGCGCATATGTAGCTGTTTTGTCATGACCAATAATTGTCACGACACGACCACCATTTGCCCTTCCTGCTTTCACACCTGCAAAATTAATTGTCAATGGTAACACATCTTCCGCCAGTGGTACGCGTGCACCACGTATTGGTGCCTCGGGGTATCCTTCTGACACTAAAACCACCCCAACATAAACATCGTCAACTTGCCACTCGGCCGCTGATGATCGACCATTCAGTAAGTCTAAAATTAATGCATAAAAATCACCAGTGTACTGTGGCAAGACAACTTGTGCCTCAGGATCACCAAATCTCACGTTGAATTCGATGACCTTTGGACCCATCTTAGTCAACATCACACCAGTGTAGAGCACACCGGTAAATGGTGTCCCCTCTTGTTGCATTGCCCTAATTGTTGGTGCCACGAGTTCTGAAATTGCCTGTGATTTTGTGATTTCACTAATCCAACGTACTGGACTATACGCACCCATTCCACCAGTGTTTGGTCCTTTATCCTGATCAAAACGGCGCTTATGGTCTTGTGCCAATGGTGCATGTACCATTGCCCCATTTGGACCCACAAGCGTAAAAATAGAAAATTCAACACCTTCAAGATATTCTTCAATCACTAACACGGCAGTTGGATTACCTTGATACAAATGAGTTAAATACGTCACAGCTTGTGCCTCATCAAAAATAATGGTGACCCCTTTACCCAATGCTAAGCCATCTAATTTAAATACAATAGGTAATCCAAACGTTTTTAATACATGCTCTGCTGCTGCTAGAGAATGAACTGTTTGAGACTTTGCAGTCGGAATGTCGTACTTTTGTAAAAGCTCATTTGTGAATGATTTTGAGCCCTCCAATTGCGCTGCTGCCTTAGAAGGCCCAAAAATAGTTAATCCCGCTGCTTCAAATAAATCAACAATGCCTAAAGTCAGCGGTTCTTCATTCCCAACAAATGTCAAATCAACTGCCTGTGCTAACGCAAAATTACGCAAAGCGGGTAAGTTTGTCGCTGCGATGCTTTCACACTGTATCCCCGAATCAGTCATACCATCATTTCCAGGTGCGACAATTACCTGACTGACCTGCTGACTACGCAAAAACGTCTGCGCTAAAGCATGCTCGCGTGCACCGGAACCAATAATCAATACTGTTTTCATCGTATCCTCTAGCCTCTTAATATCATATTATAAGTCTAGTTTATCAGATTTAAACACTACTTTGTTCGTTTATAAATTATATTTTTCTCAAAAAACAAAAAAACGTTCGTTTTTTACGAACGTTTATCTAATATTTATGATCTTATCCGAACGTTTGGAATGTATCCGGTTACAACCAAGTTGTTTGACGCCGGCCCTCGATTGATGCACTCAGTGCCAACTCACTAATTTCCAGTGTATCGAATACCGGTAACATTTCCATGAATGTTTCTGGCGTTTGCATATTTTTTAAAGCATCACGCGTTGTCCAAAATATTTCACCCTCACGTCCAGAATGAATCTCACCTTGATAATTCGTCGCCTTAAATAGCATGACAATATATCGTGCACCATCTTGTATTGGCCATTCTTTTATACCAACTAATGTTGGATTTATCACTGTCAGGCCAGTTTCTTCATATGCTTCGCGAATAACACTTGCTACAATTGTTTCGTTAGTTTCAATATGGCCACCTGGAAAAGTAACACCCGGCCAAGATGGATTTTTTCGATCCTCAACCAAAACTTCCTTGGTCGTTGAATTTTCAATCATAATCATATTCGTTAATTCAACAGGTATTGTTCTTGACATGTGCATTCCTCTGTCAAAAATTATAACATAAAATGCTTACCTAACAAACGCACATGATATCGCTTTTAATGTTTAAAATGACGCGTACCTGAGAAAACAAGTACAACCCCTAATTCGTCTGCCTTGGCAATTGAATCCTTATCCTTGATTGACCCACCTGGTTCAACAATCGCATTAATACCGTGCTCAGCCGCGTATTGCACAGAATCATCCATTGGAAAAAAGGCATCTGAAGCCAAGACAGCTTCATCAAATCCCACTTTAGTGGTCGCTTTTTGAATTGAATAAACAACAGAATCAATTCTATTAGGTTGCCCTGCACCCATTCCTAATGTTTGCCCATCTCGAGCAACGATAATCGCATTAGATTTAACATGCTTCACAACTTTTTGTGCAAAAATCAGCGCGCGTAATTGTTCAGCAGTTGGCTGCGCTTTTGAAACGACTTCAAAATTTGCTTCTGTTTCCTCATGTAGATCACGTTCTTGCACAACAACGCCACCCAATACTGAGGTCACTTCCAATTTTTGAGGAATAACAGTTGTAAATGGTAATTTGAGTAACCGTAAGTTTTTCTTAGCTGACAAAATTTCAAAAGCCTCTGGCGTAAAGCTTGGCGCAATAATGATTTCTAAGAAAATACCATGCATCTTTTCAGCCGTTATGGCATCAACCTCACGATTCAAGGCAACAATGCCACCAAATATGGATACACTATCAGCTGCAAAAGCTTTATCCCAAGCTTCCTCTAATGTCTGCCCTTGGCCGATACCTGCAGGATTCATATGTTTAACTGTTACAACTGTTGTCTCTTTAAACTCGGCAATGATACGCAAGGCAGCATCTGCATCACGAATATTATTGTATGATAATTGCTTACCATGTAATATATCAGCATGCAACACCGAATATGTTTCCGGCAAGGCAACCTTATAAGCAGCGGCCTTTTGATGAGGGTTTTCGCCATAACGCATATCATCAAACTTTTCATATGGTAATGTTAGCTTGTCAGGAAATTCTGAGGTTGTTAAATAATCAGCGATTAAAGCATCATAACTCGCTGTATGTTGAAATACTTTGGCTGCAAGCAATTGACGATAAGTCGTATCTACTTCCCCAGCCTGAAGTTTATTAATTATAACATCATAATCATTTGGATCAACAATTGGTAAGACAGCAGAAAAGTTTTTTGCAGCTGACCGTAACATGGAAGGACCACCGATATCAATATTCTCAATAGCCTCAGCCTGGGAAACACCAGGTTTTTGAATGGTTGTTTTAAATGGATAAAGATTCACAACAACCATATCAATTGGCGTAATGTTAAATTCTGACAATTTCGCCATATGTTCAGGCAAATCACGTCGTGCTAGCAGTCCCGCATGTACACGCGGATGCAAAGTTTTAACGCGACCATCCAACATTTCTGGAAAGTCCGTTACATCGTCAATGGCAATAACATCAAGTCCTGCTTCAGTAAGCACGCGATGTGTCCCACCAGTTGAAACTAATTCATATCCTAATTCAACTAATTTTTTAGCAAATGGTACAAGACCACTTTTATCAGAAACGCTAAGTAATGCACGTGTCATTGTAAGAATACTCCTTTATTAAGTAACTGTTCTAAAGTGTTTGGATATAAAACATGTTCGACATTATGGATACGTGTCTCTAGGGCTAATAATGTATCTTCAGGTAACCTTGGCACTGACTGTTGGTCAATAATAGTCCCTGTATCAACACCACTATCCACAAAATGTACCGTAACGCCCGTCTCACCGACACCTGCTTCATAAGCATCTAAAATACTATGACGCCCAGGAAACTGAGGTAACATTGCTGGGTGTAAATTAATAATCTTACCAGGATATGCATCAATTAATTTTGGTGTCAAAATCCGCATATAACCCGCTAGCAAAATACCATTCACATCATCTTTTACTAATTGCTCAAGAATGACTTGTTCAGCCAATGATTTCGTGTCATAATCAGAATATTTAATGACTGTAGCTGGTACGCCAAATAATTTAGCAAGATTTAGCGCGCCCGCTGTCGATTTATCAACGATTAATCGCACAATTTCAGCATTTAATTGCCGTTGTAAAATCGCATCATGTAAGGCTTGAAAATTTGTGCCAGTCCCTGATGCAAAAACAGCTAATCTTACTTTTTTCACCATGGCTCATCTCCCGAAAAAGTTACTCTGGACCCTGATTCAGCAGTGATTTCACCAATAACGTACGCTGCTTGACTGTTAGCTTTTAATTGCGTCATAACTGCATCACGGTTTTCTAACTTAACCACTAAAATCATGCCCAAACCATTGTTAAACGTTAATAACATATCCTCAATAGACAACTGACCTGCAACCTGAAGTTGATTAAATATTGGCAATATTGGCCACGATCCCCAAATGATGTGAGCAGACAAATTTGACGTGTATGCACGCGGTAAGTTTTCAGTAATGCCCCCACCAGTGATATGAGCCATTGACTGTACCAAGCCCTTTTCAACCAACGGCCAAACTGTCTCAGCATACAAAGCAGTTGGTGTCATTAACACGTTTTGCTCATCGACAGACAAATTTTTAAAATCATCAGCTGTTTCAATCCCAAGCACTTGGCGGACAAGAGAGTAGCCATTCGAATGGATGCCGGAAGAAGGTAACCCAATCAAAACATCCCCAGCGGTGACATTTTCAGGTTTCAGAAGCTGATCTTGTTCTGCAATACCGACAGCAAACGCGGCAAGATCAAAATGATTTGGTGCGTATAATCCTGGTAACTCAGCACTTTCACCACCAATAAGTGCCATGCCAGATGCTTTAGCGGCTTTTGCAACACCAGTGACAATTTCTGCTACAACTTCTGGTCGCATTTTATCCACTGCCAAGTAGTCTAACATAAATGCTGGTTTAGCCCCTTGTGCCAAAATATCATTAGCTACCATGGCAACTAAATCTTGACCGATGGTGTCATGTTTATTGGCTGCAATGGCTAATAGCAACTTAGTGCCAACACCATCCGCGCCAGACACTAACACAGGATTTTGATAACCAGAACCTAGTGAAAAAGCTGCACCAAACCCACCAATACCATCCAATACACGTGGCGTGTATGTGTCAGCAACAGCATCTTTCATCAGTGCCACTGCTTTTTCACCAGCTTTAATATCTACGCCTGCTCGTTGATAGGCATTTTGTTCCGTCATGCTTGTACTCCCTGAATTGTTTGTGAATCTAAATGAATCGTCCCATCTGCCAACATTTCCTCATTACGTAACGAAGCAACTTGACGTGGATGGTAAGTATCTATTGGTTCGGGTGAAAAATGCACGTCACCAGACGTCACAAACTTTTCCAGACTTGCCGCGTAATCATAAATGGGGCTTGGGTATTGCCCATCAAAATAGGCAGTTGTCAATCCCGTCCCCTGCCCATCATATGGCAAGTCGATAGCTTTGACTAAGGCACCAACCGATAAAAAGCCAAGTGAATCAGCTTCAATTTTGTCGCGCATTTCTTCTAGTGTATTATTAGCACCCATTAATTCATCTGTCGTTTGCATATCAATACCATAAAATGAAGGGAACTTAAATACTGGACTAGCAATACGAACATGTACTGATTTAGCACCTGCCTCTTTAAGCATACGGACAATAAACATTGACGTTGTACCACGAACAATTGAATCGTCCACCAAAACAACATTCTTATTGCGAACAACTTCTTTAACAGCGCTCAATTTCATTCGAACTGCACGTTCACGCTTATCTTGTGTGGGTTCAATAAACGTACGCGCAATATATTGATTTTTAACCAAACCCATTTCATTTGGTAAACCAGTTTCTTCAGCAAATCCTGCTGCAGCTGACAAACTTGAATTTGGCACACCAACAACAATATCCGCATCTGGTACTGGATTTTCTCTGGCTAGTGCGGCTCCCATACGTTTACGTGCCTTATGAACATTGACACCGTAAATAGTCGAATCTGGCCGTGCAAAATAAATGTATTCCATCGCATCAATATTTAACGTTGTTTTATCAGTATATTTGTCAATGGTCAATCCAGTGTCATCAATAACAATTAACTCACCTGGTTGTACATCTCGAACAAATCGCGCGCCGATAACATCTAATGCAGCCGTTTCCGAGGTGACAATATAGTTTCCTTCGGCCATTTGTCCAATGACAAATGGCCGAAAAGCGTGCGGATCCAAAGCCGCGTACAAACCATGTGACGTGAGTAATAAATATGCAAATCCACCATGAACAGTACGAAGTGCCTCTTTTAATTTATCTACAAATGCGACCGCTTTTGACCGGCGAATTAAGTGTAGTAAAATTTCAGAGTCAGACGAACTTTGAAAAATCGCGCCGTCCTGTTCTAAATTTTGGCGTAATGTTTTCGCATTAGTTAGATTACCATTATGAGCCAATGCAATTTGCATGTCATGAAAATTAACCATAAGGGGTTGAATATTTTCAATACCATGTGAGCCTGCAGTAGCATAACGGACATGCCCAATGGCACTTTTACCGGTTAATGCCTCGATTCGTGCTGGATCACGAAAGACATCGCTTAATAAACCTAAACCACGCTCTTGCCATAGATGACCATTATTATTTGAAACAATTCCGGCACCCTCTTGGCCACGATGCTGTAATGCATGCAAACCATAATAAGTGATCTGAGCCGCATCATCACGCCCCCATACGCCAAAAATACCACATTCTTCATTTAAACTACGCACGTTGACCCGTGATTTTTCGGTTTGTTGGTCAACGTGTCGTTGCGCTAAGCTTCTAATTTCCATGAGATGCTCTCCTGATAAACCTTTTGAGTTTCTTGACGAGACAAGATGATTTGTTGTGTTGCCGTTGTCAGCATCATATCGTTTGTATTCGTTACCTGCCCGAGTAAGGTTGCTTTTTGACCAGCCAATTGTTCAAAAGCAACAACTTGACTTTCTGGTACACTGACAATAAACCGACTTGGTGTTTCAGAAAACAAGTATTTATCAGCCAACGTTGTTTTAACATCAAAACTCAACTGTCCTGAAAAACTACTTTCTACCAATGCAACAATCGCCCCACCTTCTGACAAATCATGCGCACTTGCTAAAAGATGTTGGGCAATTGCGGTACGTACTAACTTTTGAGATGACATTTCTGCTGCATCATCAAATTCAAAAAGTTGGCCACCAATGTCCCCTGTTTGCATTTTTTGAATTTCCGAACCATTAAAACTATCCAAAGTTTCACCAATAATATAAATCTTATCTCCGACATTTTTGAAGCCTATTGTTGTTGCTATGCTCACATCTTCTAACAAACCAACCATACCAACCATTGGTGTTGGATAAATTGCTTGACCATCTGTTTCATTATAGAGTGACACGTTACCAGAAATAATTGGTGTGTCCAATTTTTTTGCAACAGCATTAATCCCTGCCACTGCCTGGTCCAACTCATAGTATACTTCTGGATTATCTGGTGAACCAAAATTCAAACCATCTGTAATACCAATTGGCAATGCACCTGTTGCTACAATATTCCTAGCGGCTTCAGCTACTGCCATTTTGGCACCAACATAAGGATTTAAATATAAATAGCGCGCGTTGACATCGGTAGTCATTGCCAAAGCCTTTTTAGTTCCGCGAATACGAATTAAACTGGCATCCCCACCCGGCTTAATCACTGTATCTGAACGTACCATTGAGTCAAAATGACGAAATAATTTAGCTTTAGAAGCAATTGTTGGTTGGGCAAGTAATGACAAAATCGTCTGTTTCACATCTGATACATCCGGCTGATACTGCCTTTTTGACATGTCTAATAGACGTTTTGGTTCGACCATTGGTAAAGTTTGTTTAGGCGCATGTGTCAAAAAGTCAATCGGTACGTCAGCCACAACTTGATGGTCAAATTCTAAAATATAACGTCCATTATCTGTTACATCACCAATAATGACAGCATCTAAATCTGCGTCTTCGAATAAATCAATGATTGCCTGTTCTTCTCCACGTTTAACAACAAATAACATACGTTCCTGTGATTCAGACAACATCAATTCATAAGGCGTCATGTTTGTCTCGCGCTGTGGTACTTTGTTTAAATCTAACGTAATACCCATACCTGCTTTTGCGGCCATCTCCGAGCTAGAAGATAGTAACCCAGCAGCACCCATATCCTGAATACCAACGATAATATCCGAATGCAACTTAACTGCCTTAAGCGTTGCATCCATGACCAGTTTTTCTAAAAATGGATCTCCCACTTGAACAGCCGAACGATCTGAAGCATGCTCGGTTGAAAATTCCGCTGATGCAAACGACGCGCCGTTAATGCCATCACGTCCTGTTTTCGCACCGACATAAATAATTGAATTACCAACACCTTTCGCTTGTCCAACTTGCATGGCAGCTTGATCCATCAAACCTACTGCCATCACGTTAACTAACGGATTACCTGAGTAAACTGAATCAAATCCGATTTCACCACCAACAGTTGGAATACCAATCGCATTACCATAACCTGCAATACCTGCAATGACACCATCAACAATATGTCTTGTATGCGCATCATCTAATTCACCAAACCTAAGCGAATCCAGCACTGCAATTGGTTGAGCGCCCATTGAAAAAATGTCACGTAAAATGCCGCCCACGCCAGTGGCTGCACCTTCATATGGTTCTACAAAACTTGGGTGATTGTGACTCTCTGCTTTGAAAACAACTGCTTGACCATCACCAATATCTAAAATACCAGCGCCTTCACCTGGCCCTTGTAAAACACGCGCATTCGTTGACCAAAATTTACGTAAAATTGGTTTTGATTTTTTATAGGATACATGTTCTGACCACATGCCTGAAAATATGCCTGCTTCAGTAAAATTAGGTAATCGATTAAGTTCAGTGACAATGAGATTGTACTCTGATTCCGTCAGTCCCCATTGTTTATATACTTTTGAATCGCGAACTTGCTCAGGTGTTAGTTCTTTATTTTTGACGATTGTCATTTTTATACCTTTCGTTAACCCGTTCTACCAACCAATGACTGACTTACACATTTGTTAAAATGCTAGATAGTATACTTTTAAAGAAGTTTTGACCATCAATGTTGCCTGTTACCTCATCGACAGCACGTTCTGGATGTGGCATCATGCCAAATATATTGCCACGCTCATTCATAATACCTGCAATATCATGCACCGAACCATTTGGATTGTTTACGTATCGAAAAACAATTTGATTATTCGCTTCTAACTTTTCCAAAGTCACATCATCTGCAAAATAATTCCCTTCACCATGCGCAATTGGCACAATAATTGATTCAGACGTCTCATAGGCGTTCGTATAAGCTGTTTCATGATTAGCAATGCTTAACTCAACTTCATCACAAATGAAACCTGGGTTTGCATTCATGAGGAGTTGCCCTGGTAGCAATCCTGCTTCCGTCAAAATTTGGAAACCATTACAAATACCAACAATAACTTTCCCATCGTTTGCCGCTTGCGTAACAGCACTCATAATAGGCGAAAATCGCGCAATTGCACCTGTTCTCAAATAATCCCCATATGAAAAGCCACCAGGCAAAAAAATGGCATCAAAATCCTTTAAATCGGTTTGCTTGGGTGAAACAATTTGTGCATCGACACCGAAATCCTGCAAGGCATATAACATATCAAAATCACAATTAGAGCCGGGAAAGCTAATCACAGCCGCCTTCATGCATTCACCTCATCTGATACCAAACTCAAATCGAAATGATAGGTTTCAGTATTTTGATTAATGAGCAATGCATCTGTGAAACTCTCCACCTCAGCAGTAGCTGCATCAATGTTCTTAGCATCTAATTTGACTTCAAAATACTTACCTTGTGACACTTGCGCCACACCTGCGTAATCCAATCGCTTAAGCGCAGATTTAATAACTTCACCTTGTGGATCTAAAATTGATGGTTTATACGTAACATAAATTTTCGCTAGATACATGTGTTTTCTCCTTAGATAACCTGTTGCAATCGATTAAGTACATCACGATAACCCACTGTGACATCCCCACTGTGTTGTCGAAAAATATCTTTGTCTAATGATTTACCAGATAGTGTGTCTATCAATCGCATATTATCTGGTGACAATTCATCAGCCAGGCGTAGGTCACCGGTGGCCGTTCTACCAAATTCCAGCTTAAAATCAACTAAGCCAATCCCTATTTGTTCAAATAAAGCGTGTAATAATTGGTTAACGTCCTGTGAAACCCGACGCAATTGTGCTAATTCTTCACTAGTGGCAAGATTTAAAGCCAAAATTTGTGAATCATTTATAAACGGGTCATCCAAAGCATCTGATTTAAAATAAAACTCTTGCACAAGTGGCTCTAATTTTGTCATTGGTGTCACCGCATACTTACTCACAAAGTGCCCTGATGCATAATTTCTGCTGACCACTTCAATTGGTATAATATCCAAAGCAGTCACAAGTTCATCAGTCGCTGAAATTTTTTTAAGATAATGATTTTCAATGCCTTTCCTTGTGAGATAATCAAACAATAAATGACTAATTTCACTATTTAAAGCACCTTTCCCAGTAATTGTTTCTTTGACTTTACCGTTTAACGCAGTAGCTTGGTCTAAATAATGCACCCACAATATATCTGGATCATTTGTTGTGTAAACTGTTTTTGCTTTTCCAGTGTACTTTAAACTTTCTTGTTTAATGTTCTGGTTTTGATACGTCACGTTGACCATGTATTTGGCTCCATTCATATAATTTTTTAATATTTTCTTCACCAAGAACAGTAATATGACCCATTTTTCGATTGTGTTTCATCACTGACTTTCCATAGTCATGGAAATGCCATTCAGGATGATTTACAAGATCTTCTCGGGCTTGTTGGAGCTCATTGCCCAATAAATTGAGCATCAATGCTGGTTTTTCAGATACAATTTCTGGTAATGGTAGGCCCATAATACTGCGAATATGACCTTCAAATTGAGATATATTAGTCCCTTCAATAGTATAATGACCTGAATTATGCGGCCGTGGAGCTAATTCGTTAACCCATATGTGATCTTCACTAACAAATAGTTCAATGCCTAAAACGCCCCGTAAGTTCAAACTGTCAGCAATGCGGGTTGCAATATGACGAATTTTTTCGGCCTCAACCTCACTTATTTTTGCTGGCGCAAAACTCGTTTTTAAAATATGATTGACATGCACATTTTCAGCAATAGGCCATAATGATACATGATTTCCCACATCGCGTGTCACCATAATACTCAATTCTTTTTTAAATGCCACACGTTGTTCCAAAATCAAAGGCACGTTTGGAAAATCAGCCTTTAATTGCGCAATATCTGATTCACTTTCTACGGGCCACTGTCCGTGACCATCATAACCACCACTCACCGTTTTGAGTATTGCTGGCAAAGTTATTCGTTGAATAGCCGATTTAAAATCATCCAACGATTCAATAGCCATAAATTGTGTCACTGGTACTTTAGCAACATCACGAATAAATGCTTTTTCCGTTAAACGGTTACTTGTGATTTCAAGTAGTTTCGTACCTTGTGGCACATCTGTTGTTTGTTGTGATAATGCAGTCACATCAACATTTTCAAACTCATACGTTAAAATATCACTGTGCGAAGATAGTTCCTTTAGCGCAACTTGATCATCATAGTTCGCCACAATTTGAAAATCTGATACTTGCCCAGCTGGTGAATCAGCCGTCGGGTCCAAGATGCCAACTTTATAACCCATTGACTTAGCAGAAAGTGCCATCATTTGACCTAACTGTCCGCCACCAATAATACCAATCGTTGCAGGCGGTAATACAACATTTGTCATAATAAGTCAGCCTCACTATCAATTGATTTTTGTGTTTGTTGTTTACGAAATGCAATCAGATTATCCAAAATTTTTTCATCACGTAGCGCGATAATTTGTGCAGCTAAGATGGCGGCATTTTTTGCACCTGCATCGCCTATTGCAACAGTTGCCACAGGAACACCTGCTGGCATTTGAACGATGGATAGTAGTGAATCTAAGCCATTTAGGGCATGCGATTGCATTGGCACACCAATCACTGGTATTGTTGTATTTGCAGCAATCATTCCTGGTAAGTGTGCAGCACCACCAGCGCCTGCAATAATAACTTGTAGCGCATTTTTAGCAGCTGATTGTCCAAAACTTTGTAACTGATCAGGCATTCTATGAGCCGAAATAATATGCTTTTCATATGTTATTCCCAATTCATCTAATAACACCGTCGTTTTTTTCATGGTTTCCCAATCACTTGTTGACCCCATGACAACAGAAACTTGCGACATAATCTCCTCCATTGTTCGCCTTATATCACAAAAACAAAGTAACATTTAGCATTTGTTCGTTTACAATTTAAATTTAACAGATTTTAAACTTAAATACTTCGTTTTTAAATAAGAATATTCACACAAATAAAATAAATGTTCGTTATTTACGAACATTTTAACTTATTTTCAATTAAGCTCCGAACGTTTGGATTTGAAGCGTTTTCATTTCAGTAAAAACTTAATATTCGTTTTTACTGAAAAAAACCTCTAATTTGGAAAAAATCCAAATTAGAGGTTCACTATATTTTTTACGTATTGTTTTTTAACGACTTGTTCGGGCCATACGTTTTTCTGCATAACCCAATGCACGACTAATGCCAAACGTCAAAACAAAATAGATAAACGATGTAATTAATAACGGAAAGAACGGCTTAAAACTAGCACCTTGAACAACACCAGTTTGGAACATCAACTCCCCAACACCAATAACTGAAACAACCGACCCTTCTTTAATAATCGTCACAAACTCATTCCCCAATGCTGGTAAAATATTTTTAACTGCCTGAGGTAAAATAATATACCGCATTGCTTTTCCTTTAGACAATCCAAGTGATCGTGCTGCTTCTGTCTGACCATAATTCACTGAGTTAATCCCTGAGCGAATAATTTCAGCAACATAAGCAGCAGAGTTCAATCCCATAGCTAAAGCACCAGCAGCAAATGCCGATAAATTCAGACCAATAACTTGAGTACCAAAAAATACCATAAATGCTTGTACCAAAAGCGGTGTGCCACGAATATATTCGACGTATATATTACCAACTGCTTTAAGTATAAAATTTGGAGATAGTTTGAACAAAGCTAACAATGTGCCAAGAACGACACCAACAACAACTGCAATTGCAGCCAATGCCAATGTAATTAATGTCCCTTTGATAAATAAATTACCATACTTTGCCCAGAATGATTGTTTTGCAAACATCAATGTATTTGCTTCTTTTTGATAAGCTTTTAGTTTCCCAGATGATACAATATCATCAATAGCATGATTAATTTTTGATTTCAACACTGGTGAGTTTTTAGGCATCGCAACAGACACGGCACCTTCACCTTCATTTGGCTTAGGATAAATAACCTGCAACGCTTTATTCTGCTGTGCATAAGCTTTAGAAATCGGATCATTTAGTACAACACCGGAAATTTTTCCTGCTGACAATTGCGATACAAGGTCTGGTACCTTTTGCAAACTGACAAGCTTAGAGTCAGGCATATTATTTTGCACGAATGTTTCTTGTGTCGTTTGACGTTGTGCGCCAACTTTTTTATTAGAAAAAGACTTAACATCTTGGGTAAACGATGTGGCATTCTTTTTTAAAATTAAAACAGTCTGCTTGGGTGACAAATAAGATTTTGAGAAATCAACCACTTTTTCACGTTCAGGTGTTGCGTTAATACCTGAAATAATCACGTCAATCTTGCCAGTTTGCACCGCACCAACAAGGCCATCGAATCCCATTTCTTTAATTTGTAATTTGACACCCAAATCCTTAGCAATCTGTTTAGCCATGGATACTTCAAAACCAACAATTTGATCACGACCATTCACAGTTGCATGAAATTCAAAGGGAGCATAATCAGCTGATAAACCAACTACTAGTACACCACGCTCTTTAATTTTAGTATAAGCTGGGTCTGATTCCGCTGCACTCACTTGAGGTGCTAGCGATACGAGCAAAGGCACAAGTAGTATAATACTCATAACTAATGTAGCAATATTTTTCATCATTTTATGTTTCATATTGGTTATTCTCCTCTATCCTAAATCACGTAATTAATCATAACTTAATATGAATTTTTATGCAACAACGTCGTGATAATATCCATTATTTTACTGTATATTCCAGCAATAAATGTATAAATCTTCATAAAAAAACGCCACATCGTGACGTCACCTGTTGTAAGTATCTGTAGGCCATGTTTTGTTCCAGTAATATGCAGGTACATATTACCTTCGGTAATCATCTATCTAAGTTTGTTTTATCAAACTATACCAACCATCGCTTCAATTCGCTAGATTAGCCGCCCCTACCAAAAGTTTGGGTTGCCCGCTTGTGGGGTTTACCTCGTCTCAAACGCTAGCTTTCACTAACGCATACGTTTCTATGGCACCTTCGAGTCTATTAAGACATAGCGCGTAACACCTTAGCCTGTTCGACCGCCGTGACATTTCTGTCCCTGGGTTTATTCTTTATCCCAGCACAAACACTACAACCATCACAGGTTGTGCGAGCATGGACCTTCCTCACGTCAGAAATATGACGCGCAATTACCCGATACTTACAAAATAAAATATATTAGCGTGCTTTTATGTTACTTATGCATTATTTGAAGCATCATGTCCAAATACAGCACGTTCCAAATTAGCTACACGTTTGATTAAATCTAAATTAGTAACTGTTTGAACAGGCTTTGGTGCTGCTACCACAACTGGCTCTTCAGGTACCTCAACAATAGGATCGGCAGCCACAGCTATCGGCTTTGGCTGCTTCTGCAATGCAACTAGCTGTTCTTGTGATGACTTCAAAGCACCTTGTAGACGCGCCACTTCATTCTGCAATTGATCAACACGACCCGCATAAGCGCCATAGTCCTTGATAATATCATCCAAAAAGCTGTCGACATCAGCCGGATCATAACCAACGCCCATTCGCTTCTGCTTAAAAACGCGTTCTAAAATATCTTTTTGCGTGTATTTTACTTGTTCCACAAGTTCACACCTCATTTATTTTTTTACTTATTCTATATTACCAATAATTCTATACAAATACAAGGGCATTACGCTTTATTCATAAAAATTATGTTTTTCAGCCTGTATCTCTTCATATTCAGTTGCATACTCCTGCAAGCGATCCATATCAATTAATGTCAAAGGATAGGGCATAATGGCTTGTTGCTTCTGTATCACCCGGTAGTCATATACTGTCTTACCTTCAAATGCCGTATCATAAACAAGCAACGCACCGTCAGTGTGTGTTAACATAAACTTTTGATAACTTTGTAGTTGATGTGGACCCTGATAAGGTGCATTCGAGACACTTTCTGCAAAATCACTTTTAGCCAATAATTCTTTTAGCTTGGCTTGACTGTTAGCTTGCCACTGACTACCAAATGCTTGAAACGGCAGCATGATAGCTACTTTCAAACTCGGAAATTCCGCTTTTAATTCGATGACAACTTCAACCGTCCATTGCTCAATACCCAGTTGACCACCAGTAATTATCCACTCAAGGCCATTATCAATTTGTTCTCTTAGTACACGTTTTAAAGCATATTTAATCACAACTATTTTGGGATCTTTATCACCAAACGTCCCCATCTCATAACTTCGATAACCGGTAACCCAGAGTCTTAGCATCTCTTCACCTCTACAATAAAAGCCTTGCTCTCGCAAGACTTTTGAAATATTAATTGTTTCCAGTCGTGGCGCCAACAGCAGCAGATCCAGAAATACCAGCCTCTGCCGGTGTTTCTCCAGATTGTGGCAACGAATTCACTGCTGGTAACCCGCCATTACTCCATTTTTCACCTTTAACTTCATATTCAACAATATTGCCCTTCACACGTGGCGTCACCGTATCAGGTGCTGCCCAATCAGTATTTGGCTTATTTTGCATAGCATATGACATCACTCTTTGATAAAATTGTGCTGGCAAATCTTGGTAATTCCATGGAATATAATCCTTGTTAGGCCAATCATAACCAGTCCAAACTGACAAAGCATACGACTTTGTATACCCTGTAAACCATGCATCTTTAATCGCTTGGTTTGGCATATTTTCTTCATCGCCGTAACCAACTAAGCCTGACTTACCTGCTTGATGCAAACCGGCAATAGCCGCATCAGCCGCCGTGGCATTTGGTTTAATAACACCTTTCATCATATCAGTTAACATGAATGCTGTACTTGTCTTCATTGCACGTTTTCCAGTAACGTTATAATTATGTGTTGTGCCATCAGCAGTTACAATTTTACTAATATAAGTCGGTTTATAATAAGTCCCACCATTGGCAATAGCCCCAAAAGCACCAGCCTCTTCTTCGGTAGACACATCAATACCAATAGCCGCTGAACCACCAGGTGTCTCTTTTGTTGGCACACCCAATCCGTTCACAAATTTCTCTGCATTTGCACCGCCGACTTCTTCTAAAGTTCGAGCAGCCGGAATATTACGTGATTGCGTTAAAGCACTTCTCATTGTAATATTTCCCATATCTTTTCGATCCCAGTTATAAACAGTTGTACTAGTACCAGGATACTTATACTGCTTATCTTCAACGGTGCGATTAGTGGGCCAATTTAGATATTCAATCGCTGGACCGTAATCCAAAAGTGGCTTAACAGATGATCCACCCGACCTACCTGTTAACGTTGCATGATTAGTGCCCTGCAAAATTGGCATATTACGCCCACCTACTTGAGCTACGACACGTCCCGTATTTGGGTCTGTCATTGTGGCACCAATTTGAGCGTCTTCTGAAGGAAATGCAACAGTATTACCATTAGCATTGTCATACATAGATTGCTGTAACTTTGAATCCATGTTTGTATAAATTTTCAAACCAGCTTTAGTTGTATCATAGCCTAATGCCTCTGCTTCCTTTAACGTTGACTGAACATAAGCATCCGCCACCTTACGGTTGTTATTAGCTAGCTCTGCTTTAGATGTTAAGTCTTGTAGTCCATCAGACACTGGCTTATTAATCGCCTCGTTAGCTTGTTTTTGAGTCACCGCGCCGTATTTAACCATTGCATTCAAAACAGTATCACGCCGTTCTTTAGCTCTTGAATTATCTTTCAAATAAGGATCATAATTAGTCGGCGACTGTGGCATACCTGCTAATAATGCAATTTGATCCAAAGATAATTCTGTTAACGGTTTGCCATAAAAATACTCGGACGCAGTTTTCATACCAGAAACACCATGTCCCATATAGACTTTATTCATATAAAAAGTTAATATTTCGTCTTTTGAAAAATTTTTCTCAACACGCATTGCCAGCCAAGCTTCTTGTGCTTTCCGTTTAATTGTTTGATCAGCAGTTGACGTACTAAACACAGATAACTTAACCAATTGCTGAGTCAAAGTTGAACCACCTTGCATGCCCAAAGAAGAACCACGAACATTGGCCAATGCTGCCCCCGCAATACGAATCGGGTCAACACCGTTATGTTTATAAAAACGTCGATCTTCAGTCGCAACAACAGCCTGTTTTAACGCTTTTGGAATCTCATTAGAATTGGCATAATCACGCTCAACGGTTGATAACTTCCAAATTGATTGACCCTGTGAGTCATAAATAGCACTTGACGGTTCGGAGGCTAAATTAGATTCTGTAATATTTGGGGCATCGTTTGCATACGTGATAAACACCGCAGTTCCAGCCAAAGCACCTATCACACCTAACACAAGTAACCATAGAAATATGATCAGAAACCATCGTCGTTTCTTTTTTGGCTTTCTCGGTTTTTTAGGGCCATCAGAATTTCCTGGACGTGGCGTTCGTGGGGGCTCAGTTGCTGGATGATTGTCATACATATTTTGGTTACGATTAACACGTGACCATTGATTCTCATTTGCCATAATTGCTGGAGTACTCCTAATTGTCAGTTTAAATGTTCAAAGTATCGGTCAACTGCTTTTAAATAATCCAAACTTGGATTTAAGCTGTTCGGCACAACGTAGCTGTCACGCACAATATCTTGGTAAGAAATTGACTGTTTTCCTTTTAATTTTTGCCACTGTGCAATTAAGTGCTGGGCTGGATAAACATACGTTTCATTTAAAGTTGTAAATTTAATAATCACAAAACCGATACCATTTTGAGCCAAAATACTGCCTAAATGAACGATTTGATGTTCATGAAAATTTTTCAATGGAAAAGATGTTTTATTCTTGGTTTCTTTTGCATCAAAATCAATATAATGCCCTTGGTAAACACCGTTGTAGTCTGTGGTAGACGCCTGTTTGAAGTAGGCCTCAGTAACTTTTGCTGCAGACCGCGCTGGATAATCAACTTTCACAATTGTGATTGGCGTGGGCTTTTTGTGAATAACGGCTAAATGATTCGCTAAATAATAATCATTGGCTAAATTGATCTCTTCTTCAAGTCCCATACCGCGTTTACCAAACATCAAAGCTTTTTTCGTTGTTTTACCGGTACGTATCGTGTTTTTAACGTCTGCTGTATGATGTGTTCCAATAGGATAATTGATTGCCATTAAGATCCTGATCCTTATTTTTAAACTATATACTTACTATTTTACCATAAAACAAAAGATGGTAAATTTTAATTTACCATCTCCTGCATGATATCAATATTACAACTGTTCAATTAGTCTACTTAAACATTATTTTTTATCACTTTTAGTGTATTTAAATCCCTCTGTCAGGCTTGCTAATCCATCAGCAGACTCAACAACAAAAGACTGTTTATCATCTGATAATTTAGCTGTCATATTGTACGAATCAATTGTCATCTTTAATTCATTACCAGAAATTGTATATGTGCCAGAATGTGTTTTTTCTCCGTCAGAATATTCAATTACCTTGTCCCCATCGAATTTTAAAGTATCAGTTGATGACACCAATATCAAATTTGTTGTGTGTGAGTATTCACCTGTCAAATGTTTGGGAAGAGAAAAAAATATGCAAAGACCAATAATCACGACCAACACCGCGCTACCAGAAATTATTATATTTTTATTAATTTGACCATTTGCGTTTTTTATTTTTAAAGCACTCATTATTTTATTCCATTTCATTATAATCATACTAAGGTACTTAACTTGTTTAACATAGCAATGTTAAGGTTTAAGAATAGCGTAGGCTTGTCCAATAAAGTCTTCAACACTTTTAGAATCTGACAATATCAAAGAGATTTTTGGATAAGAAATAAAATCAGTTAAGATATCAAAATGCCATTCATAATAATCAGTGGTATTTGCTTGTGTAGCAGTCTGAGCACCACCAACGGATAGGCCAGATTTTCCTACTGCAGTTGCAAGACCGACGGAGTTAGATGTGCTACTCGTTTGTGCCCCAGTATGCACACGTTCTCTACTGACTTCTTTGATATTATCTTTATGATAGGCAACTAACAATTCTTTATCCACATCAAAATAAACACATCCTTGGTTGCCATAAATCAAACATCTTCTGCCAATTCTATAGCTTTTCCACTGGTCCACCATCAATTTTTTTGCTAGTGGTTGAATAAACATATCCGTATGTTCATACCAAGTTAACATCAAATCATTATGAGCTGCGTTTAATTCAACAGTCAGTTTTTGACTGAAACCACCTTTTTTTCTAAACATAAAAGATGCAATTAGCAATAACAAACCGCCAAATGCCATAAAGCATATACCAGCTATAAGACAACTAATACTCACCCATTTGTATATTTTTTGTTTGTTCTCTATCTCTGCTTTTTTTTGTGCATAAATCTGATTAGCTGTGATACCTTTATCCCAATGATCAAAATTTGGGAGATCTACAAATTCATACAAATGCCATTTTCCTGGCATATTTTCTGATACCATAAATTTTTTCTCTCTTCCATCCATAATAGTCAATCAAAAAAATGCTACCATGTTAGGTAGCTATTCTTTCTGGCTCACGCCAATACGATATATTACTATTTAGTGACCTTAATTAGTTCCAACCATCATTATCAAAGTAAGTACCATTTGGTGCTTGCGTCCCTGTATCAGGGTCAACAGGGTTTTCAGGTGAGCCAGCTTCGGCATGCTTAACACCTGAATTATCTGTTGATGTAGCAGGTGTTGTTGTACCCTTATCAGTTGATGCGGCTGAACCATTATTAGTTGATGTATTGTTTTTTGATGATATAGCTGGTGTATTCTGCGTAGTCGTCGATCCAGCAACTGCTGGCGTGCTTGATGCAGTGGTTGGTGTGTCACTAACTACTGGTGTGCTTGATGTAGTGGTTGTCGTGCCACTAACTGCTGGTACACTGGCAGGAGTTTCCGTGCCACTAACTGCTGGTGTACCTGATGCAGTGGTTTCTGTACCAGTCACTGCTGGTGTACTTGTTGTTACTTTGGTGCCAGCAGTTCGATTACTAGATATCACAGCCGTGATGTTAGCAACTTGACTATTGAACTCTTTTTGATGCACTAAGGTAACACCTGCAAAGATACTGTTGGCATCGGGAATACCATAACGTGAAGCCAAATCATTTACACTGATACCAGTAGCTACTGAAATGGTTCCTAATGTATCACCCCATTGCACTTCGTAATTGTCTAAGTCATTTGATTTCTTTTGACTAGCAATATTTTGCTTAACCGTTTCTGTGGAATTCGCTTGCCAATTGACTTTTTTAGCTGTACTTTGCTTTGAAGAGTCTGTGTTGGTACTTACACTCGCCATTACAACACCACTCCCAACAACCAATGTCATCATACCAACACTGACAAGATACTTACCAAACTTTACTAATTTCCACTTGTGATTTTCATTCATCATTTCAATTCCCCGCTTTCAATTATTTGTTTAATAACAAAATTATAATACCACATTTTTCAGAAAGTATCAATTTAACTATTACTTTATGCACCCAATACTGGTATGTGACTCTGATATTCTAATAGGAAAGGTGAATTTAACATGCAGACAGACTTTTTCGGGGAAAAACTTAAAGCAGTAAGAAAATCTAAAAATCTGACACAATTAGAATTATCAAAACGTTTAGAGGTAAGCAAAGGCACTATTTCAGCCTATGAACAAGGCCTATCATATCCGTCACTTGAAACACTAGTTAAAATTTGTGAAATTTTAAATACTTCTTCTGATTACCTACTAAGCCTATCGGATAATTTAACGTTTAAAATGGGTGGATTAACGAGTGAACAGATGAATAGTGTTTTGCAATTTATTGCCACAATCGAACGGGCTAACAGAATACTTGAGGAAAATTAGTAACTAAAAAACTTTAAAATGATACCAAATAATTAACTTATATCACAAAAAAAGATTACGATAATATCACATTATCGTAATCTTTTTTGATAGAAGCACATCAAATATGGCCTAAAAGAAAAGCACTATCTGTACATTATTTAAATTTTATTCCCATTCAACTAAAATACCGATATTGTTTCGTTCTATGTCTTGTGCAAGCATTGAATTTACTGGTTTTATAGCTATTAGATACCACTGGATATTAATAGTAAGTCCCCAGAACGTCCCCAATTTATAGGTATCTTTTATATGCAAAATAACTAGCAACTTGTAAGTGTTTTTTAATTCAATCTCGTATCATTAGTTGAAAGGAAATAATATGAACAACGAAAAAACAATACGAGCCATCTTAAGAATCATGCCACCCACGACAATTCATAAACGGACCGGCATTGATATTTACTTGATTGATGCGCACCAGAAATACAATGAGCCACTTGACTTAAACAACGAGCAACAACGTGCATTAAATGACTGGGCTAGTGAAATACTTGAATAGAACGCAAATAAAAACACCTGCGAGGATTTTTCCGAGTAGGCGTTTCTTTAATATGTACGGGTATTGCAATACACCGGCTTGTGCACAACAGCTGAGATATAAACATATTAATCCCGACATGTATTGGCTAATGTACCCTTATGTCATTATAATAACAAATTTATTTAAATCACGCAATACTATTTTCCAAATTCTTTATAGGGAAAATGTTGTCTTGTGCCAATTCTTGGACGTATTTTATCAAGAAAAGGCTCATAATTGTATTCGAACTTACATTGAATGGCGTGTGCAATGAAATCAGCAACCTGAATTCCCTCGAATTTATGTGATTTAACAGATTTAACCTCGATCCCTAATGTGTATTTTTTCATTTCAAACCAAGCTAAGTGTTTTATATATTCATCAATGTTAAATCCGTTTTTCACGGCTTGATTTCTTTCATCGATATAAAATTCTAACCTATCACCATCGCCTAAGTGTTTTATAACTGGTTTAACTATGTATGAGACCAAATAATTATACAAAATATTCTGATTTTCAAGTAACTTGCTGTCAATTTTGGTTAAGTCAACGGTTATATAACGAACAACAAAATAAGAATTTACTATTTTACGAATAACGTATTCTCTAATTACTATGTCACTATTTGCTGCCTTTACTTCGCCAAGACTTGTAGCAATGCTTGGAAAATTTCGTTTTACTTGACCAGTAATTCTTCTCATATTTCTAATTAATTTTTGATGGTTGGATTCACTTACTTCAATGGCCGCAATTGTGAAATAGCGCCCATCACTCCCAAAATTGCCTGATTCATCAATATATACAAATTTTTTCGACATTTTTATTTTCACTTTATTTTTTTAATCATTATATCACAAAAAAACACCCAACCAGATTATGAAGTGAACCCAATAACTTGGACAGAATAAAAATCTGTTCAGAAAGTTATTGGGTTCACATCAATTATCCAGTTGGGCATTTTTGTGGTTATTCAGTTTTCTTTTCTTCGGACTTTCCAAATCCATTACTAAATCCATCAATGATTGAAGTAATAGATTTAGTGGCTGTCTCATTTAATCCGGTTGATGCGAACCCAGCCCATACGCCAAGTACAACATCTTGAACTAGCTTGGTATCTTTGGTGTATAGCGATAGCGCTACCGCTACCAAAGCGCCAATGATGACCGCTACGAGTGGCAATAAATGATTGTTTATTTTGGTAGGCTTTAAAACTTGAACCACCAACCAAGTGATGATTAGAATTGCAATGTTTGAATCAATATTAAATGTCATTATTTCCCCTTATTATTTGATTATTGCGAAACTCTTCATCATCCAAACAGGTTCACCGCCAATTTGAACTTGAACTGCTGTAGCTGTTTGACTTAGCACTTTGTACTTACCAGCCAAAGTGAAGTACTCCATTTGACCATTATTACCCTTAATTGTTTGGTTGCTCAATTTGTGGCCATAACGGTCAGTCAACGTAAAGGCGCTGATTGGCATGTAGTTGTTGTAATCGATGACTGGAATGCCCATGTCGTTGTTCACGCCGTAAATCTTGTTATTCCAAGTTGTCCAGTAATCAGCCACATACACGCCACTGAATGTTGCATATTGTGTCTTAGCTGGTTTAGTTGGTATCGTTGTTGATTGCGCAGGCTTAGCAGCTACTTGTTCAGCAGGTTTAGCATTATCAAGGCTGCCGTTGACCATAACATTACCATCAACACCATAGTGGTTATCTGCATACTGCCAAATCTTCACGTTTGAATAATTTGGGAAGTATTGCATAGGTGGTGTTGCTTGGTGTGCTGTAGTCAAATACCACGCTAACCACAAAGCATTAGGGTAACGTGCGTTGATACGGCTCAAATCGACATATGAGTTCACGTATGACGTGTAGCTGTAGAACATAGGCTTGTAACCCGCGGCGTAAATGGCATCCATGAATGTCAAAATAGCTGTAGTATTGTTAGCCTTGTTGTAGCCTGCGCCTGCCTCGTAGTCTAAGGCAATATATGACCCTTTAGCTAGTCCTGCATTCCGCGCGTCTTGAATGGCTAATTGCGCGTGATAAGCGGCTTCACTGACTGAATCACCAAATTCACCCCAGAAATAGCCTGCGGTTTGCATGCCTGCTCGATCAGCGTTTTGGATCTGATTATAGGCTTTAGGGTTAGCATAATGCGCACCCTCACCGCCGCCACGTCCGCCCAACTTAACAATGGTAAATTGATCGCCAACTTGTTTAAATGAGCTGAAATACTGTTGTGAGTCTCCCTGGTAACTAGCGACATCAATGCCGTTCGTATTGGCTGATGCACCTGTTGCAACGGCAACAAAAAAAGCAACTGCTCCGAATAAGGCAACCGCTGTGCGTTTTAGTTTATTCATTTTTTCTCCTCAAAAAAAAAGACAACTAAGCTGTCTTCATTAGTTCATCAATTTTTCTGGTCAATTTCTCGACTTGCTCGCGCAAAGCCTTATTTTCCAGTGTCAAATTACCGTTATCATTGCGTAAATCTTCAATTTCGCCGCTTAAATTAGAAACCTGATTTGACAGCTCTTTAACCAATGCGCCTTGCGTCGCGAACATTTCACTAACCGTGTCATCGTGATTTTTAACAGTATCTTCTTTTTTGCCACGCCACGCAAAGAAACCAGTGGCAATGGTGCCAATAACTGCTAGTGTTGGGGCTAAATACTCAATACCGATCACCGCCTTTCAATTTGTACCGCGGTTCCTCCCAAGCACTCAGGAACACATTAATCGTGATGACAATAAATATGAATGGTGCAATGGTCACATTACCAGTGACGACAATATTCATGATGTAACTACCTGCTAGTAACGCCCACATGCCCCCCGATAACGCTATCAGCACCAAACGTATGCGATACCAATAAAAGTCCCACAATGAGTTAACTAGCAAGGTAAAGCCAATCAAGACGTAAATAAGTCCCAATATCGGGTTATCCAACAAACCTAGCGCCCACGGTAAACGACCGTCTAATTGCTGATAATGCAGCATGATAATAGCCCCAATGATGATTTCTTCAACCGCTACCGTGACCCAGTTTCTATTTTTCCAAAAATGTTTTTTCATTTAATACACCTAAATCGTCTGTTTGATAGCAGCATACATCACGTCCGCCATCTTCTTGTAACCTATTTCAGAGGGGTGGAAGTGGTCTATTCCAATATAGTCCACTCTCTCTGGCTGGTATTCATTAGCTGGTATTTGCTGATATTGCATATCCCAAAGGGTATCGATATTCAAATAATATGGCGCAATATAAATACGCTCATCAGTGCGATTGTCGAAATCTTGAATTGTTTGATTGAGCAATGCTGCAATGTTATCTCTACGGGCATCATTTCGGAAATTGCCAAATGATGAGTAGATGTGTGTTAAACCAATAACAATCACCGTATCTGGTTTAACAGCCCTGATTTGACTAATGAAAAAGTTGTAGTGGTCTGTTTGAGACAACGACGTACCATTAGTAACATACCGGTTGGGATCGTTTAATCCAAAATTAATGACGACAATATCAGGCGCTGCCATGTTATTCTGTGTCAAGTACCAAGCCCAATCAAATTCCTTCTTTTCTGGATTGTAGAATGAGTTCGTATTGCCTGTATCATCGGTTTTGTCAACATAGTGCAACGCACCAGCACCCCATCCACTTCGTGCTTCGTGACTAACGCCATCTTTTACCCGTGTGCCAACTAAGGTAAATTTAGTGGCATCAGACGCCAAACGATCACGAATACTATCCAACAAATAAAGTGATTCAGATGTTGACTCACCAATAATCATGACTGACTTATTTCCGCCATTTTTAGTGGCATCAACACGCTGAACAGGGATATATTGATAAGGGTCTTCATTCCTTGTCTTAACGCCTAATTGCGTGTCTGCTGCTTCAACCAATCCTATCTTTTGAGTACCAAGTGTTTTAGTTGCAATGACATTCTTATCATCATAAACACTGCCTGATTTTAACAAATTAGTTAATACGACATTAGCAGTCTTGCCATTCATGACAGGATAAACAGATGGTAACATTAGCTCGTCTTGTGTCTCATTTGTAGCGTCTGCCCATTTAAGAACTTCTGAAACATTTTTAACACCGTAGAACACCGGTTTAAACGTAAAGATGTCACCACGCATTTGTGTAATTTGCATCTTAGCCATCTTTGGGTTGGCAATTAGTGCCTTCTTAAAATCAAACACAACATCAGTGCCATCTAAGTAGAGAAAATCTAGTGTCTTAGTACCATCATTGTATTGTGTACCAAAATTGGCAATGACCTTCCCTGTATTGTCAAACAACATAATGAATTGACCACTGTCTAATACTGTCTGTTTGAATTTCATCAAACCTTTGTCGGGCAAATTAGTTAATTCCATGGCAGCATAGACATCACTGTTACCAAAATTCAGCTCGCCTGTCGTGGTATTCCAAGAGATATTACGTTGACGGTAGAGTGGCTTAATATCAACTGGCAAGTACTCATTTGAAAGCTCGGTCAGTGCCTTGTTAGTCACATTATTAGTGTCACTCAGCGCCATTAAATCAGTTAAATATTGCTCCTTGCTTACTTTGACATATAGCTGAGACTGCTGAGTGTATGGCTGGGCAATATAGATGTATTTTTCAGTCAATTGATTGAAAACATATTGCATATCAATTACTAATTCAGAGTCAGTAACTGTGTACCCTTGACGTGTGAATGATGACCCACCAGCATTTAATTCATCGACTGTTTTTTCAAACACCAAAGTGTTGCCGTCTGCCAAGGTGGCTGCAATAAATTTAGCGTTGATGGGCAAGATTGGTAATCTCATCGTCCCTTGTGGCAATACTGGTATCTTAGTTACGAAAAAATTAGGCGAGGTAATATAAGCAATGTTCACGTTGCTAGTCGATATATAGCGATTAGCTAATACGGTCATTTGATTAGTCACATCTGTGCGCTTAGCTATTTTTCGTGAATCAACTACACCATCAGCTAAGCCAACCGCTTGATAAACACCACCATCAACCCATGAGCCATTTGACCACAAGTACTTGTGACCATTATCAGACGTGATAAATATACCTGCCTTACCACTTGGATAGGTACTCTTTAGCGCTGCCAAGTTAGCAAATACTTCAGGTGTTAGGCTAATTTGTGCTAACTTGGTGTCAATTTCACTGTCTTGGTGGTCTAAGCGGTTTTTAAGTGTGCTGTACCCATTACCTGCATTGTCCGAACGTGCCTCAATGACTTCTGATTTTGTTTCACGTCCTTCATTCAATGCTGTTTCAGCTGTTGCTTGGTCAGCGTCACCACGTGATTTCAAAGTCTTATAAGACTTTCCTGAACGGTCAATCCGTGCTTGTGTCACTTCGTTTTGACTGGCTAATGGTACGCCACCCAACATGTCTAATATTTGCTTGTTGAGTGTGTCGCCTTGACCATCAACCGCGACTTGTATTTTTTCAAAGTTATCGCCTAGTTGGGTTCTTAAGACCTGTCCTAGGTTCAAGTCAAGATTTGTTTCTAATTTTTCCATGTGTCTCCTTAAGCAACAACCCATGTTGCTGATATTCTAATGGTGGTACCTACCGGCAATGTGCCACCAATAACATTTGTTTCACCGATTGACACGTCATCTAGCGTGACACCACCATTAGTTTGAAATACTAAGTCGCCACGGACTTTTTGTTTACTACTAGGTGCGTTAGTGGCTATTGCAACACGATATTCTGCAAATGGCAAGCAGTCACTAGGAATGAGCGTTTCGGCATGATATGAGTTCAAATCAGTAATATCTATTGCAATTTTTAAATTGCCATATGCCGTCACGATCTTGCCTGAACGAACAAATATGATTGAAGAACTGGCGTCGTAATAAGTTCCTAACCCATTAACTTTTGTTTGAACGCTTTTAACTTCTTGAAGTAGTGCCCCGCTTGGTGCTTTGATATTGCCACTGGAGTCACTCGTGATAACTCTGCGCCACGGACTCCATATGTTGTTCACGTCATAATATGAGCGTATGAACGTCCCTGCTGAGTCATTAGTCGTGTATTCAGTGACGATTTGAACAACACCCGCCGCACGATAAACTTGCATTGTCAAGGCATGTGTTGTCGGTGCATTTGTCATACTAACAACATCTTTATCTTTGTCTGAATAAAAAAATCCCTCTTGGGTGTAAGTGTCTAAATCACTACCTGCTGGTATTTTTTCTGATTTCAAGGCAAACTTAGCATTTTCATCAACTAATATTTTGCCGTCAACTAATAAATGACCTGAATCGTCAAATGATAACTCGTGATTACCACTATTTAACGCTTCAAAAGTGACCTTGTCAAATTTAAAATCACTGAAATCTGATTTGGTGAAGTGGAACCCATCGGGTAACGCAAGTGACCTTATTGATCCGTCTTTTGCATCTGGAATTATGGTAAGGCCATCGTCCGGGGATACACTTATTTTAGGTAGAAAATTCTCATCTTCAAAAGACAATATTGGTCTAGTGTTCCAATTGTTCGACATTATCATTCATCTCCTTTTTACTTATATAACATGTCCGCCGCCGCGATAGTCATACCATATGCCATCTGTAGTGATTACGTTGATCTTATCACTTGTATTTTTAACTGAAATTGCTAGATCCTTATTCAAATTTTTAGCTTGGTTAAGTGCATTACGATTACTGCGCTGGTAATCTAGCACTGTTTTAGCATTGCTATTTAAAGTTAGTGACGTTTTTTGGGTGTCATCCAGTGGGTAATAACTGTAGGCTACAACCATTACGTTGGTCACAAATCCCGTATCTAATATTTCTAATCTTCTAATTTCACCTGGAACGGGTTCATCACTATCTAAATAATCTAATGAAACAGAAATGGAGGGTTCAACAATAAATTTTTCTTTTGCAGCTTCATCTGCAGCCTGCACGTCATGAAAACGTTCATCTGAAAAATCTCCACCGTCCCATACACCGTATTTGGCTATGGAGTCGTCATCTTTAACAATATGGGGCTGAAACCATACCGAATTGTTATCTTTAGTTGCACTAACTACTGTTAGCTGATTAACTAGAGATGTTGAATCGTAAGTCAATGACATATTGTCAGTGTTATATCCATATCCTAATCTGTTGCCAAGATTTTTAGAAAATGATTGTTTAGAGTAAATCAAAATTTTCTTGTTATCTGGATAAATGATGGCGTCCGGCCATGTAGAAATAATTTGTGACAAGCCGTCAAACACGTTGTTGCCACCCAAATCAGTTATTTGTTGTTTTGAAAAATTTCCCTTGACCTCATATGTGTAACCAAATGTGTTCTTGTCCAAATAAAAAGCAAGCACATCATTAACTGAATAAGTCAATGTGCCTGCCTTTTTATCGTGTTTGAAGATTTTACGGACATCTAAATAAATATGAGTGGCGGTTATGCCAATCGTATTGTAACCAGCTGAATAGTTGGGTATCATTTGTTTGATTGCAAACTGCTGGTCATGCCAAGTAATGATATTTTCAGGTATTAATAACGTGAAACCGGCTGAATTATCTGCATAGGCAGTAAATGTCATTTGATAACTGCTGTTGTTTTCCCAACTGACATTAAACGATGAATTAATTAAGCTAGTAATCGGTTCTTTTAGGGTGCTGTCTCGATTGCTAACTGTTAACATATCGTATTTAATCAATGTAAACGAACGGAAAACTAAAAATAGTACGATGACTGGTAGCACCCGTTACCACTATGTCATTCCAACCCTTTTCTAGCTTTAAATAACCAAAATCACTATCCTTTGAGTCAGGTAACCCGTTAAGGCTAGTTTTCAAACCGTTCAACATCACATTTTCGTTCATTGTTAACGCGCGGTTAAATTGATACGCTGTCGCGTTTGTTTTATTTTCAATTCTATAAAAATCACCTTCAAAATTAATTCTAAGCAACAAATCATGTCGCTGATAATAAGGATCTATCGCGATGTCACTTGGATTATAAATTCTAAATTTGTTCTCTGAATGTGTGTATGTGGGTCTCTCGGGTAGTTTGAAATTCATACCAAATGAGATATCATCGCTAGATATTTGATCACTGCGCGTTAATGAATACTTGTAACCACTAGGTATTTCAAATTGAATCGAAAAAACTGAATCACTATTGCCATCTGATATATGTTTAATATCAAAAGATGCTGGCCTGCCATACATCACTTTTTGAAAATCAATATCAGTCCTGAACCGTACTAGGTCCCTATCACCGAATATCTGATACATTTCATGTCTCAATAACTTTTGATCGTAGTAGCTCTTAGCTATCATTAAAAAATCAGCGGTAAATACTAATTTGCCAAAAGTTGTTGTTGTAAAGCGATTCCCATCACGTGAATTAGTGTCATCCTGGTATAAATTATTAAATGCAGGCGTTGAATCTCCTCCCAAATATTGAATATTGGGCAAACGGACATTAAGATCAAATTCTTCTTGACCTTTTAACTTTATTAAAAATGTCGGCTTGATGATAAGCCTCCTTTCCTATCAAAATGCTTGATAATCCCTTAAATTGCCATCGCTGGCCTGCTTTCTGTACAAGTCACTTCTGTCTAAAACGGCATATCCTTGCGTTGGGTTATTACCCTGTGAAACTAGCTGAGATAAGAACCCTATCATTTGATCAAACTTACCTTCTAATTTAGAAATTACCTCACTGTCATTGCTGTTTGACTGATTACTATTATTCGATGATACGCTTGGTGTATTCTGAGCGAAATGCGTTACTGTTTCGCCCAATAACTCCATTGCACGAGATTTCTTAGATAGGTCCCAAGGAATAACAGCTTCCGTCATGCCACCTTCTGCAATGTTTGCAACATGCGGAACATTTGTAATTGTGCCGTTAGCATATCCATGACCTTGTCCTAAGAACGATAAGTCGTTTCCATATCTATTTTTAGCATAATTTAATCCTGCGAGAATGTTGTCATAGCCATTCATGATGTTAGTGTGTCCTGCTGCTGCATAAGCTCTAAACGTTCCAGGCTTAACTTGCATCAATCCCGTAGCATTACCATCAGCAAGTCCATCATTTCCACCCATTGCGCTAGCGTTTCCACCAGACTCAGTTTGAATCTGGCGCAATACCTTGTTAACCATGCTTGAGCTAGTGCTTAATCCGACTTGTCCCAATGCCTTAACAACATCACCGCGCCAACGTCCGACACCATCTCCTGCTGGTTCTGAACCACCACTATCTTGCAAGGGCGCAATAAACTTCTTGATCCAATCAAACATACCGCCGACTTGTGACCTAACCAGCTTATTCAATCCAGATTCCTGTTTGTTGCTACTATCATCAGTTTTCATGCCAGGAACACGACGATATGGACTAGCTGCTAGTTTTTCAGACCAATCAGATACATTAGCCCACCCGATGTTTGGGTTAGATTGCGGTGATTGCGCGCTATACATGCGACCATTACCACCGTATACGCCAACGTGTTGACTTCCACCTTCACCAAAGAACACTAAGTCACCAGATGATGGATTTGAAACAGCTGTAGAACTGTTATATTGGTCTCCTGAATAGTGAGGAAATGATTTACCCAACTCATCTAAGGCTGCCTGCACAAGTCCTGAACAATCATATCCATCAGGTCCTGTAGCTCCCCAAACGTAAGGCTTGCCATTGCCTAACTTAATCATCTTGCTCAGCAGAGCGGAGTTACTAGCGCTATCATCTCCAGCATCTTTAGCCATGCCCCACAGTGTTGACCACCACGGCTTTGCTTGTTCTTTAACAGGCTTATCGAACACGTGATCCTCTAGCGCATTAAATACATCGCCATTATCGCGATTGCGCTTTGGATTAAACGTTTTCGCCATGCTGTCTATTGGATGAGCCACTGCATCTGTTATAAAACTAAACATCTCCGTAAAGCGCTTAGTGCTATCTTTAATGCTATCCCAAACGTCAGCAAAGAAGCCTGTGCCGCTAGCGAATCTGCTTATTTTTTGTTGACCCAGCATCATAGCTGTTTCAGTTGCGTTTAACACCTCTGTGCCAGGCAACAATGGGCGAATGACGTTTGTCCCTTGTACTAATTCGGGCTTACCGTTTGGATGTATTAACATCTCGCGGTTTCCTGTTTGAGGGCTATCATTGCCATCATTCAGCATTGCCATAATTGGTGATGTTATTGGTTTCCTGATTTTAGAAAATAAACCAGTTCCTGATGCAAACTTCGTAGGTGGCGGTGTGATCGTTTGTTTGCTACCACCAAATTTACTGACCAGAGCGTTTATGGCTTTAACACCAACGCCTATCGGTCCAAACGAGTTTCCTAATCCGCCAACAACAATCTTTTTAAACGTTTCCCAAAATGAGCTACTGCCACTTTTAACATGAGAATGCGTTTCGTCAGAACTTTTAGTAACACCTTTTTTCTGATCTTCGGCAGCTTTTTTAACGTCATCTCTTTGTTTTCTAGCTGATTTTACCGTGCTATTGTACTTGTCAGTGGCTGCGTTAGATACTTTGTTGCGCTCGTCTCTAGCTTTATCAATCGTGCCGTCTCGTTGGTCTTTGGCGGCTTGAATTGTATCATCACGCTTTTTGTTAGCCTGTTTGGTTACCTCTGCCCTTTGTTCTTTAGCGTATTGAGAATTACCTTTAAATTGCCTATTGGCAGAATCAATGGTGTTTTGAGCCTCTTTTTTAGCAGCATCAGAAACAGAGTTGAATTGGTTGTTTGCTGCCTTTGAAATATTCTTAAATTTCTTTTCAGCAGTTTCAGTTGTCGACTTATATTGCTTATCGGCAAAGCCTTTGACTGCATCATATTCTTTTTTAGAATTAGAGTAAGCTTTTTTTAACTCACTGTCAGACAACTTTCCCTTCTTCTTTACTAAATCACTTAAAATCTTATTTTGTTGATTTGACGATAACTGTATCTTTCCTGTTAAGGTGGTGTGGAGTTTAGCCTCTGCTATGGTTGTTTGAGTGGCATCTTTAATAGTGAGCTTGTTAATGGCTTTCTTCTTGTCTTTATCGACTTGAGCCACAGCTTGTTCTTTTTTCTTGTAGTCCCTTTGGACTTGTAATGACGTATCGCCGTACTTAGCAGCATCCTCGCCAATTATCTTGTCCCACTTATTACCAACAGTTCTTTTATCTTTGGCTGCTTTTTCCTCCAATGATGTACGCTTTTGAGCGTAATATTTAGTTAATGCTGTACGATCAGACTGGCTCAGTTTTTCAATATTCCCAGACTTTTTCGCTTCATCTTGAATATCTTTGAGACGTTTATCGTACTCCACCTTAGTTAAATAGCCATTTTTGTAAAGCAAATCAACGTCTTTTTTGTCACGCTTTGCTTTATCATCGTAGTATTTCTTATTGGCCTTATCTAAATCTTTATAAGCATCTTTAACATCTATTTTAGGAACTTTAATCGGATGCTTTTTGAAAGCATTAGACAATTTTTCAGTGATGGACTGCGCTACCTTGGTGCTTCCTAAAGCATCACCAATGCCAGCACCGAGCATTGCACCTGCAGCTGTTCCGGCACCGGGAATAACACTACCTAATACTGCACCTATGCCACCACCAATAACTGTTCCTGCCGTCTTCCCACCAGCTTTATAAGCATCGTCAGCCTTTTTAGATTTAAAGGCCGTTACAACACTTGAACCAACGTCCCAACCAGCTACAGCAGCACCTAGAATGCCAGTTACTTTACCAGCTATCGGCAATACTTTTGATGCGATTGATGTTGTTTTCAAAGCACCGCCGGCACCAGCGACACGACTAAGTCCAACATCAGTAGCAACTTCTCCACCGACATTAGCGGCAGTTTTAGTAACTGATGCTTTACCGCCGCCTATACCAGCCGCGTTTAATGCCGCCGTTGTCTTCAATACACCGTTTAATTCACGATAAGTTCCAATGGCTGTTTTTATCCATCCAATGGTATCACTTATCTTTTTAAATGCCCATATCCCTGCAAATATAGAGGCAAATATTTTAACTTCGGTTGTGTGCGTTCCGATAAACTTAATCATATTAAGTAATGCATCAGAAACTTTAGCAATGCCACCGGCTATAACTTCTAATCCGTGTTGACCGGCTTTAGAATCAAAAGCTTTAGTCATTGATACAGCGGTATCAGCTAATACCGGTAACATTTTTTTACCAAGCATGATCATAGCTGCTTCGCCGGCCATTTTGAATTGAGACAGTTCGGCTTTGACTGATGCCATATTTTTTGTGGCCAAGTTGGCTACATACCCTTGTCCATCAGCTGATTTTTTAACCTTGCCATTCAACTCATCAAGCTCTTTGTTGTTTTGAGCAAGGATAATACCAGCTTGTTGACCGGTCGTGCCAAATAGGCTATTAAATACAGAGTTCTTTTGAGCAGTACCCATGTGCTTAGTAGCTTCATTGATAACTTCCATCTGCTTAGTCAAACTAACCAAATTTCCGTTTGAATCAACCAATTGACTTTTACTAATTCCAAGACTGCTAAGCATGTCACCAGTGCCACCAGATTTGACAGCTTGCACCTTGCTTTCTAATTTATCAATGGCGTCTTGCTGCGTTTTAGTAGCTGATGCTGATGCTTTTTTACTCTTTGTGCCATCTTTTTCAGCGGCTGCGATTTCTTCAATTTTCTTCTTATGCTCGGCTATCTTAGAATTGTAGCCTTCAACCGCTGCGGTTTGACCTCGTTGTGCAGCATCTTGGTCACTTATCGCACTAGTTAATGAATTAATAACTTTACGAAGTCCAGTACCAGCTTTATCAGCTTCAAGTCCGTGGTTAGACAAAATACCCATTGCTGATGATGTTTCAGATAGTGCATAACCGGCACTATGAGCAGAATCACCGACATATTCCATCCCTTTTCCAAGCGATTGGAAGTCAGTTGCGGTCATATCAGCGGCATAGGCTAGTTGGTTAACGACATCTTTGGTGTTTTTGGTCATCTTAGCAGCGTTATCAGTACGCATGCCATACGCATCAACAACTTGCGATGTAACACTCAAAACGTCATTAAAATCATCCCCAGATGCAACAGATGCTTGCAATTCGGAACGCATAGCTCCTAAAGCTTCAGCTGATGTATAACCTCGTTTGATTAATTCTTGATAACCATCAGCAATGTCTTTCTGTGACTTTCCGTATTCGACAGAATACTTAGAGCCGTCTTTTTGCATTTGGTTAACATTTTTTTGAGCTTCAGCAGCTTTCTCACCACCAGTAGTAGCTAGGTTAAGAGTCTTGATGTAAGACTCTTGCAAGTCAGCAGCTGTTTGCGCGCCTTTAATAGAGACTGCACCGATACCAACAGCTAGCAGTCCACTGCTTCTAGCTAATTCTTTCGCTTTTTGAGTAGCAGCGTGAAAACCATTGCCCATTTTATCAGCTGCACGATAAGCGGCGTTTGCTCCTGATGAAAAACGTCCAAACCCATACGGATTAGCGTTATTAACTTCACGTTGTGCAGATTTAAACTCGTTCTTCATCTTAGCTACGCTTGTAGCCGTTTCGTTAACTCTTACACTTTGTTTGCGATATACCTCGTTTGTCGTGCCACTTTCAGCAGCTATACGCTTGAGTTCATCTTCTTGCTTAACGTACTGCTGAGAAAGGTTTGATAATGATGATTTGAGAGAATTGGCATGTGAGATATTAGCTTGTCGTTCCTTACCCTCGGCTTTCAGGCGATCGACATACGATCCAGAAACGGCATTCATCTGTTTATACTCTTGTTGCAACTTTGCTAAACCGCTAGTCTGATATTCCATTGACGACTTAGCACGCTGTTGCTGTGATTCCAAGCTCGCTAATCTTTGGTTAGCTTGTTGAATATTTTTTTCGTACTTTAAGAATGATTCGGCGCCTTCTTTTGTGGTGGTATCTAACCCTTTTTGGCGTTGTTGTAACTCGCTTATCTTATTCTTTTGGGCGTCCATTTCACGTCCAAGCCCTTGATAGCGTTCTTGAGATGCCTTTAAGTAATCACCAGATGATTTTGCAGCTGCTTCTTGTGCCTTCCAAGCATTTTTAACAGACGTAACAGCATTGCCTAGGCCGCGTAAACTATTGGTAGCTTTAAGTGTATCTAACGCTATAGCCGTTGCCATCTCGGCTTGTATTCTCTCAACCATTTATTATCCTTCCTCTGGTAATTTCAGACCCATTTGTTTAGCGATTTCAAGCGGATCACCAGCGCGTTTATCAGGTTCTTTTGCATTCATCATGTTCATGAATGCGAAGTAATCTTGATTATCTAAATCTCCCGGCAAAATACCATACTCTTTAAATAATTGTTTTTTGAAGTAACGCAACTCTTCAAGTTGGTTTTTTTTGTCGAATACTAATCTTCTGATTCGACTGGTTCTGCTTTTGGGTCTTCTGCTTCTTCCTCTGCTTTGCGCTTTTGTTCTAGAACAGCCAAGTTATAATCAGAATCGCTCATACCTCGCATGCGCATTGTAACGTACCAATATGCCTCACCAAATTGAGTTGGGTCAATACTATCTTTAATCTTGGCGATTTCTTCATCTGACAAATCAAATACATTTTGAATAAGGTCAACCATTATTTTGGTAGACTTTATTCTGTTTTTCTTAGCTTCTAACTCTGAAAGATCTTCTTCATCTTGAAGTTCATCTATTTCGATTTCTGTCTCTTCTAACTTTTCGAATAAACCAAACGTTAAACGAACCCCTACTGTTTTGCGGATGCCAAACTTGTTTAATTTAATCTTTTCTGTGTTAACTGCCATTTTTAGGCTCCTTTTCTATATGTACAAAACCGCCCATTTTCATGTATTGTTTATTTATATGGCGAATTGGTTCTTTTTTATCCTTGACCACCAGCTGGCGGAACAGTTGCAGCAGTATATCCAGGGAATGTTTCTACGAACAAATCATCTAATTTGAATGCAGAAATCAAATCCGTGTACACTGCGTAAGGTTCCCCATCAAACTGTGCATCAACAATTGGATCTTGGGTGGTCAACGTCATTGTATCGTTAGAATCTGTTTCGGCAGCATTATTAGTTCCCATAGTCTTGTTGCCTTCAGTGATAATTCCGTTTGCGAATGCGTAATAAATCTTATTACGCTTGTCCAACGTACGTGTTACTGCAATAGCGGCAACGTGGGCATCTTCAATACCGTTAACAAATCGTCCCTTACCATTAGTCACCTTACCAAGTAACTTTTGCTTGGCCTCGAATCCAATATCCAAAAGTGTAAATTCTGCAGTTGGATAAGAGCGTGGATGCGTTGAACGCTTTGCTTTGTCGTTTGCATATTGCAAAGTTGGCGCTGTGTCCATAGAGTTAATTTGAATTTGTGTCGCACCTTCGGCGGTAGCTTCTGGGTGTCCATCAACCTCATAGATGCCGGTTGCGCTTAATCCATCGTCTCCTTTAATCAATTGACCTGTTTTGTCGTCAATTAAACCAAAATACGATGTAACAATACCTTGTGTTGCCATGAATTAATCCTCCAATAGATAATTTTTTTCAAAATAAAAAACCTTAGTCACTTGATCAGTTTTCGGGTCATTTATGTGTGATTTTGATTGAGTAATTACCCAATCGTTTTTTTCTAGTAATCTTGCTAATTTTATTTCAACGTCAAGTATTGGCTGATTAAAATCAGTCCCGTAAAATATTTGTACCTCAACGCCATAATTCATATTCCTGAAACGGTTATTGGCTCTCTTATCCAAATCATTAACCGTCTCCGCGATCAAGATAACAGTTGACTGCACGTCTTTTTGATATTCTTCATCAATACTTGTCGTAAAAACAGCGTCAGCAATTTTCAATGATTCAATTAAATCTTTAACCTCATAAGTTGGTAATATCATCATTTACCACCTTTCAAAAGCCTTTGATATTCAGCATATTGCGCCACTAAAACAGCATGACGTGAATTACGCCGCGTTTCATCAACAAAGTGATCTGCCGGTATAAATTTTGTCCCATCGTTGAGCAATCGAGCAATACGTGCATGGTTAATACCTTTGGCAGTGAATCCAACCAAAGAAGATCCGTCGACGATGTAATCGATATTGGCGTTTGAAACTTCTATTGAATCTGCTAAATGATCAACCTTGCTTGTATCACGATCGCCACTGTAGTGTTTTGTCTTAGTAACATCATGCAACGCTCGTTTATAAACTTCGGCGCCTACCAGCGTAATTTTTTTACGTTGTTGCAAGTTAGGCACTAGGTTATTCACTTCGTTCAACCAAACATCCAATGCAGCATCAAGTTCCATCAAACGCTCCCGACGGTTCTTTCGTGATCGTGACATAGTCAAACGCGATGGGTCCGTTTGATTCGTCAGATGATACATATTTAATATCATGAACCTTGCCAGTTTTGATGAACCTAACTTTTAGGTTATCTGTGACGCTCTCATTGT
This sequence comes from Leuconostoc kimchii IMSNU 11154, assembly GCF_000092505.1. Lineage (NCBI taxonomy): Bacteria > Bacillati > Bacillota > Bacilli > Lactobacillales > Lactobacillaceae > Leuconostoc > Leuconostoc kimchii. The sequence goes on from NC_014136.1 coordinate 347,787, forward strand.
GCCTGACAGCGATTATTTTAGTTTCTTGAATATCTGTCCCAAAAATAGAATCAGACTGTGTGGTGGAACGGCTACGCGGTGCAAAACGCAACTGTTTAGTCGTGGGGACGAATACTTGTGTTTTTCTGCCTGTATTTTTGTTGTCAACTGATTTAACAGTACCGAATTCAACTTTTCCAATAAAATTACTAGGTTTTAACTTACCGCTAACCATTTGTCCTACCTACTTTCCACCTAATTTTGTTAAGCATGTACTGATAGGATTTTGGATAGGATATTTGTTGGCCAGATAAGGCACCACGCGAGTAATAATTAAAATCGACTAATGTTCTAATTGCCTGATTGAAAATAGTTAACTTGCGATATTCTTCGATGTTAATTGAAGAATCTATTGAACCGCGAGCATCTTCTTCGGCATATTCAATCAAATTATTAAGAACGTCATCATCACCATCAATAGCTAAATAATCTTGCATATCAGCCACCGTAACGCCTATTGAAGGTGCACGAGGCGAATTTGTTTCATCTGCCATAAATTACTCCTTATTTACCGTCGCTGCCTGCGGGTGTTGCTGTGTTGGTGATAAAGTAACCAGCTTTATCATCCGCTTTCTTAACACCGAAACGGAATGCAGCACCTAAGTAACGGCCATAAATCTTACTGTCCTCCCAAGCCAAGATAATTTCCTGACGGTTAGGGAATAGAACACCACGCTTTGTATCACCGATAAACGCCTTTTGGTCACCTGCGTTGCCGAACAAATCGTCGCCAATTACATAAACAGGCACACCTAACAAAGTGTGTCCAGAAGTTTGTGCTAACGATGCTATTGATTCTTGAAGCAAATAACGTCCATTCTTGTCTTTCAATGTATCAACGGCGTTGTAGAACGATTGGCTAGCGATAATTACACGAGTATAGGCTGGATCTAAATCAACATTCAAAATGTGCTTGATTTGGTCAGCCAATGTATCACTCGTAGTTGCCTTAGCAGTAAATGATTGTAACACTGGCGCAATTAATGCATTGTATGTGTTAACCTTCTTCTCGCCGATTGATTGGCCCACCAATGCTGTCAAATCAACTTTTGTATCGGCGATTGATTCTTCTGAAAGAGGAATCGCACCACGGTATGTGGCAACTGACCAATCTATTTCCTTGAAAGTTGGTTCGGCCAACTTAGGATTTTCAGCAAGTTCAGCAACAGAATTGAAACGATCAGTAGCACGTTGCAAAATTGGGTACTTACCACTTGGCGTGGTAACAGGTGTCTTGTTAACCAAAGTTGACAGGTCAACAACCGAATCAACTTCGGCAGATGGATCATAAATAATTTCTTCTGGAATCAACACGCCGACTTCTGATGAAGTAACTTGTGAAGAAACCGCATCAGAAATTTTTGAACCGCGAGAATGAATGAAGTCGTTGATGCCTTGCTTTTTCGCAGCGAGATCAGCAGTTTTATTGTCCAAAACGTTAGTCTTTTTACCATCATTTTTCGGCTCTGACGCAACGTCTTCAAAGCTCTTTAGTTGAGAGTTCAAAATATCGCGGCGTGTTTTTGAATCCGTTAATTCATCTTGAACTTTATTGATGTCTTCCAAACTTGCGGAATCGTCTTGAACCATGTTGTTCAATTTAGAATTTAAATCTGACGCCTTAGTGCTAGCATCACGAAATGCCGCTTGTAGTTGTTCTTTATTCATTTATTTTTTCTCCTCATTTACGTAAAATAGCCAACTTGGCTTGCACGAGTTTGTCGTGTTCGCTAGGCTGACTATCAGTTTTGTTGTTTTTTAGTTCTTTATTTTCATTAACCAAATCTTTAATTCGATTAATCGTCTTACGCGGCAGTACATTGCTGATTGAATTTGTCACAGGTTCGGTTTCGAACGTCATAATTTCATCAGCAAGCCCAAGTTCAATTGCATCATCGGCATTGATCCATGTCTCTTTATCCATCATGGCGAGGAACTCATCAACTGGACGACCCGTCTTGACAGCATAAGCCTTAGCGATAGCTTTATCGGTAGACTTTAAAGCATTAGACGTCTTGTCTAAATCGTTGTGATTGCCGCCCGCATAAGTGGATGCATTATGAATCATCAGTTGAGCAACGGGCGAAATTTGAACAGTATCACCAGCCATGGCAATAATCGAAGCAGCACTGTATGCGGAACTTTCAACTTGAATAATAACCCTACCCTGGTAATTTCGTAACCCGGTGTAAATCTCGTTAGCCGCATCAACCTCACCACCACCAGAGTTGATGGCAATTTCTAAATCAGAACCATCATCAGGCAATTTACTTAAAACATCAGCTGGTGATGTGACGCTCATGCCGAGCCAATCACGATAAATATTTGCATCATCATCGTTTGTGATCATGCCTTTAATGTTTAATCTCATTCACTCTCTCCTTTCTCCTGAACAGGTGGCACGTATGCAGGTAAATTAATTGGCAGCACGCCATATTTCTTGAGCATGAACTCTCCTTGCGCTTGACCCAAGGTGCCGACTTTTACCATGTCGTTAATTTGACTGACACGGGTAGCATCATCGACATATTGCAAGTCGAGTGACAAGTCATCGGCGTTCATTTTCAAAACAATTTCATCAATAACCGGTGCTACGTAACTAATTAGATTTTCGTAGTAAAGGTTTTTAATTTGCGTGCTGTTGCTGTGTTGACTCTCGGTACTATTACCACCCCCTAACATGTCTACTGGTACACCAAACGCCTTACTAATTTGGTTAGCGGAGTATTCAGCGTTGTTATTCAAAGCCTTAAATACATCTGCCTTCATTTCGAATTGGTTAAACGTAGAATTGGCATCCAAAACCATCAAGCGGCCATTATTATCGCCGTTATTTGCTTTTTCAAATGCGTCTCGTGCAGCATCGGCATCACCTTGTTCAAGCAAAGCATTACTAATTTGCAGTACGGATGTTGGCGTGATGCGGTTTTTAATTAAATTCAAACTTTGATCCGCGCTTGCTGTCGAAACCGTCAATTCTTTGGTTAAACTTTCCAAAGGCGACATCCCCACCAAGTACTGATAAGTTGCATCAGGCATCAGTCTAAAATGCAACATTTCGCCCTGGGTTAATTTTCGTTCTGGATGGTTGTTGTATTCAGCTAGAGTATAAACAGCTCCCTGATTTGAGCTGTCAATATCAATACTGATAATCGAAGATGGTGGTATTTGTTCCAAATAATCCAAATCTAACGGCACGTAAGCATTACCGCTTAGCAACAGTTGGATAACAACTCCCTGCCAAAACGAAAAGCGACCAATCAACTTTGATGGTTGATTAAGTCGCTCATTTACATATGTGTTTTCTGAATTAAATCTAGCACTCGCTATGTCACTCGCAATTCGATTAATGACACTGAATATATCACTGTTTTTAAGCGCGTTTCCGCCACCAACATATCCTATAGGTAGTCCAACGATTTTAGAAATGACGGGGTCGTATCCACGAGTAGCAGGATAACTAACGTCACTTATTTTATGGTGTCGATTTCTCGAAGTCATTAATCCCATTCATCATTCACCCCTTTCATTTTCAACAATTACAGCCATAACAACCAGACTTATTCCAGTAACGATAAAACCGGCAATGAAGTTAAAACTAAAAACGCCAATGTCAATCATTACGATGCCTGAAATAAAAAGAATGACGCCTAATAGGTTCTGCCATAATGTATTAATTAATTTTGTAAAATTTTTAATCATCCAAACATCCTCTTGAAATAATCTTTCTTTTCTTCTCGACTCAAGTCATTAAAGGGATTATAGTCCGCGTCCTTAAAGCCCTCAAAGTAGAATTGAGCGCCCGTATGTGCATTTATCAGCGCATCAGACGTGTCAATGTGGTCACTTGTTCTGTTCAATCGGTCAATTTTAACGGCACCACCTCTATCCTCAACCAAAACAGAATTTGTGAACCCGTCAATGATTAATGGGTCATTTAAAATTTCAGCATTGCCGTTAATAAATTGCCCCTGTAAGTCCTTGGTTGGGTTAGATAAAACCTGTGAAGTTGGTCTAACAGTAGATACCGGCCACTCATCATGATAATTTTCAATGCGCTTCAATAACCAATCAGACAAGTTGGGGTCAAGGGCTATCATTTTAACTTTCAAGTCGTTATCAGCAATAAAACTTTCTAACCAGTGATAAACTTGGTCCTTATCAATCGTTCCCTCAGGACTTCTAGTTATTGCACAAAAGCCCTCATTTTCCAATTCACGGTAATTAAGTCCGTCTTGTTTTTCTTTAGCCTCGATAGATTTAGCTTGAGAAAACGGAATAAAACTGAACTGTTTACAAAAGTATTCATCTTTGTTTACTTCTCGATGCGGAAAAATAAACCCAAATGATGTATTATCATTACTTTGGCTGCCATCGAAACCGATATAAACATCATGACCATAAATGTCAAAATATTCAATGATGTTTTTTTGAATATTCTCAAGAGACAAGTAACTGTTCTGAAATTTACGACTCCAAATATTCAGTGACTTGTTAACGAATGTAGCCAGCTCGCCACTTCTGTCAGCATCATCCCTGTCTTTGATCAAACTGCTAAGCTCTGATTTATATTTTTCTTCGCTTAATTCATTTAAGTTTGGGTTAGATTTATGCCAAATATCCTCATCGAATACTTCGTTTTCGCTGTCTTGGGCGTAAATAATCTGAAAGGTATTGTCTGCCTCGCGCAAATCATCTTGTTCGATAATCTTGCGCATTAAGTCTTGGTCTTTTTTGAATTTAACCTTAGCATTTGGATAAGCGGTTGAAATTTTAACAAACATACGGTTTTTAATACCGTTTTGTCCTGACGTTATTTGCCGCAAAGTTTCATTTTTATCAGGCTTTAGATTGCCAATCTCATCGTAAACAGCAATAACGTTGTGAAACGAGTCAAAACCACCGCCTTCTGATGTACCCTTACGAATAGTATTCTTACTAATACGTCCTATTACTTGCTGAGTTTGCGCATCGACATCATTCTCTTTAGCCCACGCTTGAAACTCAGGCATCTTAATGAGCCTACCGGCTTGAATCGACACATCGTTGAACAACTTAGTAGCATGTTCGCTATCATAACTAGCGACAAGGAAATCTTGTGATGTTGCTTCAGCGGCTACCATGAAGTAATAAAAGTTAACTAGCATAGATGCAATGAATGTTTTACCTTGTCTACGAGCAACGCTAATGTTAGATGTCGTGAACCTTGTACCATTTTCTTCTGTACGCCAACCTAACAAGCTATCTAATATGAAAGACTGCCAATTATAAGGTTTTAGTGTCACTCTGAAATTATCCGGATTCGGTAGTATTCGTGTGAAACTTTCGATCATGTCAACATAATCTATTTCATAATGATAGGGAAAATCACTATTTCCTTGTCTGCCCAAGTCTTGCAAATGTCTAAAACAAGCGAGTTGTGAGTCTCGACCAGTGATATATTTATCAGTAAACAATACATCATAGGCATATTGAGTAGCTGGATCATTGTATTTATCTAAATAGCGTTTGTATCGTCTTTTTTCGGACTTAACAGTTCCTTTAATATCTGTAACGCCAACTAAATTAAATGTCCGTGCCAAAGCTTAACCTCCTTATGTTGCTTACGCCCTTTTCGGATGCCAAAGGCTCGCTGGGAGCTATCTGACCAGAACGTGAGTCAAAAGATAACCCTAGGTCTATAGCCAACGATTTCATCGTCTTGATGCTATCGTTCATTATTGAGTATGCAGGATTCTTCTTACTAAAATCTGTTGTTTTATTACCCTCATTATCAAAATTATAGGCAAATATACCGTTTTCTGATATTTCTTTTTCTGCAATTATATAGGTTGCGTATGATGAACAAAACGATTCAAGATTAACTGTATCAATTTGCTTTATGGTGCCTAATTTTAGTAACTCAGGAACTATTTTTTTCCAAATTGTCACTCCGCTTCCTTTTAAATGATAAGGAGGGGTATCTTGTAGCTCGGTAAGTCCATTTTGTTTTTCCTGAAACTCTAAATTACGTTCTCGTTGGTCTGCTCTGACAGACTCATCGGTGCTAGTCGTTCTTTTTCTTCCAGCATTACGTTTATTTACCAAACAAACACCCCCTTTCACCAAAAGTTTGTGGTATATTAAAAGCATGTTTAAAACTCGTTAAACGTTGTTATATCAACGTTTTAAATTTAAAAATAGCCCATGTAAAAAGTTTTAATTTCTGCATTCGTAATAAATCAGGACGCCACTTAGTGACGCTCTCTCCATCAACCCCTACCCGGGGGTATTTTTTATATATACACGAACATTAAGCTAACATTCTCTTTATTTTTAAGCATATTGTTATACTTTTTGAGAATATTGATCAATCAACACTCCGCGCTTATATACGCTTACAGAATTGAATGCTACTGAATCACCAGCAAATATGAACGGCTCTTTTATAATAACTTTCTTACTAATTTTCAACCTTCTTAAATAACTTGAATTAACTTTAGATTTATTAAATCGTTTCGCTACTTTCATTTATATTTCCTTTCAACTCAAAATCATTTGTTTATTGCTTAATCATCAACTTACCAACATCAATCAATAATTTTTGTAAGTTGTCAATAAGAAAACGAATCAACAATGTAAACAATTGAAAAACTTATTTGAGTTATAATAACAATCAATCTTCATTCAATCTTTCATCGTGTTTCTTAATCGAATCCAATATCCAATCACGAACATCATCACATTGCCACGCCTTGCTTGTATCAATGTTCTCTATCGAAGTTCCATCATCATAAACATCATCTTCAAGCACGCCCTTGTACCAGTGACACCTCTTGCATATGACCCACAGGTTGCCCTTGTCTAGCTGCTTACGCTTATCTACCTTTCTGGGGATGATATGATCTACAACTAAGTAACCTTTGGATGTACTTGTTCGACCGCAACACTCACACGTGAACATTGCTTGTTGCTTCATTCCTAATGCTAAATGCTTCCATGTTGTCGTGTGATAGAACGCATTGGCTTCTTTGTCACGACTATGCATGTTGTAATCTTTGTTCTGTCGCTTGCGTTCATACGTTGACTTAGGTTTGAACTCTGGCTTAGGTCGATACATTCCTTTGTGCGTCTCACAGTATGGATTGTTTTGTACATAAGGTATAGTGTTGTGGCAATCAGGCTTACGACATATCTTTACTCTAGCCATTGGTTACTACCATTTTACAGGTCTTATACGCTTTGAGATCGGCGTATCGAATGTTTCTTTTGAGACTGATTGGACATATTTAAGACTGTCAAATTCCTGTGTCAGTATGATGATTTTATCTAAAGTTTCATATAATTCAAAAGCACCAACGTGCATCTTGCGAGCTTTTACGTTTCCTTTGTGGTTGTCGTAACTGAAATCATATCCTTCTGGGTCACTAAGCAACTTATCTGAATTAACAATGATAAAACTTCCATCGTGCAGGACGATGATATCCTTATCCGGATTTGTTTCTTGAAACAAAATCGTATCTTTTATATTCGTTTCATAAACGATTTCTTCCCAAGCAAAGTGATAATCACGGAAAAACTTACCACCTTTACGAGGTTCTGAAATATCAAGAATATAAACACCTCGTTCATCTGCACTGTCAACCGTATATCCCTGATCTAAAAGTATGTTTAACTGTTGAACACCTTGAAAATCTTCTACTAGAATTGCTTTCTTCATGTTACTCACCCTTTCCTACTGAATTTATTTACAATATCAACCAGCCGCTTATAAAACATATGTCTGTCTGATATTCTTTCGTTTTCAATGTGTTCATCAAGTTTGTTAGCTGGATTAGAATAGAACTCTTTAACATGCAGCTGTTCGTTAGCATTGAAATAGATATAAGTCCCATCGTGCGCTTTGATTACGCCATCATAAACATTATCAAGGTGTATGCTTTTATCTTTACTGCATTTGATTATTCCGGTTCCGGTAGTCCTCATTCGTTCTCTCCTCCTTAACCAATCATGAAGTAGCCAATGATTACTAATAAACCAATTAACCCAATATATGACATGAGCATAAGACGTTCAGCTATCTCTATGCGACGTTGTTGGCTTACGATAGTTGATTTCAATGAGCTAATCTCCGACTTAAGCGAATGAATCTCTTGCTCATTACTTTCAATACGTGTTCTCAGTTGCGTCACTTCGTATGCCGTATTTACCGCGTGTTCTTCAACATCGTCACGCAAATGCATTATTTCTAACGTATGATTTGCGGTAACGGATTGTGTGTATTCTTTGCCAGCCTCATCAATAATGTTGGTTATCGTTTCAATATCAACCGTCATAGTCATCTCCTCATCCACATCATATGGCTCTTGTAGTCTATCTGCCTGTTATCCAACACTTCTGATACAATCTGCACTCTTGCTCTCGCATGTCGTGCTGCACTCTCACGTTTCAAGTCATCAGCGTGTTGTTTGTTAATTTGTGTCGCTGTCTTGATATGGCGCTTGCGTTTGCGAGCTGTTCGTTCTGATTCATTCATGGTTAACTCCAATAAAAAAGCACCCGTTAAGGTGCTAAATAATATGTACGAGCATTCCTGCTCATATAACATTAAGTGCTAGTCCGTCTTCCTTGGCTAGCAATGTGAATGGCAGGACTCGAACCTACTGTAAGCCACACTAAGTATTACATTCACCCACAGAAATCACCTAACTAGTATAAAGTCGCTTTCAATTGAATTAGCAACTATGGCGATAACTGAATTGACAGGGTAAGGATTTGCACCTTGCAAGATAGCCTCGGAATGTTCGGCCAGCTCCGACTTTTAAAACCCAATTGTTAACTATCAACATTGTCTTTTTGCGTCTACCTATTCCGCCACCTGCCACGATAGATATTCCAACCTATCTATTTAACCCAAATACTTATCTGTTCCTTCAGGCGTGTTCTTCGTTTGATAATTATCAACACTACCATTATTGCACCTTTTTCAGGTCAAAAACTCGCAAAAAACTCGCATGTTTTCAGGGGTGTGAGTTATCCACAGCCTTAAACATTGACTCTCGATATATCTTTTTAATGGCAGTCATATCTCGATAACATTGGCTCTCTGACTTAGACAACATACGCGCCACCTGATACCAACTCCGTTTTCGCCGTCTATCGTACTTAAGTTGCAACATGGCACGTTCTTCACTCGTTAGTATTTTCAAGAAGTTAGTCATCAACCACTCGTCACGTATGAACGATTGTAAAATGTAGTCACTCTCTTGAATGATTAGACCATCATCCACTGGACGTGTATGTTTGTTCTGCGCACGGCCACCACCAATATTCTCATCAATCATATCTGGCAACTTTAACTCTTTTTTGCGTTGCACGATCTGCATGTCAATTATGCCTGAATAATAATCGCTTAAGAATTTATCAATCTTATCTGCCACGCGTTACTCCTTTCTCAACCAAATGTAGTTAACATCACTCCACCTCCAACTCAACCGCGTGTATTTTAGGTTTTGACCGCTTATTAACTTCTGATTCTGTCATAATTTTTTAGCCTCATATATTTTAAAACCATCACGTACAACAGTATATCCGTAGAAGTCTTCTAAAATATCTTTCGCGCGATTTATATCAATACGAATTGTTTTGTCATCCAGTTCGTATTCATGTCGATATTCTCTGATGTCGATGCGCCTTTTAAAATAAAAATCATGAACCAAATGACCGACACGATAATCTTTTCTAACTTTCATTTCACTACCTCTCCATTCCTGTAATGAAATCCAATCTCGGATAAACTTCTCTTAATTGTCGATAGCGACACGTTGCAATGCTTCGCGATTAAATCAAGTTCTAATACATTGTCTTCCTTAATCAACTTCCTGATTTTGCTGTTTCGCTGGTATCGCATCTGGCGCTGTTGCACTGTCCGTTTGTCAAATGCTTGTTTGTATTGCCCGCGCTGTTTCGCAGTTTGACGATACGAGTTTTCAGAATCGTCTAAATAATCTTCTAGCTTCATTGTTATTCCTCCACAACCTTAATCACGTTTGGATCTAACCATGCACGCATTGCGTTTGTTGCTGTTATATGTTCATCTTGTGCCCATTCTGCACAGTTAGTCATATTCCAACCTGCTGTATGGTACTTCCATTGACCATTTCTTGTGCCGCCCATTCAGGCATTAGATCCACCCTGTATTGAAATTCTTCAACTACTACTGGCTTCGCTCTGTATTTAGCCATTAATTTTCCTCCGTATATTTTCCAAATAACTCATCTTTTAATAAATCAAAAATTTTAGAGTGACCTACAACATCAAATTTATTACTGTTTTCAATATTTTTTAAATCATCTTTGTAAAATGCTTGATTATCAATTTCTATTTTTCCGTGCAAATGAATAGCTCTCACATATCTTCCATTAACACCCATGTAAATGAAATTTCTACTCCAGTATTGATTTTCTTTTTCAAAATATTTGTCATGTGAAGCCATGTTATTTCTAACAATGTCGCCGATTTCAGGATATGCTCTAAACTTAATCTCTCTGCTCATCTGTAACCTCCACTAATTCAATTGCGTTCTTTGATGATAGGTAATTGTTGAAGTAATCTACAAATTCTGATAATGTGATAACCCAATTTTTACCTTTTAGTAGTGAATATCCCTCGTTGACTAAATCTCCGTTTTTATATCGCGTGTCATAGTACGCATTGAAATTGTCTAGTGCACCCGGGATTATTTCTTTTATTCGTTTCATCTTTACTCCTAAGCAAATACCAACTTAACTTTATCGACTTCTCTATCTTCGATTTCTTTTTGCAGATGACCATAAATCTTATTGATCATATCCGTGTTTGAATGCCCAACCTGCTTAGCAATGTAATTTATTTGAATGCCGTTTGAGATTAGTGTTGAGATGTAGCTGTGGCGCAATTTGTGTACTGAAATCGCGCCAATGCCTCTCAATTTCAAATATTGGTGCAACTTCTCGTTGACTGTTGAATTAAAGATATGCTTATCTTTCTCATGAAGTAGTGGTAAGTCGCTATCGCTAAGATTATTTTTTTCTGAATACTCATGATATTCGAATAATAGTTTTTCGATTGTTGGATCAATATTTACGGTGCGAATGCTGGACAGATTTTTTGTCGGCATAAAGCCGCCTGTTCTGGTCTTGTAATTCCACGTCTTATTAATTGACAATTTGCCATCAGAAACATCAGATATTTGAATTCCCATAACCTCACTAATACGTGCCCCTGTATGAATTGCAACCGCTAGTATCATCAAGTAGGTTTGCTCAGATATTGGACCATTTTTAAATATTGGTTCCTTGTTTAATACTTCTTCTAGTTTGAAATCCAAATAATTTTTAAATCCCACGAACTCCTTCATATCTAGCCATTTCTTTTCGTTCTTTTTGTCGGAACGTTTTTCAGGACTCCAACTGTTTTCAACTGAGTGAATGACAATGTTTGTCTTACTAAATCCAGTGATGAAACCGTCATCAACCGCATAATTCAGTGATGAATATATCAAGTTTTTAAAATCAGTTACTGTTTGATGTTGTCTTGTCTTTCCGTACTCATCTAACATAAACTGCAATACTTGCCGATTATTCTCTAAATCAGTTAACTTCAACTCGTGTAAATTATTTTCCAACCACTTTTTTGTAAGTTGGTACTTGCAATAAGTAACTTTAGTCACGAAATCCTTTTTGTAATTTACTGCAAACCATTCAAAATATTCCCAAAATTTCATCTTGCTAACAGATGATACTATTTTCTGTTTTAAACTTTCAACTTCAACATCAGATGTCAAATATTCCATATGTGTTTAACTCACTTTCTATATGCGCTTCGTATTTCTCGCCTTCCCATTTTTGAATACCGAAATATTTTTTGACTTCATCAGAATAGGGCATGATATTCACGCTTGAAAAACCCAAAAAGTCATCATTATCATTTTGAATAAAGAAAACGCCACGCGCTTCTCTGGTCAACACATCACCGTGTACCACGGCAGCGTTTATTCCGCGTATTGCTAGGTTAAAAATCAAGAATGGTAGCGCCCTGTCTGACAATTCTTCCGCGAAGAACAGGTAATTAGACGGCTTGTAATCAAACGGACTAGTAGCCATTTGGTCTTGATGCCATTTTCTGATTAGCATGCCACCTGTTCCAGCTGTTGGTTCGTAGTAACTGTTACTAGTGCCGACAATCTTTGACAATATATCTGATATTGAATCAGGCGTAAAATCTTGTTTGTTTTTCTTCCGTTCCGCCTGTTCCTCTTCGTAATATTCATGAAATCCGTCATATGATAAATCTCTAGTATATTCGTCTAAATATCTCATCATTGCCGTTTCACGTTTTTCTTTGTCGAGAACGATCTTCATCATTTCATCTGGTAGTTTAAACGACTCTTTAACTCCAAATATCTCGTGTATTGTTTTACTGGCTGTTTTAATCATCATTTCTCCTCTATGAATTTTTCTAGTTTTAAATCAAGCGCTTTGGACAATTTAACAATTGAGCTAAAATACGGGTCGCGTCTCCTGCCACTAACGATCATAATGACGTTGTTCCCATCGTTAAATCCCCCCCTGCGAGCCACATCTGCATATCTGTAATCCAATGCCAACATCTGTTTAGCAACTAATCTACCAATATGCGTATTTTCAGGGTCTTATGAAAAGAAAATTAAATTGTCGTGTCTGAGTTCTCTCATGTTCTTGCCTCTATTTCGTAAATTTCAACTCTTGGCTCGGCTTTGTCGATGTAAAAATCGTGGTCAAATCCGTTGATGTTTTTAAAATTGTCATTATCCAGAAACGGACGTCTGTGCGTGATGGCCTTTTGCATGCCATCAAATATAAATTTTTGTGTAAATGCCCAGTTGTCTGGGTCAATTCTCTTGTCTGGTAAATACCAGTCAAACTTTAATTTGCACGGCCAATTAAATGCCACGCCATCGACCATTGCTTGAAGAAATATTGATCTTGCATACAAAGTCCCTTGCTTTTTCAACTTAGCTGCAATGAATTTATTCTTTCTTTCAGCTTCAATATATTTGTTTAGTGTCAATGGTTTCAAAACCGTTAACCCTAACGTAACTTTTTCCATTGTTTTTTACCCTCTAAAACGTTCACTGTGATATTTTAGCTTTCAAACGTCTATTTATACCAGATGACTATTTAAATGTGTTATTCGCTAGTTTAACTAGTAAATAATCGTCTTAGAACTCACACGCCATCGTTAGCTCGCTTAAATAATCTGCAACGCTTCATCAAAACCAAATTCACTACGCGTCTTTTCAGAACGTCCCTTGCCTGTGTGTTTCACAATGCTGTTGCTGTTAATGTATCGACGGCATGCAATCGCGTTGCCAATAAAATAAATAACTTGCGTCTTGATGCCAATCACTTTATGATTTTCCAAATTTCCGTCCTCTGATTTCTAGTTCTTTTAATATTTCTGGCGTGACCAACACGCCGTTAATGTGATATTTACTTTTAAATTCTGACAGTCCAACGCTGTGCAACTCCATATGATGCGCGTGGCTCAAACTAAACACCGTGTTGCCAACGTTACTGATGGCGTTTCTATCTCGTCCCATGCCAACCGCGTGTTCGCCGTGAGCTAGCTCAACTGGTCGTGAACCGTCAATAACATCAAAACCCTCAATCAGAGCCTTGTACTCCCAATGTTTTATTTCATCGGGTTCTAACGCATCTAGTGGCTTAAAACTCAATGGCACATCGTGTTCTGCCACAAAGTCCAACATGAATGTGATGAGCTCCGCTGCTACTGATTTTTCGACATCTCGTAACGAGAACTCGTCTAAGTCCTTCCATTGCTCGAACCACATCTTAAACATTTGCTTGACGTATTCCGGCATGTCGCCTGACCAATTAGAGATGTCACGGAACAGTGCGTATATGAATTTGCGTTGCTTGCTGCTAATCTCACGGTCATCAGTCACTTGTATCTCAACTAATGTCTGTTTAAACAACTGATAGGTTGCCAAGAATTGATTAGCGCTTGTTTCATCTTCAAATCTAAATATGATTTCATTACCCGCTTTTTTAGTTGGGTACGCTTGAAAAATTTTCATTTGTTCACCTCATGGGCATCTCACCCATCTGCATGGTTACGCCATGTCGAGCGGACGCAGGAAATTCTGACAAACCTCTTCCACTGGACTAATCAGTTTTACGACGATGATTAGGTCGTAAGGTTACTGTTGTTCTTCTGTTTCTGCTTTTTGATGCCACTCTGTAACTGTCGCGAGTAACTGCTTATAATTGTCTTCATGAACAAATTTAAGCGCTGGTACTCCTGCTGCTTTCAGGGCGAATGACAGTAGTTCTTTGCCGCTCATTTTGGAAGCTTCGTCAATCATTCTGACTAACAATGACAATTGTTCTTGAGTGATCAACTTCGCCTCTGGCTGCTTTGGCGGTTGGCTGTTACTTTGGCGGTTGGCTACTTTTCCTGCACTGTTGCCATCGTCATCAACATCACTCGCAATCCCAAAAGCCATGGATAGGCTGTATCGCCTGGCATAGGTTAGTGCTGACCCTTCCGCCTGCGCCGAGTTTGTGCCACGGTTCCCTAAATCATCAGCCACCCGTGAGCCAACTAAATCCAATGTCTCACCATAGCCAATAATTCGTGTTAACATTACGCCATCTTGAACAATGTTCGTGAAGAAAAAACTAGCACCTGCTTTTTTCTTGGCATTAATAATCGAATTGATGACTGCATCTAGCGTGACGTAGCTAGATTTAAACATCGGGTTGCTCGCGTCTTTCTTAGGCTGTTCAATGTTGTTCTGCGTTTCTGCCAACGCTTCAAATAGATTCTTAAAATCTGCCATCATTCACCTCTAAATTTAATACCACGTGATTTCATGAAGTCAGCTAAATCATTCAAATCAGCCACTGTGGCTTCAAGAATGTGCACTGTACGGTTATATCGTTTCTCAACCGGCTTTGGTTGAATGACTTCACCATCTTCATCAACTAGCTTGTCGCCCACTTGTTTAGCATTAGATTCACGTTCTTGTTGGCGCTTAATCTCAGCCTCTTTAGCGCGTTTATCTTCATCTTCTTTAGCTTGCCTAATTTCAATATCACGATGAATTTGTGCTTTGACGTCCGCCAAGTCGCGATAATCAAGCATTGAAACATATGGTGAAGCTTCCACGCCAACGCTACTAGCCTCAATCTCTATTTGATTGATTTTCAACGCGTGTAATTCGTCATCTTTTTTGATTTGGGTAATCTGTGCATCAATCTCGCTTAACATGTCATTACGGCTGTAAGTCTTGTTTAGCCACTTTTCATTGAACTGGATACGCGCCCAATCAACACCCTGTTCACTCGCTAGGGTTATCACATCATTCATGATTACCGCACGGCGTCGTTCTTTGATTTCGTTTTCAATCGGCAACATTTGTGATTTCAACAAATCAGATGCCTGCTTACCTTGCTTTTCAATCGACATCATCTTCTTTTTGACATCAGGCCAATTACCTAATACTCGTTCTTCAATGTTTTTTCGTTGGCTGCTGATGTCCTTAATTGTTTTGGCGATTTCGCTGCGCAAATCTTTTGCTTTGCCATAACTTTCTTCAACAACTGGAAACTCTTTGTATTTATTCAGCATCTGGTCAGTGTTTTCTACCAGTGCATCTAAATCAGGCACTTCAATATTTGCCGGCGTTAGCTCAGCTATTTCTAGTGCATTAATTGTTGCTACTTCATTTGCCATGTTGTTCTCCTGTCTAATCAATGCTTAAAATTAAATTACTAATCTCTTCGTTTAACTCTTGAATGCAGTCGTTGGCTTGATCTATCTTTTCGTATGCCTTACTGCGTTCGGATTCCAAATATTCAATACGCGACTGCATACGTTCCCAATTTCTGTCTGGCTTATCAGGCTTGTAAAAATCAATTGCATCTTGAACCATTTGCCTTATTCCTCATTTCTTGCTATATTTGAGGTATTATTTTTGTGAATAATTTATACCTCACGTCTAACCACGCCAATGGCTAGGCGTTTTTTTACTGTTCAATTTCTTCAAAGCCCCAGTCGCCACCAAAGCATTTCAATGCCCTGACGCGTGCATCTATCCAACTAAATCTATCGGACGTTTTCACGTCGCGTTCGACTATTTCGCCGTTTTCCGTGCGCACTGCTTGATATTTTGTCATCTGATATCCTCCAATCCAGCAAACAACAACACATTTTCTGTTTTCTTAGTCACTAATCGACTAATTAACTTGTCATTGTACATGCCCTCTAATTCGCTCCTGACGTTATTTGACGTCACGATGGTACTCTTAGTCCTTTTATCGTTTTCGTCCACCTCATAGCGCGCATCAGCCACTCTCATGTAGAACTGCTGTAAACGTTCGGTTGCTTGCTTGCCATTTCCAGACATGCCTACTTCTGAACCAAAGTCATCAAGTATCAAAACGTCAACCTCTTGCATCGACTTTGCGATACGATCTAATTTAGCTCTGGCACCCAAATCACTAAATTCATACATGACTGATTCACGTAACGCCACAGTACTAACAAACATCACTGTCTTGTGGCTGTATCTTTCCAATGCATTGACTAGCGCTAAGGTGATGGCTGTTTTACCAGTACCGGCATTGCCAAGAATGAAGATGTTGAAGTTATCAGACCTTAGTCGTTTGAAAATATCCGTTGCTTGATTTTTGATTTTTGTAGCCAGCTTCACGTTTGTTTGTCGTTCTGGTAACCACCTCTCAAATGTGAATGTTGCCTTTCGGTTCGATGGCCATAGACTATCGCGGTCATATACCTTACGTTTCAATGCGAGATAATCAGCTGCTGCTTTTTCTTCTGCTTGTTTGTCGATGTCCGCTAACTTAGTTGCTAGTTCTTCCTCGCTAAGTAACGTGCCACCGTGTGATTTAATCCATTCAGTTGCAAAGTCTGATACGTTATTCATAATCTATTCCTTGTAGTATTTACCCAATGCTGCTCGCATGCCTTCTTCCTGTGTCATGTTGCGCATATCAGTATTATTTGGTTTGACATTGTTCTCGTTGAGATAACCCTCAAACTTATTGCTAAATAATGTTTCTGGTCGTAAGAACTTGTTCATTTTTTGATCATTAACCCATTGACTACTCTTAACATCAATCACTGCTTTGAAATCATCTAAGCTAAACCCCTCGTTAAAACGTGCTTTAATCAGTGATTTTGTTTTTGAACCGCTACTTCGGTATTTATTTCTAGTCTTTTTATTCAAGTAATCAACAATTTCTTTGTAGGGCACGTGGTCGGGTTCGTCAGAACCAGACAATATATCTTTACTATCCTTACCTAACCTATCCTTACCTAACCTATCCTGTGCGGACATTTGGTTGTCGTCTGGTTGCGAAATGGTTGTCATTTTGTTTCTAATGAAGTAAGACCCATCTACGTCAACGTTTAAAATACTTTTTTCAGAACGGTAAATTGTTGGTTTCATTCTGTCTTTTCGTATTTTATTGTTCAAATTCCAATCTTTTACAACGCTGACACCGTTCTCAAACATGATGATAAAACCCTTAGCTTTTAATAGTGATAAATCATCGCTGTTTGCACCATAAGCTCGGCTTAACATTTTTGCATTACCGATAAACCCCTCATCATCTGCTTCCATTCCTAAGTGAAAGTACAGTAGTTGACTCGACATTGGCATATCTACAAATGTGTCACTTGTTGTAATTTCTTTGCTAAACATTCTTCTTTGCGCCATGACTACCCCTCTTCCTTACTTCTAAATTCATCTAAGCTGACATCTAATGCATCAGCTATTTTTTCCATTGTGTTGAAATCTGTACCAGCACTTTCATCATTTTTAATTCGATAAACTGTACTCATATCAACACCTGAATTTTTGCCTAGCCAATACCATGACTTGCCTTTTTCTTGTAACAATTTATTCAATTTTTCATTTATTTTCATGTACAAATACTGTCCTTTCAGTACTAGTTTTGATCTTATTGTTCTTTTATTCTGGTATGATTGAGTTATCAAATAATTTTAAAAAAGGTGCATTTAATGACTAAAAAAATTTTTTTCGTTTCGCCCATTGGATCAGAAGGTTCTGCAGAAAGACGCACCTCTGATTTTGTTTTGAAATCTATTATAAAACCAGTGTCTGAGAGATTAGATTATGAAACACTGCGTTCAGATTTAATTAACAGTACAAATACTATTGATCAAGACATTATTAACCAATTAAATAGCGCTGATTTGGTTATTGCTGACGTTACTGGTACTAACGCAAATGTCATGTTTGAATTAGGTTATCGGTTTTCATTAAAATCACCGTTAATCGTAATCGCTCAGTCAGTTGCTGAACTGCCGTTCGACATACATAATTTGCGTGTAATGATTTACGAAAAAGAGTTACCAGACCTTGAAAAAATGCAATCACAACTAGAACAAATGATTAAAGTTTTTGAAAACTTTAAGCCTGAATCAGAATCTAAAAATTTGGGTGAAGAAATGGGAGAGAAAATGGCTCTCGACGCTATTTCAAGTGGTGATTTTTCTAAAATAAAGGAATTTGCAGAATTAGCAAAGACTTTTGGTTTGGATAAATAATTATTTTTTTGAATTCAACCCATCTACAAAACCTAATAAGAAGTTGACTTGTGCCTTTAACTCGTTAATTTCTTTTTTTAATTCCATAATTTCTTTATTCATTTTCCTAATCCTCCACTACATTGTTAATTAAGAACGCTGCTTCTTTTTCTGTGTAACCATTCTTGATAAGTTCTTCGTAATCGTGTTGCGCTTCTCGCTCATTAAACCGGTTCTCATCCCATCTGAACAGTGCGATGCCTGCTGAGATGATGATGAACCATGTGATTGCTGTTGCCATTTGTTACCTCCTAAATTTCACCATCATATGTTTTTCCAACGGATACGGCTGCTTTGAACTTCTCCCAAGACAGCAACGGAATAATCCCGCCACGGTCAAATGGAATAAATGGTGCGTCTGGTCTACCCAATAGATACTTACGCAATGTTGCGATATTTGTTCGTTCGTACAACTCTAGTTGGTTCATTGTTAATGAAGGTGGCCAACCAATTTCGTGATAAAGTCGTAACTCTTCAATTCTTTCTGGTGTTAATTGATATGCTGTTGCCATAATTTCTCCTTAATTGTTTAAAAACCGATCGCGACACTCGATAAAATCAATCATGCTCATGCCGCGCCTCCTTTTTCTTGCAAAAACTTGTTCACGAAGTAAATTTGACCTTTTCCAGTAACCTTAGGCGTACTAGTTGTACGTACTGAACCATCAGGGTTATTAACTGTTCGTGTCTTTGTTTCCATAATTTCTAAGTCCATACTCTTTTGAGTTGGCAAGTTATGTTGCTCTCCTCGTACGCCTAAATATTCATGTTCGCGTAACCAAGTGAACAAACGATTTTGACCAATGTTTACGCCATTTTGTCGCAGTATTTTCGCTAACTGTCCAATCAGAATACTGTTGTTGCTCGTGTCAACTGCATCAGCAAATAGTGCTTTAGGTTTCATTTCAGCAATGATTTGGTCTTTCTGATCAAGTAATAACTGTGACGCTTTCAAGCCAAGTGCCATTTGATAAGATGGATCTTGTGAAAGTTGCTTATATCGCTTTTCAACTTGAATGAAATAATCACGAATTTGTTGACTTTTTTCAGTTTTTGACATCATAGCCACGTTCTTGGCCATGTCGACCGTGAGTGAATAATCTTGAATATTTTGAAGCTTGTCAGGGTTAGCTTTGTTATAGGGCGTACCTGTAAGTACACCCTTAAAATCAACTCCGTCAACGTACATTTCTTGGTATTGTTCAAACCAAGCGCTAAAACGTTTCTTAACACCAAGTTCTTTATATAATTCCCGAGCACTTACTCGTGCCTCGCCTTGTTCGTTTTGGTTAATCTTGATAATTTCGTTCATGTGTTTACCTTTCTAATGTTGTAAATTGTGATAAGTGCTATCCTTTAGTTACTGGCTCATTTGCCTAGTCTTATGAAAGGAGAAAAAATAATGAATGAATTTGAAAATGTTCATTTAGAACATGAGTACTCACTAGAATCTGGAACATTACACGTTGATACACCAGGTTCTAAACATTTCAAAGATATTTTTATTGAAGAGACCCCATCTCTATTAAGAAAAATATCTTTGTACGATAACGGTTTGATTATTTATTTTGAGCAGACATCTTCAAAGATTGTCTTACGTACCAATCGCCCACTCTACCAAATCGGCGACGGTAAGTTTTCAATTGAAGACCCTGAGAAGTAACAATTGAAATCGATCCCGTCTGGGTACCAGTCACTTGCGTGATTTGGTACCTTTTTCTATTGATTGTTTTTGTTGCCATGCTTTCTTCCTCCTATGTTAGTTGTTCAGTTTTCTGAACTTTAACTGTAAAAAAATAAGCCGCCATTTCGTTATCGCTAATATCAAGAACTTTGCAGATATTCAATATTTCGTCTTGACGAAACGGAACACCTTTTAATTTATTGGTTAGCGAAGCCGCTGAAATTCCAATCTCTCTGGATAGAGAGCTTTGATTGAATCCCTTCGACTTAATTCGTCCATACAGACGCTCATAATCAAACTTTATCATTTTGCACCTCCTTTACTTTTAGTTCAGTTTTCTGAACACCCTTATAGTAACACCTATATTTTCATAATGCAACAAATTTGTTTAGTTTTTCTGAACTTTTTTTATTTTATAGTTGAGTTTTACTGAACTTTAGTTTATACTTATTTATGACCTATTAAGGAGAAAAAATATGGAAAGTTTTAATTCTAGACTTAAAATAGCTATGGATCACAAAAACATAAAACCTGCAGATTTAGCAAAAATGACGGGAATTGGAAAGTCTTCTATAAGCCAATGGCTTGCTGGAAAATATTCTGCAAAGCAAGATAACATATTTGTTATCGCTAAAACATTAAATATTAATCCAAGCTGGTTAATTGGTGCTGACGTCCCAATGAATGACGAGTCTATATTAGATAAAATATATAATGTGGCTAACAAAATCAGCAAGGAACGTCAAGAAAAAGTTTACAAATACACAAAGCAACAGTACAATGAGCAAAATAAAATTGTTCAGATGCCCATAAAACGAGAAGTTGTTATATCAGGAGCCGTTTCTGCTGGTACTGGCGAGTATTTGGGAGACGGTCATGAAGAAACAGTCGCTTATGAAGGCGAAATACCACCACACGACTTTGCAGTCATCGTAAACGGCGATTCGATGGAACCTACTTTTGCAGACAAGCAAATCATATTTGTCGATAAGACTAAAGAAGTGTTCAACGGTCAGTTCATCATTGCTGATTATGATCAACAAGCCTACGTCAAAAAATTCATGAGTGATGAAAACGGCGCACGCCTTGTGTCGTTAAATCCAAAATACAATGATATGCCGTTAGATGAAAATCATGAATTATCAGTATTCGGGGTCGTCGTTCTATAAACCGCTATGCGGTGTACATATATGTGCTAAGTGTTCACATTAAACCGCTGGTGGAGATAAATAGATATGTCACAGGAGAATGGTAATTTTTATAAGAAACCGTGGTTGTGGGTATTAATTACGATCGGGGTCGTATTGTTGCTGATTGCGCTAATATCGGCAACAAACAAAAAGGACTCCAATGTTAAGGCAACGGATAGTTCAAGCAAACAAAAAGTCTATAATTTGAAAGTTAGCAGCGTCAAAGCAAATGATACGTCTGACTGGGAAATTTCAGGTACAACATCAGCGCCGGATGGAGCAAAGGTGTTTGCGACATACGGAGACTCTTCTGATACTGATTATTTTGGAGTAAACGCAGCTACTTCAAAATCTATGACTTCTTGGGCAAAGGTAAACAATGGAAAATTTACCATGCTTGTTGATCCTTTGACATTACATTATTACAGCGAATATAAAACAGATACACCCATTAAAGCGTACCTTTTTGCTGTCACTGATTTAAAGGGAAGTCTATCTAAATACAATGTAGAGTCTAAAATAAGTGACGATTTACAATACGACATTGCCAAGAATATAAAAAAGACTAATCTAGTACTGAACAAGTCACAAGCAGACTACTACAACAGCTTAGGCTCTTCTAGTTCTAGCGAGAAACCAGACGATGATGAAACTTCATCGTCAAGTAGTGAAGCTACCGATGCTAGCTCATCAGACGATGCATCATCATATCAAACAGGAATTACATATGATCAAATAGCAAGGACGCCAGATGACTACAAAGGCAAAAAAATGCAATTTACCGGTAAAGTAGTCCAAGTAATGGAAGATGATGATGAAACCCAAATACGATTAGCGGTTGACGGAAATTCAGATAACATTATTTTAGTTGGATATGATCCAGATACATTGAAAGGCTCACGAGTTTTGGAAGATGATTTAGTAACCATATCTGGAGACAGTGTTGGAACAGTTTCATATAAATCTGCTATCAGTGGCAAAATAACCGTGCCAGCGATATATGCTAAAATCGTTAACGACCAAGGAAAAGCTAGTGATGACTATGGTTATTAAAATATAAAAATAGACAAATAAAAAAGCACACCCAACCGGCAAAAGTTAGAGGTGTGCTAAAGACAAAAATAAAAACGCACGGGGCGTTCTTGATAATTATATCAGATATAAGCCCCTTTTTAAAGGAGGCTTTTTATATGGCGAGTTTTGAAAAACGTGGCAAAAAATGGCGGGCTGTTGTATCCGTTACCGGTAACAAAGGCATTAGAAAGAAAATATCGAAAACTTTCGATACCAAAAAAGAAGCCTCTGCTTGGTCTATTGAACAAGAAAACAAGTCAAACAACGGCTATGATGTGTTCAGTAGTAAAATACTTTATAGTGATTACTATATAAAGTGGGTAGAAACGTATAAGCGCCCTATCATCAGAGAATCTACGTACATAAGATATAAATCATGGATAAAAAATGTACAGAATTTGTTTGCTGGTATCCGTTTAGATCAACTAACTAATTATCGGATTCAACAATTAATCAATCAATACGGAGAAACCCATACTTTGAAATCCACACAAGGCTTTCTGGTTTCTGTCAGAAGTTCCTTGAAAGATGCCTTATTAGATGGCTATATAGATAAAGATATATTTAGCAGAGTTAGAGCAAACAGTCACTTTGAAACACATAAATCAGAAAACTATCTCAGCGCTGAAGAATTTGAGAGATTGCAGACTTTTTTGTATGAAAATCAAAATCAAATGGTTCAGAATTCAAAATTGCTAATGGTATTAATTGCTTTGGAAACTGGTGCAAGACTAGGTGAAATATTCGCGTTACGAACATCAGATATACAACCAAATAAAATCATCATTGATGAATCATATTCAGCATCTTCTCATGAATATACCGCTCCGAAAACCAATTCATCTATTCGGTCAGTCAGCATATCACAAAAATTAAATAGCGCAATAGAAAATTATATAAAGAACACCGCAAAAACTGACTTACTTTTTAAGCCGCAATATAGAGCTAATGTGGGTCACACTCTTGAAACAATTCTAAAACATGCTGGTGTACATCAAATTCGCTTTCATGGTCTGAGGCACTCACACGTTTCTTATCTATTGCATAAAGGTGTAGATATAGCTTACATATCAAAACGAGTTGGCCATTCTAATACGACTATCACGCTCCAAGTATATGCACATCTACTAAAAGAAAAAGAACAAGCGCAAGATGCACTCGTTCTCGATATACTTTCTAACCATTAAATATTTCTCTTGTCCCCAATAGTCCCCAAGAATACTATTAAACAGCTATTTTAAAGGGTGTAAATTATTCCCATTCAACCGTAGCTGGTGGCTTAGCAGTAATATCATAGACCACGCGGTTAATATGTCCAACCTCATTAACAATACGTGCTGAAATTTTCTGGAGCAATGGCCAAGGTAGCTGCGCAAAGTCAGCCGTCATGCCATCAACTGAAGTAATCGCTCTTATAGCAATTGTATAATCATAGGTACGATAATCACCCATGACGCCCACTGAACGAACACCAGTTAAAACAGTAAAATACTGCCAAACATCAGCTTCGAGACCAGCTTTTGAAATTTCATCACGCAAAATCCAATCAGAATCTCGTACAATTTCGAGCTTATCTTCTGTAATATCGCCCAATATACGAATGCCTAACCCAGGGCCTGGAAATGGTTGTCGCCAAACCATTTCATGAGGCATATCGAGTGCTTCACCAAGTTCACGTACCTCATCTTTGAATAACGTATTAAGTGGCTCGATTAACTTAAATTGTAAGTCTTCTGGTAAGCCCCCAACATTATGATGTGATTTAATTGTTTGAGCAGTATCTGTTCCTGACTCAATCACATCAGTATATAAAGTGCCTTGTGCTAAGAACTCAATACCATCCAACTTTGTTGCTTCATCATTGAACACTTGAATAAATTCATTACCAATGATTTTACGCTTTTGTTCGGGATCTGTGATACCTGCCAATTTTGACAAAAAGCGTTCTTGGGCATCCACTTTGATAATATTCAAACCAAACTGTTGCCCCATCATTTCCATAACTTGTTC
Organism: Leuconostoc kimchii IMSNU 11154; assembly: GCF_000092505.1. Lineage (NCBI taxonomy): Bacteria > Bacillati > Bacillota > Bacilli > Lactobacillales > Lactobacillaceae > Leuconostoc > Leuconostoc kimchii. The sequence continues at coordinate 372,444 of NC_014136.1, forward strand.
AGCTTCATTTTTACGCAACAAGCCATGATCAACAAAAATAGATGTTAGTTGGCTTCCTATGGCTTTATGCAATAAAACACCAACAACTGATGAATCAACACCGCCAGAAAGACCTAACAAAACTTTTTTATCACCAACAACCTCACGAATATGCGCTATTTGTTCATCTATAAACCCACTCATATCCCAATTAGCTTCAGCATGCGCAATATCGAAAACGAAATTGTGCAAAATTTGTTGACCATGTTCAGAAAGTGTCGTTTCCGCATGAAATTGTACACCATACAATCGCCGTTGATCATCAGCAATGGCAGCAATCGGTGTTGCATCAGAACCACCAGCCACCACAAAGCCATCCGGTAAGTTCACGACATTATCTGAGTGACTCATCAAAACCGTTTGAGAATCTGGTGTATTTGCAAGTAACAACCCAGATTTTTGCTTTTGATGCAAAATTGTTTGTCCAAACTCACCATTGCCAGGATTAGCTTCGACTTTTCCACCTAAGGTTTGTGCCATTAATTGCATACCGTAGCACACACCAAGAATTGGTAGACCAAGATCAAAGATAGCCTTATCCACTGTAAAAGCATTTGCTTCATATACAGACATTGGACCGCCAGACAGAATAATTGCTTTAGGATTATACGCTTTAATTTCCGCTATTGTCATATTGCGAGACTTCAGCTCTGAAAAAACACCCATCTCACGTATTCGGCGGGTAATTAATTGGTTATATTGACTACCGTAGTCCAATACCAGGACTTTATCGGCATTTACTTCAGCCATTGTGTTACTCTCCTTCAAATTCAAAGTAAATTTCATCTTTGTCAGAATAATTATTACTTTGCATAGTTTGGTGCAATTTTAGTAATTTCAACATCATGTGGATGTGACTCACGAAGTCCATTATCAGTTATTTGAACAAATTGTGCTGTTAATTTCAAGTCTAATACGGTTGATGATCCTGTATAACCCATACCAGCTCTCAGACCACCATCTGCCTGAAAAATAGCATCATCTATAGACATATCGCCACCAGCAAATGTGCCATCTGCCTCTAAAACCTCACCCTTGAGTAGATCTGTCACTAAAACAGCGTCTGCGCCAGCTGAAATGGCTTTTACAACATCACCAGAATAGTGTACACCACCAGATGAAATAACAGCTTTATCAAAATCAGCTGCTACTTCAGCAATAGCCATTGTAGTAGTTAAAAATGGATAGAATGTGTTATTGGGTAAATCTGAATTGACCGCGCGACCAGCAATCACTGCATCAACACCATCTTGATATAGCGCACCCGCAATACCTTGGTCTTCAACAGTACCAACCGCGATAAACACTGTTGGATAAGCTTTTCGAACATCTTTTACAATAGCATTTGTTTCTGCATCCAAATCATCTTGTAAATAAAAGAATATAGCATCTGCGCCTGCTGATACAAGCTTTTCAACGCGTGCTTGCGCATCTGTGATCAACCAAACCTCAGCAGCAACACGAACTTTCCCAAGTGCATCCAAAAAGGCATTCGGATATTTTTCTAAGTCAACTGGCACAGCTTTTGCAGTTTTAACAGCCAATACTTGTGCGGCTATATCTTCTTGTTCTGCAATAACGCCCAAACCACCATTCAACGCTGTAGCTGCTACGCGTTGATCCGTTGCCACACCTTGTGCCTCAGCAATGACAGGAATATTTAAAACAAAGTTCTGGGCAAGTGTTGTTGCTAAGGATACTGTATGTGGTAAAACATTTGAAGCGCCTGGTACAAGCAATACTTGATCATAACCAAGGCCATAATTTTCATTATTTTCAGGCATATTTTTTCTCCATTATTTTAACATTAAAAGGTTGGTATGATAACTGGTTGCTTGTCTTTGGATAGCTCGGCCTCGTAATCAACCACATTGATATCGCGTACAATATAATCTTTTGATACGAGATCTGTAATTGTTTTGGCACCTATTTCAACCATATCATGACGGACTTGTGTCATGATGATGTTCAAAACATCAACCAAAGCACCCTTATATGCAACTCGTGCTTCAATACCTTCTGGTACCATTTTTTTGGCTTCATTAACCTCACCTTGGAAGTAACGATCCTTAGACCCTGCTTCCATGGCAGCGATTGATCCCATACCACGATATGTCTTGTACTTTTTTCCTTGATCTTCAAAAATAACGCCTGGTGTTTCTTCTGTGCCAGAAAACATCGAACCTAACATCACTGCATTACCACCAGCAGCAAGCGCTTTAACGATATCCTCTGGTGTCTTAGCGCCACCATCAGCAATAATTGTTTTACCACGGCGAGCAGCTTCTTTAGCTGCATCACGAACAGCTGAAATTTGTGGTACACCAATACCTGCAACAACACGCGTTGTGCAAATTGATCCCGGTCCAATACCTATTTTAACAACGTCAGCACCAGCATCATATAATGCTGCCGCGCCATCGGTTGTTGCAATATTACCAGCAATAATATTTAAATCTGGAAATGCTTCCCGTACTTCTGACACCTTACGTAACACACCTTCAGAATGACCATGTGCAGAATCCAAAACAATTGCATCAACACCTGTCGCAACCATAGCTGCCACACGCTTAACAGTATCAGAAGTTACACCTACTGCGCCTGCGACTAACAAACGTCCTTGTTCATCCACTGCAGCATTCGGGTAATTATCAGCATCCCATGTAGCTGTCTTAACGGTCTTAATCTCATCTGCTTGCTCTGCAATGGTCATATTTTTATGAACGACACCCAAGCCGCCAAGCTTAGCCAACTCTATGGCAAAACGTGATTCCGTCACTGTATCCATCGCAGCTGAGAGTAATGGTAACTTCAATTTCAAAGTTGGTGTGAGCACTGTTTCAACGTGTAACTCATTATTTTCAACATGATCAATTTGGTCATGTACTAACTTGACATCGTCAAATGTTAAGCCCATTTTTGCAAATTTATTGCGCGAGCTAAACTTAGGTTTTTCATCATCTATGAAAAATTTTTGCATGAGATCCTCCATTATTAAACGTATGAACATTGTTTTATTGTGCCATACTTGTTGTCTAGTAGCCTTTTTGTTAACACCATTGTCAACAGATCCGCCGTCATATCATTTTTGGTACAAAAAAAGCATCTGGGATACACAGATCCACAAATGCACGAATAATATCACTTTGATATTTTCTGACATTTGCGAATAGTCACGACTTTTGGGACGTGGTAGAAACTGCTGGCCATTTTCCAGCGATATATCTGCAAACAAATGATTTAGTTGTTGGTATAACTTTAACGGTTTTTATGAGAAAAATCAACCCTTAATTATTTAGTTTAAAATCATAACAATGACTCACATGAATTATTATCTACTGCATCTAAAACACACGCGAGCTAGACACAATAATCATATAAAAAGCCAGACATTAACTGTCTGGCTTAACTTTACATTTTTTCTAAACGTAAAATACGTTCTTCAATCGGTGGATGTGTCTCAAATAAGTGGGTTTTCTTTTTTAGAGGATTACTAATATATAAGGCAGCTGACGATGGATCGACATCAGCCATTGGTTTTGCCGACCCTAGCTTACGTAACGCAGAAATCAGTTCTTGTGGATTTCTGGTTAACTCAACACTACCCGCATCCGCAAGATACTCACGATTGCGTGAAATAGCCATTTGAATGACACCTGCAAGTAATGGTGCCAGTGCCATGACTAAAATTGAAAAAATCAACAAAACAACTTGTAGCCCGCCACTATTATTATCTCGATCATTACGATTGCGATTCCCACCACCAAAAAACCACCAATTACTACCGAGATTTGTTAACAGTGTAATAGCCGCCATTAACGCTAATGCAATGGTCGAAATACGAATATCATAATTTCGGACATGGCTTATTTCATGACCAATCACACCTTCTAGTTCATGACGATCCATTATTTCCAGCAACCCAGTTGTTGCAGCAACGGCTGCGTTTTTAGGACTATTTCCAGTTGCAAACGCATTTGGACTTGCATCCTGAATCACAAATACGCGTGGCATAGGTACCTGCGCAACCATAGCCATATCCTCAACGGTATGCCACAATTCCGGTGCTTGATCTGCCTGTGTAATTTCTTTACCATGATTCATTGCCATCACAACATTTGTTGAATTACTAATCATAATAAAAGTGTAGACACCACCGATAATTAAAGCACCAATAACCCCATACTCCAAAGAGCCAAGTAATAAATAACCTACTGCAGCGCCAACAATGCCCACTAAAATAAGGAAGCCAACCAATAGCACAATCGTTCGACGCTTATTTGATTGTATTTGTTCAAATAACATTAAAATTTAACCGTTGGTACTTCCTTTTCATTTTCCGGTACAGCAATAAATTCACTTGGCTTAAAATGGTGCACGCCAGCAATAATATTACTAGGAAATGATTGTAATTTCGTATTATATCCTGCAGTTGTTGTGTTAAATAATTGACGTGAATAGGCAATTTTGTTCTCTGTGTTTGTTAATTCTTCTTGTAACTTTGTAAAGTTAGCACTAGCCTTTAAATCTGGATACGCTTCTGCAACGGCAAACAGGTGTGTCAACGCACCTGTTAGTTGATCAGAAGCAGCCATTGTTTCAGCTGGTCCCTTCGCACTATTCACATGTGTTCTTGCATCTGTGACCGCTTGTAGCGTTGACTTTTCGAAGTCAGCATAACCTTTAACTGTGTTCACAAGGTTTGGAATTAAATCATTTCGACGCTTCAATTGTACGTCAATTTGACTCCACGATTCTTGTGTTTGCATACGATACTTGACCAAGCTGTTGTAAATGCTAATCCAAATAATCGCCACGATTACGACTACCACGACAATAATAATTAATGCCATATGTTTTGCCTACTTTCTTTTATTAACCCTTAATTTTCTCGACATTTTGGTGTTCATTAGATGTTGTCAGGCACCTAATCAACAAAGACCTCCCGCTTATCCTTTAAGCCAACCATTTTGAAATGATCATCGTACCATTGATAAAAAAATGGCAACTGCTGAAATAAAGTATAGATGGTAACCGCTTTGTTACTATCTATAATATCATATGTCCACTGTTCATGACCATTGTTTGTGGAATGTTGCGTCAATTGTAACCTGATCTCTCCGATTTCAATTTCAACCCCTATGACCTCATCTTTGATGCGTTTTAAAATAAATTGCTGTTTAACTGCTTCAACAAACAAGCTATCCAACAAGCTGTTTGATAAGCCTTCTTGACTCATTTTTAGGTTGGTTTGTTCAAACTGTGATAATCCTGGCAACATTAAATCATAAGATTCTTCTGAAAATTGCGCAGCGATTGCCGTTAACCTTTTTTGGAAGCTAGCTAAGGCATTAACACCAGCTAATTGAATGGCGTCTGTTTGCACGAGTTTGGCAAATTGTTGTGTATCGAGATAAAAACGTTTCTGAGCGATATCCCAATAGAGTACTCTTAAATTTTGTGCCGTTTCTTCTAAATAATAACCACCTGCAGCAAGGGGGGCTTTCATAAAACGAAATGAGGCATTAGGCCACTCTGAAAAATGTAATTCAACCACTTTTTGTCCATTAGGTAAGGACACATCAGTTTGCGATAAAGATGCCCATGTTGCAAATTTTGCAAACGCTATGGTAACCCAATGTGTACTTGGAAACCAATAATCATTGGCAATACGAACCATCTGCGACTGATGACTATCAAAAGCCAAAATTTTCTGCAAAATATCTAGTGATTCTGCCATGCTCTGTGTTTGGTCCAATGCTTTAATAAGTGATTGCCAACCCTCAAACAAATTCAAATCTTTTTTTAATTGCTCACTATAGTTTTGTATATTAAAATCATCCATACGCTATTTTTGACCTAAATGTGTCATATACGTGACATATATATTATCTAACTGTGCTGTAAAGGTTGCGACATCTTCATACTGTTCTAAAATGGCTTGTAATTCCAGATGACGTAAGGCATCTTCTTTTTCGAGTACTAATAATTCCTCCTGTTGGTCGATCAATTTTTGTTGTACTTCAGGTACCCGCTTCTGTGTTGCCACTAACAAATCACGTTTTTTAGTTAGTGCTTCCCGTGTCGCTTTATCAGAACGACCAAATAATCCCGACTTATTTGCTGTAATCTCTTCTAATTGGTCTTCAATAACTTTAAGTTCAAGTGATCGTTTTGTATCGTCATCTAAAAACACCTTTAGCCCTGTTATAATTTGAGTTAATTCGGCAATTTTTGACTGATTAAGTGTTTCTCCTTTAGGTAGTTCAGAGGTAGTTGTTAACTCTGATATCAAAATATTATCTACTTTTAAAGTGACTGAAAGTATATTTAGTGTGCCTAATTGACGATGATCCCACCAATCACCAATATAGATACGATAACTTTCTGGCTCATCTACCACGGCCTCATATGTCAAAAAATCAAATTGTGTCACGATATAGGACAGTAACTCAGGTGCTAAATATGTCGCAATGTCTTGTTGTATATCAGAAACCAAAAAAGCTTGTTGATTATTAGGACTTGAATCGCTGATTTTTAAAATCAGTTGTTCAAATTTTTTTGAATCAAGTAATTGATAAACCTGTAATGACCGATTACCTGTAATCGCTGATTGTAGTTGATTCAAATATAGAATTTTTTTATCGAGCTGATTCACAAGTTCTGGATTCAATATTGTTTGTGTATCTTGATTTGTCATATCTGCATCTCCATTTAGCACAAAACTTATTTTTAGCATACACCAACTTTGGAAATAAGCATACCCTATTAACTATTCTTTATCTACTTCATTTAAAAAGACAGAAAAAGCGATGATTAATCATCGCTTTGGTCGTAATTTTTGTGGTACATAACTTATTTTGCTACCTAATAAGTCATCCCCAAATCCCATACGTAAGTATAACAAGATCACGACAATACCACCCACACCGGCACTCAGTAATGATGTAATCGTAACAGATATTTTTGTATCAACTGGGAAAACAAAATTCCCAAATATAAACACAACTAAGTAAGCTATAATCGCCATAATCACAGCACCAATAAACAACTGCCATAATTCCTTCTCGACTGATGTAAGCGATACGCCATAGGCTTTTTTTAAGAAGTCTAACATGTACGCAATTGCTATTGCCATACCAACCATGCTAGCCATTAAAGCGCCCATGCCTTCAAAATAACGAACTAATGGTACCTGTAAAGCTATTTTAACTAACATACCAAACACAAAAGATTTTATCACAATAGATACTTCCGACAAAGCTTGTAGCACAAACGCTAATAACATAAATAGACTAAAAGCAATAGCCAGTATTGTTGAGTATTGTAACAAATAAATACCTTCTTGGTTTGAAACATCGATTGGATAAAACATTTTATAAAGCGGTCCAGCAATTGCAAACATGCCAAGTGTGCTTGGCAACATCACAAGCGCAAACAATTTAATAACCTGCTTCAATTGTTCTTGAATGTTTTCACGTGTCAGTGTTGCTTTTTTACCTGACAACATAGGTAATATTGTTGCCGCTATACTCGTTGAAAAAGGCACAATAATCATGATCAGTTTATTTGGATTAGCACTAAATAACGCAAATTGTGTTTGTAATTGCGCGTTCGTATTAGCGAAAAAATGTGCCATAATGTCAAAATAAGTATATTGGTCAACTAGCTGGAACAAAGTGATCGCTGAACCAATGATAATAAATGGCCATGATTCTTTTAAAATATTAAAAATCAACCGCAACGTTGGCGTTTGTTCCTCTGGCGCAACTTGAGGTAGAGCACTTGATAGAAAGACATGACGATACCTTAGCCAACCCCAGATCAGCACGAGCATACTAAATATGGCACCAATAAACGCAGCAAAAGTAGATTGCACAACAACGCCGCTCCAATTACCTGGATTAGCTTTTAAAATAATCACTGCAGTGACCAACATATAAATAACACGTGCAATTTGTTCCACAACTTGAGACAACGCTGAAATACTCATTAGTTGGTAACCTTGAAACACACCACGAAGCATTGACATAACTGGGAAAATTGCCACTGCTGGTGCTAACGAATGCAAAACAGGTACAAAATTAGCATTGCCCATGGAAAGCACTGGCGTAAGCACGTAAATAGCAGTACCAAATACAATTCCTAAAAATACACCTAGCCACATTGATTGACGGATTAACTGGCGCGATTGATAAACATTTTGACGTGCATTATACTCGGCCACCAATTTTGATATTGCCGAAGGGACACCAAATGTAGCAATAGCTAAAAATATAGCATATATCGTGTACCCTTGCGTAAACAAACCATTGGCACGATTGGAGTTAGATCCTAATAATGCCATCCAAGGTACAATATAAACAGCGCCTAAAATGCGCGATAACATGTTACCAGCTGATAACCAAGCAGAACCCTTTACTAATGTTGCTTGTGAATCATTCTTCACCTGCTCAGATGATGCCTCATTTTTGGGTAACACATCTGCGTCAAAGGGATCGGATATCGATTTCTGCTTCAAGTTTGGCTTTTTCTGGCCTATTTTTTGACGAGACCTTTCATTTTTTGCTTTAATTACTGCAATTTGTTGAGCGCTTGGTTCTTGAGCACGATTATCTTGCTCCGGTTGCATCTGCTGCTTCTGCTGTACGCGTTGCCGTGCTCGTGCTAGTATTTCCTCTGCACTTAATATTTGACCGTCAACATTAACTTTGTCGACATGTTGTCCACGCATTTTCAGATCATCTGGATGTTGTTCACCCGCCATTTGTGTACTCCTCTTAACTTATGTACGCTGGCATACACCAGCTTATTAGTCCTTTAAAGATTAATTTTATCCAACGACAATATTAACAAACTTTCCTGGAATGGCAATAATCTTACGAACTGTCTTTCCAGCAATAAAATTCTGAACATTATCATCTAATTTTGCAGAAGCAATCATACTATCTTTATCAATATCACGTGTAACAGTTGCCTTACCACGTACCTTACCATTGACTTGGAAAATAATTTCAACCGTGTCATCAACAAGTTGCGCTTGGTCGTACGTTGGCCAAGTAACATATGATATTGATGCCTCATTTCCCAGACGAACCCACAGTTCTTCAGCTAAATGAGGTGCAAACGGTGCTAACAATTGGATAAAGCCATTCATATAATCAAGTGGTAGTGCGTCTGATTTATAAGCCTCATTAACAAACACCATCATTTGAGAAATGGCAGTATTAAAACGCATGTTTTCTAAATCTTCAGTCACTTTTTTAACTGTTTGATTATAGATTTTGTCTAGATCACCTGGATTATAAGTCGTCACGTGGTCGCGTAGACGATCGTTGTCATCAATTAACAAACGCCAAACACGATCAAGCCAACGCCGCGATCCTGTGATGCCTTCTTCAGACCATGGTTTATTCTGTGTTAAAGGTCCCATGAACATTTCATAGACACGTAACGTATCTGCACCAAAAGCCGCAACAATATCATCTGGATTGACAACATTACCCTTTGATTTTGACATTTTTTCGTGGTTTGCGCCTAAAATCATTCCTTGATTGACTAACTTTTGGAACGGTTCTTTTGTTGGTACAACACCTAAATCATACAAGAATTTGTGCCAAAAACGAGCGTACAATAAGTGTAACACAGCATGTTCTGCACCGCCAACGTACAGGTCAACATTCATCCAATACTTTAGTTTGTCTGAATCTGCTAATACTTCATCATTATGGGGATCAATATAGCGTAAGAAATACCACGATGAACCTGCCCACTGTGGCATCGTATTTGTTTCACGACGCCCCTTAACACCGTCCTCACGTGTCACTTCTAGCCAATCAGTCAAGTTAGCAAGTGGTGACTCACCACTACCTGACGGTCTTAGCTCCGTTGCACGTGGCAATAAAAGTGGTAATTCTTTTTCAGGAACTAAAGAGGTTGTGCCATCTTCCCAATGAATAACTGGAATTGGTTCACCCCAGTAACGTTGACGCGAAAAGATCCAATCACGTAATCGGAAGTTAGTCTGGGCATGCCCAGCTTGATGTGATTCTAGCCACGATATAGTCTGATCAATAGCTGAAGCTTTATCCAAGCCATCTAAGAAACCAGAATTAATATGTGTTCCATCACCCATATAGGCTTCTTTTGTGCTGTCCCCACCAGCTATCACTGGCTTAATATTCAAATCAAACTTTTTCGCAAAATCAAAGTCACGTGTGTCGTGTGCAGGAACTGCCATAATTGCGCCTGTACCATATGACGCCAAAACATAATCAGCAATCCAAATTGGTAACTTTTCACCATTAATGGGATTAATCCCATATGCGCCTGTAAAAACACCTGTTTTATCTTTATTTAAATCGGTGCGTTCCAAATCAGACTTCGCCGCAATGTCTGCACGATAATTTGCTACAGCTTGTTTTTGAGCATCAGTCACAATATCATCAACTAAAGTATGTTCTGGTGCTAAAACCATATATGACGCACCAAATAATGTATCAGGTCGCGTTGTATAGACTTCAATCTGCTTATCAGTATTAGCGACTTTGAAAAATACCGCAGCACCTTTTGAACGGCCAATCCAATGCCGTTGTTGCTCTTTAATCGCCTCTGGCCAGTCTAGATCATCTAAGTCATCAACCAAACGATCTGCGTAAGCTGTTATTTTCAAAACCCATTGACGTAAAGCTTTACGTTCAACCTTATTACCGGAACGCTCCGACTTACCATCAATGACTTCCTCATTAGCCAAAACAACACGATCAATCGGGTCCCAATTAACCATCATATTTGACTCATAAGCTAAACCTTTTTCGTACAACTTCTCAAAAATCCATTGTGTCCATTTATAAAATTTAGGGTCGGTCGTATTAATTTCACGATTCCAATCATACGACAAGCCCAAAGATTTGATTTGCTCACGAAAATGTGCAACGTTTTGACTCGTAAAGTCAGCGGGATTGTGTCCTGTTTTCAGAGCATATTGTTCTGCTGGCAAACCAAAAGCATCCCAACCCATTGGATGCAGTACATTAAATCCTTGTGTTCGTTTAAACCGACTCATAATATCAGTTGCCGTGTAGCCTTCGGGATGCCCAACATGTAAGCCTTGACCTGATGGATATGGAAACATGTCCACAGCATAATACTTTGGTTTATTTGTCTCGTCACTTGTTGCAAAAGTTTGATATTCATCCCAATACTTTTGCCATTTTGTTTCGATTTTTTGATGCTCGTATGCCATACTAATCGTTTAGTACTATCAGGATCATAAGTTTCACTGATCTAAACAGCACTTCCTCCTCATTATTTTGATAATTAAAATTAAAAAAGTTCGCTCTACGTCACACTAAAAGTATGACATAGGGCGAATTATCGCGGTACCACCTATGTTCACGTACCAAAAATACGTCTCATCTGTCTTATCGCGACAACACGTCGAAAACTACTCTGATTTCACTTTCAAACAATTTCGCCGAGTTCCACGGGTTGATTGATAAACTTGCATTCCCGTTTATTTTCTAATACCCCTCACCATGTACTACTGCCAAATATAATGACCTAATTATATCACGTTTTATTAAAATCAGGTATACTATATATTATGCTCAATAAACAAAAATTACAACTCTTATGTGCGTCAATTGCTTTTAGTATTTTTCTAGGACTTGCGTTAGGTGTTTTTCTTCAGTCAGAATGGATTGATACAGTAAACCATTTTGGCCAACAATTAATCCAAAAACGTTCACCTATTGCAGATACTTTCTTTACTAACATCACACAACTAGGAAGCGTCACATTTACATCATTTGTAACGCTTTTACTCTCTGCGTTCCTTATTTCCCAACGCCAATACCGTTTGTTCCTTTTTTTAATCGTAAATATTGCTATTTCTGCTGGATTAATGACACAATTAGTAAAATACACCATTAAAAATCCACGTCCTTCAGCACAACTGATACCCGAATATGGTTACAGCTTTCCGTCTGGACACACAATGGTATCGATACTACTCTACGGCACAATCATTATTTTCGTTCGACTTTATATCACAAATACTTGGCTTAAGAATAGCATGCAATTTCTTTTTCTAAGCCTAATTGTTATCATTCCAGTCAGCCGAATCTACATTAATGTCCACTATCCTAGCGATATTTTAGCCGGCTTAGCACTTGGTTACAGTCTACTGATGTTATCCCACTACATTTTTAATATTGGAGAACAAACATGATCCCTACAACGCAAACTTTTATTCACCAATTAATTGAACAAGCAGTCCACGTGGGTGACATCGTTGTAGATGCTACAACCGCAAATGGTATTAATACACGATTTTTGGCGACACGTGTTGGCAACACCGGTCGAGTAATTAGCTATACAACAACAAAAGACAACGCTAACGCAACGGCAGCTTCGCTTTTCATGAGCGGCTTATCAGAACGTGTTACTTTACTGAGTAAAACGATAGACCGCCAATTTATTGCTGAGCTTGGCCTTCAAAATCAAGCACGCATTGTCATATTTGATTATTCTAGTGATTCTGAAAATAGTCATGACCGACCAGATGATTATCTCGATCAAATTGATCGTGTTATCCCTCGTTTAACACACGGTGGTCTATTAATTATTAAATTCGATGATGTGCCTGAAAACTGGTCAGTCTATTCTCAAAGCTTATTAACAGCCGATTTTCAACAAGCAAATTATAAAACAAATACAACACAAACCTATCTCATCGAAAGAATTTAAAGGATGCCAGCATGAATAAGAAAAAACAATATATCATACTTACAGCTATGGGTACAATCTTAATAATCCTTATCATTGGTATTGTGATACTAACATCACACGCTAACCAAACACCTACAAGTGATGCCAGTACTAGCACGCCTTCTCAAACAAAAAAAGATCCTAATTTAGACAAAGTTCCCTTGCCTCAATTAGACACCCAAGTGGCATCTAATGAAAGTGAAGTTAAAATCACAACAACAGATGGCGATATAACAGTGAAATTATTTAACCAGTATGCACCTTTAGCAGTGGAAAACTTTCTAACACATGCTAAGCAAAATTATTACAATAACACGATATTCCACCGAGTTATCGCTGACTTCATGATTCAAGGTGGTGATCCTAAGGGCAATGGTAGCGGTGGACACTCAATATGGTACGATAAAAATAACAGCATTGATAGTGGTCATGGCTTTAAAGATGAAATTAGCTCATCTTTGTATAACATACGTGGTGCGTTGACAATGGCTAATTCTGGTCCAAATACTAACGGATCACAGTTTTTCATTAATCAAAATGTAAAAAATCAAACACAACAGTTAGACACAAATAATTACCCTAAAAAAATAGTTGATGCTTATCAAAAGGGTGGAAACCCCTCACTTGATGGCAGCTATACTGTATTTGGACAAGTCATTTCTGGCATGGCATCCGTTGATAAAATTGCAACTGCAAAAGTAAAAACTGGTGGCGAAGGTTCTACCCCAGTTAAACCAGTCAAAATTATCAGCATCAAAATCTTAAAAGAAGCTAAATGATATAATCAAAGTAATACAAAAGAGATGTTAAACTAAGCTCAAAAATTGAGGGTGAGTTTAACATCTCTTTTGTATTGCGAAAACTATTTTTCTGATGTCCGCATAATTAATACATCAACAGCCGACGTTTGTGTAACAAATGATGGTACAGTACCTGCCATTGCACGCTGTAAACGACTTAGACCCGTTTCGCCAACTACAATCATATCATTCTTATGGTCCTTTGGAAAATCACGTGCGATTACTTGTTTAGGAGTTCCAAAACGTACGTGAATATCCGTATTAGCATGACCTATAGCCTTCGCGTAGGCATATGCTTCGTTGATCATATCTTCAGCATCTTGCTCCATTTGATAAACAATATCCGCATTCATAACAACAGTACCAAAATAGCCACCGCTCGTATCCACAACAATCAAAATATCCATGTGTGCTTCTGGTGCAAATTCATGTACACGTTTGATCAATAAGTTTGATACTTTTGATCCATCCACTGCTACCAAAATATTTTTGTATGCCATATTATTTGTTATGTTGCGCAATCTGCGCGACACGCTCCTTCACTTATCTTATTACAAATCTATTATACCGCTTCTTAATAATAAATGTAAGCGCTTTTAAATTAAGTTACATTTATTTCTGTAACGCATCACGTTTTAATTGTCTTACGCCAGAAGACGTACCAATAATAATTTCATCTGCAACACCTAAAAATAATCCGTGTTCAACTACACCAATCCTACTATCTAAATACTGCCCCAATTGATAAGGTTGATCGATTCTATTTAATACCAAGTCAACGATAAAATGACCCATATCCGTAACAACAGTTTTCCCGTCTTGTTGTCTTAAGACTGGATGTAAATGACGTTTTTTAAAATCAGCAATTAATTTACCACTACCAAAAGGAACAATCTCTACTGGCAAGGGAAAACGTCCTAATTGTTGATGTCGTTTTTGACTATCTATAATCCAAACAACACGGTTTGAATTATGAGCAACAATTTTTTCCATTAAAAAGGCTGCCCCGCCCCCCTTAATGCCATTCATACGATTATCTACTTCATCTGCACCGTCTACTGTTAAATCAATCGCTGGTGCATCATCAATATCAATGATGGTGATACCCAACGATTCGGCTCTATTCGCTGTTTTAAAAGACGTTGTTACACCAACAATTTTTAAATTTTCTTGTCGTATACGTGTTGCAAGCGCATCCAAAAAATAATTAACTGTTGATCCAGTACCTAAACCAACCGTCATACCATTTTTGATTAACTGTGATGCCGCTACCGCTGCATGCTTTTTCTCTAAACTAATATTTTCCATATCTTTATCATAACAAAAAAATCGCGAACTTATGCGCACGAAATTTAACTATTACAATATTTTATTCAAAAAATCTTTTGCACGGTCTGTTTGTGGTGACGTGAAAAAGTCTTCAGGTTTTGAAATTTCTTGCACACTACCATCAGCCATAAACCAGATTGTATCAGCTACCTCACGTGCAAAGCCCATTTCATGCGTAACAACCAACATTGTCATGCCATCCTCTGCCAACTTTTTCATAACTCCCAACACCTCACCAACCATTTCAGGATCCAATGCACTTGTTGGTTCATCAAACAGTAAGACATCAGGTGACATAGCAAGCGCTCTGGCTATTGCCACACGCTGTTGTTGCCCACCTGATAAACTAGATGGGTAAACATCATATTTATCAGCTAAACCAACTTGTGTTAACAATTTTTTTGCCAACTCAGTGGCATCATTATTAGATACCTTTTTAACTTTCATAGGCGCTAATTTCACATTTTCAATGACAGACAAGTTAGGAAATAAATTAAAGCTTTGAAATACCATCCCCATTTTTTCGCGTAATGTATCTAACTGCTTCTCACCAAGATTTGTTAGTTCATTACCTTCAAATATAACCTGACCGCTGGTTGGTGCATCTAATAAGTTAATAGCACGCAAAAAAGTCGACTTTCCAGCGCCTGAAGGGCCTAATATAGCAACTACCTCACCTTGCTTTACTTGCGTATTAATGTGATCAAAAATAAGTTTAGAGCCATATTGCTTTTTTAAGTTACTTACAGTCAATAATTCAGTCATTGTTCTATTACTCCCTTTTATATCTAACTTTAATTATACAGTAAATTCTATCTTATGCTTATTATATACATTATTTTTTTGAATAACTGTATATTATTGCATATAAATTGCGTTATACTGAAATAAAGGAGACTGTGTATGGCAAAAATTGTTAATCGCGAAGAGCAACTTGTAAACTCTTTAGATGATCTTATCTCATTACCTAATGATGATGCTAGTGCAGAAGCACGAGCTTCTGCACTAGGACGTAACACAGATGAGAAATCAAACCTAAAATAAAATATAATTGACGCATGGTGTTGACCATGCGTTTTTCATTGTACTTAAACCACAAAAAAAACACGCAAAAGCGTGCTTTCGTAAAAACAATTATAAAATTAATCTTCGATTTCTGTAACAGTTCCGGCACCAACAGTATGACCACCTTCACGAACAGTAAACTTCAATCCTTGTTCAATAGCAACTGGTGAGATCAATTCAATTTCGAATGTCACTTGATCACCAGGCATAACCATTTCTACACCTGCTGGCAATTCAACAACACCTGTAACATCAGTTGTATGGAAGTAGAATTGTGGACGGTAGTTAGTAAAGAATGGTGTGTGACGTCCGCCTTCTTCCTTAGAAAGGACATAGACTTCAGCCTTAAACTTCTTATGTGTCTTAATTGAACCTGGCTTTGCCAAAACTTGACCACGTTCAATTTCGTTACGATCAACACCACGAAGAAGTGCACCGATGTTATCACCAGCTTGTGCTTCTTCCAATGTCTTACGGAACATTTCGATACCAGTAACAGTAGTCTTTTGAATAGCTTCTTTCAAACCAACAATTTCAACTTCTGTTCCAGTAGTCAATACACCACGGTCAACACGACCAGATGCAACTGTACCACGACCAGTAATTGTGAAGACGTCTTCGACAGGCATCAAGAATGGCTTGTCAGTTTCACGCTTTGGTTCTGGAATGTATGAATCAACAGTATCCATCAATTCTTCGATAACCTTAACTTGTTCAGGATCACCTTCAAGAGCCTTCAAAGCTGAACCCTTAAGAACTGGAATATCGTCACCTGGGAAGTCATATTCTGACAACAATTCACGAACTTCCATTTCAACTAATTCAACTAATTCTTCATCATCAACTAAATCAGTCTTGTTCAAGAACACAACAAGGTAGTCAACACCAACTTGACGTGCCAACAAGATATGTTCACGTGTTTGTGGCATAGGACCATCAGTTGCAGCAACAACTAAGATGGCACCATCCATTTGTGCAGCACCAGTGATCATGTTTTTAACATAATCGGCGTGGCCAGGGGCGTCGATATGAGCATAGTGACGTGCTTCTGTTTCATATTCGATGTGTGAAGTGTTGATCGTGATACCACGTTCTTTTTCTTCAGGCGCGTTATCGATTTCAGCAAAATCAGTAGCTACGATACCTTGCTTTTCAGCCAATACCTTTGAGATTGCGGCTGTCAAAGTCGTCTTTCCGTGATCGACGTGTCCAATAGTACCGATATTAACGTGGGGCTTAGTGCGAACGTAAGTTTCCTTAGCCAATGTAGTTTCCTCCAAAATTCATTTTACAGATTACTGAAAAATGTTTATATATTTATTTTACAACGCAAGCCATCAAAAGACAACAGTTAATTGCGTTTTTCTGGCTCTTGAAGCCAAAAATTATTATACCGAATTATTAAGAAAATGTAAACCGTTTTCTATACTAATTTTCAAAGAAATTCTCAGTCAAAGTTCTGACTTTTTGATGCCATTTCTTCTGTGTTGCCATTTCAGTCAAGTTTGAACGTTGGTAATAACGATCAATGCTTGATTCAACCCAGCTCTCAGGATCTGTTACAACCTCTTCTACACGTGGGTAGAGTAAGGTTAATTCAAATCGAACTTGCTGTGCCAACATGTCCATTGCAATTGGATCATCATTTTCTAGCTTTTCATCGAGTAAATCAGCAATATCTTCAAATATTTTGAGGTTTGTTAGTATTGGTAAATCATTCAGATGAATTGTATACAATTCATCATCTAACCAACGGTACGCAACTTCTTCTGATAAACGTAATTTTTGAAGATCTTCAAGTAAGGTAGCTCGAATAATAGGCGTTGCATAAGGGTCTACTAATAGATATTTAGCGCCAACAATAAACTGAGCCACAGGTAGATGCCTAGCAGATTCATATCTATCCCGCTGCTCAATAACACTATAGTCACTCAAGTGATAAAATTGTCGCGCTATCGTTTGAAATGTGGCTGACATAGCTGATTCTGCGCGAATTTCAGCATCCCTTATTTCTTGAAGTACAGTCTGCCTCGTATCTAAATTATCCCATAGCATGGCTAATTGTTGTGCGTAAACAAAGCTTTGATTTTGAACCGCTAACGCAACGATCATTCGAAAATCGTTTTCTTCTTCCAGATAATTCATTAGAAAATCATCAGCATAAGACGAGGCTAATTGGTATTGTTCATCCATAAATAGTGCCGTCACTAACCTATAATTCACTTCATACGTAGCTACCGAACTATACAATTTCCCTAAGGTTTCCGATGCATCATGCCAATTTTCTTGCGCCATTTCAGTATGCGCCCGTGTAATCATTGCTTTTATTTCAGGTGTTACATTATTGTCTGAGGTCATAAAATATTTGTGATAATGTCAAAACAATCAAGACATTAGCGCATTACCTTTCTAGGTTCATATTAAAAACCCTTTTTGATAAACTAACATTAACTGAGTTCGTCTAAAGTTATTCTGCAGCTTTTACAATCGTTTTTTTACCGCGTTTTTTTGATGATTTTGTTGTAATTGAGTTGCTTTTTTCATTTTTTACAACTTGACGTGTACGTGTTTGCGCCCCTGTCTGCACAGATTTATGTGCCATAGGACGACGGTTTTGATTCACTTCCATAACAACTGGCATAACCATAGGGCGTCGACGTGTTTGCTCAAACAAAAAGCGTGACAGAACCTCGCGCACACCATTTTTCAGTTCGTTCCAATCAAAGTTTTTAGTTGTGGTAAGGTAAGTTTCAATCTGTTTCACCGTTATTTCAGAAGCTTCCTTCATCAAATCACGGTTTGCCTTAACATAAACAAACCCGCGAGATGTCAATTTTGGTTTAGAAACAACTTGTCGTTTCTTACGATCAATCGTGACAACAGACACAAAAATACCGTCTTCTGACAAAATTCGACGATCTCTCAAAACAACATTACCAATATCGCCAATACCTGAACCATCAATCAGTGTTTCGCCAACAGTAAAGGAGTCTTGCAATTCAAAATGATCGCTTTGCCATTTGAATTGATCCCCTTTCATGGCCATCATGATGTGATCTTCCACAATATGAACTTCTTCAGCAGCAGCTTTGGCAGACGTCATAACACGATATTCACCTTGAACGGGCATAAAATACTGCGGTTTTAACAGATTGATCATCATCTGTAAATCATTACGTGATGCATGTCCACTAGAACGCAAATCACTACTTATTTGTTTAACATCTGCACCTCTTTTAAAGAGCATATCACGCGTTTTAGCAACAACACTTTCCATTGCTGTTGATGGTGTCGTTGTAATAAACACCAGATCATCTACACCGATATGAATATATGGATCTTCTCCGTTAGCCATACGATTTAAATGCTTAATCGGTTCTCCCATACGTCCAGTTTCAAGGATAACAGTCTCTGAGATGGGCAAATTTTTAGCATTTTTCAAGTTAACAAATAGCTTACTTTCAGGAATTGGTAAATTGAGTTTACGTAAACGAATAGCTGTTCGAACGACATTTTCGATATCATTACCAGATAAAACAAGTTGTCGTTTTGTCGCTACAGTGGCATCAATAACTTGTTGAATACGCTGAATATTTGAGGCAACTGCTGCCACAATGATTCTTTTTTGTTTATTCTCTCGGAAAGTTTCAAGAATATACTCGCTAATTTTAGATTCATTAACAGAATCTAAATCATTGCCTGTACCAGCAGCATCGGCTAACAACGCAAGTACTTTCCCCCGTCCGACTTCTACAAGACGTGGTATATCAGTCTCGTAACCTGCATCTGAGGTCTGGTCAAACTTAAAATCACCAGTATAAACTACTTGTCCATAAGGTGTGCCTAACACGATACCTAGTGAATCTGGAATAGAATGCGTTGTGTTAAAAAATGACACCGTTACTTTTCCAAAATCAATTTCTGTTTTTTCGTTGATAATGTGGTAATCGTTATAATCTTTTAATGCCTCTTGTTCTTTAATAGCTAATTTTGCCAATTCAATGGTCAATTCGGAACCAAAAATAGGTGCTTGAACCTGCTGAAGAAAGTAGGGCAATGCGCCAATGGCATCTGCGTGGCCATGTGTTAAAAAGACACCTGCAATTTTGTCACTATTTTTAATAAAATACTCAAAATCAGGTACAACAACATCAACCCCAAGTTGATCTGTTTCTGGGTATTTTAATCCTGCATCAAAAATAAAAATCTCGTCTGCCACCGTAACGGCATACATGTTCTTACCGTTTTCGCGTACGCCGCCAAACGGAATAATACTCAAATCTGTCATGTTTTTTCCTTTATAAATAGACTTATACTATAAGTCATCATTTTTCGTAAATATAACAAGTGGACACTACTGGTTTCTAAAACGCTGAGGTAGTCCTATTTTTTGTCTCGATACGTAATTATATCTATTTTAACACACTTTAACGCTTTTCTGTTATCATTATGTGAGGAAAGGAATGTATAGATGCTGTTTGTCTATACTCAATTATTATGCAACGTAAACCATTTAAAAAGTCGCACCGCGCACGCAACATCGTTATCGCAACTCTAATTGCTATACTTGTGATATTTACTATTTTTGCCATAGTAGGTCATAATCAACAATCAGTACATAAGATTGCGCAAACCAAATCGACTGTCACGTCAAAAACAAAACGCGCTAAGTCAAAATCATCTCATCCTAAATCTAGTTCGTCAACAACGCTAGCCAGTGCCAGTGAGTCAACCAGTGTGGCTGAAGCGCCCGTAACTGCAAGCTCCGCCGTATCTTCTGTCATTAACACAGTCACAAATGATGCCACACAAACGCCAATTACTGACAACAGCACAGCAGACAATAACATCACAGCAACCTCTTCGTCTGATACT
Organism: Leuconostoc kimchii IMSNU 11154; assembly: GCF_000092505.1. Taxonomy (NCBI): domain Bacteria; kingdom Bacillati; phylum Bacillota; class Bacilli; order Lactobacillales; family Lactobacillaceae; genus Leuconostoc; species Leuconostoc kimchii. The sequence continues at coordinate 393,323 of NC_014136.1, forward strand.
AACTCTGAATCTGTTTCTTCAGGTCAAGTTCAACAGTCTAATAGTTCAAGTGCTGCCTCCACAACATTTGGTAATTGGTCAGCTTCAACATATGATGCTGTTGCTATAGGAACCGTGACATACGATGAAGTACGCGCAACTTATGGTAATCCAACATACTTAACCGCCAGTGACCAATTATATGCCACATGGCAAAGTACGAGTGGTGCTAAAGTAGCAATTGTTTTCACACCGACAGGTGATGCTAATAATTTGAAACTCGTTGCTAGTAGCAAGTCTCAAAGTGGTTTACAGTAACACAAAATAAAATGGTGATCGACTTAATCGATCACCATTTTTTAGATATAAATCAAATTAATAAAACACGTAAAGCTACGTGTTTTATTAATTTAAATATTAACGATCAACCTTAACAGTTGTCTCCAAAGTTGCAGCAACACGTTCATGTACTAAGACGTTATCTGATGCTAAGGCAGCCTTTGCTTGGTCAGCTAGCTTTGAAAAAGTATCAAAATCAGTTACAGCAATCTCAGCCAACATTTTACGGTTGAGTTCTACACCTGCAAGTGTCAAACCATGCATCAACTTCGAATATGACAAGCCATTCATACGGGCTGCAGCGTTGATACGAGCAATCCATAACTTACGAAAGTTACGCTTCGTGTTCTTGCGATCACGGTAAGCATACAAATAAGACTTCCATACTTGTTGCTTAGCAACCTTAAAATTAATACGACGTTGTCCACGGTAACCCTTGGCCAACTTAACAATTTTTTTACGACGTGCGCGTGAAACTGTACCACCCTTAACTCGCATGGGTAATTCCTCCTAGAATTCTAAAAAATAACTTACTGAATTTTAAATCTAAAATATAGATAGCTGAACTATCGCAACACGAATTAGATATTTGACAACATCTTAGCGTATGTTTTAACAGTCGTTGAATCCATCATACGTGTACCACGCAATTGGCGACGTTGTTTCTTTGTCTTACCATGGAAACGGTGTGAAGTATAAGCTGAGGCTGACTTCAAGCCACCGTTTGCTGTCTTTTTAAAGCGCTTTGCTGATGCGCGGTGTGTCTTCATCTTTGGCATGTGACTAATTCTCCTACTGTGTGATTTTGTTTAAGTTTGCAAGCAAACTGATAAACCTTTAATTACTTGGCATCTTTAGGTGCCAAGACCAAAAACATTTGGCGGCCGTCCATTTTGGCACGTTGCTCAACCTTGGCAATATCGTCAAGTTCTGCAGCCATACGGTCTAATACTTGTCGTCCGATGTCTTGGTGCGTAATCATACGACCACGGAAACGTAAATTAAGCTTAACCTTGTTCCCCTGTCCAAGGAACTTGATAGCAGCTTTCTTACGTGTTTCGAAATCGCCTGAATCGATAACCGGTGACATACGAACTTCTTTAAGTTGAACGATTTTTTGGTTCTTACGTTGCTCTTTTTGTTTCTTTTGTGCTTCGAACTTGGCTTTTCCCCAATCCATGATTTTAGCAACCGGTGGTTCAGCGTTAGCTTGCACCAATACTAAATCTTGGTTTGAATCGTTAGCAATTTGTTGTGCATCTCGCGTAGACATTTCTGTCTGCTTACCATCATGGATGAGCAATACGCGGGGTGCACGAATATTATCGTTGATTAAATCAACTTGTCGTGGTTGACGTGCTATTGTCAGGCACCTCCAAATTTATTTTGCGAACTAAGCAGAAAAAAAGTGAGTAAAGAACCTAATCTTCACCCACTTCAACACTTGCAATCCATACGGATAACTGTATCTGCCAAGAAACATTGTCACTTGGCGAGAAGCGGGCGCCTCTACTTGTTCAACATGTATAATTTTATCGTATTAGGCAGTCATTGTCAAGCATTTTTTTGATCAACATTAATCAAGCGTATACCGTAATGAAAGACAACTAGAACAGCAAATTGTGCTGCAGCAAACAAAATCACAAAAGTTATCATATGATAACTCAGAGAGAAAATAATATTTTCCATTACCTCGCCAAAATTGGTAAATATATCCCAAGAGTTTAATCTTAAATAACGGCCAAGATAGATGCCAAATGACGATAATACTGAGACAATGGCTGTAATCGTGAAATAAACGATATGTGTGTGCCTTTGAAAAATTGTACGTGTCTCTATCTCTAAACTTAAGATACCTAACCCGACACCAATAAATATACCTGTCGCTAAAATAGCATAATTAAAGTATTGTGTCGGCTGATCTAAATCCGTTCCAATAGCATAAAGATGAATAAAGTCGGTCATCATGTACATCGTATTTGGAAAAAATAGCAGCCAAAGCCCACTGAAAATTACTTTAATTGACTTTAATTGTGTTGATGCCACTATAAGCGCAAAATCGAAAGGTAATAGCGCCAGAAAAACATTCCAGTTTAAAAAAGTAAAACGCGTTGGTGTGATAGCAACGAACACGAAAAACAAACATACCATGACATGAACAATAGCTATATTCAAAATTTTATTATGCATACGTTACGCCCCCTTTTTACAGTATTTATAGTGTAACATAAGCAATAAAGGCTGTTCAATCTTTTAGATTAAACAGCCTTTATCATTTTATTTCAATGCTTTTTTTGGTTGACGTGCAGCAATAGAACCAAAAACAATTAACCAAATTGTGGAACCGATTGCTGGTATTCGTGATTCTGGATTAAAAAATAACGTAATATATACAAACATAAAGAAAATTATCGCCAATGGCACAACGATTTTTGGCGCAATTACCAAAAAACCGTCTGACAAGTAATCGTCTGATTTACGATAATTAATATAAGCAATTAACACCAAGATGTAAATCATTAAAAACAAGTCTGTAGAGGCGCTAGTGACAAAACTAAATGCATTTGTCACAGCAGGAATAACAGAAATAACTGCAGATATTGCAATCATCAATGATGTGAATAAGACAGCATTAACCGGCAATTGTGTTTTTGACATCTTTCGAAATGGTTGTAAAAAAGGTGCTTTTGACTGAAATGCCAGGGCATAGAAATTACGACTTGCACTAAACAAAACTGAATTCAATGCTGAGGCAGCACTTGTTAAGACGACAAAGTTTATCAATGCAGCTGCCCACTTAATTCCAACTAATTGGAAAACCATCACAAATGGGCTTTGATTAGCTGGTATTTTCTGCCAGGGATAGATCGTCATAATGATAAATAGCGCACCGAGATAGAAAAATAGTATACGCCAAGGAATTTGATTGATTGCCTTTGGCAAAACCTCACGCGGATTTTCAGTTTCGGCAGCGGTCATACCAATGAACTCCATACCCACAAAGGCAAACATAACCATTTGAAATGCATTGATAAAGTTACCAAAACCATTTGGAAATAAGGAAAAATGATTGAAAACGTTGCCAAATGAGACATCACCAACAGGTGTCTTAAAGCCTGTAAGAGCCATCATAATTCCAGTCACAATAAGCGCCAAAATAGCGACAATTTTAATCATCGAAAACCAAAACTCCGTTTCACCGTATAGCGCAACAGCAATTAGATTAACCCCAGTTAATACCACCAACATGATAATTTGAATCAACCAGCCTGGCATGCTAGGTATCCAATATTGGATATATTTTGCCACAGCCGTTAATTCTGCCATACCCATAAACACAACTGTTAGCCAGTATGACCACCTTGCGAAAAATCCAGCACGATTACCTGCATATCTGGTAATAAAAGTTATGAACGTATGTTGCTTTGGATCAGAATACAACATCTCACCAATTGTCCGCATCATTACGAACATAAATAAGCCAATAATTAAATAAACCAATAAAATAGCAGGCCCTGCAAAATGAATTGAATTTCCTGCACCCATAAACAAGCCGGTACCTATTGTTCCACCAATAGCTATGAGTTGTACGTGCCGGTTTTGTAAGCCACGTTTTGGTGGTTTATTACTGTCTTCCGTTTCTTCTGTCATGAAAATTTGTCTCCTTTATCAATATACGCATTTTAACGTATACAAAAACCTAAAAATTTTTCTAGATACAATGTCAGATTGTTAACGTATCTCTGTCTCGCGAGAATAATTTGCAACATCAGCCAAAATATGATTCTTAAAATCAGCCAATGCTACGGTTTGTGTTTTTTCTTCACCATATTTGCGAATTGTTACAGTTTGCTCGTTAACTTCAGAATCACCAAGTACCAACGTATATGGTACCTTGTTTGTTTGTGCTTCACGGATTAAATAACCCATCTTAGCTTCTTTCTTTTCCACATTTACACGTAATCCAGCAGCTTGTAATTCTTTTTGTACTGCGTTTGCATAATCACCATGGGCAGCTAAGTTAACCGGAATAATTTGTACTTGTAAGGGTGACAACCACGTTGGAAAGGCACCCTTATACATCTCGATTAAGTAAGCAGTAAACCTTTCCATCGTACCAACAATACCACGATGCAACATCACAGGTCGGTGATTATCTTGTCCGTCAGCACCAATGTATGTCAGATTAAACCGTTCAGGCAATAAGAAATCAAGTTGAATTGTCGACATTGTTTCTTCACCACCCAAGGCTGTTTTAGTTTGAACATCAAGCTTTGGACCATAGAATGCGGCCTCACCTTCTGCTTCATAATAATCCAGTTTAAGGTCATCCATTGCGCGTTTTAGCTGTGCTTGAGACTTTTCCCACATCTCATCATCATCAAAGTATTTCTCAGTGTTTTTAGGATCACGATATGATAGACGGAAACGATAATCAGTGATGTTAAAGTCGCGATAGACTTCCATCATCATCGTCAAAATTGACTTAAACTCTTCCTCAAGTTTTTCAGGTTCAACAAAAGTATGACCATCATTTAAAGTCATTTCCCGAACACGTGATAGACCAGTTAATGCACCTGATTTTTCATAGCGATGCATCATGCCGAGTTCAGCAATTCGAATTGGTAATTCACGGTACGAACGTGGCTTGTGTTTAAAGACCATGATATGAGATGGGCAATTCATTGGACGTAGTTCTAAGAACTCGCCGTCTCCCATATCCATTGGTGGAAACATATCTTCACGATAATGATCCCAATGCCCAGAAGTTTTATACAAATTTAGATTTGATAGCACTGGTGTGTAGACGTGCTGATAACCGTTAGCTAATTCTTTATCAGTAATGTAACGTTCAACTTGACGACGAATCGTTGCACCATTTGGTAACCAAACTGGCAAGCCAGAACCAACTTCTTGACTCGTAAAGAACAGGTCCAGATCGCGACCAATTGTACGATGGTCGCGTTCCTTAGCTTCTTCACGGCGCTGTACTTCAGCATCTACATCTGCTTGTTTCCATTCCGCTATGCCATAAATACGTTGCATCATAGGATTTGATGACTTGCCACGCCAGTACGCACCTGCAACAGATGTTAGCTTAAAGTTTTTGACCCAACGGGTTGAGGGAACCAGACCACCTTTATCTAATTCCACATGATCGCCTTGGATAGCAATCGTTATTTTTTCATCCACAGGTAAATCTGTGATTAGTTCAATCTTATACGGATCTGATGCAAACATCTCTAATGCCTCTTCACGTGTCACTTGGCGTGAAACAATTGGCAGATCTTCTTTAACAATTTTATGCATCATGGCTTCAATTTCAGGAAAATCTTCTACTGAAACTTGGTTACCTATACCATTATCTGTATCATAATAAAAGCCATTATCGATAAAAGGACCAACACCAAAGTGCATATTTGAAAACTTAGGTATTCGCTTGAGTGCTTGTGCCAATAAATGTGATGCTGAATGACGTAACAAAGATAGTGCTTCATCATCACTAGTAGTTATTAATTGAAAATCGCCAGAGGATTGAATGCTATCATTCATACCCACGTAGTCACCATTTAATTTAGCCGAAACTGATTTTTTTGCCAACGATTTTGAAATGCTTTCAGCGACCTCTAATGGTTTTGTACCCTCGGCAAAGGTTTTTACTGCACCGTCTGGAAATGTAAGCTTAAGTTCTGACATTGTAATGTTCCTTTCATAACTCGTATTGTTTTTTAATAAGACTAATAATGACATTGATAAAAATAAAAACGTCCCTTTAAGCCAATAAGCTCAAAGGGACGTTTCACCGTGGTACCACCCAAGTTTAGCACGATAAACGTGCTACTTAAATGACAGCTAACGGTGTCACCCGAATGTTTTTCAAAAAATTACTAGACATCACTCAAAGGTAGTCTCTCATTCACAAACCACCCATTTCCACCAAATATGGGTTCTCTTCAGATTCATTACAATCAAGTTGTCCTTATCAACGTTATTGAGAATAATGTTATCACTATTTCAACGTTTGTGCAAGTTTTACTTTGATAATTGCTCAGCAAGTAATATCTCAAGTGCCTCTTTTGCAGTATCATCATGATCTAAAATGCCATTATCAAACGCCATTTTTAAAGCGTTATATTGTTGTTTTGTTAGTGTCATCATTTTTCTCCTTCAAACTGAATACTTTTATTATAGCCATGCGTGCATCAATTACAAGTCGCATAGCAAATCAGCATATAAAATTTAAATACCTAAATAATATTTTGAAAATAACGCTGCAAGTATGGCCCCCACAAACGGCGCAATGCCTGGAACCAAAATGCCGTATTTAAAATCAGCATTTGCTCTATTTTTCCAAGGCAATATTGCATACGCAATTCTTGGTCCCATGTCTCGCGCCAAATTCATAGCAAATCCTGTTGTACCGCCCATACCCATACCAACAGCCCAAACTAAAAAGCCAACCGCCAATGGCATCATACCTGGCACACCTTCAGAACGTGCTGAAATAGCCATAATGCTTGTCAAAAAAATAAAGGTCGCAAAAGCTTCAACGAAAAAATTACGCGGTAAGTTACGAATCGCTGGTGCAGTTGAAAAAATATTACGCACAATAACGGGATCAATATCTTTTTCAGATAGTTTAAACTGGTCGGCATACATCGTATACACGATAAGGGACCCCATTACCCCACCAAGAACTTCGACCAAACTAACAATTAAAAAATAAGGCACGCTAATATTCCCTAATACCAATTGTGCTAAAGCCATCGCGGGATTAATGTAAACATCCCCAAAAACAAACAATACAATTGAAATACCAAATCCCCATGTTGTAATAGAAAAAATGTGTCCAGAACCATGAAACTTTGTCCGGTTCAATACTTCATCGGCATGCACGCCAACACCAAAAATAATCATGAGGGCAGTCCCCATAAATTCAGCAAACAACTGATGTATCATTTGTAATCTCCTAAGTGGTCGCAAATCTGTCAAGAAGTCGCGGTATTTTATTATTATACTATTCATTAATAATAAGGCCTGTCACAGGCGCTGTAAAGCCCATGACGCGTTTTGTCAACAAACCGTCATATTTCGTGTAATCGTTCACGAAGTAAACCTGAATTAGGCTTTTGTTTAAAAATGATTTATAATTATAACAATTAAACCAAAAGGAGATCGTGTGCTGTTCGCACATGACTATGACTTACTTATGAATGCACACGTCGTATACGCTACAATTACTGGCAATAATGAAGATGTGGCCGATGTTATTATCAAGGCTTTAAATGATGCAGGCGTTAATGTCAAAAAAACAGAAATTTCTCAAACTGAAGTTGATGAGTTTGAAAATACTGATATTGCAATTGTTGTCCCTTATACTTATGATAATGGTTCTCTGCCAGATGAAGGATTAGACTTTTTTGAGGACTTAGCTGATGCTGATTTAACTAACGTTATATATGGTGTTGCCGGATCGGGAGATACTTATTATATGTCAGATTTTTGCCTCGCTGTGCCAAAATTTGAAGCGCAATTTGCTAAAACAAATGCGATTAAAGGTGCAGACGGTGTCAAAATCAACTTACGACCAGATGAACAAGACACGGTTAGACTAACTGAATTCGTAACAAACTTGATTCAATCAGCTCAAACTAATTAACAAAAGAACCATGATGCTAGGCATCATGGTTCTTTTTATGTTGAAGTGTTTAGTCAGCTGTTGTATAGACAGCCAAAACGTCTTCATTCTCTTCTAATTCATCAACTAATTTGTCTAGTTTTTCACGATCATCATCTGAAATAGTCATCGGATTTTGAGAAATCATCGTCACCTCAGAATCGGCAAACGCGTAACCTGCCTCAGTTAGCGCACCTTCAACTTGCTGAAAATCACTCGGTTGCGTAAATATCTCAAAAACGTCATCTTGTGTTTGTACATCATCAGCACCGGCTTCTAATGCAGCCTCCAAAATTGTGTCCTCATCTAAGTCAGGAAATGCCTCTCTATCAATCGCTAAATAACCTTTACGATCAAACTGAAAAGCCACGGAACCCGAAGTTCCCAAAGCACCACCAAAATGTTTAAAAGAATTACGAATACTTGATACCGTTCGATTAATATTATCCGTTGAGGTTTCTACTAGAATCGCAACACCCGCAGTGCCATATCCTTCGTATGTCACCTCTTCAAACTTTTTACCACCAGCGCCCGAAGCTTTATCCAACGCACGTTGAATGTTGTCTTTTGGCATATTAGCAGATTTTGCCTTTTCAATGACCAAACGCAAAGAAGCATTTAAATCTGGTTCAGCACCACCTGCTTTTGCTGCAACATATAAATCATGCGCCAACTTTTGAAAAATTTTACCACGCTTAGCATCTTGGGCGTTTTTACGGCCTTGGATGTTATGCCACTTACTATGTCCTGACATGCCAACATCTCCTTGAAATTATTACTGTACTAGCCATTTTAACAAAAAAAGATAACGCTTACCAGTTTTAAAGTAAAAGTTACCTTCGATATGTCTATGGTCTAGTAGGTATTGCCACCTTTTAGCTCTAAGTAAAGCATTGCTGAGCTGGCTATTAATGCTGCTAATATATCATCCAAGTAAACATTAATACTGTCAGTCTTGTCATTAATGACACCAATCAACCCCGGCTTTAAATCATCCAGTAGACCATAGTGGACAGTTGCCGCAGCTGAAAACTGTTGTGTCAAGGCGATTGCTAGAATTTCATCGACATTATGACCATTGGCATCACGTTGTAAGCGTGCTTTAAGTGGTTGACTATCAGGCATATTTTCAGCCTGTTCATCTAAATATAGTGCCGTTAAAATAATGTCAGCCACCTCGTCTTTATGTAAAACACGGGTAATAGCCTGTATTAGTACTGAATCATCGATGGTATCTTTATATTTTTCAATCAGAAACGTTCGTGTGCCTTCGGCAATGTCAGCTCGATGCACACCACGTTCGGATAATTTAGCAATTGCTGCTTCTTGTAAATCTTTCATTATTCCGCGCCTTTCAAATATTCACATTAACATAACGACGAGTCAAGATCACATGGGGTATCTCATCTAGTGCTGTTTTAACGTATGCTTGTTGCACTTCATTAAATTCATTAATGGCTACCAACGTGTATGCATACGCACCTACTGCTCGATTGCTTAATTGTTCAATATTAATGTTATTGTCACCAAAAAATTTAGAAATTTGGCTGATCATGTTTGGTACGTTTTCATGAATAATACCAATTCGGTATTTTGTCGTAAACGGTTCATCAATGTCTGGATAGTTAACTGAATTAATAATATTGCCAGTTGTTAAGTAAGTATCTAATTCCCGAGCTGCCATTAATGCACTGGTATCTTCAGCTTCAATTGTTGAACCACCAATATGTGGTGTAATAATCACTTTTGGGTGATCAAATAACGCTTCATCAGCAAAATCCGTAATGTACACCCGTAAATTGTCGTTATCTAATGCCTCTTTAGCCGCCAAATCATCAACGATGCCCCCACGTGACAAATTCAGTAACGCAGCATTCGGTTTCATAAGCGCAATACTTTCAGCATCAATGAAAAACTTATTGTCTTCAGTTAATGGGATATGGACAGTGATATAATCAGCTTGACGCAACACTTCTGCGACATTTTTTGCATGTACAATATGTCGATCAATGCGCCATGCCGTATTAGCATTCAGTCCCGGATCATACCCAATAACATCCATATCTAAGGCCAATGCTGTGTTAGCTACCTTTGAACCAACATTTCCCAGACCAATAACACCCAGTGTCTTTCCAGCAAGCTCCGTTCCCCTGTAACCACCTTTATTCACCTCAGTACGCAATGACACATCGCCCCCACGTGTCTCATTGGCAAAACCAATTGCACCGATAACCGGACGAGCAGCTAGAATTAACGACGCAATTGTTAATTCTTTCACCGCGTTAGCATTGCCTCCCGGTGTATTGAAAACAACAACCCCTCTTTTTGATAAGTCATCAATTGGAATATTATTAAACCCTGCACCAGCACGCACAATAGCACGAACGCTTTCAGGAATACGCTCGTGATGCAAATTTTGAGATCGCACTAATATGCCTTTAGGTGACTCGCCTGTGTTAATATCATAATGATGTTGCTTTAAATAATTCAATCCCGTTGCACTAATAGCATTATATGTTTTAATTGTTGTCATGCGTTCTGTTCTACTTTCTGTAAGAATGCAATTAACGCGTCCACTGCAGCAGCAGGTTGCGCGTTATAAAGTGAAGCTCTAAATCCACCAACTGATCTGTGACCTGCAAGATTAAATAATCCAGCTGCTTCAGCCTGTTGCGCAATGGCTTTGTCACGCTCAAGATTACCAGTTGTAAACACAATATTTGTTAAGGAACGCGCCGTCTTTTCAACAGGTGCTGTATAAAAATCTGACTGATCAAGATAAGCATATAGTTTTCCTGATTTTTCCAAATTTTGCCGATGCATCTCAGCCACACCACCTTGTTCAATAACCCATGACAATACCAAATCTAGCGCATAAACTGAAAATACTGGTGATGTATTATACATTGACTGTTTATCGATATGATTTTGATAACGCATCATTGGCCCAACACCTGTTAAATCTTGTTCAGCCAACCAAGATTTTTTAATGATTGCTACCGTAACACCAGCAGGTCCAAGATTCTTTTGACCGCCAGCAAATATGGCATCGAAATCTGAGACGTTATAAGGTTCTGCCAATATATTCGAGCTCATATCCGCAATAAGCCTACCCGATGTTTGTGGCAAATTAGCTTGATGAAAGGCAGCTCCCTCAATCGTACTATTTGTAACAATATGTAGATAATCAAACGCACTTGCATCAAAGTTTGATGGTAAAGTCGGTAATTTTTGATAATGTTGATCTTTTGTGCTAGCCAATATGGTCGTATTTTTACCAATTTGTCGGGCTGCTTCCTCAGCTTTTTTAGAAAAATTACCGGAATCAAGGACTGCAATGTTTTGATGTTGCGTAGCAAAGTTTAGAGGCATCATTTCAAACTGCATTGACCCGCCACCCTGTAAGAATACAACAGCATAATCATCAGGAATTTGCATCAACTGGCGCAATTTTTGTTCAGCACTTATGATTATATTTTGGAATTTTTTGGAACGATGGGATATTTCAACAATACTCATATGTGATCGTTCGTTATTTTCAAATTCTTGTTTGATTGTTGTTATGACTTCTTCTGGCATGACGCCTGGTCCAGCAGAAAAATTGTACGTTTTCATCGCGTTCTTGTGCTAATGCACATCCTCCAATATATATAATCTGATATTTTTATAGACAAAATATCTTGTTTGACGAACCCACGTCTGTAATTAATAATTAAAGTTCGTTATATCAAACAATTTTTATAGCGAACACCTCATCAACCAGTATATTTCTTAACATTGAGCCAAATTATGTCTATTATTTTATATCTTACTATACTGATGTCGAAAGTCAATCTTTTATTTCAATAAAAAGTTTAGTACAATATAGTATGTAATGCCGCTGTGGCGGAACTGGCAGACGCGTATCGTTCAGGTCGATATGAGAGTAATCTCGTGCAGGTTCGATTCCTGTCAACGGCATTTTAGCTGTTTTATCGTATTTTCCGATAAAATGGTTTTTTGTTTGAAAAAATTGCTAATAATTGATTTACGTCAAGAATAGGGTTATATTAATCAATACACGACTAACCCGTGTTGCAAAATAGATAAGGAAAATATAACTATATGACACGATTGAAAACTTTTTTTCACAAATTACTACACCATCCCAACACGTTGCCTTGGGTGATAATCAGTACGATGGTCGCTATTATGGCAAGTTACAATATCATCATTCGCTATGGCTTATCTGAAAAAATGTTCTTGCGCATTATCATTGTTTATCCAATTATTGTAACTTTCATTTACTACCTACGAACATATGTCACACTACCAATTGCACTTATGCTCCATCAACATTTTCCAAGTATAGTCACACAACGCGTACCTAAACATATCTCTGTCACATTACTTGTCATTGCATTTAATGTTTCGATAATGATGGTCTTGTTTACTGAAATGCACCGTCAACTATATCCTAGTTTCTTGCCGAGCTACTTTGCTAATTGGTTCAAAACATTTTTTGTCGCTGTACCTGTGTTTTTCTTCATCGTTCGGCCATCCATAATTTATATACTTAGTCAATTGAAAATTAAATATCCTTTGCTAAAGGTTGGAAACGAATTATAATAACAATTACAATATATTTTATACATAATAAACATCGTATAAACATGCCATAGAAACGTATTGACTATCAAAATCAATACGTTTTTTTGTAAGAATTTATTAAAAAATATATTTTTATCTAAACAAAGATTGATTGTTACATATTCGTCATACAATCACGTTATATTAAAATCAAATAATAAATAGGAAAACCATATGCAGCGATTTTATCGACAATTTCATATGAAATGGTGGCGTATCATTGTGTGGGCGTATCTTATCGGGTTACTCGTTTATGGCATTTATATTATTTTAATAAGCTTACCACGCTAATGTGGTGATACTTACCAAAAATAACCTATTTGGCGTATAATAAAGCATTATGAATAATGCAAATAAACGTCTGTCTCCCTCAGAAATTAAGACACAATTGGCACAGTCTGATACAACAATCTTAGAGATGATCCAATTTGTTTTTGGATCTGTTTTAAAGCGCCGTGGGCTCGTTATTTTAAATGTTGCACTATTAACTCTCATGGCCATTCTAAATTTCATGGTGCCACAATTCACCAAAAATGTTATTGATCACGCCCTAATGACTTCAAATAAGACCATTCTTTATCAAAATATTGTTTGGCTCATTAGCACAACAATCATTCTAGGAATCGTCAGCTTTGCTTCCACTTATATGATGCAAATGCTCTCACAGCGTGCAATTACAGATCTACGTATTGACACCTATAATTTCATATTAAAACAAGATTTCGCCTTTTTTCAAGACACCAAAACTGGTGATCTGATGGTTCGTTTAACCAGTGATATTAGCAACTTGCAAATGTTAATTAGCGCAAACACTTTTGGCATCATAGGCAATATTTTCACCTTTATCAGTGTTCTTGGTTTTCTATTTTATCAAAATTGGTTACTAGCCTTATTAGTGTCTTTAACTTTTCCAATTTTATTTATAACTATCCGTTTCTTTCGTGGGCACATTCGTGAGTCTTTTTCAAACGTGCGCTATGCCCAAAGTAAAATTAATAATCAATTACAATCAACTTTAACAGAAATTGAGCTCATTAAATCATACACAACAGAACAGAGTGAGACGCAAAAATTTGAAACTCTCGCTAATGAATCAAACGATTACTCACTATCTGCAACAAAGTGGCAAGCGATTTTTCAACCGCTTGTCACGTTTATTAACACAATTGGTACCGCCATTGTCTTGCTACTAGGTTCTTTATTTGTCATGAATGGCAAAATGAGTGTGGGTGACTTGGTCGCCTACTTAGCTTATGTTGCCATGTTACAAGATCCCATTCGATCTTTTTCAATGTTGATGAATGTTTTCCAAACTGCGCAAGTATCCTACGATCGAATTAAAAATATTTTAAGCTATCAACCGACAATTCTTGAGGTAGCTCACCCCCTTGAATTTCCAAATCCTTTACAAAAAAATATTAATTTTGAAGATGTTGTTTTTGATTATGATACAGGCACCAATATCGCTCTTAAGGGTGTTTCATTGACTATCCCAGCTGGTAAAACAACAGCACTGGTTGGCCGTTCTGGATCCGGTAAATCAACTATTATCAAGCTTTTGACACGAATGTATGATCGCACGAGTGGCTTAATTACCTTCGATAATCAAGATGTACAATCCTTTAGGTTGACTGACCTGCGTCACAATATATCAGTAGTTAGTCAGGATGTGACCATTGTTGATGGTACGATAGCTGATAATATCAGCTACGGATCAGAAAATGTTACGACAACTGACCTTTGGCAGGCCGCTGAGCGGGCTGATATTGCTGAGTTTATTCGTCAGTTGCCTGATAAACTCAACACCGCAGTTGGCGAACGTGGCGTCAAATTATCGGGTGGTCAAAAGCAGCGCCTATCAATTGCTCGTGCATTGCTTAAAGATGCACCAATTGTTATTTTAGACGAAGCAACCGCAGCACTAGATAATGAATCCGAAAAAGCTATCCAACGTGCATTAGACAATCTCATGGTGGCCAAAACGGCGATTGTTATTGCTCATCGATTGAGTACAATACATAAAGCTGATCAAATCATCGTGATGAATAATGGCTTGGTCTCTGAGGTTGGCGCACACGACATACTGCTTAGAAAAGCAGGCATTTATAAACGTCTGTATGACGCACAATTCGAATAATACTATGACAATTAAAGAACTATTTAATCTGATGGCAACACATCATTCACATACTGCAACATTGCAATTTTATGATATGGCAGATCGTTATATCTTAACTATCAATGATTGGCATTTAAATCTCAATCAATCTGTTGCTGAAGACTTAATTACACAATTAAAATCAGAAAAATTTGCAGTAATTACTAGTAAGAATGGGCACCCTGCTGTTAAATTAACACAAATACTATCGTCATAACAACTTAATGTGACATAAAAAGATGGGCACACCATAACTGGTGTGCCCATCTCTCTATTATAAATAATAATTTAGCGCACTAAAGCTTGTGCTGCAGTAATAATAGCTACCTTATAAACATCTTCTTCATTGGCCCCACGTGATAAATCAGACACTGGTTTAGCCAATCCCTGCAAAATAGGTCCAATAGCTTCATAACCGCCCAACCGTTGTGCTATCTTGTAACCAATGTTACCTGATTCAAGACTAGGAAAAATAAACGTGTTTGCATGACCAGCAACCTCAGAATCAGGTGCTTTGGCTGCAGCAACCGCGTCAACAAAAGCAGCATCAAACTGTAATTCACCATCAATTTGATGCGCTAATTCGGGTGCCATTTTTTTTGCCAACTTTGTCGCTTCAACAACTTTATCAACTAATGGTGACTTAGCCGAACCCTTCGTCGAAAAGGACAGCATAGCAACTTTCGGTTCAATGTCAAATACTTTCGCAGTTTGAGCTGATTGCACAGCGATTTCAGCCATTGTTTCAGCATCAATATCGATGTTAATTGCAGCGTCTGAAAAAACATAGCGTTCATCACCCTTCTGCATAATAAAGGCACCTGAAATACGTGATGAGCCTGGTGCTGTTTTAATGAGTTGTAGTGCCGGCCTGACAGTATCCCCCGTTGGGTGAGTAGCACCCGAAACCATACCATCAGCTTTGCCAACATAAACTAGCATCGTACCAAAATAGTTGACATCTTGTAACCATTTACTGGCAGTCTCTGCATCTGTCTTACCTTTACGGCGTTCAACTAAAGCTGCATTTAATTCTGCTAACGCCTCTGCGCCATAACGTTTAGGGTCAATGATCTCTACTCCTGATAAATCAAATTGTTGCGCTGCAGCAGTCTGAGCAATGGCTTTTTCATCCCCTAATAAAATGGGCGTCACAAGCTTTTCATTAGCTAAACGAATGGCTGCACCTTGAATACGTTTATCTGTTCCTTCTGGAAACACAATTCGCTTGTTTTTACCATTAATTTTATGTTTTAATTGTTCAAATAATTCAACCATTATCATTCCTCAACTTTTCTAGTGCATAACACTTTTACTTTACAACTTTATTGTAACAGAAGCAGTAATGATTGTCCTTGATTTTCAACATATTTGTGAAAAAAATCACTCACTCCAACCACTTTATCGGCTCTCGACTATTTTTAATTAAAAACGCATTAGCTTTTGAAAATGGCCGACTACCAAAAAAGCCACGATAAGCAGACAAAGGGCTTGGGTGCGCTGAGGCAATCACAAGATGTCTTGTTTCATCAATCAATTGACGCTTTGATTGTGCATACTTCCCCCACAAAATAAACACCTTTGGTTGGTCATCTTCAGAAGCAATTTGAATAATAGCGTCAGTTAATGGTTCCCACACACCTTTAGCATGAGCATTAGCACGACCCTCTGGTACAGTCAAAACCGCATTCAACAACAAAACACCCTGCGTTGTCCAAGATGTCAAATCATGCGAAGATCGTGTACCAACATCATCGGTCAATTCAGTTAATATATTGCGCAATGAAGGTGGCGCTGGTACAACATCAGGCACCGAAAAACTTAGTCCTTGTGCTTGTCCCAACTCATGGTAGGGATCCTGTCCCATGATAACAACTTTAGTATTTTGAAGTGTCGTAGCTACAAGTGCTGCAAACACTTTATCTTTTGGCGGAAAAACGACCGCATTTTGATAAACGCGCGCCAGAAATGCGCTAATATTCTCTATCTGATCAGATGTTAATTTTTTCTTAACATTTGGTGCCCATGATGTATGTGATAATGGCATATTTAGTCTGCTTTCGTGTTAGAATTGTTGTAAAGAGGATTGGCTATGACAAAATATTACTTAAGACAACGACATAGCGTCGACGATGGTGTCAACATTGTATTTGATGAAAACTTTCAAGCTAGCTATTTGGTTTCAGGCCGCAGTGGTAAAAAGAACGATGAAATCCACGTACAAGACATGTCTGGTGCTGTCCTTGTGCGTATTCAACAAACCTCATTTGGTATGCTGCCAAGATTTATATTAAAATACCGTGGGCACGTTGTTGGCTCAATTAGTCTTACTTTTGGACACCTTGGTGATATCGTGTACGTTCGCCATCTAAACTGGTTAATTTCTGGGAATTTTATTGCTGGTCGATATTTCATTACCCATAATACCAAAAAACTACTCAGTGTCAAGCCCGATGTGCGACCCGATGGTATTTATAATAAATTAACAATCACTTTTGATACGCAGACCCCGGTTCACATTGCAATCGCTGCATTACTTGACATATGGGGCACAAAATCAAACCCCTTAATAAAATTAAAATGGTTACCCGGACAAGGTAATCAATATGAATTAACTTCATAATAACAATTATTTTTACCTAAAAAGGTTCCAAAAAATGATGAATTTTTGGAGCCTTTCTTATATGTCTTATATGACAACAAATTGTTTAATCGCGTGCCAATTATTTTGCTCTATAGCTTCTATCATCTGTTGCACTTGCGTTTTAGAAAAGCTAAGCGCTATTTTTTCTAAAATTTGTGTCAGTGCCAATGGATTTTTAGGTGATCCAACAGGGTCAAAAATACGTGCTGATAATTGTTGTCCATTTGTCAAAGTTAACGACACCTCACTTGACAAATTTGCCGCTTCTTGGGTTTCATAAACGCGGGTAATCAAATTGCTCGGTGACTGAGATAATAACTCTACTTGGTAAGGATTTCTACTCAGTGGACTAATATCGCCTAAAACCTGCCACAAGATATATTCTATTGAAAAACGACCTTCTATGCCTGTTTTAGGCTGTTTATAGCGTAATGCAGCATCCCGACCAATACCAAAAGATACTGTCAAAGCTGTCACATTCTCACGTGTGGCATGATGATTTTTCTTAATTATTAGCAACGCATCAACAGCGCGATAAGCCGCCGAGCAGAAAGGATACTGCTTAAACCATAGTTTTTCAATTTTCCACGGTCTGCCGAACGCTTGAAACCACTGATCTAATGCTATGGTATCCAACGCATGATATTGATCAATGATACTTTTTTCGACAAACAAACCATTCAATTGACCGGTAAGATCGGTTTGTGTAAATTTAATTGCATCAATTGCAGCTCTAGCAGACAATCCAATATGAAAGGATTTAACATCCGATCCAAATTGAAATAATGAACCTTGTGCCTCTGTAATAGCTAGGCCAATGACTTTTGCCATCATGACTTCATTATCGTGTCGCAGATAACTCAAAGCAACAGCCGCACCAATCTGACCTAAATGTGAACTGGCATGATGTCCCGTTTCGTACAAATTTGGATTAACGAGATCACCAAGGCGTGCTGCAATTTCTAAACCAATGACATAGGCATCTAAAACCTCATCAATAGTCACTGAATCGTTTAAGGCAAAAATACTCGAAAAAATAACAGCACCAGGATGTCCTCTCAAATCATCCTGCATGTCATCCAAATCTAACAAATGTGCCGCAAAACCTAACTTTAATGCCTTTGTTCCGTCGTCAGAAGATGTAAAGGTTTGTTTGAGTGAGTGATACGCAGCTTCTTTTTGACCAAGGGAGACAACTGCAATATAATCTAACAGGGCCATTTTTGCTAATTTATAAATATTTTTATTGACTGTTGGTTTCTGTGATAACGCCCATGCAGCAATGTCAGTTGTTTTAAGCATAATGTATATTTTCTGTGTTTTCTGATTGCAAAAAGTTTTGTATATGCTGATTTGATTGTGTGCTAAAGAACTCATGGGTTGGTTCATTTGCGATAATTTGACCATCATACATAAAAATAATTTTATCTGAAATTTGTTTTGCAAAACGTAGCTCATGGGTAACCAAAATAACAGTTTTATCAGTTGCTTTAATGATATCAGCAATCGCTAACAATACTTCCTGAATACTTTCTGGATCTAACGCTGAGGTTGGTTCGTCCAATAATAAAATAGGCGCATTGGTCATCAAGGCGCGTGCAATACCTACGCGCTGCTTTTGCCCACCAGAGAGGGACGCTGGGTATTGTTGCGCTTGTTGATCAACATTTAATTGTTTCAACAACACGTGTGCCTTAGTTAACGCTTCTTTTTTAGTTAATTCACCAGATAACCATGCAGGGCTAGCCACATTTTCAATGGCCGTCAAATTCTTGAACAGGTTAAAATGTTGAAAAACCATACCACTATGCTGAGCCAAATCACCTTTCTTAATGTCATCATAAAATAATATTTCACCAGAAGACAAGTTTTGTAACCCATTCAGCGTTCGAATAAGGGTCGATTTACCTGCCCCTGATGGTCCAAGAAGTGTGAGTACTTGACCTTTTTCCGCTTTAAATTGAATGTCTTTTAAAATCGCTTTACCGTTAATATTGACACTTAAATCATTCACTTCAATTATTGTTTTTGTCATATTACACCTCAAATCTCTTAAAACGCCATTCAACAGCACGTTGCAGACTACTATAGGCAACAACTAATGCCCAATAGATTAATCCAACTGCCACATAAACCTCTAGATACTTAAAACTAGCACCAGCCAAAAGTTTCCCTTCACCAAACATTTCAGAAACACCTATAACAAAGACCAAAGAGGTCTCTTTTAAAATACCAATAATATAGTTTCCTACCGTCGGTAACGCATTCACAGCAGCCTGAGGCCACAACACACGTAGTACATATTGCGATTGCTTAATATGTAATGCTTTAGCTGCTTCTTGTTGACCATAATCAACTGAATGAATGGCTGAACGAAAGGTTTCTGCCATATAGGCAGCATATTTAAATCCCAGAGCAAAGATAATGATTGTCTGTGGTGATACCGTTTTCAATGCAGGAATCAATTCTGGTAACCCATAATAAGCCAAAAATATTTGAACAACGGCCGGTACAGCACGAAAACCAGAAACATAAACGCTAGCAAACCATCGCAACGGTTTGAAAGATTGTAATCCTAAATAACTTATAACACCGCCAACAATTAGTGACACAATCACAATGCCGACCGCTAAATACAAAGTCAACGGTAGTGCCTTAATTAATAGTGGAAATACGTGAAAGAAATAATGCCAATCAAATGTCATAGTTCACCTTACTTTTCTAAGTCATGGTTAGAAACATCGTAGCCAAAATACTGCTTTGATAACTTTTCAATCTCACCTTGCTTAGCTAATTCTACAAACGCTTTGTTAAATGACTTGGCGTACTTTTTACCCGCATCATCCTTTTTAAAAACAATTCCTACTTTTGTCTTCTGAATTGTGTCAGGTAATAATCGCAACTTCAAATGATTCTTTTTGATTGTTGCTGATAAAATTGGACCAGAATTCACAACGCCTGCCACTTTTTCAGACAGCACAGCCTGTGTTGCGCTGTCACGGTTTTCAAACGGTGCGACCACAATTGATTTATTAACTGACTGTAATGCTGTGATGTTATTGGAACCAGCGACACCAGCAACTTTTTGGTTATCTAAATCAGAAAGTTTTTTAGCCTTGCTGCTTGTTGGAACGGCTACCTTAGCTTCATCATTATAATAAGCGTCAGTAAATTGATACTTGGCTTGACGTTCTGGTGTAAACGAGACAGCATTAGCAATACCTTGAACACGATTAGTATCTAGCTGTCCCCATAAACCATCAAAATCGGCATTCACCCATTTTACACGATAACCTGCTAATTTAGCAGCTTTTTGAGCAACTTCAACATCAAAACCAACTAATTTATCCCCCGATTTATATGATGATGGAAATGAAGCACCCGTTGATCCCAACGTAATGGTCTGAGTTGCTTTATTAGTGGTCGTTGTTTTCTTTTCATATGATGCGTTGTTCTTAACAATCAAAAATCCACCACCTACGACGACAACTGCTATAATACCACCAATAATAAACTGACTTTGTTTACTCATACTTTTTCTCCTAAAATGTTTTGAATAATTGTTGGGATAGCAACCGTGACATCTTGTTGTGCTACAATCGCTTCTAATTCTGCTTCGGAAAAGGTAACCAATGAATTATCGGCAACACGCTGTAAAAAGTTTTCCGGTTGCGACAACGTTGCCATAGCCGCTTCGTAAATCACTTCATGTGCCGTTTGTTTACCAATTGTTTTTCCCAAATCAATCATCAGTTTTTCAGCATAAACCAATGGTCCTAATATGGCTGCATTTTCAGCAATTTTTTTAGTGTGAATTTCAATATTTGGTAAAATATGAACTAATGTGCTTAACTGTACATCCAAATAATTATGAATCTCTGGTAGCGCCAACCATAACATTTTCCAGCTACTAGCATCCCGTTCGCCTAAACTCAATAAACTATGTTGCAACAAGTTTTGTGATTGAAATATCGGTTCAACAAGTGCCCATACACCTTCAAAATTTTCAGGGTTTCGTTTGTGAGGCATGGTTGATGAACCAACCTGACCAACAAACGGTTCCGTGATTTCATTAATTTCATTGCCAGCCGCATGAAATAATTCTTTACCTAATTTTCCAGCTGTTGCACCGATTAATGTCAAAATGCTTGTGTAATTAACAATTCTATCTGGCGCTGTATGCCACGCTACTTCAGGCGTATTAAGTTGTAGTTCGTCCAATAAACGACGTTCTATCACAAGTCCTTGCTCGCCTAAAGCCGAATGCGAACCCACTGCACCAGCAAAGTTACCCGTCAAGACATCACTTTTAGACTGTTCTAGCCTTTGCAAATGGCGTTTAAATTCATCGACATAACGAGCAAATTTAAACCCTAAAGTAATAGGCACCGCTTGTACACCATGTGTATGCGCCATATACGGTGTTTGAGCGTACTTCTTGGTTAATTGCGTTAATGTTGCAATGATTTTTTGTAATCGCAACGTAATTAGCTCAATAGACGATCGAATTTGTAAAACTAAACCCGTGTCGACAATATCTTGCGTCGTTGCGCCATAATGAATATACTCCCCATTATGACCAGCCAACCGTTGCAGTTCTTGAATTAAACCTAATAATGAATGCTGCTTTGCATGGCTCACAGTAATCACATTATCAAAATCAATATCTTCAAATTTGATTTTATCAATTGTTTCAGCAGCAAGTTGCGGAATGACGTTTGCCTCACCTTCAACTTTTGCCAAAGCCTGTTCAATGACAAATTGTTGCTTTAACCGGTTTTTTTCTGACCAAATATCACGCATATCAGCCGTTCCAAAATTCCCCCCTGTAACCGCATAATCAATAGGGTGTGATCCATTATTTAATGTCGTCATAATCTACCTCGTTTTAGAATTTATGTACGGTTCTTAAAATAAAAAACTTATTTTAAGAACAAGATGGTATTACTACTAATAATGCTTCAAATCATTGTTACATTGATTACTTTTTAAGCCTCAGCCGTTAATTCTTCGAGTACAATATTGCGTGCTTTTTCCAAGTTCGTCAAAGCTGTCTTAGTTTGATCTTCTGTACGTGTTTTCAAACCGCAATCAGGGTTAACCCAAAACTGCTTCTCATCAATGACCTTCAAGCCACGTCGAATATTATCAGCAATTTCATTAACTGTTGGTATCCGTGGCGAATGAATGTCATAAACCCCTAACCCAATTTGCTTGTCATAATCAGCATCTTCAAATGCTGATATGATTTCACCATGAGAACGTGATGTTTCGATTGAAATAACATCGGCATCTAATGCTGAAATGGTATCAATAATATCTTCAAAGTCAGAATAGCACATATGCGTATGAATTTGCGTCTCATCACCAACGCCAGATGTTGTTATTTTAAATGAGTACACTGCTTCATCTAAGTAATTTTGCCAGTGACGTTCCTTAAGTGGTAATCCTTCTCTTAAAGCCGGTTCATCAACTTGAATAATTTTAATACCCGCACGTTCCAAATTCAATACTTCTTGACGCAAAGCCAAAGCAATTTGATTTTGAACATCGGCACGATCAATATCGTCACGCACAAATGACCAGTTAATAATTGTTAACGGTGCTGTCAACATCCCTTTAACAATTTTTTTAGTTTGTGACTGTGCAAATTGCGAGGCTGCGACAGTAATTGGTTCGGTGTAGTCAACATCCCCGAAAATAACTGGTGGTCGAACCCCTCTTGAACCATATGATTGAACCCAACCATTTTGAGTTGCATAAAAGCCGTCTAATTTTTGTCCAAAATATTCTACCATATCTGTTCGTTCAAATTCACCGTGGACGAGTACATCCAAACCAATGTCTTCTTGTATTTTCAACCAACGTTTTGTTTCAGACTCAATGAACGTTTGATACGCTTCATCTGATAAACGTCCTTTACGCCAAGCTGCACGTTTTGAACGCACTTCAGAAGATTGTGGAAATGAACCAATTGTCGTTGTTGGTAACTTAGGTAATTGTAATCGATTTTGTTGTGCAACCGCACGATCAGCATACTTACTTTGACGTTCAAATATTGTATCATTTAGATGTTTAATTGCTGTTTGTACTGATGTATTATTACGTGCTTTTGATTCATTCAATGCTTTTAATGCTGTCTCATTCTTAGCTAGAATCACATGTGTATCTTGCCCATTTAACGTTTGTGTTAGGGTAACAATTTCTTGTAATTTTTCATCAGCAAAAGCTAAACCGCCTAGTAACTCTGAACCAGCTGCCGTCTCATATTTGGTTGTAATCGGTACATGCAATAATGTATTAGAAGGTTGAAGCCATAATTCTGATACCACATTTTTTAATTCACGAACCAATGCCAATTTCTTTGATAAATCGGCTGTCCACACATTATGCCCATCTATCACACCGGCTGCCAAAATTTTATCTTTTGGGAAACCAAATTCACGAATATGAGCTAAGTTTTCACCATGTCCATGGACAAAATCAAGACCAATTGCTTGGACAGGTAACTCCGTAACTGCTTGATACGGGTCAATTGAATCAAAGTATGTTTGCAATTCAATATTTAATGTCGGAGCCGCTTCTTTCAATGCCTCAATCGCGCGACGATATGGTACCACGTCCGTCTCATCTTCAACTTTTACCAAGGTTGGTTCATCAAGTTGAACCCAATTAACACCCGCCTGTTGTAATTCTTTGAACACTTGTTGGTATAATGGCAAAATCGCATCCAACAACACGTTAATATCCGTCTCATTTGAGACATAATCACCATTTAATTTACCTAATTTAATCAACGTCACTGGTCCCACAATGACTGGTTTCCCATTAATTCCTAATTCATCGTGTGCTTCTTGCCAATACTTTAACCATCGATTTTCTAATAATCTGGGTGTCGTTTGATCAAATTCAGGCACTGTATAATGATAGTTAATATTAAACCATTTAGTCATATCAGCTGCAACATTATCTTTATTTCCACGTGCAATATCATAATATTCATTCAATGTCAGTGGTCTATCATAATTTCCAAATCGCGTTGGAATTAAGTTAAATGCTGTCGTCGTGTCCAGCACATGATCGTAGTTTGAATTATCAGCAACAGGAACAATATCAATACCTGCATCAATTTGCTTTTTTAAATTGTTCAAACGTAAAATTTTCGCTGTTTTTTCAAAAGTCGAAATATCAATCTCTTCTTTCCAAAAAGATTCTAACAATTTTTTCCATTCTCGTTGCTCACCCAAACGTGGGTAGCCAAGATTCGATGATTTTACTATACTCATGTGTTTCTCCTATTCAATCAACTTATTTTTAAATAATTAACCTATCATACACTTATTTCCTACACCGTATTCATGGCGCCACTGCCATTTAAGAATACAACGGTTAAAATTTTGTTACAATGCAAATAGTAAACCGTTTTGTGAGTGATCTGCATAATGAACTCCCTTCAATTTTTTATGTACGGTGACATTGTCACCTAGTGTCGTTAGTTTGAAGCAGTTGTTTTGAAGAATGATGCTTGTTGTAGTGCTTTTAAGTCAACGTTTTTATCAACAACCTTCAATTTTTGCAAGTCACCACCAACTTGAGTGAAAGCTTTTTTTGCACCTGAATAAGAAGGCTTAAATTGATAAGATTTCAACATTTTAATATTTAATTTTTTATCACCATCAATGTAATGTTGGCTAGTCTGAATAGCAACAGTCTCTTCCGGATGTTCTTCTGCCCACTTCGCACCTTTTTGTAAGGCTAAAGTATATTTAGCTGCCACTGCGGGATGATTTTTAGCAATATCATCTGAAACATAGGCAACACAGCAATATTCATCTTTAAATGCTGGATCTGTTGCGGAAGCACTTAACGTTACCAAATTATATTTTGCCTTATCAATTTCCGTATCAGGATCACCTAAAGCAATCGCATCAACTTGTCCTTTTTGTAAAACAATAGGTAACTCAGAAGCCGAATAAGCAGCCAGTTGCACTTGTGAATGTTGCGCTGACACATCTACGCCATAATGGCCTAAGTAACGTCTTACATAAGTAGCAGCTGAACCTGCAATATCTCCTACACCAACTTTTTTGCCAATAAGATCCTTAGCAGATTTAATATTACTTCCTTTTTTTACTAAGATCTGCAAACAACCAGTGTGCAAGCCAGTGGTGATTTTAATTTTTGCACCGTTTGCTAAAGGCTGCACTAAACTACCCATCATAGAATTGGAAGCATCTATTTTGCCTGAATTCACACCCTCAAAATTAGTTGTATCTGATCCTAGTTTAACAACTTTAATTTTTAATCCTTCTGCTTTGAAATACCCCTTAGCAATGGCAAGCTGCTGTGGCGCACCACATAAATCATTGTTTTCTGCTATTTTTAAAACAAAATTTTTATCAGAGCTCTCATTAGCTACTGTTTTACGTTGACCTGTTGTCAAAAACAATACAACAGTTGACAATACTAGCACTACTACCACAATTCCCGAATAAATATATTTTCTCTTCATTTTTCATTCCTCAAATATTATGAAAATCTAACACACCCAATACTTCTTCTTTCAGCGCAATAAATGTCTGATCGTCCCTTTTTCTTGGGTAATCTAAATTAATATCGATGATTTTTTTAACACGGGCTGGCCGTGGCGTCATTGCAAAAACACGTTGCCCTAAAAATATGGCCTCTTCCACATCATGTGTCACCAGAATCATTGTCGTTTTTCTTTCACGCCATATTCGTAACACATCATTTTGTAATTTCATACGCGTAAACGCATCAAGTGCACCAAATGGTTCATCAAACAATAGTACTTCAGGGTTATTTACTAATGCGCGTGCAATTGCTGCACGATGCGCCATACCTCCAGAAAGTTGATAAGGATAAGATTTTTCAAAACCTGTTAATCCAACCAATGTAATTAAACTAGCAATATTTTCTTGATCTTCAGACGTTAATTTACCTTTAATTTTTAAGCCAAATGCGATATTTTCTTGTACTGTCAGCCACGGAAACAAGTTTGGGTCTTGGAAAACCAAACCACGTTCTCGACCAGGCGATGTTATTTTTCTATCACCAACATAAATTGCACCTTCTGTTGGTATCTCAAGACCAGCAATTAATCGTAACCAGGTTGTTTTTCCACAACCAGATGGCCCAATCAAACTAACAAATTCACCCGGTTTAATTGTGGCATCAACACGATCTAGTGCAACCACAGCTGGTTTATTATAATCATGACTTGGAAAAACTTTTCTTAAACGCTCTACTCTAATCTCTTCTGTCCTTGCTACCATTTAATTAAGCCCTCTTGCCACTTTAAGAAGTGGTCACGTATTTTAAATAAAATCGTAATGATCAACGAAAATGCAATGGCCAATACGATTAATCCTGCATAAACATTAGCATATCCCATAATTTCTCGTTGCCAGTTAATGTACCATCCTAAACCGTACTTCACTCCTAACATCTCTGCTACCATCAATGTAATAAAAGATGCACAGATACCATTAAATAATCCAACAAAAATACTAGGTAATGATGCGGGTAGCGCAACTTTAAATATTTTTTGGAGCGTTGTTGCCCCCATTGTGTCAGCGACTTCCAAATAGTCAACGCGGACACTTGCAATACCTGAATTAGTTAATATGGTAACCGGAAACCACATTGATAGTGCCAATAAAAATGCACTCGCTGCAAAACTTGTTGGAAAAGCAGATAACGCAATCGGAATCAACACAGTCGGTGGAATCGGCCCTAAAAATTTAACAAATGGATCTAACCAATAATGCCAATTTGTGCTCCATCCAATAAGAACACCAGTTACAACACCTAAAATACCCCCAATAACCCAGCCGATAACAAGCAACCAAACAGAGTATCCTAAACATTTAAGCAATAACGTCGAATTATTAACTAACGCCCCAAAAATTTTATCAGGATTTGGAAAAAAAAGTGTGTTGATCCAGCCAAATTTGGCCGTTGCTAAATCATATATACCAACTAGAGTGAACACAACGCCAATTCTCGGCGAATTGTATTGAAATAATGTTATTTTTTTAGTAATTACTGTGTTAACGCCTGCTAATAACAGGCACAAAAGAAACCCGACAATCAATAGAATATTAAAATACGGTTGTGGTTTCTCAAAATTAGTCACACTATTTGGTAAGACATTGTGCACTACTAAGACAATACCAATCAACATGACACTACTCCAATTACGCAGCAAACTATTATTACTCAAATCACCAACTCCCCTTCTTTTTAAAAAAGCGACAAACAAAAATCCCGCAGATTAAAAAATTAATCTGCGGGACGAAATATCGTGTTACCACCCGGTGTTTATGTGCTCAACAAACTTTCTATTAAAAACACACCTCTTAATTAGTCGCTACCAACATCTGTATCATCTACACATGCCTTTAAGGAACCAATGTCGCTATAACGGGCTCTCCCGGGTATGATTTATGTCCGTCCTATTCAGTAAACACTGTTGACGGATACTCACCATACAACAACTCCAAGACCATTTTCTTAATTTAATCACAATTTACTCTCACCAAACGTAAATTCTCTTTGTGTGTTAAAACAATACTTATCTCTTCAACGTTACAATAATAATACCAAAAACTAATCTTTTTGTCAATAAAATTATAAAAATTAGAAATGCTTAGACTCTATTTCTTGATTAATGATTGGTAACATGCTTTTCAATACATTCGGTCGATTCATCGCGTACAAATGTATACCATCCACGCCATGATCCAATAAATCTTGAATTTGTTCAAGCGCATATTCTATACCTGCTTTTTTCAAATCATCTGAATTGTTTTCATATTTATGAATCATTTTGACCAATCTTGCTGGCAATGATGAGCCAATCATATATGTCATACGTTCAACTTGTGCCTTACTGATGATGGGCATCACACCGGCAGAGACAGGTACTTTAATATAATTATTCTTCAAAGCTTCTTGCATATGATAATAAACGTCGTTTTCAAAGAAAAATTGAGAAATCAAAAAATCAGTGCCACTCGCAATTTTTTCTTTAATCCCAGCCACACTAATACCGGTAATTGGGTTATCAACATGTCCCTCTGGATAAATCGCTGCCCCAATATTAAACGTACTAGCTTGTTTAATGTCACAAATTAAATCTTTAGCATATGGGTAATCAGCATTCACATAGTCGCTGTCTGGTAAATCACCTCGTAAAGCAAGAATGTTTTCGATACCTGCTTGTTTAATTTTTGCCAGATTGTCACGTAAACTTTCTGGTGTTTGATTCACACCAGTTAAGTGATGAAGTGCCGTAACACCAAAATGTGTTTGGATGTATTGCGCCAAATCTCGTGTCATAGTATTATCACCAGAACCACCTGCACCATATGTCACACTGATATAATCGACACCCATTTTTTGTGGGTTGACCTCATCTAGCGTTTGATAAAGTGAAGTAATCCCACTTTCCTTCTTCGGTGGGAAAATTTCAAATGATAACACTGGTGATGATTTGGTATGATAAATTTCAGATATTTTAGTCATTTTCTCGTCCTTAATAGTTATTGTTTTCAAATCATCTATTAGAACATAATATCATCCACGGCCCCACAACCTTTCAAGAATACATTTGTTGTAATCTTATCACTATGTAAGTAATATATTTTTAAATCAGTTATCATTTTCAACCTCCTTAACCACTGATACATAACAATTTTTTTAAAAATATTGTTATATAAATTAATGACGTTGGTTTATAGTCGCCTGAACAATATCATTAATGTCATCAGGGCTTGTCCGACAACAACCGCCAATTAAATTTGCACCTGCTTCTTGCCATAATGGCACTAATTCATCCCACTTGATTGGCCCATGTTGGCTAACCCAACGCTTCGTTTCAGGATCGTATTCATCACCTGCATTAGGATAAACAATTATTTTTTTACTGGTATTTGGCGTTATGTTTTTTATTGCTGGTAAAATATTTTGAGGTGCTGTACAATTGACGCCTATAGCTTTAATTTGACTAATTGATTCAAAATAAGCAACTGCTTCAGACAGCCGTGTCCCATCCCATAAATGATCCCCATTTTCTGTGGAAAATGATAAATAAGCGTTAACAGTTGGAAATTCTTGTTGTAATAAATGACCCAAAGCCTTTGCTTCCTCAAAATTTGGTATTGTTTCTAACGCTAAGACATCAACACCATCATCAATTAAACGTACAATACGTGGGCGATGAAATGCTTGAAATTCAAATTCGGATAAGTGATAATCGCCAGTGTACTCAGCGCCATTTGCAAGATAAGCACCATAAGGCCCAACAGATCCAGCAATTAAACCGTCACTTCGATTCGAGTCCGTAAGCCCAAGTTTAGCCAGTGCCACTGCTGAATCAATTAACTCATAAGCTTTTTGCTCACTCAATCCTTGATCTGTAAAAGACTTTACATGTGCTTGATAGGTATCTGTTATCGCCAAATCAGCGCCAGAATCAAAATAATTTTTATGAATTTCACGAACGTCCTCTGGTGATTGAATCAAGGCCGAAGCTGACCACCAACTATTATTGACATCAATCTGGCGCTTTTCAAGTTCACTACCCATGCCACCGTCTAATATCACAGTGCCTGATTCAATATACGATTCAAATTTTGTCATTCTGATTCTCCTATTTATTTCTTAATTAATATTGATGTTGACAAATGCCGTTTTGGCCACCACTTGAACTTTAAATAATAATAACCATAAACAATTATGATAAACGGCACTGACCATAGCAATGCTGCTCGCTGTTCAGGGTCAAAGATAACTAACAGAATCGACAACGATGAACCAATAAATCCAGCTAACGGTAAAAGTGGATAAGCCCATTTGGGATAACGCAATTCTTGTGTCCTATTTTCACGTTTTAGTAATTGATAATACTTGTAGTGTGACCAACTAATCGCTACCCAAACAAACACTACAGCCAGTCCTGAAACCTCTACTAGTATGAGATACAACGAACCAGCAGCCATGAAACTGGATCCTAAAGCTAAAATTCCTCCTACGAGACTTGCCAAAAGCGCTCTAATTGGAATGCCATTTTTGTTCACCTTTTCAAACTTAGCAGAAATTAGACCTTCATGACTAAGTGACCACAACATCCGAGTTGACGCATACAAGCCTGAATTAGCCATTGAAATAATACCTGTTAAAATAACAAAATTCATAAGATCTGCTGCATATGGTATACCAATCATACTAAATACTGTAACAAATGGACTTTGGGTAACAGCTGCTTTTTCATAAGGAATGATAGCCGCTAAAATGATAATACTGCCAATGAAGAAAATCACTTGTCGCCACCAAACGGCTTTTATTGCTTTAGCTATCGCGCGCGTTGGATCTGCAGCTTCACCAGCTGTGATGGCCATCAGTTCAGTACCACTGAACGCAAAATTAACCGCTAACATTGTTGTAAATACAGCGCCAATACCGTTCGGGAAAATACCATGGCTGAAAATATTTTGAAACCCAACATTTTGCGTTTTGCTAGAATGTAAAATACCGGTCAAAATTAAAATACCAATAATCAAAAATGCTACAATCGTGACAACTTTAATAGCCGCCATCCAATACTCGCTCTCGCCAAATATTTTCACTGAAAATATATTACTCAATAAAATAATCACCAAAAACACACCAGAAAATGCCCATACTGGAATATTTGGAAACCATCTTTGCATAATAATCCCTGATGCTGTAAATTCAGAGCCTAACGCAATGGTCCATGTTAACCAATAAGCAATGGCAACAAAAAAACCGGTGGCTGGTCCAATTAATTTCTGAGCATGATAGTGAAATGCACCTGTTTGCGGCATAGCAATAGACAGTTCAGCTACACTCAGCATCACTAAATACACTAAAATCGCACCCACCGAATAAGCTAAAATTGTACCAAAAGCGCCTGCTGTATGAATTGTGTACGCAGACGACAAAAATAATCCTGTACCAATGCCACTAGCTAATCCAATCATTTGTATCTGTCGTGCTGTCATTACACGTTTCAATTTTCCTGCCATAATATCCTCTATTCACTTCATATAATCGAAACTACTTATTAAATACCAATAAAGACAAAAAATCCCGCAGTTTGAACCTAATCAAACTGCGGGACGACTTATCGTGTTACCACCCGGTATTTGTATGTTAAAAACACACCTCATACAATCGCCGCTATTTAAATAGCGGGAATTGTTGTTGCTATAACGGGCTCACCCGGCCACCGTTTACATCGTATTGACGTATGCTCACCATGACATATCTCTCCAAGACCATTTTCATATCATCGCGCAGTCTACTTTCACCAAACATAGACTCTCTAAGTACGCTCAACATATTACTTATCTCTTCACTGTTGAGAATATAATAACAACTTTATCAGAATATGTCAAATTTTTTTATTTTCAAATCACTATCCACCTAAATAAGCTTCCCGTACTTCATGAGATGCTAATAGCTCCTCACCCGTACCAGTTGAAAGAATTTTTCCACCTTCTAATACATAACCACGATCTGCTATTTTTAAAGCCTGGTTTGCATTTTGTTCGATTAGCAGTACTGTCACACCTGTATCTCTGATCTTTTGAATAATGTCAAAAATTTTTTGAATATACAGTGGCGCTAATCCCATCGACGGCTCATCCAATAAAATCATTTTCGGTTTTGCCATTAGTGCACGGCCAATGGCTAACATTTGCTGCTCACCACCTGATAGCGTAGCCGCATCCTGATGACGTCGTTCCTTTAAAATTGGAAATTGGTCGTAAACGACATCATAACCTGCATTGTTCTGACGCTTATTTGACACAGTAAAGGCACCCAGTTGCAAATTTTCCTGCACCGTCATGCCTGGGAACACTCGTCGACCTTCAGGCACTTGAACAATCCCGCAACGTACTCTTTTTTCAGATGGCATATGATTTACAATTTGATGATTGAAAAGGATACTGCCATCTGTTACTTTTTCTAATCCAGAAATTGTACGTAAAATGGTACTTTTCCCAGCACCATTTGCGCCAATTAAAGTGACGATTTCACCACGATTCACAACAAAATCAATCCCACGAACCGCTTTAATGGCACCATAATGAACACTTAAATGCGTTATTTTCAATAATTTTTCAGCCATCAACCCTCTTCTCCCAAATAAGCCCGAATAACTGCTGGGTTATTTTGAATTTCTTTTGGTGTACCAGTTGCCAAAACTTTCCCATACTCTAAAACGTATAAACGCTCACTAACTGCCATAACCAATTTCATATCATGCTCAATTAGGACAATTGTCATTTTAAATTGAATCTGAATTTGTTTAATCAATTCTGTTAGTTCTGCTGTCTCTTGTGGATTCATTCCTGCAGCAGGTTCATCTAAAAATAAAATTTTAGGTTTTGTCGCTAAGGCCCGAACAATTTCTAACCGACGTTGTTGACCATATGGCAACGTATTAGCCAACTCATCTGCTACGCCTGTCATACCAAATATCTTTAATAAAGACAATGCTTTCTGACGGTTTTGTGCCTCATTTCGATAAAATTTTGGCGTTCTTAAAATAGCCTGTAATGGATAAGATTGATTTTTAGCAGTCATCGCAATCAGTACATTTTCTATCACCGTTCTACTTTTAAATAGTCTAATATTTTGAAACGTGCGAGCAATACCTAATTGTGAACGTTTATAAGGCGATAGTTGATTAATTTGGGATAATTTATCATGATCATCAATAAACACATCACCAGATGTTGGCTTATAGACGCCCGTTAGTAAATTAAATAGTGTTGTTTTCCCCGCGCCGTTTGGTCCAATCAATCCGATAAGCTCATTGTCATGTGCCTCTATAGTCACCTTATCTACCGCTGTTACACCACCAAATTCAACACGTAACTCATGCGCCTTTAGAATGGTCTTTGTCATGGTCTCCTCCTGAATCAAACAACATTTTTTTTAACGAAAATTCTGATCTACCAAATAACCCCTGTGGTCTAAACAACATGACAACAATTAACACAACAGCATAAACAACCATACGTAATGAACCAAAATTTTGTAATATGACATCTAGTATACCTAAAGCAACCGCAGTTACTACGGTACCACTAATTGAACCAATACCACCCAATACCACAATAATTAATATAGTAATACTTTGCATAAATGTAAAGTCTTGCGGTGAAACAGATTGTATAAAACTGGCACGTAATCCGCCAGCAAGAGCAGCTAAAACTGCACCAAGAACAAAAGCAATTACTTTATACTTAGTGGTATTAATTCCTAGAGACTCTGCTGCAATTTCATTATCACGAACAGCTATAATAGCCCGACCTATCGGGCTTCTAACTAAATTGACAACGATAATAATTGTTAGCACAGCGAGTCCAAAAACAAGTGGCCAAGTAACGAAAGATGGAATGGCAAAAATACCAGCGGGTCCACGTGTGAATTTAAAATTCATAATTAAAATTCTAATAATTTCCGAAACGCCTAACGTAGCAATTGCTAAATAATCACCACGCAAACGTAATGTTGGTATGCCTAC
Source organism: Leuconostoc kimchii IMSNU 11154 (assembly GCF_000092505.1). Taxonomy (NCBI): domain Bacteria; kingdom Bacillati; phylum Bacillota; class Bacilli; order Lactobacillales; family Lactobacillaceae; genus Leuconostoc; species Leuconostoc kimchii. Next base: position 427,335 of record NC_014136.1, read on the forward strand.
AATTAATGCTACTATACCACTCAACATCGCACCCACAAGGAGACTGATTATAAAACCAAATATTGTTGGTACTGATGTGACTATTAACGCTGTCGCGTAAGCACCAATAGCCATAAAACCTGCGTGGCCTAAAGAAAATTGCCCGGACATCCCAATAATTAAATTTAAACCAATTGCAGCAATCAAATTAATGCCAATTAACACAATAGTGGTTAACCCATAGGGACCAATGATATCAAACATCGTCATGACAACAATTAAAATGACAATCATTAGCGCTAAGGTAGCCCAACTTAACGTATATTTTATATGCGCTTTATCCATGAACTTACACCTTTTCCCGTTTGTTTTTACCCAAAATACCCGTTGGCTTGAACAATAAAACGACAATTAATATAGCATACACAATAGCATCTTTATAGTTCGATAGTCCAACTGCTTGTGTCATGGTTTCTAAAATACCGATTAGCCAACCACCTAAAGCTGCGCCAGGAATAATACCAATACCACCCAAAACTGCCGCTACGAACGCTTTAATACCTGGTGTCATCCCCATCAATGGATCAATATTATTATAATATAGACCAATCAATACACCACCAGCCGCAGCTAATGCTGATCCAATTGCAAAAGTAAATGAAATTGTACGATTAACATTAATACCCATTAATATTGCTGCCTCTTCATCAGCCGATACTGCACGCATAGCACGACCCATTTTTGTTTTTTTAACAATAATATTTAATAAAATCATTAGAATAATCGCAGTAGATATAATAATGATTTGAATATTAGATATTTGTAAACTACCAAAATGATACTGTATTGTTTTAATTGCTTGTGGAAATGATCTTTTATCAGATCCAAAAAGATAACTCATACCATTTTCCAGAAAAAATGATACACCTAAGGCTGAAATCAAAACAGCGATTCTTGGTGAATGCCGTAACGGCCGATAAGCAATAAATTCAATTAACATACCTAAAACAGCACAAATTGCCATCGATAAAATTAATGCAATAAAGAAATTCATATGCATCACGCGAAGAAAGAAATAACCAAAGTATGCCCCTAACATGTAGATATCACCATGTGCAAAGTTAATTAATTTAATGATGCCATAAACCATTGTATAGCCTAACGCTAGTAAGGCATACACACTTCCTAGTATCACACCATTGATTAATTGTTGAATTATCATTGACAAGATAGTCACCTATTATTTCACAACTGTAGCAGTTGAATCTTTTCCATTTTGAACACCCACCATAACAATTGATTTTTTCGGATTATGGAATTTATCCATTGTCATTTTACCTGTTGTGCCTTCAAAGTTTTTAATTTTAGCCAAACCATCTGTAATTTTAGCTTTATCAATTGATTTTTCATCTTCAATTGCTTGCTTAATCATGTAAACAGCATCATATGACAATGCGGTAAATTGGGATGGCTCTTGTTGATAGTCTTTACGGTAAGACTTCACAAAGGACTTAGCTGCATCAGTCGATAATGCTTTTGTTGAGAAGTGCGCTGCGTAATAAACATTACTTGTATTTTTATTACCAGCAATTTCAGCTAATTTGGGATCCCCTAATCCATCTGGTCCAATAACAGGCACTTCAATTCCCATATCACGAGCCTGTTTTAAAATAGCTCCCGCTTCAGTATAGTAACCATTAATTATAATGGCATCAAACTTTTTATTCTTAATTTTTGTTAAAATTGCTTGGAAATCTGTATCACCTGCTTGGTATGAATCGGTTTCAACAATATTACCTGTATATGCTTTTTTAAATGCTGCTGTGATACCTGTGCCATAATCTGAAGAATTATCTTGAAAAACAATAACATTCCTAGCTTTAATCGTATCTGTAGCAAATTGTGCCATCTTTGTACCTAAATATGAATTTTTAAATTGTGCACGGAAAATATAAGGCTGAACTGCGCCATTTTTTTGTACCGTAATACTATCAGCACCAGCTGTAGGTGATATCACTGGTGTCTTGCCTTTCGTTGCTGACGGTATAGCCGCTTGAACAGCAGAAGTCACAACTGGTCCAACAATAGCATTCACTTGGTTATTGTTAATCAAATTTGTAGTAACGGAAGCCGCTTCTGTGTTATCTGACTTACTGTCTTTGTTAACCATCTTGAATTTATAAGTTTTACCATTGACCTTAACACCGCCGGCAGCGTTAATGCGTTTAACAGCGAAGTTAGCCCCCTTCTGCTCAGCTTGGCCATAAGCCGAAACATTACCAGAGGTATCAAATACCCCACCAATTTTGACAATATTAGCTGTTTTATTGCCTGTTTTCTTCATCATACCAAAACCAATAACACCACCAATTACAACAACAAAGGCAACAACTATAGCAATAATTTTTTTCATATTTTCTCTCCAAATATCATTTAAACAAACACATTAAATCATTTCCAAATGCAACTGTTCTGGTTTTGCCCAACCCATCTTGCGCATCACTCGGTAACCCACAAATGACACAACAACTGGTACAATCACACCAACGCCCATATAAGCGGCAAACGCAATTGGATTTGATCCCGCCAAAGCCAAAGGTACGATAAACGAATTAAATCCAATACCCGCCATAGCAAATGGTGCTGTAACATGAAATACTATTGTGGCAATTGGTGCTGCAATAGCTGCACCAATCATTGGTGGGATAATCAATGCTGGATTTTTGGTCAAATTTGGAAATTGAATTTTTGGTGTCACAATGCCTTGTGCAATTGTTGCACCGATTTTATTCTCTTGAAATGACATGGCTGGAAAACCAACAAATACAGCTGTTGTTCCAATCAATATCGCACCAGCTGCCTGTGGTGACGTCACACCTGTTGCACCGATAGCAACAGCTAATGCCGCCGCAGATGCAGGTGTCATTGTTAATGCACCAAATACCATGGCAACAATTGCTGTCCCAATAATCGGATTAACTGAAACACTTGATGCAATGAATTGGCCAACTGCTACTAAGGCAGGTGTCGTAATCATCGCCAAGTAATAACCACTTACCGTACCAACAATTGTTGTTGCAGCCGGTACAATAACCATGTCCAATGGCGTTTTACCACTCAACCATTTGCCAAACAAGACGGCAATAATGGCTGCCATAACAGCTGATATTGGTTGCCCGGTTGTTATAATGGCTGAACCGGCAGCTTGTGTTCCAGCATAGCCTGTTGCCGTAACACCTTGCACAGCTGTATTACTAAAAAATACTGCGTTCGCTCCAACAGTTGAAGCAGCCATCGCACTAAACATAACCATTGTGTTTGTTTTCATTTGTGAGGCTACAGCTGCACCAAAAGCGGCTGGTAACATAATTTTTGTGATAGCACCCATCTGTACCATTGGTGCCCAGTTAATAAATCCAGCAATGGTTTGCAATAACAACCCCATGCCCAAAGTTACCAAAATGGCATTGGAAACTGCAGCTGATGTTTTATAAACAATATCACGAACAGATTCTTCTGCCTCACCAACTTTTTCTTGAATTGCTTCTTTACTGATTTGCGGTTCCTTATTGATTGCATTCTGTGCCATAATCCTAATCTCCTTTTTAATCACATCTCCAACTAAGCAGTGCAATCATTAGAGTACAATAAAGCGCCCCAACGATTGCTCGTTAGGGCGCTTTACACGCATTTTTCCTAACCAGCCACTATCCTTTTTAAAGTCTAGTAGCTGATCCTGCTCAAATAACAACCAACTAGACTCAAATGAGAAGAAGGTTGAGGAGGAGACGTGTGTTATTCATTTGTTTGAAATACGTTTTAGTCATGGTGACTCTCCTTGTTTGAGCAATTACTTGCTTGTTTCTTGATGATTAAAACTATACACAGGTTAATGAAAAATGTCAATACTTTTATAAAACTAATTTTAAGTCACTTATTCTAATTATTTACATTGTTCCAAATAAACGATCACCGGCATCCCCTAATCCAGGTACAATATAGCCATGTTCGTTTAACTTTTCATCTAATGACCCAGTGTAGATATCAACATCCGGATGTGCCTCCTGAACAGCTTTTACACCCTCAGGAGCCGAAACAAGTGTAATCAGTTTGATATGCTTGGCGCCACGTTTTTTAAGTGCAGAAATCGCATCTTTTGCTGATCCACCAGTTGCTAACATAGGATCAACCAATAAAACATCCCGTTGATCAATATCTTCCGGTAATTTAATGAAATATTCTACAGGTTCTAATGTTGCTTCATCACGATACATACCAATATGACCAATCTTAGCAGCAGGAATCAGTTGTAAAATGCCATCCACCATACCTAAACCTGCACGTAAAATTGGCACAACAGCTAATTTTTTACCAGCCAATTGCTTTTTAGTTGTTGTCGCAACAGGTGTTTCTACCACAACATCTTCTAACTGTAAATCGCGACTAGCTTCATAAGTCATTAGCATAGCGATTTCATCTACCAAAGCACGAAAATCTTTGGTACCCACTTTTTTATTGCGAATCATTGTCAGCTTATGCTGAATCAATGGATGATCCATTTCAACAAATTTTCCCATGATATTATAGATTATATTTGACAAAAGGCGACTATCTTAAGTTCATCAGCAGTTTATCAAGTATATTTCCTTTCAATTTTACTAACATCATTATATCAAAAAAGCGCCCTGCACGGGGCGCATCTGACAATCAATCGTGTGATATATTAACAGATACTTCTGAGTTAACACGATTATGCTGTTTTTGATTCGCATTTGAAAAAACATAAAAGCCACAACCAATTAACGTGCCTACTAAGGCTGGAACTATCCAACCAAATCCTAACGCTGAAAATGGGACATATTGATGATATGCCGCTACAACGCCCTGAACACCATGATTACCCATAAATGGTGAATTAGCAAGAGCATCCAATAACGCTGGTAGGACAACACCGGCCACAGCACCACGATATATCATGGTTGAACGATTAAAGTAGTTCGAAAATAACGACAATAAAATGAGTACCAAAGCAAATGGATACAATAACATTAATACAGGAACTGACCAGGCTACAATATTAGTCAAGCCTGCATTTGCAGTAACAAAAGAACCAAAAGCAATCAGTCGTAAAAACGATAGGTAGCTTATCTTAGGAAAAGCCAAATGCAAATCCTGTGCAAAAGACACAAACAATCCCATCGCTGTCGTAAATACAGCTAATGTCACCAATACACCTGTTAAAGCAGTACCAAAGTTACCTGCATAGTGAGTAATAATCTGAGCAAAAGCATCCCCACCATTTGCTGCAGGTTTGAATTGTCCTAAGCTTGAAACACCCAATAAAACTAAACTTGTATAGAAAACGCCTTCAATAACAATACTTAGTAACCCTGCTTTAGCCAATACCTTAGATACTTGATGGTCGCCAAAACCAAGTCCTCTCACAGCGTACACAACAGACACAGCCAATGCTAGCAAAGCTAAGCCATCCATCGTATTATACCCATCTAGTACACCCTGTAACCCAGCATTACTTTGGTATGCTGCATTAACAACCTGATGTGTGCCACCCATTGGCATAAAGAGTGCTACAAGTAATACAACAACTAATAAACCAATAAACAATGGATTCAAATATTTACCAATGTGTTTAGTTAGTTCAGCTTGTTTAACTGTTAAAAAGTAAGCTAATCCAAAGAATAAAGCAGAAAAAACTAGCATACCTACCTGTTGATGATCTGCTGATAAAAATGGTGCCACGCCCATTGAAAAAGCTGTTGCTGCCGTACGAGGTGTGCCAAAAAATGGCCCAATAGTAAGATGAATCACAACTAAGAATAATAAGCCAAACCAATGTCCAACGGGTTTTGCCATATCGTACACGCTTCGACTGCGCGTGACACTAACAGCTAACATAGCTAGAAACGGTACAATAGTTCCCGTCACTAAGAACCCTAAAGTTGCAGGAATCCAGTTTCCACCAGCCAGTTGACCTAATTGTACTGGAAAAATCAGATTACCAGCACCGAAAAACATCCCAAAAATTAATGAAGCTATCAAAAGCAATTGACGCCATGTCAGTTTTTTATCAACCATTATTTATTCTCCTCAACCTGGAGAACGACTGTACCAAATTCCCCTGTGAAATCCACACGCCATTCTCCTGCACTTAAACGTGGTGGTAATAAGAACGTTCCCGTAGATGCTTGCGTTCCCGCCAAAAATGGCTTACCTTGTTCTGCTAACTTAGCAACTAGCCATTCTAATGATGCTACTGGATTGCCCAATACCTCACTTCCTTCTCCTTGTCCAACCTGTTTACCATCATAGATCAACGTAGCACTGACATTTGCCAATTCGTCAACAGTTAATGTATCCCCATCTCGAGGCGTGCCTGAAACAACAGCACCACCTACAGCTGTATCACTTAATACTAAGTACTTGTCTAGTTTTGGAAACCACGACTTAAAACGCGCATCAGGAACTTCTAAAGCCGGCGCCACTGTTGTATTTTTTAGTAATGCTTCTTTTGACATATCCGTTGTTAAATTCACTTTAGCAGTAAATATCAACTCCACTTCAACTAGTGGTTCATTATATGACGCTAAATCTAAGACATACGGTGATTTCACAAAACGATTAGCCACTTGTGCACCATATAATGGTGCATCTGATGCAAACAGATTCTGCGTTTCAGGAGAAGTCAGCGATACTTTATAGCCTGCTGTTTTTTCATTTTTCAATGCCATAACTGCGTCTTGTACCTCATATGCCGTGTCAAAATCTTGTACGACATTGACGTAATCGTCTTGATCTAATGGGACATTATCTTTGAATGCCTCAAACAAACTTTGCGCAAGCTTTTGTTGTTCTAATGTTAATGTCATAATATTCTCCCACGAAATAAAACAAAAAAAGAGACAAGCTGCTTTTAAAAAGCAGCTTGTCTCTTTGACAATTATCAGCTGCCCATCAAATGATTGATAGGCACCCAAAATTATCAGCACCTATCACGAAATAATGATAATGCTGATAATAATTTGTGTTGTTGTGTTAACTGATGTTGTCATTTGTTTATCTCTTTTTTTATTTAATATATTTATTAAAACATACTAATTAAAAATTGTCAATAATTAATTAAAATCACAGAATTAATTATCCTTTAATCCCAGAATTTTCGGCTAATGGCACTAAAATTTTGCCAATAATTGTAACTAAAATAGCCCCTGTAATCACTTCAAATATACCATTGAATGCAACAATACTAACTAACCACCCTAAAATATTTTCTGTTGGTACGCCCGTAAAATTAGTATGCATCACTGTAAAACCAACCGCCGTTGACAAGACAACGCCAACAGTATTAAGTAATGCGGCTAATGCTCCCAAAGAAGCTAAGCCGAAAACTTGTATTCTAGCACTTTTCCCGCGCAGTAACTGATTAAATAACCAACCAATTAAAAATCCCATTAAAAGACGCGGCACAATTGCTGTAATTGGATTTTGAAATATGAGAGAACCGATAGTCCCTGGCGTTGACCATGCTTGCCATAGCGTTATTAACCCCCAAAACGCACCCATGAACGCACCCCAACGCGCGCCTAAAATAATTGCTGCAATGGCCACCGTAAATTGAATAATTGTTGGCGCAGCCCCAACAATAAAGGCACCTAGTGGAATGTAACCTAACCATGGGACAACAACTTGTATTATCACAATAGCCATAAAAAAAATTGCCATTACTAAATATTTTGTTCGATTATTTGTCATCGTATATTTCCTTATTAAAAATTAAGATCGTATTGACCAGTTGCGTTATTGCTTGTTTTTAAATCAATTTACGGTATAATAAAATAGTTCGCACTAATAGTTTAACGGGATAAAACGGGGACCTCCTAAGTCTTTGCTCCCAGTTCGAGTCTGGGTTAGTGCATCATATAATATTTCCCCTCATCAGCCGTTAATCCCTGATCGTTGAGCGATTGGCAGCAAAATATTACCTATAAGCATCACTAATATAAATCCAACAATCATTTCAAAAATTGCATTGAAAGACACAATACCGACTAACCAATTTAAAAGATTGTGGTCAGGAATACCGGTAAAATTAGTATGCATCATCGTAAATCCAATAACTGTTAAGATAACCACACCAATTGTATTAATTAAGGCAGCTAATACACCCAAAATTCCTAGCCCAAGTGTTTGAACTGCGGCTGAACGATTACGTAAAAATAAATTAAATAACACACCAATTAATAAACCAACTAAAATACGTGGCAGCAGTGCAGTAACTGGATTTTGAAACATTAATGAACCAATGGTCCCTGGATGTGTTAACGCATTAATGAATGACAGGCTCCCCCAAAAAAAGCCAACAATGGCGCCGTACTTTGGGCCGAGTAAAATACCAGATAATGCTACTGTAAATTGTATAATCGTTGCACTAGCGCCAACAACAAACGCTCCTAAGGGCATAACCCCCAACCACGGCACAATCATTTGAACCAACACAATAGCAACAAATAATGTTGTAATAATGTAATACTTCGTTTTTCGGTTTGTCATGACCCTTATATCGGTCACTCGTAATGATGAGAACCGCTCCTCTTATTTGATAATTATATTGTATCTTAATCAGTAGGTTAAACACAATCAAAAAAAGTCGTAAGGATGGTTACTAACTCGGATTAGTCAGTTTATGGCTAACCACAATCAGTTATCTTTCAATAGCGTTTCAGCCATCTTCAGTATATTATCGCCATTCATCGTACCATAATCTATCATATTCATCACAGCCATGGGTATCTTATGAATATCAGTTTGGTTCTTAACCTCATCTTTTAAATACGAAACTTGAGGTCCTAACAGTACAACATCAGGTTGCGTATCATTTAATTTTCCCGCAACATCCGACAGAGCCACCGCAAATATTTCGTAATCTTTTCCTTGATTAGCCGCTGATTTTTTCATATTAGCCACTAAAAGTGATGTTGACATACCAGCAGCACAAACTAACATAACGCGTTTTGTTGCCATAAAGTTTTTCTCCTTAAATGTCTAGCATGCTTTCCTACTACTATTATACCGCTAATTGTATTTGCTTATGTGAGCGTTTTCTTTTTAAGAAAACTAATGGCAATAAAAAATGTTATTGTAGAGTGACTATACAATAACATTTTTTATTACTTTGATTAGCAGACAAATAGCTACGTTATTCTAAGCCTTCCGTTAGGGCTTCAGGATAAAACTCACGTACGATGTCGGCCTCATGTTGAGATAATTCAGGGAATGCCGCATCAGCACCCAAATCCTCGTGGAACATACGATCACGCGGTGATACCCCACCAATTGCATGTTTAACATCAATTAATATACCGTCATATGACTTAACATCGGTCGGCGCTTTTTCAACATCAACAATGTACAATTGAGAAACCATAAGCAATAGACGCACATCTGCATTCAAATTTTGTAATAAATCGTTTTGTTCAGAAGTAACATACAGCGTCAAAGCCGCTTCGGCATTTTTACCAATTAATTCAGCGCCACGTGCTTCTTCAAGCGCTTTATTCACAGCATCACGTAGAGACATAAATGTTGACCAATTCTCTAATAAGGCTGTTACGTTTCCTAGATCTTTCGCTTCCGGCATTTCTGACAAGTAGGCAAAATCTAACGTTTCATTTGGCAAATATTCCCAAACTTCTTCAGCCGTATGGGGCAAAACTGGTAATAACAACTTTGTTAATGCTAGCAAAGTTTCATAAAATACCGTTTGCATAGAACGCCGCGCATGTCCAGTTGGTGCTTCAACGTAAACCACGTCTTTAGCAATATCCAAATAGAAGGCTGACAAATCAACGTTGACAAAATTAATCACTCGTTTGAAAATATCATTAAATTGATAGTTATCATAAGATTGACGAACATCTTTAATAAAGTTATTCAATAACACAGAGAAATATTGATCGTGTCCCGCCCGTTCAGCGAATGGCACCGCATCAGTTGTCGCATTATAATCTGTTGTATTGGCCATTAAGAACCGCAATGTGTTTCTTAATTTACGATAACTTTCGGAAACTTGTTTTAATATGTCATTTGATACTGGCATATCTTGTGATGTGTCAACCGAAATTGTCCACAAGCGCAAAATTTCAATACCCATCTTATCAGCCACATCGAGTGGTGAAATTGTGTTACCAAGTGACTTAGACATTTTATTGCCTTTACCGTCTAGCGTAAATCCTTGTGATAGCACATTTTTATAAGGCGCATGACCAGTAGCAGCAACCGATGTGATTAGGGACGAGTTAAACCACCCACGATATTGATCTGATCCTTCCAAATACATGTCCGCAGGATAATCTAAATGATCACGTGTATTCATAACACCGGCCCAAGACGACCCTGAGTCAAACCAAACATCCATGATATCTTCTTCTTTGGTAAATTGGCCATTTGGTGAATGCTCATTTGTATAACCATCAGGCAATAAGTCTTTAGCCTCATGCTCAAACCAGTAGTTTGATCCATGTGCTTCAAATAAATCAGCCACATGATTAATAACTGCTTGATCCACAATTGGTGTTTGATCTTCCGCATAGAATATTGGTAATGGTACACCCCACACACGTTGACGTGAAATAACCCAATCACCACGGTCACGTATCATATTGTACAGTCGCTTCTTGCCCCATTCAGGATAAAAAGTCACATGATCAAGCTCATTTAATATATTTTGACGGAACTTTTCTACAGATGCAAACCACTGTGGCACTGCTCGCCAGATAATTGGTTTCTTTGTACGCCAATCAAAAGGATATGAGTGTGTAATTTTTTCTTTTGCTAAAAATAGCTGTGCATCTTTTAACTTATTAATGACGACACCAACAACATCATCATAAAACTTGCCTTCGAAATCAGGGCCGGCATTTTTCGTCATGTACCCCTTTTCGTCCACTGTCACAAATGCCTCAAGGCCATACTTCATACCAACATTGAAATCATCTTCACCAAAACCTGGGGCTGTGTGCACTAGCCCCGTACCGGAATCTAATGTCACATGATCAGCATTCATAACTAATTCTTCAGTTTCAGAATCCCAAGGATGATACGCTATTATGCGATCTAATTCTTGTCCTTTATAAGTTGCAAGAATTTCATAATTTTCCCAGCCAAATAGCGGTACAATGGCATCCAAACGGCCAGTTGCAATCACAAACTTTCGTGTTTCACCTGCAGGTTGAATAACGGCATACGTCATATCAGGGCCAAGCGTAATACCACGCGATGCTGTTACTGTAAATGGTGTTGTTGTCCAAACAACAAAATATGTATCGTTATCAAGAATACCTTTACCATCCTTGACCTGGTTGGCATAGTACAATGAAACAGAATCAATATCATGATATTCTATTTCGGCTTCTGCAAGTGCAGATTCTGATGACCATGACCAATAAACAGGTTTTGAACCTTTAAATATATAGCCTTTGCCAGCCATTTCACCAAAGACACGTAATTGAGCTGCCTCAAATTCAGGTAACAAGGTAATATATGGTTTTTCCCAATCTGCCATGATTCCTAAACGTTTGAAATCATTTCTTTGCTTGTCAACTTGCGTCAAAGCAAAATCTTTTGCTAAATTACGCCACTCTGCCTTCTTCATCGATTTACGATCATAACCAGCTTTCGTCAATTGTTGCTCAATTGGCAAACCATGTGTATCCCACCCCGGAACATAAGGTGCATAAAATCCAGCCATATTCTTATAACGAACAATAATATCTTTTGAAATTTTATTTAAAGCATGCCCCAAGTGAATGTTACCATTGGCGTATGGTGGCCCATCATGCAAATTAAAATGCGGTTTATTTTCATTTTGTGTCAATCTTTGTTGATACAAATTAATATCGTACCATTTTTGTTGACGAACAGGTTCCGTTTTTGGCAACGAGCCACGCATTGGAAAATCGGTTTTCCCTAAATTAAGTGTGTCTTTGTATTTCATTTAATTTCTCCCATCGTTTATCTTTAATTCTTATTAGCAGTTTGCGTCATGTTCAAATAAAAAAGTGTCCCTATGTCATTTCGACATAGGGACACTTTCGCGTGGTACCACCCAAGTTTAGTTATATTAAATAACCCTCAAACCAGTATTAACGGACTGCACCGTTTGAACTTACTAAAACTTCAGTTCAACAAAACTTGTAACTGATTTAAATGGCTACAGTGACGATCATCTCAAACCACCATGACTCGCTGCGCGTATGTATGCCAATCTTTTTGTGTTACGCTTCTTGTTATTTATTATTGTCGTTACTATTTTCTTCTGATTCTGGAAACACCACAACTGGACCTGAGGCAGGCTTTGCATCAGTTATTGTATCATCAAGTGCCTCTGCTTCTATCTGTTGTTGATCTTCTACAGCAGCAGATGATTCTTCAGTTGTTATTGTATTATCATTATCCACACGCTTGGCAGTAACTTGACCAAACGGTAAATGATGAACCGCTTCAGCTAATTCATCATTTTCTATTAGTTTACGCTGAAGTGTTAATAATTTCAAGAAGGAATTTTTAAAATTTTCCACTTCAGTTCGTAGTTGGTTCTGCTCATCAATCAAATCAGCATTTTCTTGTGCTAAGTTTGATGCTTCAGCTTCAGCCTTGGTACGTGCATCGCTAATAATTTTAGTGGCAGATTCTTGAGCATGAGTCAGCTGTTTCTTTACCTCAACATCAGCCTCCTGCTTTAAACGATCTGCAGCTTCTTGAGCAACAAAGATAGATTGATTAACTTGTTCACGCTTCGCTTCTAATTCATCAACTCTAGCTTTTAAACCACTATTATCATTGCGCAACTTATCGCGTTCAGCGATCAAGGTTTCATAATCACTATTGACAGTATCCAGAAACGCATCGACTTCCGACGCAATGTAAGCACGTGAGCCTTTCTTAGTAAATTCGTGGTTCAAAATTTCATCAGGTGTTAATAACATCATATCTCCTTTTAACTTCGAAATATTTCGTGTTAATTTAACGACGAATAATATTTACAACTGTCTTAATTTTATCTTTCTTAGTTAAACCATCAATCATCACCAGTTGCAGTCGTCCATAGTGACGAACAGAAACCATATCACCGACAGCAATGACATGATCTGGCTTAAGCATCGTTGCCCAATTAATACGAACTTGTTCTTGTTCAACTAATGACTTTGCCATGCGTCGTGATATATCAAAAGCAGCTGAGACAGCAGTATCGATGCGCAGCGATGAAAGTAGTAAAAACACTTCGTCCCAATCATCGCGATCTGTCACAGGAATATGGTCTAAATTTTGTTCCATCAATGTGATTCTTACACGACCAATTTTTTCAACGGTCTGTTGAATATACGTCACCATTTTAGCATCGACAACAATTTGCCATTGATCCTGATGAGATAGAATATCACCAATAACAGCACGTTCTATACCAGCACTCATAAATGAGCCAAGTATTGTTGCGTGATGTAGCTCGGTAAATTTAACTGGATACTTAATTTCTAATAAAGCTAACTCGAAATCTGACAATTCAATCTCGTAAAAACTTGGGGCGATAAAAGCGCGTTGACTTTCTGCATGAGGTACCACACCATTAAATTGAACAACTAAATCTTTTGCTCGATTAACGCATGTTTGTAAAATATATTGCTCACGTGGGTTTAAAAAACGCGTCAATATGCCTCGATATTCATCCTCACTTTGACGGATCCAATCACTTGCTTGTTGTATAAATTTTTCTTCTTCTGGTCTAAAATGTTGCGTTACTGCGACTGCACTCTCTGTCATACTACAACAAATAATAACACTAAATGTGTCAGCCCACTAATAGCAAAATTCAATGCTAATATTGCCACAATCGGAGAAATATCAATCATACCGCCGATAGGTGGTATGATCCTAAATAGATTCAAATAAGGTGAGACAATACGATGAAGCCAACGCCCTAATGTTGATTGCTGTGCACCAGGCAACCAAGACATCAAAACATAAATAACAATAGCATATTCATAATAGCGCGCAATGCGGACAATCCAGTTTAATATTTCAATCATATAGTTAGTACCTTGTATTAGGTTCTAAATTATCAGTTAGCGTCCCAGAAATTTCAAACGTTGCTGGCGTCACCAAAAAGATAGATTGCCCAATACGTTCAATTTCGCCATTCACAGCATAAATCGCGCCGCCTAAGAAATCTAAAATACGCTTAGCTTGTGATTCATCAATTTGTGTAAAGTTAACGATAACAGCCTCACCACCTAAAATTTGAGAAGCAATCGCTCGAGAGTCAGAGTACACTTTGGGCTCAAATAAAGCAATTTTGCTATTCGCATTACTTGGATCAGTCATTGTTGATTGCGATGCTTGACGGCCCAAATAAGTCGCCTGTTGTGAATTCTGTTGGATTGGTTGCTGAAATTGTTGTTGTTCCTGATAACTATTATTATCGTAGCCATCTTCATATAAATCGTCTTCATCATTACTGAAAAGGCGTTTAATCGTATCACCTAATGCCATAGTTTCTCCTTAACACGTAGATTGGTGATTGCTATGTACAATCGATGGCTTAATCATAATTCATCGATTTACCACACAATCAAGGTGTTTCCAACCCCTACTGGTATTTTAACGTTTCTTAAAAAATGGTGGTTGCTCGTTATCATCATCAGTGTTCGAGAAGTCAACGGACGTCGTATTTGATGTTGGTGTATTAAAGACATCAAAAGATTGTTTCTTAACACCGTCAAAGCGTCCATCTTCGGCAAAAGCATCTTTCGATTCACCGCTAATATTCCAATCAGCAAATGGGTCACTTTGTGTTGGGTTAACTGATGATTTAACAGGTTCCGAGTCTGGTTTTTCAAAAATAGATGTATTCTGAACGGGCTGGGTTGTGTCCCTAGTTGATGTGCCAAAGACTTTAGCCGCATTAGCTTTAGGCGCCGCGCTCTTAGTTGATGCAGGATCCACTGTCGCGTTTTGCAAGCCCGTTGCAATAACTGTGACACGAATCGAATCACCTAAGTTTTCATCAATTGATGTACCAAAAATAACGTTAACTTCTCGTCCAGCTTCTTGTGCAATAACTTCTGATGCAGTTTGTGCTTCAAACAAAGACATGTCTAACCCACCAGTAATGTTTAACAAAACATCCTCAGCACCAGACATATCTACTTCAAGTAATGGTGATGAAATTGCTTGTTTCGTTGCGTCAGCAGCACGAGTTTCACCGCTTGCTTGACCAACGCCCATTAACGCAGGACCAGCATCTTGCATCACTGTCTTGACGTCAGCAAAATCAAGATTAATAAATCCTGGGTTAGTAATCAATTCTGAAATGCCACGAACACCTTGTGCCACAACTTCATCCACCACTTTGAACGCCTCTGACAAAGGTGTTCGCAAATCAATACGATCCTTTAAACGTTCGTTGGTGATCACGATGAGTGAGTCTACAGATTCTGATAAAGCCTGCAAACCTTCAGCAGCAAATCGACCGCGCTTAGGCCCTTCCCATTTAAATGGTCGCGTCACAACAGCTACAGTCAAGGCGCCTTGTTCTTTTGCAATGCGTGCGACAACAGGTGCTGCACCATTTCCTGTACCACCACCCATTCCAGCAGTAATAACAACCATATCAGCACCTGAAATAGCTGTTGCAATCGCCTCAGATGATTCTTCGGCAGCCTTTGTACCTCGCTCTGGGTTAGAACCTGCGCCTAATCCACCTGTAAGCTTTGGTCCAATTTGAATTTTAATGTCAGCATTTGACTTATCTAATGCTTGAACATCAGTGTTGGCAACAATAAACTCAACACCACTAACACCTTCTTCTATCATGTGGTTAACAGCATTTGAACCACCACCGCCAACACCAATAACTTTAATGATTGCGCCAGTCTCTTGGGCGTCATCAATTGAAAAATCCATGAGTTATCTCCTTAAATTATATTAATCTTCGCTAAATAAGTTCTTAATCATTTGAATCACTCGCCCAAATAAATTTTTTTGAGGTTGATCATCTGATATACCATTATAATTAACGGCTTGAGCATTTGATTCGGGCAGTTCAGAATACTCGTTTGCCTGAACTGTTGTTTGTGCCATATTTTCCTGGTTATTATGATCTTCACGTCGTGACATAATAACTTGTTTAATGACTTGTTGTGTCATATTTTCACGTGAGGCAAACATAGCGTAAGACATGGCTCTCGTGTAAGATGGATGTCTCAAACCAATTTGATCAGGTACAAATAATCTGACGTTTTCGCCTAGAATTTTTTTAGCAAAATCTACAGTCCCCGGTAAAGCTGCGTTCCCACCCGTTAACACAAAACCACCGGGCATATTTAAGCCATTGACAGTGTTTAATGGATCAAAGGCACGCGTATATATTTGTTCCAATCGTGCTGCAATAATTTCAGATAAATAACGTTCATTGCTAACATGTGGTTGATTATCACCAACAACTTCGACTGGAAATTCTTTATCGACACTAGCTTGATTAGGATCAGCATACCCAAAACTACGTTTAATTTTTTCTGCTTGTATATAAGATGTTTCAAGTACCGTTGAAATGTCTTTGGTAACATTATCGCCACCCTCCAAATCAACATGATTAAATTTTAATTGACGATCATGAACAATAGAAGTTGTCGTTTGTCCGCCACCCAGATCAATCAATACTGTACCAAAATCCTGTTCACCATCATTCAAAATACTTTTTCCGACAGCAAGTGGTGCAAGTACAAATTCTTTCAAGGACAACCCAGCCTTTTGAATAGCCATTCGGCTGTTATCCAAAATTTTAGTTGGCGCAACATACGCCGTTCCACGCATTTCAAGGCGTACACCAATCATTTCATGTGGATCTTGAATGCCATCAAAACCATCAACACTAAATTCATCAGCAATTAAATCAATCACATCATGATCAGCTGATACACTATGAGACAATGCCTGATGAGCAACATTTTGTACATCCGCATAAGTAATTCGTTTATTTTGATTAGCAATGGAAACGAGGCCTTCAACATGAATCATTTCAACTTGATTTGCAGAGATGCCTGCAACAACTTCATTAATTTGAAAATTTGCTTTTTCTTGTGCTTGCGCAATCGCTTCGCGAATCGCATTAGCAGTCGCATCAATGTCTATAATGACGCCCTTACGCAAGCCATGTGATGGTGCATTACCTGCACCAATCACGTTAAATTCATTACCCGTTGTTTGCGCAATGACCACCTTGATGGACGTCGTGCCAATATCTAAACCGACCGTCACGCCTGAATTATTCATGCGTCGTGCCCCTTTACAAAATTATTTTTTAATAAAATATACCTAACAATAATAATATCATAAATTAGGTGTATTACGCTACCGATTATTGCTTCTGATGTGCTTTATTATCGGCTTTCTTTTTGGTACCATTTGCCTGTGCTGTGCCATAAGCATATGAATAAGCACCAAACTGTAAATCAACCACACCCTTACTAGGCATTTGAGCAGCAATTCCAGGATAGTAGCTGATTTTCTTCCCAAATGTACCTATTGTTGCATAAACTGTATTACCATCATTCATTATGATTAATAAGCGGTTTGCATTATCCTTGTTAGGTGAAAAATTAATTTGACTAATATTTTGTCGCAACGTTAACTCCAACTTTACAAATTCTGATACCACTGTTTTAACATCTGCCGGATTGTTAAAACCCGTATATACAGGCGCATTGCCTTCAGGGATCTCAATTTTCTTCTGGATACCATTTCGGTTAATAACGTACCACTGCTTACTTTTTTGAATATATCCCGCTGTCACTTTTTCGGCAATATCAATTGTCACGTGACTGCCTTCTTGTGTTACTTTGGCCGTGTCTATTTTATCGTCATGTTTAACAATCTTTTGCGCAATAAATTGCGTCTGTCCAGTAACTTTCCAAGACGGCGTGTTAGGGTAAATGCCAGCATATCGCTCAATTTTTTCAGATGGTATTGAAGTTGATTGGACAGTAACTGTTTTAATCGTTTGCCATGGTTGTAATAGCAACAAAGTACCCACAGCAATCGTAACAAAAACTGCTAAACTTATCCAAAGTTGTAGCGGCCATTTGATTTTCAATATTTGATTGTACCTTATACCAGTCAATGAATTAATCTTTCTTCTCTAAAATAGCATCTTGAATCAGATGATACAGCCGGTCGCCCGCATCTGTCATGCCAACTTTTACAACCTGTGCAGCCATATTATCACTTATAATTTCATTAAGCAATAATTTATCTGCAGCATTGACAAGCGACTTACCAGTTAGTTCTGTCTCTGTCAGCAGAAGTGCCGCACCATCATCGACCAAGCTTTGTGCATTTTTTGTTTGATGGTTTCCAGTCACATGCAGACTAGGCACTAAAATGGACGGAATACCTAAAGCAGTAATTTCTGCAATTGATGTCGCTCCTGCTCGTGACACAATTGCATCAGTTTTTGCTAAAACTTCTGGCATGTTATCAATATAAGGTATAATTCTAACATTATCAGCTGCCGCAATTTTCTGTTCACTGAGTTTATTTAGTACGTTATCGTAGCGCTTAGGTCCAGTAACAATAACGACCTGATATTGACGCAAATTAAAATCATTTATTGCATCAATCACTGCCAAATTAATAGCAGGTGCACCCTGTGAACCACCAAAAATAAGTAACGTTGCTTTATCATCTCGTAAACCTAAACTTTGCCAAGAAAAAGTTGACTTAATATGGGCTACTTGTTGTGCACGTGGATTACCTACTAATGTCGCTTTTCCTGCAGGAAATTGCTGTTTAGCAACATCAAAAGCCACACCAATTTTTGTTGCACCACGTGCTAAAAACTTATTAGTAACACCAGCGACAGAATTTTGTTCGTGGATAACTGTCGGAATATGCATACGTTGTGCAGCATACACAACAGCTCCAGCAACATAGCCACCTGTGCCTACCACAACATCTGGTTTAAAGTCTTTGATGATTTTCTTAGATTGCCTAACTGCTTTTAAAAATAAATTAACTGTTTTAATATTGTCCAATGACAATGATCGTTTAAAACCTTGTACAGTTAATTGTTCAAAATCCATACCTGTGGCTGGCACAATATGTGACTCAACACCACGCTCTGAACCAACGTATAAAAATTCCGCTTCTGGTTCATGTTGTTTAATGACTTCTGCGAGTGCGAGCGCTGGATAAATATGGCCACCAGTGCCACCACCTGATAAAATCACACGCATAACTATACCCCCATTACTTTCTTTACTTCAGTAACATATGCTTCGCCACGTTCTTCAAAATTATCGTATTGATCCCAGCTAGCTGCAGCGGGTGAGAGTAGCACAATATCTCCAGCTTCAGCTAATTTCACTGCAACAGGTACAGCTTGCGTCACGTCTGTGACGGTAATCACCGGTTTGTTAGCAGCACGCGCGACTTCAACAATTTTTTGTTGTGTTTCCCCAAACGCAATGACTACCTTGACATGCGTCAAATTAGGCACTAATCGTGTTAAATCATCCCCCCGATCAAGCCCACCAGCCAACCAAATTGTCGGTTGATCAAAGCTATTTAAGGCTGTTTGTGTGGCCTCAATATCAGTTGCTTTTGAATCATTGTAAAATTTAATCTGATTAGCCGACAAAACAAATTGTAATCGATGCGCTACCCCACCGAATGTTTCGAGCACTTGACGAATAGCAGAATCATGAACACCAGCCAACTTAGCAACAGTTGTCGCTGCTACAATATTTTCCAAATTATGTGGTCCTACAAGTTTAATAGCTGTTAATGGCATCACAGGATGATTAGCAATCATTAAAGAGTCGGCATTTACAGTCACCATAAATTCTGAGCTTTTACGCGAAAATTCGACAACCTTTGCATTTGTTCTTGTTATGAAATTTTGAGTGTCCTTACCTTCTGCATTAAGCACCAATGTTTGATCAACTGTTTGATTTTTAGTAATCTGAAATTTAGCCTCGACGTAATTATCACGTGATCCATGGTAATCAAGGTGGTTAGCAAAAATATTAGTAATCAGGGCAATATCAGGGCGAATATCTGGTGTTCCCAATAATTGAAAACTAGATAATTCAAGCAATAGCGTCTCTTCGTCAGTTAGATTTTCAACGACTTCACTAACAGGTGTGCCAATATTTCCAGCAGTCGTCACCTGTTGTCCATCAGACTCAAGCATGTCTCGAATCAACGAAGTTGTTGTTGTTTTTCCGTTTGAACCTGTTACAGCAATCAAACGGCCATTAAATAAACTTAATGCTACTGCAACTTCAGTTAAGATAGGAATATTTAATTTTTGGGCTTTTTTAACGATATCTGTTTGATAATCGATTCCTGGATTTTTAACCAAGAAATCAAACGATTGGTCTAATGAGCGATCATCATCATGGTTAATAAATTTAACGCCAGCTGAACGCAGTGTTTGATAAACATCATCATTATCAAAATCACCACCATTAACAACTGTCACTTGTGCCCCAATTTTAGTTAAACATTTAGCTGCTGCTTTACCAGAACGTGCCCAGCCAAATACCATGACTTTTTTATTGTTAAAATTTTGTATTCCCATGCTCCATAACCTGATTTCTAAAATTTTATGTACGCGAGTAAACTCGCCTAATGACTAATTCATGTAGAATATACCAGCAACTGCTAGAATAGCTGATATAATCCAGAATAACGTGTCAATTTGCCATTCACTCCACCCAAACTTTTCAAAGGAATGGTGAATTGGTGCCATGGGGAAAATTCGCTTGTGCCAAAAATGAAAGCCAATTGTTTGTACGATAACTGATACCGTTTCAATAACAAAAACAAGTCCAAACCAAACCAAAGAGAAAGGTATTCCAAGTAAAATGGATTCAATGGCTAATCCTGCTCCTAGTGCTAATGACCCCGTGTCTCCCATAAAAATTTTAGCCTTTGGTTTATTGAAAATCAAAAAGCCAATTAAAGCACCTAATATAGCGAAATTAAAAATAACAATCGTCTGGTTATGATCATTCATTGCAATAACTGTATAAGCACCATAAACAATGACACTAATACCAGTCAATAATCCGTCTAATCCATCTGTGAGGTTTGTGGCATTAGACCACCCAACTAACCAAAACCAAAGAAAAATAAAATAAAATATGCCAAGATAGAAAGTTCCGAAAAGTGGTATATAAAGTGTAAACGGTATGTTCATCACCCACATCAAAATCATAATCACGAGGGCACTAACTGTTTGTGCCAGAATTTTTGGTTTAAACGCAAAACCATCATCAGCGTGATTAATTAACTTGAGCGCGTCATCAATGCCGCCAATAACAGCATACGCTAAAAAGGCAACTGTCGGCAAAACCATTGCCGTAAATCCCGTCCACCCATTAGCTACGCCACCACCAATTAAAGCGCTAAGAGACGCCGCTATAACAAAAAGTGCACCGCCCATGCTTGGCGTGCCAGATTTTGCTTGATGATCAGGTCCAAGTTTACGAATAACGGCTTGTTCTTTAGATTGCTTTAAAAATTTAATGAGCATTGGCATAAATAAAACAGTGACCACGAACGCTCGGGCTAACGCCCATAAATTGTCTGACATAATTTCCCCCTACTTCTTCTCTTTTAGCCTAACACCAACTTGACTCGTTTTAACAACGAGCTGATTCTTACCAACATCTTGTCCAGTAACAAACCCAGAACCTGACCAAACTAGTTTGAAACCAGCTTCATGTGCATATGTTTGTGCATCTGTTAAACTCCATCCTGTCATATCAGGTAAATGTGTATTTCCTTTTGTTTTTATAATAACTAATTGGTTTGTGAGTGATTTCTGTTCAGGCAATAGCGACTGTGATGTGACTTTACCAGTCGAACCTACTAACGCTGATCTAAAGCCAGCTTTATTTAGTGTTTGCGTGGCTTCTTGGACCGACTGACCAACAACATTGGGAACCGTTTGTTTTGTTGTTTTTGATTTTACCGCACTGTCACTATTATTTAAAGCTTGAAGCATTAGAGGTTGAAAAACTTTATTCATTGTTTCTTGTATGCTAACATCTGGAAATACTTGTGGTTGTTTAACCGCCATGTAAAAAATATACTTTGGATCCTTTTCTGGTGCCAAAACCATAACAGAGTGAATCGCATTATTTAATCCTTGAAGATATTGGCCTTTTTCAGATACTTGCGCCGTTCCTGTTTTTGCTGCAATCTGATAACCAAATTTTCTTAAATCAAATTCTTTTGCAGTCCCCGTCTCTTGGTTCACAACATCAATCATGTATTTGCGAACCTGTTTTGCTGTACTTGCTTTAATAGGACGTGCAACATTTTCTGTCTTGCCTTGCTTGACAATAGCACCTGTGGCTGGATTAACAATCTTATCAATGAAGTACGGTTTAATTTCCTGCCCATTGTTTGCAATTGCCGAGAAAGCTTGTACCATTTGCAAGGGTGTTGTACTTATACCCTGCCCATACGCTGTGTTCGCTTGGTCGATAGGGTAGTCATAAGATATATCCCCTCGCTCTTCATCAGCCAAGCCCGCGTTAGTCGATTGCAAAAAGTGAAATTTTTCTAAATATTTAAGCCAAACAGCTGCACCAAGCTTTTGTTGCGTACGTGCAAAGGCAACGTTTGAAGAACGCCAAAAACCTTCACGATAGCTTAACATACCTTGATCTTGCCCAAAAGCATCAACCACCTTCTTACCGTCAATCAACAATGTTCCAGATTGGTATGTATCATTTGGTCGCCATTCTCCAGTATCAATGGCTGCTGATAAGGTAATAGCTTTCATGGTTGATCCCGGTTCAAACGCCCCTTGATCTAATAGATTAGTCCATAGTTCCGGATTAATCGGCTTATCATTTGGATCATAGTTAGGTCGCTGTGAGGCTGCCACAATACGACCTGTTTTTGCTTCCATTAAAACCCCTACTGCAGATTTAGCTTTGGTTGTTTTGAATAAATCATCCATCCGAGTTTCTAATGTATTCTGAAGCGACGTATCTAGAGTCAAGTAGACATCATTACCATTTTCTACCGTCTTACTACCCTGTACATTTTCTACTTGGCCATCATATTTTTTGACACCATTTTTACCGGCCAAAACATTGTTTTCAGATTTTTCGATACCCATCAACCCAGTTTGTATCGATTGACCCGTTTGTTGATCTTCATGCGTTTTCATAGCGCCAACCAAATGCGAGGCTGTACTGCCGCTAGGATATATACGTGCAGGTCGTGAAGTGAAATTAATACCAGGTAAATTCAAAGCTTGGATTTTTTTGTACTGATCAATACTTAAATTTTTACTTGCCTGTACTTTTTTAGAAATAAATTCAACCTGATAAGCTTTTTTTTCTAATCGCTCTAATATTTCTTTCTTATCCATATTGATGATTTTACTCAATTTTTCAGCTGTGACTTCTTTGTCAACGACATGTCCAGATCCGTTAATATATTTACCCGTTTTTGAGTCTTTAGCGCGAAGAACTTTTTTATCTAGTACGGCATACATATCATAAACTGTTGTGTTTTCTGCTAAAATTTGCCCATTCATGTCATATATTTTGCCACGATTAGCTGGTACTACTTGGTTTGCCATAAATGCTTGACGTGTTGCAGCATTTAAATTGTGACCATCAATGGAACCACTGGCAATAACAAAAAGACGCACACCAAGTCCTAAAGTCACAAGCACAATTGCGCCCAACAATACACCACCAAAAATTTTGGCGTTTTTTGTGACTTTTTTATTTGGCATGCGTCTCACTTTATTTTTCATAATTATTGGTTAACATTTCGAACACTGCTGTCTGACAGCGTCATATTGTATTTTTTTGCAACCTCATCCAAGTTTTTTTTGCTTGTTTTACGCTGGATATCACTACGCAAAACATTATTTGCTTCCTTCGTCTCGTCAGTTTTTGATTGCATATTTGCTGCACTTGTGCGAGCAGCATTTGTTTGCATACTTGAGAAGACAACGCCGACCATCAATACCATCACAACAGCCGACACAAAAGCGACCATCATGCGCTCTTTTCGTGTCCAGCGAGCTGCTTTGTACTTGATACGCGTTTTAGTTTTAGGTTGTGCCAAGGGTGTGGCTTCGGCAGTGGTTGAATATTGATATGCATTTTGTGCCATAACTCATGTGCTCCTAAATTTATTTGCGCTCTATACCACGCAATTTAGCGGATTCAGATCGATGGTTAATCGTCATTTCGTGCTCACTTGGCAAAATAGGCTTGCGTGTTAACAACGTATAATCTGCTTCAAACTGTCCTGGAAGGACGGGTAATCCCACTGGTAATTCTGGTGTCGATGTTTTCTCACGAAACATTTGTTTAACCAAACGATCTTCAAGAGATTGAAATGTAATCGCACTAATTCGGCCACTGGGTGCAAGCAAAGCGATTGCTTGTGTTAATGAATCTTCCAATGCCCCTAACTCATCGTTAACAGCAATTCGCAAGGCTTGGAAGGTACGCTTAGCTGGGTGACCACCTTTGCGCCGTGCAGGTGCCGGAATAGCTTCTTTAATAATATCAACTAATTCAAACGTTGTATTAATTGGTTGTGCCTCTCGATGGCTTTCAATTTTGCGTGCAATCTGCTTAGGAAATCTATCTTCGCCGTAACGGCTCAATATGCGTAATAATTCATGAAAAGACCAGTCGTTAACGATTATTTTAGCCGTTAAATTCTGACGTTGATCCATACGCATGTCCAAATCTGCATCGTAGTTATAACTAAATCCACGTTGCCCATCGTCAAATTGTACCGAACTGACACCTAAATCATAAATAATCCCATCAACCTGCGTTACACCACGCTCAGCAAGAGCTGATGTTAGCGTGCGGAAATTTTGATGAATAAGAACTAGTTTCCCTGCTTGAATATCATCAGCAAACTGCTCTCGATTATATCGAATAGCTAAATCATCTTGATCAAAACTATATAACGTGCCAGATGTCAATTGTTTTAAAATTTCTCCCGTATGCCCACCGCCACCTAACGTAGCATCGACATAGAGACCGTCTGGTTTAATATTAAGCAAAGCGACTGCTTCGTGTAAGAGTACTGTGACATGTTCAAATTCAGTCATTAAAATTATTTCCTTTAACTAGAAGTCGAAGTCAACTAGTCCCTCTGCAATTTCATCAAAATCTTCGGCAGTTGCAAGTGTATAATCGTGCCAGTTTTCTGAACTCCAAATTTCAAAGGAATCACCAGATCCTGTGACAGTCACACTTTTTTCAAGTGAAGCGTATGCTTTCAAATTAGACGGAATTATAATACGTCCTTGTTTATCAATTTCTGCTTCCATAGCACCTGCTAAAACAAAACGTTTAAATTGACGTGCTTCTTTTTTACCTAATGGTAGCTGGTTCAGTTGTTCTTCTAATTTTTCCCAGATCGGCATTGGCATGGCGCGTAAAGCATGTTCCATCCAACGTGTTACGATAAATTTATCGCCTAACTGGTTACGGAATTTTGCTGGGATAATAAGTCGCCCTTTTGTATCGAGCGTATGTGAATATTCGCCCATAAACATTAGGACTACCTCCATTAAAAATTCTATACTACTAATTTACCACATTTCACCACTTCCCTCCACCTAATTATTATTTTGTCATCATTTAGTAAATTTTAGTACACATAAAAAAGCTGTTATCTTCAGAGATAACAGCTTTTTTATGTGGTGGGGATCAGTGGGTTGTGAAACCCACAATTGTAACAATTAACAGCAAGACACCACCTAATAACCCACTCCATTCCCAAAATTTATACCAAAACGAACGCCAATGCCATTTATTTTGTAGTAAAACCCACGACAAAATTGACCCAATCAGACACCAAACGATAACAAACCATAAAATCCAACTCACACCAAAACGATAACCCATCGTGTAATGTAATAGAATCCACAAGGGAATCACACTTATATCTAACGTTTTAAGTTTAAGTTTACGCAGTCGTGTCCACTTTTTTAATACAAAAATGATTAAAATAATAACAACCGCTCCTATTGGCCCAAACCACCATTGCATAATTTTACCTCACTATACTTTATTAACAATATCGAAATATCGACAAAAAGGCAAATAGCCTATTTGATCATGTGACAGGTTTAAAAATACCAAATATATAGTATACCATTACAATTGCATATTAATCCCTCAATATGGTAAACTAAATTTGAATTATAACGAGGTGAAACATGACAGACGAACAACATTCGCGACCTGTTAATGCTAAATTACAAGCAGAAATTGACGCAAAATTAAATCAACATCGTGTACCAAAAAGCAAACCGAAATCACGCACTCGCATTGAAAAGATGATACTTACTATGTCTTGGGTCATGATTATTTTACTCGTTGGTGGTGTTTTCTACGCCGCTATTAGCTCACTGGGATGGTTTTAACATAGCCTGTACACAAAAAGAACCCTGAGAAAAATAGCATTTCTCAGGGTTCTTTTGTGTAACTTATTCGACTGAAATTAAGAACGGATACAAGGGCTGTTTGCCTTCATGAATTTCAACTTCAAGCGCATCATCAATTGACAATATTGCTTCTTGAAGTTTTTTAGCGTCTTTTTCTTTCACATCTTCTCCAAAAATCACTGTTACAATTTCAGAATCACTATCTATCATTTGTGAAACAGCTTCAATGGCAGTGTTTTGCATTTTTTTCGTGACAACTTCAATCTTACCATCAATAATACCCAGCCAATCACCATGCCGAATATTAACGCCATCAAGTGACGTATCACGAACAGCTTGTGTTACCTGAGCAGATTTTACTTCCAACATCATTGAGGCCATTTCTTCAGCGTTGTTTGATAATTCTGCCTCTGGATTATACCCCATCATTGCTGTTAGTCCTTGTTGAACTGTACGCGTTTTCACGACGCGGACTGGTACATCAACAAGATCTGCAGCTTGATCTGCAGCCATAAAAATATTTGAATTGTTTGGTAAAATCAAAACCTGCTTGGCATTAGTAGCATTAATGGCATCAACAATATCTGATGTTGATGGATTCATCGTTTGCCCACCAGAAATAACCGTGTGTACACCTAAACTCTTAAACAACTCTGCAACGCCATCACCCGCGGCAATAGCAATTACAGCCGTCTCTGAAGCGGTTACTGTTGCGGTTATTTTAGACACCTGTGCCTCTTCAGCTCGTTGTTCATCAATAACTGCTTGTTGCTGGTCACGCATGTTATCAACTTTAACTTTAACTAGCGAACCAAAATGTGTCCCCCAACTAATCACTTCACCAGGGTTTTCCGTATGAACATGGACCTTAACAATCTCATCATCATTAATAACAAGTAATGAATCGCCTAATTTTGCTAAATGATTATAAAATGTGTCATAATCAAATTCATGGTCATAAGTAGTGCCCTTACCAATTTGAACCATAACTTCCGTACAATAACCAAACACGATACTATCTGGATCTAAGCTACTATTAGCTTGAGCACCAGCGTGCAGTTCTTTGACCATTTGCTCTAATTCAGCATTGTCAGGCGTTTTCAGATCTTCTTCACTAATGTCACCACTAAGTGCCTGATAAAAAGCTTTCAAAACAAAAACAAGACCTTGCCCACCAGAATCAACAACACCTACCTGTTTTAAAACAGGTAATAAATCAGGTGTTGACGCTAAAGCACTCTGCGCCGCCTCGTTAACAGCAGACATCAATTCAACAACATCATCTGTCTCATCAACTATTTTGTTAGCCTTTGATGCGGCTTCACGAATAACCGTGAGAATAGTACCTTCTGTCGGCTTCATAACTGACTTATAAGCAACTTGGGCGCCAGTCATTAAGGCATCTGCTAAATCACGTGCTGATAGTGTCTCTTTTCCATCAACTGAATTAGAAAAGCCACGAAAAATTTGTGATAAGATAACACCGGAATTACCACGTGCACCCATTAATAACCCCTTAGAGGTTGCTTTTGCCAAGGCACCAATATTTGTATCTAACGCGTCACGTTCATACTGCGCACCACTAGCCATTGACAAGCTCATATTTGTACCTGTGTCCCCGTCTGGCACAGGAAAGACATTTAATTTATTGATCTTATCTGCATTTGCAGCAAGTGCTGTTGCCGCTGCGTTAATCATCTTACCAAATTCTACATTGGTAATCTTTGTAATTTTAGTCATGACACTCCTAGTCCGTGACACGAATGCCTTGAACAATCACATTAACTTCTGTTACATGAATGCCTAGCAACGCATCAAGATTATATCTTACTTTACCTTGAACTGATTTCGAAATTTCTGACAATTTTGTGCCATACTGTGCGACCAGATAAACATCGACGCTCACGCCATTATCTTCTTGGTAAACAACAACACCTTTACCATAATTTTCACGATTTAAAATTTGATTCATACCATCACGAAACGTTGCTTTAGAAGCCATTCCTACAACACCAGGATTTTCAATAGCCGACCCACCTACAATGGTTGCAATAACATCATTTTCAATAGTGATATCACCTATTTTAGCTTTAATTTTAATTGCCATAATAATTCAAAGCATTTTAATGTCACCAACGATTAAAAATTAAATTAGCCATGTGCATGGTACTATCTAATCTAACCTTTAATCATTGATTAACACACTTATGCATTTCCTCCTTAAAAGGTTTACTGTAACCATTTTAACATATCACAACGTTAAACGTATTTTGGCAGTTCGTTATTTGACATAAAAAAAGCCACCGCAAAGGTGGTCAATTTATGATAGTGGTATACAAATAATGATTTGCACATCACTTAAATCGCATTATACGCGTTCTATAGTACCAGTCTTCAATCCAGCCTTCAACGTACGTGCTGATAAATAAACTTTCTTTGCGGGAGCACCATTAATCTTAACAGTCACTTTTTGCAAGTTCGGCTTCCAGCTACGACGACTTGAATTCAACGCGTGTGAACGTTGGTTACCAAAGCGTGTATGTGCGCCTGTAATAGCATCTTTTGCCATGTTCGACCCTCCTTTTCGAGCTAATATTTTAAAAAGCTCTTTCTACAACATTAATAAATTTTACCAGATTATAAACACTTTGGCAAGTTATTTTGTATATTTCGACAAAATGTTTGCGAGTTGTTCCTTAGTATGGAATCCTGTGAGTCGTTCTACTACTTCGCCATCCCTTTGAACCAATAATGTTGGAATTGCACGAATACTAAATTTTGCGGGTGTATCTGGGTTGGCATCAACATCCATCTTGACAAAATCGACATTATCAACTTCTTCAGATAAGGCTTCCAAAACAGGTGATTGCATACGACAAGGCCCACACCAAGTTGCCCAAAAATCAGTGATACTAACGCCATTAGCCGTTTCTTTTTCAAATGTTGCGTCTTCTATTACTTTTACTGTCATTATTTTTTCCTCCATAGTTGTCTTTCTGACAAAGCAAGAACGTTACGTACGATCTTTTGTTTGCGTCACCATAAGAATGCCCTTATCAAAGCTAACATCTACGGTATCAGTAACAAATTCATTCGATGACCACATTTTATAAACATTTTGTGTTAGAGCAAGGGTGTATTTGGCATCAATGATTTTAAAATGCGTGACTTCCGTCAATGGCATAAAGCCAAGGTATTTTGTTCCCGAAATTTTGTGAATCGTTTTTGAACCCGAAGCTAAATAACTCACGTCGTTGACATTATCAATAATATGCGTTTTTTCTACAATGGATTCAAATTTAGAATCTGCCAGTAGCCATAAGTTACTTAGCAAATGGTCTAGACGACCACCCGTAGCACCAAATATATTAATGATATCTGGCTTTTTGGTCTGCGCATACAATAAGGCTAATTCTGTGTCTGTTTCATCTTTCTCAGCCTTGACATGGATAATTTCATTTTTTTCGAGGTGTGACTCAAGTAGCTGTAACTCATCTTGACTCAGGGAATCAAAGTCGCCAACTGCCAACAACATGGGAATACCATGTTGATACAGTCGCCAAGCGCCTCGATCTGCACCAATCCAAAGCCCTGGTTGATCAAATAATTTTTCTGGCCATAACGATGGGTCGCCACCCGCCAATATATTTATTTGCATTATTTCGTTAGTTCTTTCAAAAGATTAATTTTAGCTGCCGGATCAACCTTATCATATACATATGAACCAGCCACAAAAACGTTAGCGCCTGCTTCATAGGCAGCACCAATAGTTTCGTTATTCACACCACCATCAATTTCGATGTCAAAAGTATAACCCAACTCATCTCGAATAGCTTTTAATTGCGCAACTTTTTCAATTGTTGAAGGCAAAAATTTCTGACCACCAAAACCAGGATTAACAGTCATAACCAATACCTGATCAACCATATCTAATACAGATTCAATCGCTAATACAGGCGTGCCCGGATTGATAACAACTTCTGCTTTTACCCCTTTGTTTTTAATCATCTGTAACACCCGATGAATATGAGACGTTGCTTCAACATGTACACCAATAATGTCGGCACCTGCATCAGAAAATTCATCAACGATTTTTTCAGGATTAACTACCATCAAATGGACATCCAAAATCATATCCGTTTCTGGACGTAATTGTTTAACCCAATTAGGCCCATAAGAGATTGAGGGCACAAAACTACCATCCATTACGTCAATGTGCAGATACTCCGCACCGGCTTCTTCAACAAGCTTAACATCACGTTCTAAATTTGTATAATCCGCACTCAAAATAGATGGTGCAATAATTCCTGACATGCTACAATCCTTCTTCCTAGTAATTTCGATTATCTGTACTGTATTTTGGCTTTTGCGATTTAATCAATTCGTAGAAGGCCTTGTAACTATTATACCGTGATTGTGCAATGTCGCCAACAGATACAGCTTCTTTCACCGCGCAACCCGGCTCATTAAGATGGAAGCAGCCACGAAAACGACAAGAGTAACGTGCTTTTACAAATTCTGGGAAATAATTATCTAGATCTTCAATTGGAAAATCAAAAACTTCATATGATGAGAATCCAGGTGTATCTGCGATAAGTGCATCATCCACCTGAATTAGTGTGACTTGCCTCGTTGTATGCTTTCCACGGCTTAATGCCTTTGAAACAACACCTGTTTCAAGACCAAGTTGTGGTGAGAGATGATTCAATAACGTGGACTTACCCGCACCAGTCTGGCCCATAAATACAGACACCTTATCTTTAAGGACATCTTGTAACATATGAAATGCTACGGTATCTTGAACAGACGTTGGTAATATTGCAGTATAACCAATTTGTTGATAGGTATCCACAACAGTTTTTGTCGCCATTAATTCCGTTGATGTTAATAAATCGGATTTAGTAAAATAAATTAACGGTCTAACGTTGGCAGCTTCTAAGGCAACGAGCTGTCTATCCAGTAAATTAGGCGTAAAATTAGGCTCCTTTAACGCAGTTACAATCACCGCAACATCAATGTTAGCAACCGGTGGCCTGACTAACACATTTTCTCTTGGATGAATCCGCCAAATTAAGCCCTCATCATTTTCACTTTCAAAGTCAACAAAATCGCCCACTAATGGCTTCTGTCCCGACTTTCTAAATTCACCTCGTGCACGCGTTCGCTCGATGTGACCATCTTCAATTTGTATGTCATAATAGCCACTCAATGAGCGGATAATGCGTCCTGTTTTCATAGTTTAATTGTAACAAAAAAGCCGCTTTTAAGCGACTGAGTTTAAATTATTCTTTATCACTACTACTTGATGAGGAGTCAGTACTTGAACTATTTTTTGATGAAGATGAATTTGAACTGGAATTATTCTTAGATGAGGATGAATCACTATCACTAGATGTATCTTCATCATCAGAACTATCACTTGAAGATTGCTGTGGTCCCTGAGAAATAGTGACCAACAAAACCATATCTTTGGTGATACTAGATCCACCACGAATTGATTGACTGATTACATGGTCTTTTTTAGTATTACCATCATATTGGGTATTAAAATTAACAACAATGTCGTTTTGGCTAGCCCAATTTTGTACCTGTTCTTGCGTTCCTTTACTTGTAAAGTCAGGAACAGTAATTTTGACTGCACCGGTAGAGACTGTAAAATCAACCGTAGTTGATATTGGATCTACCTTATCATTTGCATCAATCGATTGTAACATAATTTTGCCCTCAGCAACATTATCAGAGGCACTATCTTTCCTGTTAACAGAATAGCCTTGTGCTCTCAACTGCGCTGCAGCCATCGTATAGTCTGACCCAACATAATCACCAAAACGTACTTTAGCACGTCCAGAAGAGATAATAAGGTTAATAGCATCCCCCTTTTTCGCCTCTGATCCACTACTTTGTGTGGAACGGACAACTTTTCCCTTTGCAACACGCTTTGACGTCGTTGAACTAATTGTTCCCACCGTCAGTCCTGCTTTTTTAATCCTTGTCGTTGCTTGGTCTTGTGTTAAATTAGTGACATCTGGCACGGTTACCTTATTGGATTGATAATTAAGGAAAATCAACGTTGCCGCAATCAGAATCAACATACCCAAAATTGCCCATGGCCATTTTGGCGATTTACGAAACTTAATACCGTTTTCTTGCAGCACATTACGAACAAAGTTGGGTGTACGATCAACTTTACGTGCTATATCTTTAATCGCATAGCCTTTTTTTCCATAAGTAATAATTGTTTCTTGAACTGAGGGCTCTTCAGGTACCTCATCTGGAAAAATTTTATCTGAAGAAACACCTGTTTTAAGTTGATCTTGAATTTGTGCCATGGGAATGATACGTGTTTCGTCTGTCGTTTCAGACATAGGTGCAAAACGCGTCTCATCGGAACGTCTGGGCGATAATGCTGTTTGAAGGTCCTCAGACATAGCAGCTGCACCCAGATAGCGATCTTGTGGTCGCTTAGCCGTTGATTTTAAAATCACATTTTCTAAAGCCTGAGGTATTCGTGGGTCAAAATCACGAACAGATGGCATATCTGCCGTTGCATGCTTCATCGCCACTGCAACTGGCGTATCCCCTTCGTAAGGCACCTGTTTAGTCAGCATTTCGTATAACATGACACCAAGTGCATAGATGTCTGATTTTGCTGAAGCCATTCCGCCACGTGTTTGTTCAGGAGATAAATAATGAACCGAACCAATCACAGTATTTGTTTGTGTCATGTCCTGTACTGATTTAGCAATGGCAATACCAAAGTCAGTAATTTTAACTTGTGCTTGTTCATTGATTAAAATATTTTGTGGCTTTAAATCTCGATGAATAATGCCCGCATCATGAGCTGCTTGAACTGCACTTAAAATTTGTATCATGATATCAACAACCTGTTGATAAGGAATTGGAAAATGTTGCGCAATATAGGACTTTAAATCATCCCCCGCAACATACTCCATCACCAAATATTGTGACACCTCGTATTCGCCAGTATCGTATACTTGAACAATATTATCATGTACTAATTCTGTTGCAGAAACTGCCTCCCGTTGAAAGCGTTTCGCTAGATCAGCGTCATTTTTCATATCCAGTCGCATCATTTTAAAGGTGACATCTCGGTCTAAAAATTCATCATGCGCCAAATAAACGTTGGCCATGCCCCCGCCACCAAGCGATTTGATAATTTTATAACGATTGTCTATCACTGTATCTGGTAACATAATTATTTTGTATCCTTTTTATTGCTACGACTGACCAAAAGTGCCGTGACATTATCTGGTGCGCCATGACTATTAGCTGCACGGATTAATTCGCAAGCGCGAGAATTTAAAGATGTTTCTGCTCTCATAACCTGTTTAATGCTTGAGCTATCCAAAACTTTAGTGATCCCATCTGATGTGAGAAATAGCATGTCATCCCCTAAAAATGGATATTGTTTAATTTCGACATTTGCGTGCTCATCAACACCTAAAAATCGTGTCACACTATTTGCATTGGGTACATTTTCAGCATCAGCTTGACTGACCGTGCCAGCACGGATCAATTCATTTTTAAGATTATGGTCAAATGACAACTGGCTGAACCTATCTTGATGTAATAAAAATGCTTTTGAGTCACCTAAATTACCAATAAGTACTTGTTCATCAAATAAGATAGCTAGAACAAGTGTGGTTGCCATTGTTTTCAAGTCATCAAATCGCTTCCCGACTTCAAGAATAACTTTATTTTCATGGTTTGTTGTTTCTGCTATCCACGTCGCTGCTAATTTGATTGTTTCAATCGTTGTGTTTTCCCAAGCGTGCCCAAAATGCTCTACAGCCATGGCACTGGCAACCTCACCACCCTCAGTGGAGGTTACGCCATCAGCTACAATCACCATAACAGTGCCTTTTTTATTGGTAAACGCACCAACATAATCTTGATTCTCATCTCGTTTTATACCTGGATCAGTATGAAATGCTATTTGCATAGGCGTATTTTATCTTTTCAAAATAGTATCGTCAAACTTACCGAACATCATTTTAAAATGTCGATTAATTTAATTATGCGTTCTATTTTCTTTACTTTTTTATATTTGCTGTATCAATTGACGCCCGCTTCTTAAATGTCGCAACGAAGAAACCATCGGTCTGATAATCGTTTGGATACACATGAAGTACATCTTCACCACGATTCGACTTTAAATTTTTAACAGTTTGCGTGGGTATCAGTTCAAACTCTGTATGTGCCAATAAAAACTTTGTAACAACATCATCATTTTCTTGACTCAGAATTGTACAAGTACTGTAAACCATCATACCATTGTCAGCTACATTTTGGCTAACAGAATCTAATATATCAAATTGTAACTGTGCTAAGTTCTGAACGTCTTCCAATGTTTTATCGTAGCGAATTTCAGGTTTGCGTCTCAGTAATCCAAACCCAGAACACGGCGCATCAACAAGAATACGATCGAATTTAGTGTCAATTTCGTTTGGCACTTTACGCGCATCTAATATCCGTGTTTGAATGCGATCCGCAACGTGCAATCTCTGAGCATTATTATTAATTAGCTTTATTTTATGTTCATGGATATCCAGTGCCGTAATCTTAGCATCTGCGCTTATACATTGTGCAATTTGTGTTGTTTTACCACCTGGTGCCGCCGCTGCATCTAAAATGGTTTTAACCTCTGCTGTTAGATGCATACTTTCAACTGGTAACATGGCGCTTTCGTCTTGAATAGTTAACCAACCATCATGATAAGCTTTCGAACTTGCAACATGCCCGCCAGAAACGATATAGGCATGATCAGCCACAAGTGATTTAACCGTCGTATAATTTTCAGATTCAAGTGACTTGACCACATCATCATCAGTTGCTACCACCGTATTAACACGAATAGACTGACTTGGGGCATCATTGATTGTTTCAACTAATGCGCGTGTTTTTTCTTCACCATGTTGCTTAACAAGTTCATTAATCAACCAAACAGGTAAACTTTTTTCAATTGATAATCGCTGGATTGGATCTTTAATGTCATCAATGTCTCGCAAACCTTGTCGTGCAATATTATGCAAAATAGCAGTCACAAATTTACCAGTACCGACATGACCTAATATTTTAGCAACCTCAATGGATTCATTAAAAATAGCATGCTCTGGTATCTTGTCTAAAAACTCCATTTGAAACATTGCAGTATAAAGTAACTCACGAACCCAAGCATCAATTTTCTTATTACCAATAAAAGGTGTTAACCAGTATTCAAATGTTAGTCGATGTTGAATTACACCGTACACCAGCGTTGTTAACAATCTTTTATCTGCTTCACCCAATTGATGTTGCTTAATCACTTGATTCAGTTGCAAATTAGAGTAAGCCCCATTTTTAATTTTTGCTAAAGTTTGTACTGCTAAAACTCTTGGATTATCACTATAAACACGTTTATCGCTCATTAATCGGCCCCTCTGCCCATAAATCTCCTGTTTGTAACTGACTACCAGCGCCGTTCAAATAGGCATTAACAGTCATTTCTGATTTACCTGCCGGTTGTAATTTATCAATACTAATCACTGTCTGGTTAGCTGCTGCAACTTTTAACACTTTTTTACTCTTTTCAACAATTTGTCCTGCAGATAAATCGGTTTTTTCGTCTAACGGCGTCACTTTTGTTAGTTTGATTCGCTGACCTAGGACCTGAACATACGCGGGATGTGTTGGATAAAGCCCCCGAACATGCCAATCGATTTGTTGGGCTGTTTCATGCATGAAATCTAAATTTTGTAATTCATGTGGTATGTTAGGCGAAAATGATACCTCATCTTCATTTTGGACAACTGAGTGACTCTCTCCTGATGCAATTTTAGGTAGCGTCGCCAATAATAAATCACGTCCAGCCAAACTCAATTTATCAAACATTGTTCCAACATTGTCTTGTTTAGTAATGGGGACTTTAACAACATCAATAATGTCACCGGCGTCCATTTTTTTGACCATATACATAATTGAAACACCTGTTTCAGTATCACCATTCATGATGGCATAATGAACTGGTGCACCACCACGATACTTTGGTAACAATGATGCATGCGTATTGACAGCAGCAATCTTAGCCGCTGCTAATAATTTTGTTGGTAAAAATTGACCAAATGCTGCTGTCACAATGAAATCCGGATTCATTGTTATCACTTGTTGCATCTCATCAGATCCACTAATTTTTTCAGGTTGTAAAACGAGTAGATTATGAGCTAATGCTGCAACTTTAACGGGACTAGGTGTCAATGTGTGTTTACGCCCTTGCGGTCTATCTGGCTGAGTCACAACAGCTTTAACATCATACCGTTCATCATCAATTAACGCCTCTAAAATCGGTACCGCAAATTTGGGTGTGCCCATTAATACCACCGAATAAGTCATGGCTGTGCCTCTTTCCTAATATCATCTGTCTAACATGTTTATATGGCATTTATAATTAGTAAATCGCATTAAAAACGATGCTACCTTTATTCACTAAAAAATACCCGTACTGACGAGTATTTTGTTTCTTATTCATTATACCATAGAATAATGTCACGCATTTGTTACATAAAAGAAATAGGTTCACGATCAATCGTTAATTGTAACCCATTTTTAGCTTTTTGCGCTCTGTTTTGTAATTCAGTTAATAAATTGTCCATTTCATGTCGTTGCTTGAATTTTAAAATAATTTGAAAATAATAACGATTACGTAATTTTGCAATTGGCTTAGGTGACGGTCCAAGGATGATGACATGCTCATCGGAATGTAATCTTAGCCAACGCGCAACTTGTATCATTTGCTTTGCGGTTTCATTTTCCTCACTATGGCTGGCTTGAATTTGAACAGTGTAATAATATGGCGCATAATTACCAGCATGGCGTACAGCCATTTCTTGTTGATAAAAGCCCTCGTAGTCATGATGTTGTGCATACGTAATGGCATAATGTTGTGGGTTAAAAGTTTGTACTAATACTTCCCCCAATTTCTTTGATCGACCAGCTCGGCCGCTGACTTGTGTTAACAATTGAAATGTTCTTTCGCTTGCATGAAAATCCGGTAATCCCAGGGCCGTATCAGCATTTAATACACCAACTAATGTGACGTCTGGAAAATCAAGTCCTTTTGCAATCATTTGAGTACCTAATAAAATATCGGCTTCATGGTTGCCAAATTTTTGAAGCATGCGATCCATTTGGCCTTTTTTTCGTGTCGTATCTTGGTCCATGCGTATCACGCGAGCATCTGGAAACAATTGATGAAGCTCAGTTTCAACCTTCTCGGTTCCCGTACCATAATAACGAATGCGACTTGAACCACATTGCGCACATTTTGTCGGGATTGGTTCTTCGTGGCCACAGTAATGGCATTTCAAAGTGCGTGAATCCATATGTAAAGTCATCGCTAAATTACAGTTTGGATCACGTGGTACATAGCCACAGTCGCGACACATCACAAAACTTGAAAAGCCACGCCTGTTTAACATCAGTACAGACTGTTCCTGACGATTTAATCGATCAGTTAATTTGTCTTTAAGCTGTTTTGAAAAATTAGTCTCCGGCCCATCTGCTATCATTGTTGTCATATCAACAATTTCAACAACAGGTAGTTTGGCACCACCTGCTCTATGTGTTAACCGTAATAATTCATACACGCCGCGCTGTGCGCGAGCACGGCTTTCAAGTGACGGTGTAGCCGAACCTAGGATGACTGGAATTTGATAATATGCACCGCGCCAAAGCGCTACATCACGTGCATTATATCTTGGATTATCACTCTGTTTGTAAGAAGTTTCATGTTCCTCATCCACAATAATTAGACCAATATTATCTAATGGCGCAAAGACAGCTGAACGTGCACCTACAACGATCTTAACGTCACCACGTTCAATACGACGCCATTCATCATATCGTTCACCATCAGATAAACCTGAATGCAATACGGCAGTTTGCGTGCCAAATCGCGATTTGACACGGCGAACCATTTGCGGCGTTAACGCAATTTCTGGGACTAAAAAAAGTACTGTCTTCCCTTTATTAAAAACATGCTGCGCTGCCTGTAAGTATACTTCTGTTTTGCCAGATCCCGTGATACCCTCTAGTAAAAATGGCTGATAACGCATGCTATCTGCGCTTGATACAATACGCTCAAAAGCTGTTTGTTGTTCTTCATTCAATGCCAGCGGTTGCGTTGGTGCAACGCGAGTTGCTGAAAATGGATCACGAAGCTGTTCTACACGTACTTTTTCTAACCAATTTTTAGACACAGCCTGATTAAGCGTCGCGTCACTTACCGTAATAATTTCCTGTAATTCCTTTTTTACCCACGTTTCACCTAGATGTCCCATAATGAACGACAATAAAATTTTCTGTTTTTTTGCTGATGCCCTAAGCGATTGAGATTCATTTTCTAATAAATCAATCTCATCAGTAAAACGATAGGCTGTCTGCGTTTTTATTTTTGCACGATTAGTCACGTTCACAGAAGCTGTGATACGATGCTCACGCTGTAATTGCGCGAGTTTGGCAATATCCACCTCGCTTAATTCACGCGCGCGATAAATCATATCATCTAAGCCCTTAAATAAACGATCACGTGTATCATCATCAACTTCATCAACGATCTTCAGAACACGTTCATAGTTCGCTTTTAGTGCATTAGGTAACATCATTTGTAGTATTGAAATACGAAACGCAAATGTTTCTTGTGCTAAGTAGTTTGATAAATTCAATAATTCTGTATTCAAAACAGGTGATAAATCTAGCACTCGAGCTATGAAACGTAGTTTTTCATCTT
Organism: Leuconostoc kimchii IMSNU 11154; assembly: GCF_000092505.1. NCBI lineage: Bacteria > Bacillati > Bacillota > Bacilli > Lactobacillales > Lactobacillaceae > Leuconostoc > Leuconostoc kimchii. Next base: position 466,628 of record NC_014136.1, read on the forward strand.
CTAATTCAGTTGTCTCATGTAATCCAACAACAAATCCCATGACATGTCGATGACCAAAAGGCACATCAACACGCATGCCTGGTTTTAACGTCTCACGGACAGCATCTGGCACAATATAGGTGTACGGTTGGTTGGTTTGCATCGTTGGCACATCAACAATGATTTGTGCATATTGCATTTTAGTCATACATTTATTGTATCAAATATATGTCATTTATAAACTTCTCAAGCAAGCAAAAAGGACTGCCTGAACAGTCCTTACATATTACATATGTGCTTCAATCCATTGCCAAACTTGGTCTTTCCCGTATTTTGTTTCCGAAGAAAAGAATTGAAAATCACTATCATCGCTATCAAATCCTAGTACTCGTTTGATATTAGATTCATATTTATTAAACTTACCCTTGGAAATTTTATCAGATTTTGTAGCCACAACTAATATTGGAATATTGTAAAAATGTAGCCATTCGTACATTGAAACATCGTCATCACTAGGCTCGTGTCGCGCATCAACTAAGCTCACAACACCACGCAACTGCTTACGAGAGGTGATATATTCCTCTATCATCCGACCAAATTCTTCACGTTGCTTCTTAGAAACTTTGGCATAACCATAACCTGGTACATCCACAAAGTATAGCTTGTCTTCAACATTATAAAAATTCAACGTCTGAGTTTTACCAGGTTGTGATGATGTTCGAGCAAAATTTTTACGTTGAATTAAAGTATTGGTTAGAGACGACTTACCAACATTTGAGCGACCCACTAAAGCTATTTCTGGTTTACCATCAGTTGGATACTGAGAAGCAGAAACCGCACTCATCACCATATCAACATTGTGTACATCCATTATTTTGTCACCTTTTTTAATTGTAATTCAGGTTGTTCACCAGACACAACACTAGCCCTTGTGATAATAACTTTTGCAACATCATCACGGCTAGGGATATCAAACATGACATCTTTCATGGCTAATTCGATAATTGATCGCAAGCCACGTGCGCCAGTATGACGCTTAATTGCTAATTCTGCCATGGCTTCTAGTGCATCTGGTTGGAATTCCAACACAACATCATCTAAACCAAGTAGTGTTGTATATTGCTTGATCAAGGCATTTTTAGGTTCAGTCAAAATACGTGTTAAATCATCAATTTTTAATTCGTCCAACACTGTAACGATAGGTAAACGACCAATAAATTCTGGAATAAGACCAAACTTAGTCATGTCTTCAGGTTGAACATGTGCCAAAATATTTTCAGAATTTAGAGCAGCCGCATTATCATTGGCATCTGATCCAAACCCTATGACTCGTTCACCTAAACGTTCTTTAATAATCGTATCAATGCCAGCAAAAGCACCACCCACGATGAACAAAATATTGGTGGTATCAACTTGAATCAACTCTTGTTGTGGATGCTTTCGACCACCTTGGGGTGGCACACTAGCAATTGTACCCTCAAGCATTTTCAAAAGCGCTTGCTGCACACCTTCACCTGAAACGTCACGGGTAATTGACACGTTTTCTGATTTTTTAGCAATTTTATCGATTTCATCAACATAAATAATACCGTGTGAAGCCGCTTCAACATCAAAGTTAGCTGATTGAAGCAATTTCAATACAATATTTTCAACATCTTCACCAACATAACCTGCCTCTGTTAACGTTGTCGCATCAGCAATAGCAAATGGCACATCAAGAATACGTGCTAAGCTTTGCGCTAAATAGGTCTTTCCAGACCCCGTTGGTCCGATTAAGGCAATATTTGACTTTTGCAGCTCAACATCTGTTGTTGGCGTGTAATTTTCGTTAATGCGCTTGTAATGATTATAGACTGCCACAGCAAGCGTTTTTTTAGCATCCTCTTGTCCAATCACATAATCATTTAATTCCGCAACAATTTCATGTGGTGTTGGCAAAGATAATGTTTTTGGTACTTGATTAACTGGTAATTCCTCGTCAATAATATTTTTAGCCAAGTCAACACACTCATTACAAATATAAATACCATTGGGCCCAGCAACAATTTTTTTTACTTCACTTGCAGATTTTCCACAAAAACTACAATAAATTTCTTCTTCAAAATCTGGTGTTTTTGCCATATTTTTATCCTTTGAATTTATTTACTAAATGCTTCTTTATAAAATTTAAAATACTATTCCATTCTAACAGATTACACTATGCTTTTAACGACAAATTACTTTTTTAAACGTTATCAGATGACTTATTGTATACAAAAAGTCATCTCCAATAACACTTGGGATGACTTTTCTATACAACTCATTATGATGTTGCGTGATAATTTACTTTGTCTTTGCAGAATCAGTAATCTTTTTAATGACTTCACGCATAGAAATATCATGCTTCAACAATGAATCTGACAAATTAGCGCGTACTTGTGCAGCTTCCATCTTGTACTGTGTTGCTAAGCTTTCAACTTCTGCATTAATTTGATCTTCAGTAGGTTCGATAGCCTCTGCTTTAACAATTGCTTCAAGAACTAAGTTTGTCTTAACACGTGTTGCTGCACCTTCTTCGAATTGCTTATGCAAATCATCTTCAGTTTGACCTGAAATTTGGAAGAACATTTCACGTGAAATACCTTGTTGTTGCAATTGTGCCAAATATTGGTCAATTTGACGGTGAACATCTTCATCAATCATAGCGTCAGGAATTTTATCGCCATCAATTGATGCATTGTCAACTGCTTTTGTAATCACTGCATCTTCAAATGCTGCTTGTGCTGACTCAGCTTTTTCTTCAGACAACTTCTTTGTTGTTTTTTCCTTCAATTCAGCTAACGTTTCAACTTCTTCGTCAACATCCTTAGCAAATTCATCATCTAACTCAGGTAATTCCTTACGCTTCAATTCATGAATTTTAACTTCAAACAATGCTTCCTTGCCAGCAAGATCTGCAGCTTGGTAATCTTCAGGGAATGTCACAGTCACGTTAACATCTTCACCTGATGTATGTCCAACCAATTGTTCCTCAAATCCTGGAATAAATTGACCAGAACCAAGTTCTAATGAAAAGTCGTTAGATTGGCCACCATCAAAATGCTCACCATCAACTGAACCATCAAAATCAATCACAACTGTATCGCCGTTTTCAGCCTTCACAGCTTCTTCTTGCAAAACTAATTCTGCTTGACCATCTTGTAAACGCTTGATTTCAGCATCAACATCAGCATCTGTTACTTCAGTGTCTGCAGCTTCAACCTCAAGGTTCAGATATTCACCTAATTTAACTTCAGGTGCCGTAGCAATTTCGGCCTTCATTGTCCATGCTTCACCCTTATTCATTGACACGGGTTCGATATTAGGACGACCAACTGGTGTAATACCAGCTTCTTCAACAGCTGCTTCATAAGCTGCTGGCAAAACGATATCCATTGTTTCTTGATACAAAGCTTCTTCGCCAAACTTTGAAAAGAAAAGTGCCTTAGTTACTTTACCCTTACGGAAACCAGGGATAGAAACTTCGTTCTTATTGCGTTGGAAAGCCTTTTCCAAACCTTCTTCAACTTGTGCGCGTGAAATTTCAAATTCTAATGTGCCTTGGTTCTTTTGATCCGCAGCTACTGTCCAGTTAGACATTGTAAGTCCTCCAAATGTTTTAAATACCTTTTAATTCTATCTTAAATACCGGTAAATCACAACAATTTTATCTTATTTGTTACAAGTAATTCATCTATTTGTATTAGAATCTCAAATTTCTAGATAGAAAAACACCATAAGCAAACTTTTCCGCTTATGGCGTTTATACAATTAACGATACTTGGTTACTGTGCTAATCGATAAACGTAATAGTAAGGGTACCCATTTCTAGCGGCATACTGATTATATTGTACTTCTTGAACAGCTGTACCTTTTTGACCTTGTGTGATATAGCAAGTTGAAATAAACAATGGATTATCTGCATTATTCGTGATAATTCCAATATGTCCGGCAGCACCGTCACTATGACCTTGCTGTCCCCAAATCACAATATCGCCACGCTTTGACATCCAGCCATCGCGGTCATTATTATCAATGAGTTGGTAAGTGTTGCCCTTTAAATAATCATGGATAGCTTCAGTATTGTACAGCCATGTATAAGGTGTACCACCCGCATCACGAATCGCCTGTACAACAGAACCTGAACAATCAGCTGTACCGTCTGTACCATTACGAGAACCGTACATTGAGTATGTTATTTTCCCTTTGCGACTTTCAAACCAATCAATTAACTTATTTGTATCAACTTTAAAGTTAACTTTGTTGATTTGTAAGTCTGTTTCAAGTACATCTTTGATTACTATACCGTTATTAAGTTTGACTGTGTATTTCCAATTTGACTGTCCGTTTTGAACAGCAGTCGCATCAATGATTTTAACATTTTGCCCAGCATATTTTTTCAAATTATGGTTGCCATTTACTGATTGATCCGCGTTGCTGGTAAGATATACGCTAGCATTCTTTGCATATTTAGCGGCTGCAGGTTTTTTAGGCTTGATTGAATCAGCATCGCCATCCTTGTTGAAATGATAAATGTTATCACCAATAGTTACCGACTGATTACGTACTTGCTTGAAATCAGCACCATAGTACTCAAATCCTGTCGAACTGTACTGACGTAAGCCCTTATAGGCATCACCGTTAGCTTTTAAATAATAATACGTATTACCCGTACGAATATAGCTACTCCGAATTTGCTTATAATTAACGTCATAGTACTCCATGTTTGAGCCATAATGACGTATACCAGTCACCGCATGCCCATTCGCGTCAAAGAACATGAGTGACCTGTTTAACCATGCATAGTTATTGCGTACTTGCTTGAAATTATTATCATAGTATTCAAGCTTGCCATTGACTTTTCGTACACCCTTAATGGCATCACCGTCACCATTGAAATAATAGGTTGTGCCATTCGTTGTGGCATAGTTATGACGCACTTGTTTAAAATCAGTGCCGTAATACTCAAAACCTGTCGAACTATACTGACGTAAGCCCTTATAGGCATCACCGTTAGCTTTCATGTAATAATATGTGTTTCCTGTACGTATATACTTATTACGTATTTGTTTATGATTCGTATCATAATATTCCATGTTTGATCCGTAATGACGTATACCAGTCATCGCATGTCCATTTGCGTCAAAGAACATGAGTGACCCATTTAACCATGTATAGTTATTACGTACTTGTGCATAGTTAGCACCGAAAAATTCTAACTGGCCATTAACTTTCCGCGACCCCTTAAAAGCGTCACCATTTGCAGTCAAATAATATCTTGAACCGCCTACTGTCGCATAATTATTGCGTACTTGCTTGAAATCAGACCCATAGACTTCAACACCACCACTGTAATGTCTCACACCAGTTATCGCGTGTCCGTCACTTGTATCGAAAAACATCAATGAGCCATTTGACCAAACATAACCATACTTCATTTGACCTGACTTAACATCGTAAAATACTGTCTTATGCGCCAGTGTCGTTAATCCTTTTGATTGCACACCACTTTGGTTAAAATGATACCAATACCCTTTAATCTGCTTTTCACCAACAACAGCCGCGCCGTTAACATAGTACTTAGTGGTGCCATTCTCATTCGACCAACCATCCTTATGGACTGGTTTATTCGTATAATGTTGTAAGTCTTGTTCTAAGACTTTGGCTATCACAACGCCATTATCTAAAGTGACCTGATAATAAAAGTTTGATGATAACCTGTGAAAGCGTGTAACCTTAGTAATCGTGCCCCCAATACCACGATAGGCGCTAATATTTTTAGCATCACCATCTTGTGTAGCATCTTTTTTAATCTCAACGCGGTTATTAATCGCAAACGCGCTTGTTTTCACAAACGCAACAACACCTGTTTCTAAAACATTAGACACCACAACACCGTTGTCTAATTTAATGTCATAAGCGTAATTTTCCTTGGCATTTTTTGGTGCAATGACCTTCGTCACAACACCCGATTGGTTATCGTAACCATTCAATTGTGTACCGTTTGATGTCTTTGCCACAACAGTCAAGGCAACCACAGAACCGGTTTTAAATTTAGACTGGGGTATTTGAACGGCACGTGTTGACGGCGTGACATTAGCACTAGTGCTCTGAGTCGAACTCGTAGCGGAAACAGAAGGCTGCGCTGTCACTGATGATGAGCTTGATTTCTTAGTACTTGGTACCTGTGACGATACCGCACTCGAACTCGGAACCGAGGCCACTTTGCTTGACGACTGTGTCGCGACATGCGCTGTACTTTCATCAGCACTAGCCGTAGATAACGTGCCTAAAACACTTCCAATAATTATTGTTGAAACGAGTAATTCTTTGACGTGCAATTTCTTATTTACCACAACAGGAAAATCTCCCTTTCTCCATCTCACATTTAACGTGATTTTTTATAACAATGTATATCATACCATAATGGTTATCCGCTTAAACTTAATTTTTATGACAAATATGATACAAAAAAAGTGCCTAAGCACTTTGGTTTTGTTGCATATAATTTATATTGAACTCGTGTCTCTAGAAGTAAGGTAAATGTTGTCTTGTAATGGTTTAAGCTCCCGTTAAGCTGACACACATCTAAAGAGTATCACAGTAGCCACTTAATTATTGAAACTTAATTCCACCATCAACTGCTAATGATTGGCCTGTAATATAATCAGCTTGATCTGATACTAAGAACGACACATACTTAGCAATGTCTTCTGGTTCTTCACCACGACCAAGTAAAATTCCGTCAATGAAAGCTTGACGTGTTGAACCGAGTGGGACATTCTTACGTTCAGCAAAACGCGCATCGATTTCGTCCCACATTGGTGTCAAAACAATCCCTGGATTGTAGGCATTAACACGAATATTATCAGCAGCTAATTCCTTTGCTGCTGCTTGCATTAATCCACGAGCCGCAAACTTTGTTGCTGAGTAGATACCTAACATTTCAAAGCCTTCCATACCAGCAATTGAAGAAGCTAAAATAATTGTTCCACCCTGCTTGCCATTTTTACGTATGGCTGCCGGCGCTGCTTGAAGTGCCCATATTTGTGATTTTAAATTGATATTTAAAATATTATCAACTTCTGATTCAGGTGTCTCTTCAATTGTATCCACCCAATCCACACCTGCGTTGGCGACAAACGTATCCAGTCGACCATAATTCTCCAAGGCAAATGATACTAAATCAAAATTAGTTTGTCGTGATTGAACATCCCCCACAAAAGCAGCTGCCTCACCACCGGCTGCCTTTATTTTGTCAATAACGGCTATTAACTTACTTTCTGTTCGACCATTAACAACAACAGCATAACCGTCTTGTGCTAACCTTAAAGCGATGCCCTCGCCAATACCTTGTCCGCCACCTGTAACAATTGCTACTTTCTTTGACATGTTATTCTCCTAACTGTTTTGTGAATTAATTAACAATTTAATTGTAGTCGCTTTTTTATCACAAGTCAATACTGAAAAAATAAAAAAACCATCCTTAGACAGTTTTTTTATTTGATATTATAAATGTTTGATATTAAATCCTGTTTTTTCCTGGATAGCTTCTAATGCCTGTAGATAGCGTGCATAATAACCGTATGGGTCTTCATTATCCCCTTTCGCATCAAGTAGCACAACTTTATCCATAAAACCATACTGCTTGATGACACGCATTAATTCATTATGAAACAACCATCTGGATTCATTATCCGCACTGGTCATATTACGGAATCCATCGTTAACATAAGGAGTCACCGGCGGAATAACAAGGATGAGATCGATCAACTCTTCACTAATCGTATTATCAAATAAAGGCTGTAATTGACGATTATCTTCATTACTTAGCCAAAGATTAGCATACACCTTGGTAACCATTGCATCAGTATCAAAAATAGTTAATCCATTATTAGCTGGTGAATTAATTTCTTTAGAATTTGCATCGTATTGCCCTTGAATTAAGCGAATATAATCTTTTACAACTAATTCATTATCACTCACATTTGAGCGTTCTTGATATTCACGTGCATATTCTTCTGAAAATGGTGAGTTACTTGTTCGTGCCAACCGTCTGACCAATGTTGATTTACCAGTTGAGGCAGATCCCATGACCGTCACCTTTTTTGCGAAATGACGTCGAAATACACGATTAATATAATCCCAGTTACCAATAGGGTCTTTCCGAATATCTGTCGCAGATATTTTTAACACGGTACGATCCATTAAACTAACATTAAATTGGCCTGTTTTTGGTAATCGCTTTTCTAATTCTAATTTATATTCAGGCTCTCCCGTGTAAAACGTAATTTTAGCGGCTGGATTAACGACATTTCGTTTAACAGTTTCTACTAGAATGCGTGTCCATTCATTCCACCCAGCAGGCATTTGAGGAATACTATCTTCATTGATATAATCCACTTTAATATCTGTTTCATCGCTAAAAGCCTCACGTAAATAGCGGAAGCGCTTTTCAACAGACAATCCCATTTGATCACCACGATCACCTGTATATCCTGAAGCAATTACAACAACACCATCATTTAATGCGGCCGCTTTATAGATTTCTGCTTGATGACCAACGTGCATTGGTGCTAACGTACCAAAAAAAACGCCAATTTTATCACCTATTAAATCATCTTTATATAGATTTCCCGCAATAGTCCTCATTTTACCACTGTACGTTGCTATCATTAAAATGATAGCTCGTCCCTTATTCTTTCTTTGTTAGTTTGCGCCACTGTATGATTCCATAAATTGCATTCACAGTTAGTGCTAAGTTCATCCCGAGCATAGCAAACGCACTCGGGTCGGCATGACCAGTCCAAGCACGCGCCCATAAAACAATTTCAACAAGGTCAAACAATAACCAAGCATACCAAGACTCGGCTAATTTTGCCGTCTGAAGTATTTGTGCACCCATTGAAATTGTAGTTGTCAAACCATCCATATATGGCTGACGTGAACCAGCCTGCTCTAATATTAACCCAACAATTGCTAAAATCACAATAAATACAGGAACAACAAACAACCATTGTCGGATTGTCATGAATTGTGTTTTAACAACATCTTGATGATCGTTCTCAACATTTTGATCACGACGCATAAAGCCGAGCCAAGCTATCACACCCACAAATTGCATGATAACCCAAAAGGCACTGAGCGCAACTTCACCAAATAACTGTGATTGGAATGCCAATGGCATATACATAGCTGAATATACGAGTCCCCAAAAATAGTTCGTAATTCGTCCCTTAGCTACCAATACAACTGTAATAATGTTCATTAACCCCGTTGCAAGGCCAAACCAATCATAATAGTGACTATGTCCAACGCCAAATCCCCAGACTGTTATCTGTAATAATACTAAGACAATAAATAACGTTGCTTCTGCCAACGTCCAGCCAAACAATAGCTCCTTAATGATATTGCGTGGGTTAAAATATTGCCAAAATCTATTCGTTCGTGAATTCTCCGTCATGTTCACTTCTCCAGAAAGCATTTCTTACATTATAACAAAGAACAGCCCAAAAACTATCACAGTTTTGTTAAGAATTAAACAATTCAAGATATTGTTCATATCCTGCCTGCGCTAATTCATTTTTCGGTATAAACTTTAGACTAGCAGAATTAATGCAATACCTTAAACCACCTTTATCAGCTGGCCCATCAGTAAACAAATGTCCTAAATGTGATTTTGCGTCACGCGAGGTCACCTCCGTACGTGTCATACCAAACGAATGATCAACATGACGATCGATATGTTGATCATCAATTGTTTGTGTGAATGACGGCCAACCACACCCAGCATCATACTTATCTGTTGAGCTAAACAATGGTTCACCACTAACAACATCCACAAAAATACCTTCATCCCACCACTGATCGTATTTACCAGTAAACGGTCTCTCAGTCGCTGCATGTTGTGTTACTTCATATGATTCAGGCGTTAATCGTTCCCGTAGCTCTTTATCCGTATATTTTGCCATGCGTTTATCCTTTTCTATTGGCCAAAAAAGCCAGAACAATCGTTCTGGCTTTTATAGTAGTTACTCATCTAAATTAGTAATTTCAGCAATTGCTTGTGCATAAATTGAAATTGAACGATACAAATCATCTAATAAAGCAAATTCATTCACTTGATGCATCGTATCGGGTGAATCTGGGAATAGTGCCCCAAAAGCGACACCACGTGCCATTAGTCGGCCATAAGTACCACCACCAATAACCTGATCATGCGCTGGTAAGCCAGTCTGTTCATGATACACACGCAAAAGCGTCTTCACGATCGGATCAGTGGGTGCAACATAATGTGGCACTTGCGCATGCCCACCAATAGTTGGTACAACAGACCAACCATCAAGTTTTGATGTCAAGCCTGCAACAATGTCGTCAGGTGTGATACCCTTTGGATAACGGAAATTAAAATTGATGAAAGCTTGCTCACCGGCAACAAACTTTTGAATGCCGACATTCATAGACAAAGCACCCATGACATCATCTGTGTAATTCACGCCGAATTTTTTACCAATCGTATCTTGATGCGCGGGTGTCCCTAAATAAGTCACAAATGATTTTGCTGTACCACCAAAATTAAGTGTCTGCAAAAAATTAGCTAAGTAAGTTCCTGCATTTTTACCAGTTTCAGGCATAGCACCGTGAACTTGCTTACCATTTAGAACAAATTTAATGTCATTGCCAGTCGTATCAGTTGTGCCTGATATTTCAGAATTGTCAGTTAAGAATGTTTGAAATGCTGCAACAATTTGATTGACGTCATCTGTCTGCACTGTTGCTCTAGCAACACCAGGAACCATGTTCGTTCTAAGTCCAGATTCAAAAGCAAGTAATTGATCAGCGTCACCATTTGTGGCATCGCCATCAAGGACAACCTGAACATTTCCTTTTTCACCGTTAATGATTGGATACTCTGCATCTGGTGAAAAACCAAAGACAGGTGCTGGTTCAACCTCAAAATAACGTGTCATGCCCAACCAATCATTTTCTTCATCTGTGCCAAAAATCAAACGAACACGTCGCTTTAACGGCACATTTAAATCTGATAAGATTTTAAAAGCATAATAGGCAGCCATTCCTGGCCCCTTATCATCTGATGCACCACGTGCAATAATTTTGTCTTCAGTCACTACTGGCACGAAAGGTTCTGTATGCCAATCCTCGCCAGCAGGCATCACATCAACATGGGCTAATATAGCAACGTATTCATCAGCATCTTTTGGCCCAATTTCAATATATCCAACAATATTATCAATATTTTTGGTTGTAAATCCATCGCGTTCAGCAATAGATAATACCTTAAGTAGTGCTTCTGTAGGTCCTGGTCCTAGCGGTGCATCTTTTGTTGCTTTTGAATCATCACGAACTGATTCGATAGCTAACAACGATTTCAAATCTTCAATATAAGCGACTTGACGCGAAGCTGTCTCTTTTTGCCAATCAATTGTCATGTTTTTAGAAAACCTTTCATTATTTAATATACTTCTCATTATACTGTTTGTTGCTATTATAGCAAGTAAAACAATTATTTTAAAATTGATACATAAATCATGACACAGATTGTAAAACATCACATAATCATATAAAATTAATGGTATGTAGCTCAGTGGTAATCAAATATCATTGAACGATGCACAATACGGGAACATTCAAATAAATATGTTTTGAAAATATAACTCACGTATTATTAAGGATACTACTTATGAATAAGACAACACTTTATGCGACACTCATCGCCATTATATTGATGTTCGTTTCTCTGGTTAGTTGGATTGTCGAACAAATGACTTTCGCAATACTTGCTGCTAATTTAGGCCTACTTATTTTAGCAGTCACAACACTTTGGGTTAACCGCAATCATTTAACACATTAAAACTTACCATATTCCTATAATATGCCAAAGAGGTGTCAGGTTTTGGAAAAATTGTCAGAACAAATACTCTATCAAGTCATCAAAAACAGAGCTAATGACTCACACAAAGGAACATATGGTCGTGTACTAATTATTGGTGGCACCAAACAATTTGGCGGCGCAGTTATTATGAATGCCCTAGCTGCAGTAAATTCCGGCGCTGGATTAGTCACTGTGGCCACTGATCCTATCAATTTTACCGCGATACACAGCCATTTACCTGAAACAATGGTGATGGATTTCAATGATGACCTAACTCACGCCATTCAAGCCAGTGACGTGATACTAATTGGTTCTGGTCTGGGTGATCGATTGGACATCGTTAAACATACTTTTTCAGCCGTCTTTGCCAAACAAATTTTAATTGTGGATGGCTCCGCACTCACGTTAGTTGCAGAGCATCATTTACCTTGGCCAAAATCACGATTGATTCTAACACCCCATCAAATGGAATGGCAACGGCTGAGCGGTGTTTCTGTTGAACAACAATCTTTTGAGGCATTTAATATACTAGCTCGCGAAAAATTTATTCAGAAGCCCATTATTGTATTGAAGCAATTTCATACACAAGTTTATACAAATAAAGGGATTTACGAGCTACCAATTGGCGGTCCATACCAAGCAACCGGTGGTATGGGCGATACTTTGGCAGGGATTATTGCAGGTTTTGCCGCCCAATTTTTACTCACACCGTTAATTGATACAACACTAGCAGCTGTTTATAGCCATTCAGCAATAGCTGACGAACTAGCACACACGCAATACGTCACATTACCAACCCAAATTAGCGCAGCACTTCCTCGTTTTATGAAACGCTACGCTAATTAACAAACCATGTGTCAACGACACGACATCTAAAAAGGGACATCATTTATGCAACTCATATCTTGGAACATTGATTCAATCAACGCTGCGATTCAACATCAATCAGCGCGTGGTGAAATGACATGGGACGTGCTCAATAAGATTGCCGCACGCAAACCTGACATTTTTGCCATTCAAGAAACAAAGCTAAAACCAACTGGCTTGACCAAAAAACAAGCCGCTGCTTTAAGTGACCTATTTCCTGATTACCATATCTACGTTAATTCTAGTACAGCACGTCCTGGCTACTCAGGAACAATGTTCTTATCACGTAACGAACCACTTGAAGTGACATTTCCTAAAATTTCTGCGCCTGATACAATGGATATTGAGGGACGTATAATCACACTCGAATTCGAGGACTTTTATGTTTCAACCGTTTACACACCAAACTCTGGTTCTGGCTTGGCCCGTTTAGACGATCGCGGTGCATGGGATGATGCCTACCGTAGTTATTTGCAGGGACTTGATAATAAAAAGCCCGTGATATTTAGTGGCGATATGAACGTTGCACATCAAGAAATTGACCTTAAAAACTTTAAAACTAATCATCATTCTGCTGGATTTACTGATCCAGAACGAGAGAAATTTTCTGCCTTACTTGAGGCCGGATTTACTGATACGTTACGTATGAAGAATCCAGATACACCAGGTATTTATACTTGGTGGGCGCAAATTAGTAAAACGAGTAAAATTAACAACTCTGGTTGGCGAATTGATTATTACTTAGTCAGTAATCGTCTTGCAGCAAAAGTATCTGACAGTCATGTCATAGATACTGGCCTTAGACAAGATCATGCCCCAATTGCATTAGAAATTAATATTTAACTGATAAATGACCGCTTAATCGATTAAGCGGTCATTTATTTTGCACAAAGGATTTAAGATTATCAACACCAAAATGATCAGCCTCGTAAATCAAAATATTTGCTGCTGCTACCGCATCATCCAATGCATTATGATGATGATCAAGTGTAATTCCAAAATTTTCAGCCACTGTGTTTAATTTGTGATTTTTAAAATCAGGCAATAACTTACGACTAGTACGCACGGTATCTAACAACATATAATGTGGTTCTTCAATACCATAGTACGCTAACGTGCCTTTTAAAATACTGTTATCAAATGCAGCATTATGTGCCACCACTAATTTATCTTCTTTAAAAAGTGGCGCGATGATTTTCCAAACTTCTGGAAATTTAGGCGCCTGCGCAACATCGCTTTCTTTCAAACCGTGTACAGCCGTATTTCGTGCACTAAAATAAGTTTCTGGTTTAATCAAACTATAAAACTTGTCGACAACTTGATTATGACGTACAACAGCAATTGCAATTGATACCGCTGAGTGCTTTTCATGATTCGCTGTTTCAAAATCCATTGCAATAAAATTCACAATTTACTCTCCTTGATAATTTAACATTTTTTCCATACGTTGTAACGTCGTTACGCGACCGTTCGGCAAAACATAGTTCACCGTATCACCACGACTTTGAAATTCAAATTGTCGATAAATATGAATCGCAGCCGCGTTATCAATTTGTACATCAAGCCAGACTTTTTCCAGACCGACTTCGTTAGCCCAATCCAGTAGCGCTGACAGCAAACTATGACCAAGTCCGGCACCTTGAAATTGTTTTAAAATTGCCATACCAACTTCGCCCCCCTCAATGGAAGCAATACCGACTGGCTGCGCTTCTGTTCCTTGTTCAGCAACTAATAACAAGGTAATTGCTGGCTCGTCACTTATTTCAGGTATAACATCGTCATCGCGCATACTAGCAATCAAAAAAGTATCCGTTTCGGTCATCAATTCCTGAATGAGATGTTGCCAAGATACAGCTTGCTCCAATGTTGCTTCAGCTAATTCAAAAGTAATCGGTTTCGTCATATCAAAAGTCATAATTGCATCTCTATTTCTGAACAGTCACCTAGCCCCTGAATGCGAATCATTCGATCATCATCGCTATCCCCACGGAAAAAGTGCAACGTTAAACGGTCATTAGGTAGTAAGTCTGCCATATACTCAGGCCACTCAATCAAAGTGACGCCATCAGTCCCAACATAATCTTCAAATCCTTGATCTTGTGCACCGGTTGCTTCTAGACGATAGGCGTCGAAATGATAAATTGGAAAATCACGTCCGTTGTATGTGTTCATAATATTAAAGGTTGGACTTTTAACCCGCGCAGTGACCCCAAGTGCCTTTGCATAGCCTTGCGTGAACGTTGTTTTTCCAGCACCCAAATCACCATATAATGCAATGACTAATCCTGGGATAGATAACTGAGCGACTTTTGCAGCAAACTGTTGCGTTTCATATCGATTGTTTGTCAAAATTTCTTTCATGTTTTAATTATATCACGGCTTTTGCACAATATTTTTGCTATAATGAGTTTAATAATTTTAAAGGAAATCACGATGATTTACTCAGATGATTCATTCACGTTACATACTGATTTATATCAAATAAATATGATTTACACATACTGGCAAAGTGGTATTGATCAAAAACAAGTCGTCTTTGAGGCTTATTTTCGGCACATGCCTTTTAACAATGGCTACGTTGTTTTCGCTGGCTTGGCACATGTTATCAAGTACCTTGATCATTTAAAATTTAGCCAAAGCGACCTAGCCTACTTAAAATCACTTAATCTATATGAAGACGCTTTTTTAGACTATTTAAAAAGCTGGCGTCTAACTGCGACACTACGGGCACCTTATGAGGGGGAAGTGATGTTTGATCATGAACCACTTCTTCAGGTTGAGGGGCCATTAATTGATGCACAATTACTTGAAACAGCATTACTCAACATCATTAATTTTCAAACATTGATTGCTACGAAAGCCTCGCGCATTGTCACTGCTGCAGAAGGTGACCCACTCATGGAATTTGGCACACGTCGTGCGCAAGAATTTGATGCGGCACTATGGGGAACTTGGGCTGCATATATCGGTGGTTTTAATGCGACATCAAATGTACGCGCAGGTAAGTTATTTGAATTACCAGTTTCTGGTACGCATGCGCATGCATTAGTCCAAGCTTACCAAAGTGATTATGCTGCTTTTAAGGCATACGCACGGACACATCACGACGTTGTTTTTTTAGTTGATACTTTTGATACCTTAAAATCTGGTGTACCTGCAGCAATTAAAATTGCTCAAGAATTCGGTAAAAAGATTAACTTTCAAGGTGTTCGTATTGATTCAGGTGATATGATCTCACTGTCAAAAACGATTCGTCAAATGCTGGACACCGCAAATTTTCCCAATGCCAAAATATACGCCTCAAATGATTTAGATGAATATGCGATTGCTGATTTAAAATCACATGGTGCAAAAATAGACGTTTGGGGTATTGGTACAAAACTCATCACTGCTTTTGATCAACCAGCACTTGGTGCTGTGTACAAAATGGTAAGCTTGGATGGTCAAGATACCATTAAATTGTCCAATGATGTTGGTAAAATATCAACACCAGGCAAAAAACAAATTTGGCGAACAACAACCGGTGATATTTTAACATTAACGACAGAAGTATCAACTGGCACCCCTATTTTACATGATATTTTTCTTACCGGAAAGCTAATATATACAAGTCCATCAATTCATGATATTCAAACATACGCCAAGAACGCTTTGTCTCAACTACCCAACGATTTCAAAAAGCTAAACCAACCAAAAAAATATGCTGTCACCTTATCACAACAATTATATGATGCTAAAACTGCAGCTATTAATCGTGTCAGACAATCAGTTAAGGAGAATTAAAATGCGCCCATTACAATCTCAAATTATTGCTGATCTTCATGTGCAGCCTATTATCGACCCTGCGCTGGAAATACGGCGATCCGTTGACTTTTTAAAACAATATTTGAAACACAATCCCCAATATAAAAGTTATGTCATTGCCATCTCTGGCGGTCAAGATTCCACATTGGCTGGTAAACTAGCTAAAATTGCTATTGATGAACTCAATGAGAAAACAGATAAAACTAACTACCAGCTTATTGCTGTCCGACAACCTTATGGTATTCAGTTGGATGCCTCTGATGCACTTTCTGCTCTAGATTTTATCCAACCTGATCAAACCCTCACGACTAACATTAAAACAGCTACCGATGCCATGACTGATGCCTTACGACAAGGTGGCCTGATTGTTGACGATATGAGTCGTGGTTCGATCAAACCTAAAATGCGTATGATCGCACAATATGCTGTTGCACGAGAAAATCAAGGTGTTGTCGTCGGCACAGATCATGCCGCGGAGGCATTTGCTGGTTTCTTTACAAAATATGGTGATGGCGGTACAGACATCAATCCTTTATGGCGTTTAAATAAACGTCAGGGACGTCAAATGCTCCAGTCACTTAGCGCGCCAACCGCATTGTATGAGAAAATACCAACTGCTGACTTAGAGGACGATAGACCACAACTACCAGATGAAATAGCCTTGGGTGTAACTTATGACCATATTGACGATTATTTAGAAGGTAGGCCAGTTCCAGTAACGGCGGCGGTTAAAATTGAATCCCTATACTTGGCTAGCGCTCACAAAAGGCATGCCCCACTGACCCTATATGATACCTGGTTCTACCATTCATGATTATCGCAGACCACTCAACCATAGACTGCAGACAAGACATCTATCTAAAATCTAGCCTACCTAAATGTTTACACGTTAGTATACTTGAGTTTGATATAATAACGTGAGAGGTTAAACTATGACAAAAGAAGCACCCATTTGGGTATATTATGAAAATATTGCAACACACGAAACACTTAAATCCCCACAACGCATAGATGGCGAGTTTAATACGAAATATACGATTGATGCGCCTGATATTTCTGAATTTACCTATGTTGACAACTCTGGTGAACTAACAGGTGTGTTTGGCACATCGCCACAGTCACTTCATCTCTATTATCGGCCGAAAAGTTGGCGTGCTGTCCATCGTGTCGATATGTATATTGCACTACAATCTGAGGTGCTCGCCCAAGAATTACCAGATGATTACGCCAATATCACAACCACACTCCTATCGCAAAGTTATTGGGCAACGCCTTTACGCGTAATTTCTGGGAACGGTCAATTTTGGTATCAAGTGGGCACCCATGCATGGGTACGTTACGATGCTTCTTTGATGACACTTTCTGATACCGCACCAAATGTTGAAAACATTAACTATATTCAAGATTTAGATATTGAAAATGATCAACCTAACGCAGTAGTTGATTTTCTGCCTGGGAAAACAACAGAAATCTTTGAAGCGCCTTATGGCCTACCAACAGGTAGCGTGGCAGATGGTGACTTTGTTGCAATTGCTAAAGAGCAGCATCACGAAAATGGACTAACTTGGTATAAAATTGCTAACAGTGGTTGGATCAATAGTATGTATATTAATAAATTATAAAAAGCAAGCGACCCTAATAAGTAGGTCGCTTGCTTTTTATAGTTACCCGATTTATGATACGCTGTCAGTTGTTTGAATGACTTTCCCTGTTTCAAGATAGTCAACTGCGTCTTGGAATGTTCTAACAGGAATCACCTTCATATGAGGTGCATATTTTTTAGCTGTATCTCGTGCTAATTGATAATTTGTTTTATGTTGTTCTTCATATTTTAAAATTTCTTTGGTTGGTGCAATATACGGTGCAAAAAACACACTTGACCCTGAATTTTTGGCAGCAATGATTTTTTTATCAATACCACCAATTTCACCTACATATCCATTAGCATTCATTGTTCCAGTACCGGAAATATTGCGATTCTTAGACAATTTATCACCCGTTAACTGGTCATATATTTGTAATGTAAACATCAATCCACCAGAAGGACCACCAATTTTTCCAGGATCAACGGTTACTTTTTGTGGTGTTGATACGGCAACATTATCCGTTAAAACAATGCCAATACCCGAACGTCCCTTAGGATACTCTGCTGACTTACTACTAGGTAATTTAATAGTCGTTCCTGACGTATGACCACTTTTACCATGACGCAGGTAATCTACTGTGACTTTAACGCCCTTTGGCTTATCTGCTAGATACTTAATAAAGCCGTCTGAGTTTTCATAATGATGACCGTCGACTGCTGTAATCGTATCACCAACTTTAATTGTCTTTTTAAAATGAGACGTATCACTGACACTTAAGACATAAATGCCACGATAAGTTGCAGTAATTGGCTTGTTGGCTTTTTTAAAAGCCACCTGCTCTGCGTTTGCAATCGCGCTTTGCATATAAAAATTTTGCACTTCGTTAAAAACTTCTGACGTTTCACCACCCGTCACATCATCTGCTTTAGCATAGGATAAATGTGGATTTAACTTTGTCTGTAAGTAACTAAAACCGTGTGCCTTGGATAGATAAACTGAGGTAATGTTGTATCTTCCTTTCGAATTATCCCGTTTGCCATCTATTTTAACAAATTGTGCTAAATCATCCGCTTCTCCAGGACTTTCAATATAACCATCAAGTGGCCAAACGAGCCACGCTAAACCAATAATAATAATAAAGGCTGTAATTATAGCAATAATTTTACTTTTTATGCGCATTAATTCAACCTTTCTTTTAAAGCATCGACGACGACTTTTGGAACGAATTTAACCATATTGTCAGCCCCCATACTACCAATTTCTTTGACCATGGAACTTGAAATATTTTGATTTTCAGGTTTCGCCAACAATAAGATTGTCTCAACATCCGCCAACGCACTATTAACTCCAGCAATATCGCGTTCATACTCAAAATCTTTACTGTTACGTAACCCGCGAACAATAAATTTAGCGCCTATTTCTACCATAAATTGCACAGTGAGGCCATGCATAATGGCTACCTCAACATTTGGTAAATCAGCTACGGTATCCGAAATTAACGAAATCTTTTCTTCAGGCGTGAATAACGCCGTTTTACTTGTGTTGCTGCCCACACCAACAACAACTTTATCAAACATCTTGCTTGCGCGCCGAATAATGTCTAAATGCCCATTAGTCAGTGGATCAAAACTGCCTGGAAATAGTGCAATACTCATTGTTTTTCCCCTCATTACTTGTATTTAGAAGCTACTATATTGATAAATAGTGACAACAGTGATGCCATACTGTTTTTGTTGAATTATTTTAAATAGCTGATCTTCAAGTGGTAAGTTAGCTACATCATTACTTTCTGCCAAAATAATAGCACCATCAACCAATAAATGATGATCAACTAAATCATGCATATCAGTGGCAATGGTTTCCTTAGCATATGGTGGATCCAAGAAAACAAGTTCAAATTTTTTATTCGCCACTGCCAAGCTTGGTAACGCGTCTTGAGCAGGTGATTTTAACACCGTAAAGTCGTCTTGAGCATGCGTTTTTTCAATGTTACTGTGAATTACCTTGATTGCCTGATATTGTCGGTCGACTAATGTTGCATGGCTCATACCACGCGATACTGCCTCAATTCCTAAACCACCTGTTCCTGCATATAAGTCTAGCACTTCCCCATCATCCAAATATGGCATGAGCATACTAAACATGGCTTCTTTTACTTTATCTGTTGTTGGTCGTGTTTTATCACCAGCAACAGCCTCTAACCTTGTGCCGCGAAAGCGACCCGAAACTACTCGCATTTTAATACATGGCGTATTGTCACTATTTCAGATTAATGTTGCTATAGTGTCAATCTACACTCTCCTCATCATAATTTTCAAAGAAAATATCATCGTGCATATCACCCAAATCCGGGTCAATATCTGGACGTGGTGAAGCAACAACCTCTTTAACAAATTTATATTGTTTAATTTTGCTTATTTTTTGATCAATGTTATCGTCGTCAACATAAATCATAGCAAATCCCATTTTACGAGAGACATAATTTAGTTGCCCAAATTTTTTTAATTGCGGTGCATGACGATTATTTTTTAAATAAACGTATAACGCGCGCCTTGGCTGTATTTCTAATGTCATTTAAAATCCTTTCTAGCAATTATATCAGCAGGATGAATCGCAACAGTCTTTTTTTGTGTTGCGGCAATGTTTAATGCCAATCCAATAGCGGCACTAAACACAATATAGGAGGAACCGCCACCAGAAATAAAGGGAAACACAACACCAGTAATTGGTAACACACCCACGACACCTCCCAAATTAACAAGTGCCTGAATAAAAAGTAACGTAGCAATACCAAACAATAACAGTCTTAAATATTGATGTTTCTGACGAATGCCAAGAATAACCATTCTTGACACTAATATCATCATTAATATTAACACAGTAACCGTTGTTACTGCACCAAGTTCCTCAGTCATCACGGCCATAATAAAGTCAGTATTTGACTCAGGTAAATACGGTTTAATGAGCGAATTACCAAGGCCAACACCAAATAGTCCGCCATGAGCAATAGCATAATAACCATATAGTAACTGCCGGCTCGTATCTACAGCATTTGGATCCCAAGGATTAACAAAACTCGTTAAGCGCGCAATCGCATAATGATTACTACTATTCAAATTAAAAAAATGATTAGCCAAACCAATAACTGTTTGTAAAAAGCCAAAACCTAAGCCCATAATAGCTGATACCATAGCAATAAAACGACGTGATACACCAGAGGCTAAAAACATTGCTAATAAAATCAGTAATGTAATCAAACCATTACCGTTATCCGGCATAATAAAAACCATCAATAATGATGCAATGGGCAGCCACCAAATTGTCATGCGACTAATTGGTTGTAGTGCGAGACGCACATGGCTTTGCCACGGATACCGTGTAAATATATTGGCAAAATATAAAATAATAGCTAGTTTCAAAAACTCAGCAGGCTGCAATGTGATTAATCCTAAATTAATCCAACCATGGGCACCATTAACAGGCGGCATCACAAATTTTGCAACGAATAACGCACCTAGGACACCAAATTGGATATTACGCATCCAGCTATCTTTTTGCAAATTTTTAAGATTGAAATGATAGAGTAACAAGGCACCAAATAAACCAATAATAACGAAAATACCTTGTTTAATAAAATTACTAAAGGCGGCAGTTGTTCCTTGCGTAGCCGAAAAAACCATAACAATTCCAAGCATACTTAGAATTGCAAATGGTACTGCTATCCAATAATCTAATTTTCGTAACTTTTTAAACATAAAAAAATTAATCACCTAAAATTGTTTTTAAATTCGACTCATCCAGATTTTTAGCGATCGCAATAACAAATGCTGTTGCTGCTTCAAAATCAGCAATTGACCAAACTGTTTGATGGGTGTGAATATAACGCGAAGCCACTCCGAGTGCAACTGAGGGTATACCCGTTAATTCACTTTGAGCAGCCGCTGCATCAGTGCCACCTTTAGATACAAAATACTGGTATGGAATATGATTATCTTCCGCTGTTGACAACAAAAATTCCTTAAGCCGTAAAGGTAAAATGACTGTTGGGTCAAAAACACGTAATAGCGTTCCTTGGTCCAACACACCTTGGTGTCCTGTTGCATCAACAAGATCATCTGCAGCACTAGAATCAATGGCAAAAAAGATATCAGGCTTCATTAGGTTGACTGCCCCATGTGCGCCACGTAAACCAACCTCTTCTTGGACGTCAGCCCCCATAATTAATGTATTTGGTGTTTGTACATCTTTCAAGGCTTCCAGTGTCTCTAAAACAGTCACCATACCAAACCGATTATCCCATGACTTTGATATAACGCGTTTCTGATTAGCAGTTTTCACTGTTTTAACATCAGGAACGATAAAGTCACCCGGCCGAACACCAAAGGCTATTGCTTCCTGCCCATCAACAAAACCAGCATCAAATAATATATCATCTACCGTAGGCAGAGTCGGTGAACTACCACCACCTCGCAACAAATGCGGTGACACAGAACTCGATACTACTGGATAGTTCCCTTTTGACGTAAATAAAGTGAATCGCTGTGACGAAATCACAGTGACATTCCAACCACCCACAGCCGCGACCTTAATGGCACCACTAGCCAAAATTTGAGTCACAATAAATCCCACTTCATCCATATGAGCAGCAAACATAACCCGAGGTGCTTGTGGGTTGCTATGGGTTTTAACACCAAAAATACCACCAAGACCATCTTGTTGAATATCTTCGACTAGTGGCTGTAATTCAGCACGGAAGGTTTGACGAAGCATATGTTCTTGCCCTGATGTCCCTTGTAATTCTGTGTATTTTTTTATGCGTGACCAAGTCTTATCGTTCAAAATGTACTCCTATATATCATTACCTTAAATACTGACGATCACCAAGCTGTAATTGGTCATTAAACGTATAACAAATTGGCTCACCATTACCAATTTCGAGACCATCAATATCATCATCAGCAATTGCTTCTAAATATTTTATCAATGCACGCAATGTACTGCCATGAGCAACAATTAACTGGTTACGACCAGCCTTTAAGCCAGGTAAAATCTCAGTTGACCAATAAGGCAGTAGGCGCTCGCTCGCCATTTGCAAACTCTCACCATGTGGCTCTATACTATCGGGATAACGTCTATCTGTTACTGTTTTTCCTAACAGCGGTGGTACAGCCGTATAGCTTCTACGCCATAATGCAACAGCATCCACACCGTATTTTAATCGTGCCGCATCTTTATTTAGACCGCGTAAAGCACCATAGTGACGTTCGTTAAGTCGCCACGTTTTATGGACAGGTAACCAAGATTGATTCATTTCTAATAAGATAATGTTAGCTGTCGTAATCGCACGTTGTAAGTATGAGGTATGTACATCATCAAACAACAACTGATGGTTTGCCAAAATATCCCCCACCTTTTTAGCCTGTTGTCTGCCTTTTAGTGTTAAAGGCACATCTGTCCAACCTGTAAATTCATTATCACGATTAGCGGTTGATTCACCATGACGAACCAACACAAGCTGTGTTACCATAAGTTAACTTCCTTTAAACAATGTTGTTTCTATTATAGCATTAAAAATTAAACAAAATGTTACTCAGCTGATCAAAAAAATTTAGCAGAACAACATATATAAAACCCATCAATTATTTTGTGCAAAACACACTAATTTAATTACATTATCAAAATGTTCGTTTATTAAGCGGTTACATGATTTTTTTATCATTAAATAACCTTATTTTAACCAAAATAAGACAGGTTAACCATTTTATTTATTAGTTTATACTGCTAAAATTAAATAGAACGTTTTAACGTTACTATATTTTTTTGGGAGACAATCATGTCCGCGATTGCAAATTATTTTAAACTTGACGAATTGAATACCTCAATTCGTACCGAATTCATTGCCGGCCTCACGACATTTACTTCAATGGCGTATATTCTCTTCGTCAATCCATCCGTTTTAGGCGCTGCAGGCATGGATAAAGGTGCCGTATTCACAGCTACAGCAATAGCTTCAGCTGTAGCAACCTTATTTATGGGTATTGTTGCTTTGTATCCAATTGCTATTGCACCAGGCCTTGGTGTGAATGCATTCTTTGCTTATTCTGTCGTGATTGGTATGGGGGTCAAGTGGGAAACTGCAATGGCCGGTGTATTCGTAGCCGCAATCATATTCTTACTACTCACATTTTTTAAAATTCGTGAAAAGATTATTAACATCATTCCTCAAAATCTAAAATTAGCAATTGCCGCAGGCATTGGTTTGTTCATTGCATTTATCGGGTTACATGATGCCGGCTTGATTGTAGCAAACAAAGATACAATGGTGTCTTTAGGTAACTTAACAACGCCCACATCCCTTTTATCTATTTTCGGCATTATTCTGACCTTCATTTTGTTAACACGTAAAACACCTGCTGCAATATTCATTGGTATGGTGGCAACTTCTATCGTTGGTATCATCTTTGGCTTAATCAAACTACCCACTTCAATTATTTCATCGGTACCTTCTCTAGCACCAACATTCGGCAAAGGTATCATGCACATTGGTGACATTAATTCGTTACAGATGGTTACTGTTGTCATTACTTTTTTACTCGTAACATTTTTTGATACTGCTGGCACCATGATTGGTTTAGCAACACAAGCTGGCTTTATGAAAAATAATGAAATGCCACGCGCCGGACGTGCTTTGATGGCTGATGCTGTTGGTATGACAGTTGGTTCAGTGATTGGCACATCTCCAACCTCTGCATATGTTGAATCATCTTCTGGTATTGCTGTTGGTGGTCGCTCTGGATTAACCAGCGTGTTCACTGGTTTGTTTTTCTTGCTTGCACTATTCTTTTCTCCTTTATTATCAGTTGTCACATCACAAGTTACTGCACCTGCATTAGTCGTTGTCGGTGTCTTGATGGCAGAGAGTTTACGTCAAATTGCGTGGGATGATTTTGCCATTGCTGCACCTGCATTTTTAATTATTATCGGGATGCCACTAACTTATTCAATTTCAGACGGTATTGCTTTAGGCTTCATCTTGTATCCAATTACAATGATCGCAACAGGTCGTGGAAAAAAGGTCCACCCATTGATGTATGCATTGGCCATATTATTCACACTATTTTTGGTCATTGTTGCCCATTAATCAGTAAGCAAAAAGCGAGTCAGTTCAATAGAACTGACTCGCTTTTAATATTGCTCTACAATTGTTTAGCCCTTGTTTGCTTGTTGACGTAAATCTTTTGCGTTGGCTAGTGCCGTTTGGGTGACATTATCACCAGATAGCATCATCGCAATCGCACGCTCACGGCCTGGTTCATCCAATGCAGTCACTCTAGTCATTGTGCGATCATTAACTGTTGCTTTAGCAATTAAAAAGTGATGCGTCGCAACTGCGGCTACCTGTGGTAAATGCGTGATTGCAAACACTTGTGAATTTTCAGCAATTGTCATCATTTTTTTAGCTATGGCTTGCGCGACACGACCTGAAACGCCTGTGTCTGCCTCATCAAACACGATTGAAATAATGTGCTGTTGCTTAGTAAAAGCTGTTTTAAGAGCTAACATCAAACGCGCCGTTTCTCCACCAGAAGCTATTCGGGCAAGTGGCGCCATTCCCTCGCCAACATTGGTTTGAACATAGAATTCAATCTTATCTGTACCAGAGGATACAAAACCCTCAATTTGATCAAAATGTACAGCAAATTCAGCGCCAGTCATCAAAAGTTCGCTTAATTGTTGGTTGACCGCTTGCTCCAATTTACGAGCCACCTGTTGTCTGGTTTCGCGTAATTTAATAGCATACTTACGCAAAACCTGACGTAAGTTATTTTGAGTGACTTGTAATTGCTCAACATCTAATTCATCCGTCGTCATGGTCGATAATTCATGGTCAACTTTTGATTTAAATAATAAAACATCAGCTACTGTTGTGCCATATTTTCGCTCTAGCGAATGTATGAGTTGCAAACGTTCATCGATACGCACAAGTTCATTTTCGTCATAAGTCAATTCACTCATTTGCTCATCAACATCGCGACCAACCTCTTGCGCTGTATAATAACTATCAGAAATAGTCTTGGATATCTCGGCATAATTATCGTCGTATTCAGCTATTTCTTGCAAGTCTTGCATTGCAGTTGCCAAAAGATCTACCGCACCACCTTGATCACCGTTTAAAGCTATCTGTGCGTTTTGCAAATGATCAGCAATTTTTTTATAATTCAATAATTTACCACGCGCATCCAGTAAATCGCCCTCTTCGTTGGGCTGCAAATCTGCTTCTTCCAGCTCTTGTTGCTGAAATTGTAATAAATCTAAACGTTGCGTGATTTCTTGTTGCGATGTCTGTATTTTTCGAATTTTTTGGGAAATCGCACGAAAATCATGAAAAAGTTTTTGGTATTCATCTTTAACGACGTTTAACGTAGAACCACCAAATGCGTCCAGTAAAGGTAAATGTTCATCAGGATTCAATAGTTGTTGTGTATCGTTTTGGCCTTGGATATCTACCAAATAACGACCAATGACTGCCAAGGTTTTCAAATTAACAAGTACACCATTAATTCGAATCATACTTCGACCATTATGGTTTAACTCACGATAAATAATCAACTCACCATCATCTATAGCTATGCCCCTTGTCAATAATTGATCAATCAAACTCTGATTTTTGGGTACACTAAAAACAGCTTGTAAGATAGCCTTTTTGCTACCATGACGAATCATGTCAGAACTGGCGCGACCACCTGTGAGCATTAAAAGTGCATCAATGATAATTGATTTTCCAGCACCTGTTTCACCAGTCAAGACACTCATGCCACCTTCAAATTGCAAATCAACTTTTTCTATAATAGCAAAATTTTCAATGATGAGATTTTCTAACATATCAATTGTCGCGGCAAAACACGCGCTTTCTTTCTAGTCATTATTTTTCAAGCAACTTCTGAATAATATTAGTCATTTGAGAGGTCACGATACCATCTTTTAATAGTACGAGAACTGAGCCATCATCACTTAATGTGCCAAAAACTTCTGGAAATTTAACTTGTTCAAATAAATTTGAAATTAATTGTCCGTTTCCGGGTTGTACCTTTATAATAATTTGACCACGCTGTGCACGTTGACTTAAGAATGATTGTTGTAATGCACGCCGTAATCGTTGCAAATGCGGTCGATCATCTTGTTTTGGTAAATGATAGTGAAACCCACCATGTACATTAGGTACTTTTATAAGCCCCAGTTCATTAATATCTCGTGAAATAGTGGCTTGAGTGACTGTTTCACCCAAAGTTTCGAAATACGCCACAATATCTTCTTGACGGCCTACAGGATTATTTTGAATTTGTGTCAATAATGTTTTCTGGCGCACTTTTTTATTCATCCGCTTTACCTTCTGTATGATTAAGCTGTGCATAAGTTTGTGATAATAACGTATCTATATTTATTTTATCATTCATTTTCCCTGAATCTTCACGCACCAATACACCCAAAAATTCAATGTTCCCTTGTCCGCCCTTAATGGGTGAATAGGTTAATTCTTCAATCGAGAAACCACTATTAATCATCATTTGGGTAACTGTCTCTAACACTTTTTTGTGTACAAGCGCATCCTTAATGATGCCATTTTTCCCAACACTTGCACGTCCCGCTTCAAATTGTGGTTTGATAAGTGCTACGACATGACCACCCATACTAATAATTTCAGACAAGGGTGGTAATATCAAGCCAAGTGAGATAAAGGAAACATCTATTGTTGCAAATTCAGGTTGTCCAAATTCAAAATCAGATAATTTAGCATACCTAAAGTTTGTATTTTCCATAACTTTTACACGCTCATCGGTACGTAACTTCCAAGCTAATTGATTTGTTCCCACATCCAATGCATACACTAACTTAGCCCCGTTTTGTAACGCCACATCTGTAAACCCACCAGTAGAAGAACCAATATCTAACACAACTTTATCTTGCACTGCAATATCGTAATCATTCAATGCTTTTTCTAATTTTAGGCCACCACGCGACACATATTTTAATTTCTCACCTTTAAAATGTAACTCAGTAGTGACTGGAATTTTTTGACCAGCTTTGTCTAATCTCTCTTCATTTTCGCCAAGAATTTCACCTGCCATAACTGCGCGTTTGGCTTGCTCCCTTGAATCAAATAATCCTTGCTGGACAAGTAAAATATCAACACGTTCTTTTTCTACAGCACTCATACATTATCTCCAATTAAGTTCAAAAAATCATCTAGCAAAGTACGATCGAATTTTGAATTATGTCTTGAAACATCAGATAGCATTTGGCGTGCATGCCTCAAATATGAATCACGTTTCTGAGTTGCTGCTGGTACACCGATTAAATGTGGTAAGGACATTATATCTTCCGTATCGTCTTGGTCAAAATCATCCAAATCATCTTGAATTTGAAAAGCAATACCAAAATCGTAACCAAAGGTCAGCATAGCTAAATTTGTATCAAACCGATCTTGTCCAATCTGATCAATATCCTGCTGGTTAGATAGCCTCGTGCCTGCCAGCGCAGAAAATCCCAATAAAGCGCCTGTTTTCGGCATATACACTTCGTCTATTAACCATGTCTCATCTATCTTTGATTGTTTTCCATGGTTATACATATCATGAACTTGTCCAATGACCATGCCCAAACTACCCGATTGAACGGACAATATTTGTGATAATTTTAATAATTCTACTGCACTGATCATCTCATCCTCAACAACAGAATCATTAGCAGTTGCCAGCACATGAAATGCACCTGTTAACAACGCATCACCAACTAATATAGCCTCTGCTTCACCAAATTGAGCATGTACACTGGGTTTACCACGCCTCACTAGATCATTGTCCATTGCTGGCAAATCATCATGCACAAGTGAATAAGAATGCACCCACTCCACCGCTGTTGCTGCTTTTAAAAAGCTCGGTGTAATTTTTTGACCAAAACAAGCCATAGCAGCTAAACTCAGCATTGGCCTAAGTCGCTTGCCACCATTAAGCACTGCGTACTTCATCATATCAGAAAACTCACTATCATTTGTTGCACGCGTTAGATCATCTTCTAACTGTTGATTTAGCTTTGGTATCCATTCTGATTGAAATTCTGCTAGTCTAGTCATTTGTTAATTCCAAATCTGTTAAGTTGTCGTTGTCATCCATTACTTTAGCTAAAGTGTTCTCTGCGTTTTTCAAAGTAGTTTGTAGCTCTTTTACTAATTCAACGCCATTTTTAAAATCTGTTAACGCACCTTCTAAAGGCCGATCGCCTTTTTCTAATTGGCTCACAATAGTTTCTAATTGTTGTAGTTTTTCTTCAAAAGATTTTGACTCACTCACTTTTCAAGACCCTCGTTTCTATAATTTTTGCTGTTGCACTGCCATTTGCCAAACGTAATTCGACCTCATCGTCCGGATGAACTTCTTTAATATTTCGAATGACTTGACCGTCTTTTTCAATCAATACATAACCACGTGTCAAAATTTTTAGCGGACTCATTAAATCTAGTTTAGCTGCTAACAATTGAACCTTTTCACGTGGTTGTTGCAAAATATTTTGTCGAATCTGCGACTGCCTTTGCGCCAAAGTTGTTAACTGATGTTGCGTTGAAACCAGTCGTTGATGTAACAACTGATTCAATGTATGTGACAGTTGATCTACACGCTGATTATATCCAGAATACAATCTGTCTGGTTGCTGAAAAATCACATGTTGTGCAACACGGTCCACACTTTGTCGCCTGTTGTCAATCAACTGCTTCATTCGTAGATTCAATCTTACTTGCAGTTCATTTAAACGTGAAACGAGTTGTGTTAACGTAACAGGTGTTGCTAATTCTGCAGCAGCTGTTGGTGTTGCTGCGCGTTTGTCAGCTACAAAATCTACTAAGGTATTATCAGTTTCATGACCCACAGAACTAATCACTGGTAACTGAGTGGCAGCAATAGTACGTGCTAACTTTTCATCATTGAATGCCCATAAATCCTCAATCGAACCACCACCTCGACCAACAATAAGTGTATCGTATTGATTAGACGCATCAATTCGTAAAATTTGTTTAATGATTGTCGTACTAGCTTTATCACCCTGCACCACTGCCGGAAATAAAACCACCTGCGCACTTGGAAATCGACGTTGCACTGTACGCACAATGTCTTCAATAACCGCACCAGTTGGTGAAGTAACGACAGCAATCCGTTTTGGAAACAATGGTATATGTTTTTTAGGCAAATCAAACAAACCTTCAGCTGATAATTTGCGCTTAAGTTGTTCATAAGCCAAAAATAGTTCGCCAATACCATCAGGCGCCATCTGTTCCAAAATAATAGCATAGGTACCACTAGGCTCATATATTTGTACACGGCCAATGGCATTAATTTTCATGCCTTCTTCTGGGTCAAATTTCAATCGACTCGCGTATGAAAACATGGCTGCTGAAATCACAGCATGCCCATTTGGATCTTTAATCGAAAAATATAAATGGCGACCACGTCGCCGACCAATATTAGAAATTTCACCTGTAACATAAACTTTTTCTAAATAAGGATCAGCATCAAATTTGCGTTTCAAATAGGCTGTGAGCGCACTTATTGTTAAATATTTATTTGCTTCAGACATAGCTAAATTATACCATTATTATGCAGACATACAAAAAGCATAGATAACTATGCTTAATCGAGAAGTGTAATTGTAAAAGTTTTGTCATTCGTATTACGCGTTAGTATAGCTTGTAATTCATTCGCTGTTTTAACTATGATACGGACTGGCACATTACTTGGTAAAAACTTTAAAGCAGATTGCGATACATAAGTTGTGAAGCTATCAATTTCTGTTTGGCTATAGAATTGCGTCGTTACGGTAACATTCATACTAGTTAATGTGCCCGCCTTAAAGTTAGCCACAGCCGTTGCTCCAGCGATGTTTGGAAAGAAGTTAGCAACATCATTTTTAAAATTAGCAAAACCATTATTCTCGTCGTTGCCTAATTTAGACGTGTCAGTTGATTCTTTCGGGAGCACAATAGATTTGTCATTAACATCTGTCCACGCCTTTAAATCTGTCCCTTTGTCACTTGTTGATTCAGCATAGAAGCTACCTGGCGCTAATGAATCTGAGGGCGAATTGGCATACATCGCAATCACAATTGGTACATCTTGTGGCACACCAGATTGCTGACGCACTTTTTGAATGATTTTAGGTGCAATTTTTCGACCATAAGCTATACGATCATTATCTGAAATATTTTGTTTATAGGTTGGCCCGAATTCCTCTTTTTGATATTCGTCCTGCGTATTCATTGCAACACCAATAACCATACCCGACAACTTTAAATTTTTGCCATCTTTTGACATAAAATCTTGTTCAGTCAGTGTTTGCACATAAATAGGATTACGTGAATCATCAGTCTTACCATTATCTTCAGGATTAATAGCATCTGGATTACTATTACTTTTACGCGCTAAGAGATTATTAACTGTGTCTGCTGATAAATATTGTCCTTCTTGAAAAATATATTGATTTGTCTTAAATTGCGTTTTTGCCAAATCTAATAAACTAGATTCAAAATTTTTCACATCAAGACTGTTAGGTTCGGAAGTAGCTGTAATACCTCTAGCAGCACTGACTAAATAGCGCCCATCTTTAATCACAGTCTGGTATTGCCCTGGTGCTCTTTGTGTGATTTGTACACCACTGCTTGTTTTTTTAGTTGTTGGTGCAATACGATTTACGTTAAAAAAATATAATCCACCAATAGCTAGAATTAGTATGGCTATGACCATTACCATATACCCACGGAAACTTATACGTCTCATTTTTTGATATCCTCTTCTTTTTGCGCAGCGATCAATTGTGATTCTGTCCAAACTGCGATTCCTAATTCATTTGCCTTGGCTAACTTACTCCCAGCATCTG
This sequence comes from Leuconostoc kimchii IMSNU 11154, assembly GCF_000092505.1. Taxonomy (NCBI): domain Bacteria; kingdom Bacillati; phylum Bacillota; class Bacilli; order Lactobacillales; family Lactobacillaceae; genus Leuconostoc; species Leuconostoc kimchii. The sequence continues at coordinate 498,698 of NC_014136.1, forward strand.
TACCAGCAATCAAAAGATCTGTTTTTGAAGAAACAGCAGACGATACGCTTGCGCCATGATTTTGCAACCATTTTGAAACAGCTGAGCGATTACTTTCGGACAATTTTCCAGTTAAAACAATTTTTTTACCATAAAAGAAAGAACTTTCATCAATTACCACTTCAGATAAATATGACTGGTTAACACCAGCAGCGGTTAACTCTTTTAAAAGCTGTTGTGACTCTGGCATGTTAAAATATTGTACCAGCGATCGTGCAATGGTTTCACCAATACCATCAATATTCGCGATTTCAGAAACCGTGGCTCTAGCAATAACTGATAACGTTTTAAACTTTTCCGCAATTAAGCGGGCTGCCTTAGCACCCACCATTCTAATACCCAAGCCAAATAATAATTTTTCAAGTGAATTATCCTTTGAACGTTCAATGGCATTTAATAAATTACTAACAGACTTTTCTTTGAATTTATCTAATGCGTGCAATTGCGTTGCATTTAAACGATAAATTGAAGCCACATCCTCAATAAAACCAGCTTGCAACAATTGTGCAATGACACGTGGTCCCATGCCTTCAATATTCATAGCATTACGTGATGCGAAATGTGCTAATCCTTCCTGAATTTGTGCGGAACAAGCAGGATTAATACAGCGCAAAGCCACTTCACCTTCAAGATGTACTAGCTTTGATTCACATGCTGGGCAGAGTAACGGTATATTGTAAGGTTGGCTGTTTACTGGCCTTTTCGATAAAATGACTTGGCCGATTTCGGGTATGATATCACCCGCTTTATGCAAAGTAACGGTATCTCCCAAACGCACACCTTTATCATTGAGATAGTCTGGATTGTGCAAACTCGCACGCTGAACAGTTGTTCCAGCCAATTGTACAGGATCCATCACTGCTGTTGGTGTTACAGCACCAGTTCGCCCAACAGTCCATTCAATATCACGAAGAATCGTTAACGCTTCTTCTGGCGGGAATTTATAGGCAATCGCCCAACGTGGAATTTTAACCGTATTGCCTAAATCAGTCTGATCATCTAACTCATTAACCTTAACAACAACACCATCAATCCCATAGGATAGCTTATCACGGTCTGCACTATATTTTGAAATATAATCTGCAATATCAGGCATTTTTAAAATCACATGATTGTGATGATCAGTCGGTAATCCCAACTCATGAAATCTTTCTAACGCCTGACTTTGTGTTGTCACACCTAGTATATCAGGCTCAGCAGTATAATAGACAAAAGCAGATAATTGCCGTTGCTTCATGATTGATGTATTTAACTGTCTTAATGAGCCTGCTGCAGCGTTCCGTGGATTTGCAAAGGGTGCTAAGCCCTCAGTTTCACGTTGATTATTTAAAGTAGCAAAACTCGATTTAGACATATATATTTCACCACGTACTTCAATTGTCAATGGTTCATTTAAGATTTGTGGAATGACTTTGATCATTTTTACATTAGCTGTGACATCCTCACCTATCATCCCATTCCCACGTGTTGATGCTTGAATTAGCTTACCATCGACATAGGTTAACGCAACGGCTAAACCATCAATTTTCAACTCTAAATTATAAGCTGATTGAAACCCTAATGTTTTGGTTGTACGGGCATCCCATTCCTCTAACTCTTCTAAACTAAAAACATCGCCCAAAGATAGCATTGGTGCTGGATGCACGACTTTTTCTAATCCAGATTTTGTTATCGCACCACCAACTTTTTGTGTGGGAGAATCCGGATTAATAAATTGCGGAAATGCAGCCTCTAGTTCAACTAACCGCGCATACAAGGCATCATACACATAGTCCTCAACAAGTGGTGCATCTTGTTCATAATATGCTACACCATATTGCAACAAGGTTTCTTGATGATTCGCAATTTCTTGTTGTGCCATCGGTGTCGTTAATTGTTCAATTGGTGTAAATTCTGGTAACATATTTTTTTCCTAATCTAACCGGATCCTATGATCATTGTTACTAAGTATTGGTATATTTATACCTTTATTTAACTATATGCGTTATTTTAATCAATTTTCGTAATGGGAGCAAACGCCGCTAATAATTGTTTGACACCTTCCGACGGGAAGGCGACTTTTAGTTCTTGGTCATTTGTGTTACCAGTAACAGCAACAACTGTACCAATACCCCATTTTTTATGACTAACTTTATCACCTGCCGACCAACTTGTATTATCTCCGCCTGTCGTACCACTCACTGTTTTAATGACTGGCGTTGACTGAAAAGTTGTGGCCTTTGCCATTTGTGTCTTACGGTCAAATGGCATAGCACGCTGATAACTACTTGAATTAACAGAACCGGCAGATTGTGAATCAAGTAATTCAGGTGAAATTTCTGAAATAAACCGAGACGCATCATTAACTTGTGTGCGCCCGTATAATAACCTAGAAAAGGCATTAGTTAAAAATAGCTTTTCCTTGGCACGTGTAATACCAACATACGCCAAACGTCTCTCTTCCTCAAGAAGATCTTCGTCCATGAGTGAACGTGATAATGGAAAAATACCTTCTTCCATACCAATTAAAAAGACAACAGGAAATTCCAGACCCTTAGCTGCATGCAAAGTCATCAATGTCACTGCGCCATCACCCTCCTCAAAATCATCTAGATCTGTCATTAGTGCTGTAGATCCCAAAAAATCCGTCATTGGGTCAACTGCTTCTGGATCATCTGCACGGTACTTTTCATCAAACTCTTTTGTAACAGACAAGAATTCTTCTAAGTTTTCTAAACGTGCTTGGCTATCTGGATCACTTTTTTCAGCCAACATTTGACGATATCCAGATCGTGTCATTGCCAATTCAGCAAGTTCAGTGACATTTAAAAATTCTGATTGTTGACGTAAATCATGCATCATATCAGCAAATACTAAGAATTTAGAAGCTGCTTTAGTTGAAATTTCTGGTGCCAACTCGATACTGTCAATTGCAGTCATGTAAGACACATTAAGTCGATTTGCCAACTCGCGTAGCCGGTTTAAAGATGTCGCCCCTAGGCCACGTTTTGGTTCATTGACAACACGTTCAAAAGCAGCATTATTGTCTGGGTTCGTAATCAAATTCATATACGACATGATATCCAGAATTTCTTTACGTTCATAAAATTTATGACCACCAACCATTGTATAAGGCATGTTCGCCTTAACTAATGATTCTTCCACATTACGCGACTGCGCATTAGTACGATACAGCACAGCAAAATCACTGTACGCCATATTGTTTTCTTCGCGCATTTTTTGAACATTTGACAAAATGAAATTGGCTTCGTCACGTTCTGTTTGTGCGCGATAATAGATTATTTTATCACCCTTACCATTTTGAGTCCATAATTTTTTGGGTACACGTTCATTGTTATGGTTAATCACTGCATTAGCAGCATCCAATATATTTTGCGTCGACCGATAGTTTTGTTCTAACATCACAGTATGTGCTGTAGGATAATCTTTTTCAAAATTCAAAATATTGTTCATGTTAGCGCCACGCCAACCGTAAATGGACTGATCGGCATCACCAACGACTGCCAAATTTTGTGAGCGCTTCGCTAATAAGTTAACAATAGTATATTGTGCATCATTTGTATCTTGATACTCATCGACATGTAGATATTCAAATTGATTTTGATAGCGTGTTAATACCTCAGGCGTTGATTGAAATAAATCAATCGTCAACATAATTAGGTCATCAAAATCAACACTTTGTGCACGCTTTAACTCCTGTTGGTAAGCCGTGTAGATTTCAGCAACTGTTTCCTGAAAGGCATTATCTGCTTGTTTTGCATAGTCACGTGGCCGAAGCATATCATTTTTAGCATTTGAAATCATGCCTAAAATCGTACGCGGGTCGTATTGATTTGTATCTAAATTCAAATCTGAAATCACACGTTTCATCAGTGTTTTCTGCGCACTCGTATCAATAATTGTAAAGTTACGTGATAAGCCAATATTTTCGCCATCACGTCTCAAAATACGCACAGCCAAAGCATGAAAAGTTGATACCCAAATATCACGTGCAACATCTTCTGATAATAACGCGCTAATCCGTTCACGCATCTCTTTTGCTGCCTTATTTGTAAATGTAATTGCTAATATTCGCCACGGAAAGACATTCAAGTCTTGTACTAAATGTGCAATACGATGTGTTAATACACGTGTTTTTCCTGATCCAGCACCGGCCATAATTAAAAGCGGCCCTTGTGTTGTTTGGACGGCCTCAGCCTGCTTATCGTTCATTCCATTGATGAGTTCTTCTACTGACATATGCACTCCTAAAGTGTAAATTACGCTCCTACCATTATACCAGATTTTTTCACGAACATCAGTTCGTAAAACACAAAAAAAGCAATCATATCTCGCTCATTATTTTGGTATATCAAATCGAGATAAATGCCATTCTTCAATAATTGCAATTAACTTCTTAGCGTATGTTGGATCTGTCGCATACCCATCTTGCGTTAAAGCTACTGCTGCAGTTTGGTAATCCTTAGCTTTTAAAACATGTTGATACTGTGCAGTATTCCAACTTGTCCCATGATACAGCAGTTCCGCATGTGCCTTCATACTTTCTTGCCAAGAATCATAAGACGCAAAACGCCCCTGGATAGTTATCCACTGGCCATTTTCAAACTCTTGGGTCGGCAATACAACACTTTTTTGACTTTTATCTGCTTTAATGCCATATAAATTATTGTATTGTGTCGACAAAGTCGACGTATGCCAATCAGATTCCAAAATTGCTTGAGCAATACTGATTGATGCAATCACACCGTATTTTTCTTGCATTTCTCTAGCGTATGGTGCTAACTGATTAATCCAAACCACCTTTTGTTGATCTGCTTGACTATTTGTCGGTGATTGTTGTCGATCAAAAATTAAAGTCTGTGACCAAAACGTAGCAACAATGGCAATAATAACAATACTACTAACCCACAGCCAGAGATCTAATTTAATTAACTTTTTTTTCGTTCGTCGTTTTTTTCGTTTTGCCATTTAGTGAAAATCATCCATTGCTAATAATTTTTGAAAATATGTTGACGTTGCTTTTAATGTTTCTGGTGTGTCACTTAAAAGAAAGTGCCCCTCTGACAAAAAGTAGACGTGGTCCACTTCATCAATACCCGTTAAATGGTGGGTCACCCATATAATTGTACGATTTTGTAGCACTTTAAATATCTGTTGTAGGACTTCATACTCCGTTTTAGGATCTAAGCCCACCGTTGGCTCATCTAAAATAACAATCGGCGCCTTTTGTAACAGGACGCGTGCCAGTGCAAAGCGTTGTTGTTCGCCACCCGAAAAACGGGCACCTGCCTCCTGCATTTTTGTCTGATATTTTTCTGGCAAACTATCAATTAGCGGTTGTAACCCAGCTTGTGTTATGGCTGCTTTTACTTGATCATCAGTTGCATTAATATTACCCATTCGCACATTATTTAAAATCGTTGTATCAAATAAATAAGATTGCTGATCTAATACAGCTATGACCTTTGACAAGTTTTGTTTTAGCAACTGTACGGATTCATTACCAATTGTCACATGACCTGACTCTGGGACAATATCACCTGTCATTAATTTTAATAGGGTGGTCTTTCCCGAACCGGAACGCCCTAATATCGCAATTTTTTCACCCGCCTGGACAACTAAATTTAATTGGTGAATTATTGTTTTATCGCCATATTTAAATGTCACATGACTTAATTCAATTGTTGGTGTCATAATGTTTTTAGGTATCATCACGCTTTCCTCAGGAACTGGTAATTCATTTAAACGTATCATGCTGTCCTCATAGAATGATGCCTCACTAACACCTTGATTAACACCCAAAAAGCTATCAACTAGGGGGAAAATAGCCAAGATAAACGCTGCAATAAAATTCACAGCTATTCGACTGCCTGAAAATTGACTACCTGACCAGATGGTTGTGCTAACAACTAATATCAATACAAGTATTTGTATCCAAAAATCACGCCACCAACCAAACTTCATGCTTTCACCCTTGGTTTTAGCTAAATTTGCCATTACTTTACCCTGAGAGGCTATGAGGTCTTGTTGACGACCAGATAATACCCAATCTTGTAGACCAAGAACAGCATCTGTTGCATCAGTGTATAACTGAGATTGTAGTTGCTTTTGTTTTTTTACGCGCGCGCGATTTGCAAAAAAGCTCACGATTGGTATGATAACCATGATGACTGATAACATCGTCACCCACCATAACATAAATAGCCAGTTCACGACACCAATACCAATACTAACAAACAAATACAAAACCATACCCGCGCCAAGTGGGAATAGTGTCCGTAAATATAGGTTTTGCAAGCGATCAAGATCATCTGCTAATAAACTAAGCACCTCCCCTGTTTGCAAGCGACTGCGAATATTACTAGCTGTACTTGCAACACTTTCATACAAACGTCTACGTGATTTCGAGACAAAACGAAGCACCCAATTATGAGAAACCATTCGCTGAGCATATCGAAAAACAGGGCGAGCAATACCAAAACCTCTTGTTAACACAATCGGTACATAAATCATTAAAACATTTTCTGGTCGTTGTGCTGCGCGAGATATTAAGTATCCTGAAACAAACATCAATGAACCTGCAGCTAAAATTGTCAAAAAGCTTAACACAATTGACCAAAAAAGACCTGACTTTTGCGATTTTAAAAAAGGTATAACCCAGCGATCCCTTTTTAATAATTGTCTAACCTTACTCATCATTCGCCTCCTAGCTCATAACGTAACTGGTTCAATTGGCTGTTGACGTCTGCTAATAATAAATGTGGCTCTCCTTGCTCAACAACTTCACCATGCCGTAACACAAGAACATAATCCATTTGGTCTAACCAATGCAAGCGATGCGTGGCAAAGAATACTAAATGAGAGGCCAAAATAGGCGCCATTGTTTGTTTTAAATCATATTCTGTTTCAATATCCAAGTGGGCCGTTGGTTCATCAAACAATAATATTTTTCGTTGATTATCTAATAACATTCTAGCTAAGGTAATTCTTTGTGCTTGTCCACCAGAAACTTGACGACCACTTTCACCAATCACACTATCTAACCCATCTGGTAATTCATCAACAAACGATGATAATCCTGCACTTTTAATTGCATCCCTCACCTCGCTGTCAGTAGCATTTTGTGCATAAAATTTAATGTTTTCACGTAGCGTGTTATGAAAAATGTACGGTTGCTGTGGCATATAAAAAAACTGCTTTTGCCAATCAGATTGTGCTAAATGTGGTAGTTTTTGGTGATTAATAGTGATCTCCCCACTATCTGCTGTTAAAAAGCCACCGATAATATTCAGTAAGGTGGATTTACCTGAACCACTTTCACCAACCAAGGCAATTTTTTGATACCCATTTGCTTGTAATGTTATATTTTTTAACACTGGCTGCTGATCATAGGAAAAATTAATGTCATTTAAAGTCAGTTGACTATCAGATTGCCATGTTGTGAGTTGCAATACGCCTTGATCTGAAACATCAGGTTCCTCAATCATAGCCAAAACATCCGTTAACGCGTTCTTACCATTTAAAGTCGCATGATAATCATCAGAAAAATTACGCAACGGTAAAAAATACTCAGGTGATAAAATCAATATCGTTAGCGCTGGTAATAATAACATATGACCGTTAAGTAAATCAAATCCTAGAAAAACCGCGACAACAGCAATTGAGAGTGTCGTAAAAAAGTCTAATGCAAACGTTGATGTCATGGCAATTCTCAGTGTTCGCATGGTCGTTTTTCGGTAATCTTCAGAAATTTGATAGATTTCATCACTATAAGTATTTGCCAATCCAAGTTGCTTCAAAGTTGGTAATCCACGCAAAGCATCGACAAAGCGATTGTTCAAATTTTTAAAATTTGCAAATTCTGCATCGGCCTTGCTTTGTGCCGCTAAGCCTAAAATAATAAAAAATATAATGACAACTGGAAAAATTAATAACAAGAACAAACCTTGCTCCCACTTAATATAAAAAATGTAGGCCAATACTAGCCATGGAATAATACTTAAATCAAATACTTTAATCAATAACAATTGAAAATAATTTTTAACATTATCCAATCCGGCACCAAGCGTTGTGACAGCGTTCCCTGTACCCTGATTAGCAACAACCGTTGATCCTAGCGCTGTATATTTTTCTAACAGTTGGACACGATAATCTTCAACGGCTGCATCTGCATAGATGGCCATAAATTGATTTTTCAACACCACCAATAACTGGCGTACAATAAAAGCTACTGCAAACCAAATAATGTTATTGATCGTCATTCTGATCGGTTGACCCTGCCATAAATCAACAATCGCACGCGACATAAATACACTTTGTGCAATTATGGCTAATCCTTGAATCCCAGTCATAATCACCAAAATCATTAACGTACTAATAATACCTTTAAGTTTAAAAAGCCTTTTATCTATCATGTTAATTATCCCCACATAGTGCACAAACACTTAATGATGTCACACGCATTTAAAACAAAAAACGCCTACATACAATTGTAAACGTTTTTCTAAAAAATTACTCTATGACTTTATGCGACACAATTCGTTTACGAAATACCCAGAAACTCCAGATTTGGTAAACCAAAGTTACCGGCAAGGCAATCAATACAACAATCGTCATGACTTTCAACGTATAAGCAGATGACGATGCCGTTATCACTGTCAAACTGTGTAGCGGATTATTTGCAACCATCACACGTGGAAATAGACCAACAAACAAGAGTATGACAACTGCCATCAAAGCAAACCCTGATAAAATAAATGGTGCAATTTCTTGCTGCTTTTTAATAGCTAAAAACCAACCAATTAGCGTTGTGATAACCAAAATAATTAACAAAGCAAGTATTTGTATTGTTTTTGTTTGTATAAAGTCAGTATAAAAGTATAATAATACAGCAAACAGTGCTTCTCCAGCTAATAATACCGGATAAAGGTACTTTAATTGCACTAAAGCGCGTTGTCGTAACTTACCATCAATGCGCAACCGTGTGTAGTTCAAACCATGGATATAACTCATCAAAGATACAGCAACACCACCAACTAATGTAAACGGTGTAACATAATCAAAGAAGCCAGCTGACAAATTACCACGCGCATCAATTGGTGTACCTGATACCATGGCCGTAAAAATCATGCCTAAGAAGAATGGGACTAAAAAAGATGTTAGCGCAATAAGATTTTCCCAGACATGTGTTCCTTGAATGGTAGGCATTTGCTCACGAAACTCAAATGAAACGCCACGATAAATTAACGACAATAATACAATAAATAGCATTAAATAAAATCCTGAGAAAAGTGAAGCATACCAAAACGGAAACGCCGCAAACATTGCTGCACCAGCCGAAACCAACCACACTTCATTGGCATCCCAGTTTGGGCCAATAGCTTGATATAAGGCTTCACGATCTTTTTGATCCCGTGCATTCAACACAAACTGCATGCCAATGCCAAAATCAAATCCTTCTAGGAAGAAAAATCCAGCCCACAATGTACCGACTAAAACAAACCATACTACTTCTAATGTAGACATTATGCCTCACCTCCCTTTGCTAATTGACTATAAGGATCAATCGGTGATGACTGCTCTTCTTCTTCAGCGTATGGTCCGGCATGTAGCACACGACGTGCTAGCCAAACCATGATACCGCCAATTGTTGCAAACGTCAAAAAGTACACAATATTAGAAATCAAGAGTGAAGCGACTGACACATTTGGCGATACAGCGTCACTAATTGGCATTAAGCCATATACTACCCATGGATAACGCCCAAGTTCGGTTACTAACCAACCTGCCGTATTAATAACGAACGGCACATAGATGGCAATACCCATTATCCATAAAAACCAGCGTTGTGTTAAAATAAGCGTCGCTTTTTTACGATTCATCCATAAGGCAACCAAGGCAAGCATCAGTAAGCCACCTGCCCCTACTGCCATAACACGAAAGGCATAGAAAAGCGTATTTTCTGGCACATAGTAGTCTTTTATGTCACTATGCGTTTTACCATATTTCTTTTGAAATTCTTTTTCAAGTTCTGATGTACCCACAGTGTTACCACCCGTCAATGAATGGTTACCCAATATCGAAAGAACATATGGAATTTCAATCTTTGCAATCACTTTGTGCGTCTTAGGATTTGTGACAGAAATAAGTGACCATGGTTGGGCTTTATCTTTTCGTTTAGATGAGTCAATTGTTTTATCAACCCCTTCCATCGCAGCATATTTCATTGGTTGCATTGATTGTAATTCAAACGCATGTCTATCACCACTGGCTAATGCACCGACGACACCGATAACACCAATAACTAATGCAATGTTAATTGACTTTCGGAAAAAGATAATTTGAGCATCACCCTTTTTCAACTTCAATAGTTTAAAAGCAGACATACCAGCAACTAAAAACCCTGCCGTCACCAGCGTACCTGTCACAACATGCGGAAACTGAACCCATAATTGTTGATTTTTTAATAAGGCACTAAAACTAACTAATTGTGCGCGTCCTAAATGATTATCTATTGCATAGCCAACCGGATTTTGCATGAAAGCGTTAGCTGCTAGAATCCATAATGATGATAAAGCTGATCCAATTGTCGTTATCCAAATAAATAAGACATGAATTCCTGGCTTAAATCGATCCCATGTGAACGACCATAAGCCAATAAATGTTGACTCCGCAAAAAAAGCAACCAAGGCTTCAATCGCCAGTAATGAACCGAATATATCGCCAACATAACGTGAGTATTCAGACCAGTTCATCCCAAATTGAAATTCTTGAATAAGTCCCGTTACGACACCAACAGCGAAACTTAGCAAGAATATTTTACCCCAAAATTGCGCCATTTTCTTATAAACATCATCTTTTTTAATGACATAAATTGTTTCCATGACTGAAACCACAACACCTAGTCCGATTGACATCGGAACGAAGAAAAAGTGAAAAATCGTTGTCATAGCAAACTGAAAACGTGCTAAATCTAGGATACCTACTAATGTAACCATACCATATACTCCTCCAAACTTCTATTAGCAGCCTTATTATCACCCTAAGGTGGTCGTTTACAGCTAATCAAAAGTTTTAACTATTAAAGACAGTGAGGTAAATACCTGTTCATCTCCATTGTCTAGTTTATCACTTGATAAACTATTAAGTTGTTAAATTTTTGTAACAAAAAAAACGCATCACGCGTTTTTAATGATTATTCAAAATTAGCGTCATCTTCTAAAAATGTATTAAGTACTTCCTCAACCATATCCCATTCTTTTTCGTCTTCAATCTGGATAAGGTCTTCTTCAGTTGCATCCCCGTTTTCATCAGGGTTAAAGATGTAAGCTTGAATATCAACTTCTTCATCATCCTCAACACCCTCTGGTATAAGCAAAATGTAATCTTTACTATACTCTTCAGAATGGAACGTAAACAGTATTTCATATAAAGTTTCATCACCGTTTTCGTCAACCAACGTAATGTTTTGTATTTCTTCTTGATTTGCCATATTTAATAAAACGAGTAAACAGTATTATTGTTAAGTCAATAATGCTCTAGCCAGATAGCTGCAACTCGCATTCCCTTCAAAGTTAATAGTTCTATTATAACGTAAAAATAACGTTTCGTCATTGAAACGTTATTTTGCCTACTTTGTTAATTTACCGTTTGCGTCTAAATAATTTTGCAAAATAAATTCAGCAGCAATTTTATCAATCACCTGTTTACGCTTTTTGCGTGATATATTTGCTTCTTCAATTAACATGCGTTCAGCTTGCACAGTAGTTAACCTTTCATCCTGAAAATCGATAGGTAAATTAAACTTGTCCTGAACCATCTTAGCGTAAAGACGTGAAGCTTCAGCACGCGGTCCTTCAGAATTATTCATATTTTTTGGTAAGCCAAGTACAACACCCTTGGCTTGTTTATCTTTAATAATCTCACCAAGACGTTCTAGACCAAACTCTTTTTCGTCTTCGTTGATTCGGATAATTTCAACGCCTTGTGCTGTCCATCCCATTGGATCACTCACAGCAACGCCAACTGTCCGGCTGCCAACATCTAATCCTAGTATTCGCATTATTTTTTTAAATAAGCGCGCACAAGTTCTTCAATAATCTCGTCACGTTCATGGCGTTTAATCAAATTTCTAGCATCGTTAAGACGCGGTATATAAGCAGGATCCCCAGACATCAAGTATCCCACTATTTGATTAATTGGATTGTAGCCCTTTTCTTCTAATGCTTTATAAACAATTTCTAATGTATCGTGAATATCTTTTGGCATTTGATTGCCAAAATCAAATATTGCTGTTTCATCTCCTACAGTCATCGTACACGCTCCTTTCTCTAAAAATTTCAAATTCAAATCAAGTATGACCTATTAACGACCATCATTAAGTTCATTTTACCTAATTATTATAACCATAACATCACAATTAAGTAAAGAAAATGACATTTTACCTTAAATTTCTGCTAAGAAATCAGCCACACTAGCGAACGCAGCATCAATACCAGCTGGATTTTTACCACCCGCTTGTGCCATATCAGGACGACCACCACCACCACCACCAACTTTTGGTGCAATAGCTTTAATAAGATCGCCAGCCTTGATACCAGCGGCATTTGCATCAGGTGATGCTGCCACAATGAGATTCACTTTACCATCGACATCAGCCGCCAAAACTAAGATATCAGATGGCTTAGTTTCTTTCCAATTATCAGCCACTTGTCTTAAACCGTCTATACCAGAAACTTGTAATTTAGCTGTAATGTATGAATGGTCATTAATCGTTTCAATATGAGTAAATACATCATCAGCTGCCGCGTTTGCTAACTGTTTTTCGAGTGATTCAATCATGCGTTGCGCTGCCTTGAGTTCTGTCTGTACATCCGCCACCTTTGTCGGTACCTCTGTCAGTTTTTGCGCCTTTACCGCATTGGCAATTTCTTTTAATGCTTTTTCTTCTGATTTATATAATGCCAAAGCTTGCAGTCCAGTCACAGCTTCAATACGGCGAATACCGGCTCCTATACCAGATTCAGAGACTATTTTGAACAAACCTAGTTCTGAAGTGGCATTAACATGTGTGCCGCCATCAAATTCCTTATTAAACTCACCAATGGAAACAACACGTACTAATTCGCCATACTTTTCACCGAAAACAGCAACCGCGCCCATTTTTTTAGCAGTTTCAATATCTGTTTCTAACCATGAAACCGGCAAATTTTTGGCAATTTCTGCATTGATTAGCGTATCAATTGCATCCAAATCAGCCTCACTAACTGGGCCTTCATGTGTAAAATCAAAACGCAAATACTTGGGCTCTACCAATGAGCCTGCCTGATGGATATCACCACCAATCACATTACGCAGTGCTTGATCAAGCATGTGCGTTGCCGTATGGTTTTTAGATACAGCCGTATGACGTGCCATATCAACACGAAGATTAACCTTATCACCTAATTTAAAATCAGACAAAACTTCTACTGTATGGATATGTTGACCATTTGGCGCGTTCTGAACATCTATAATTTTTCCAATTAACGTATTTTCATCATTTAAAACATCACCAAAATCAGCGACTTGACCGCCCATTTCAGCATAAAATGGTGTTGTATCAAATACTAACTGTAGTTGACTATTTGCTACTGCTGTCTGAAGTAACGCGTCAATTCCTGTCTCATTTTGACCAATAATAGCTACAACTTCTGCACCATCAACAGCTGTCTCTGACCAACCAACATATTTTGAAGGGACTTTAAGGTCCGTTAATACAGCATTTTGCACGCCCATTGACTTATCAGTTGACCGCGCTGCACGTGCACGTGTACGTTGTGCTTGCAAGGCCTCATTAAAACCAACGACGTCAACAGTCAAACCTGCATCAGAGGCTTGTTCTTGTGTGAGTTCTAGCGGAAAACCATAAGTATCAGATAATTTGAACGCGACAGCACCAGATAGTTGTGTCTTACCAGCCAATTTAACATCCGAAATGACATCGTTCAATAACGCAAGGCCACCCGTTAATGTTGCATTAAACCTTTTTTCTTCTGCAGCAATGGTTTTTTGAATTTTAGCCGTATTTTCCGAAATTTCCGGATAATAGCTTTTCATAATTTCGCCTACAATTGGCACTAACGTCGTTAAAAACTCACCTTGAATACCTAATTTTTGTCCATGTAACACTGCTCGGCGTAACAATCTTCTAATCACGTAGCCACGCCCCTCGTTCGAAGGCAACGCACCATCACCAATAGCAAAAGTAATCGCTCGAATATGGTCAGCAATGACTTTAAAGCTTGTGTTGCTATCTGAATCTTTATTACTGTCATACACAAAATTATTGGATAATTCTGATGTGGCTTGGATAATTGGCAAAAACAAATCCGTATCAAAATTAGTTCGTCCATTTTGAAAAACAGAGACAAGACGTTCCAGTCCCATGCCAGTATCAATATTTTTGTGTGGTAATTCTGGATATTGTGAATTATCAGTTAAACCAGGCAAATGATTGAACTGAGAAAATACAATATTCCAAATTTCTAAGTAACGTTCATTTTCGCCACCAGGATACATTTCTGGATCATTGTCAGGCAAATCTTGGAACGACGTACCACGATCAAAGAAAATTTCTGAATCAGGACCAGAAGGTCCTTCGCCGATATCCCAAAAGTTATCTTCTACTTCGTAAATATGGTCGTTTGAAATATCAGTCTTTTCTTGCCAAATCTTTTTGGCCTCCTGATCTTTTGGATAAACAGTCACATATAGCAGTTCTTTGTCCAGACCATACCATTCTGGACTAGTTAACAGTTCCCACGCCCAAGGAATAACGTCATCTTTAAAGTAATCGCCAATAGAAAAATTACCCATCATTTCAAATAATGTGTGATGGCGAGCTGTCTTTCCAACATTTTCAATATCGTTGGTTCGTATGGCCTTCTGTGCATTGGTAATTCTTGGATTATTTGGTATAACTGAACCATCGAAATACTTTTTCAAGGTTGCCACACCAGAATTAATCCACAATAACGTTGGATCATCTTGTGGAATGAGATTTTTAGAAGGTACAATTTCATGACCCTTTGAAGCAAAAAAATCTAAAAACATTTGACGTACTTCTGCAGAACTGAATTCTTTCATTGATATATTCTCCCGGATTTAATTATAAAAAGACCAAAACAAAATGCGGACGTGTTACCGTGGTGCCACCGCAATTTGTAATGATCTGTCATCTTTACCTTCATAGCTCATAACGCTGAGTCGCGGTAACTTTTTAGTCACAGTAGTACAATCTGGGAGCACAAAATTACTGCCGTGTGTTTTACATTAACCAACACATTTCTGATGATCGAGCTCAAAATTTTATATATCCAGATTTCTTAGATTATTATAGCACATTACCAACCAATATGATTATCAGTTTCTGGCAAGGACAACGTTCCTGCCTCTAATTCATTAAATGCTTGGGTCAATATTTTAAACGCTTGGCTCAATTGCGCTTCCGTAATAACCAAAGGTGGCTGAAAACGTAGTGTATTGCCACGTAAACTAATCATTATAGCGCCAAGTTGGAAAATACGATAAATTAATTTCGTTGTTGCTTGATTATCTGGTTGGCCTTTTTCATCAACAATATCAATACCACCATTTAAACCGTATATACGAACATCCCCAATAAACCAGTAGCTATGCGCTGCTTGTTCAAAAAAGTCTCGCGCTAATTCACCTAGTTTTTCAGAACGCGCAACCAGATTTTCTTCTGCTAGAACGTCCAGTGTTGCCATAGCAGCAGCCGCGGTTACTGGATTACCCGCTGTTGTATAAACATTAGCCGGTGCAGACAAGCTCGACATAATCTCCTTACGGCCAACAACTGCACTAAGCGGTAAACCACTTGCCAATGATTTACCTATGCTCATCATGTCAGGCGCGATACCAAAATGATCAATCGACCACATTTTTCCAGTACGTCCTAGCCCTTGATTGACTTCATCTACTGCAAATACAATACCATGTTCTCTCGTGAATTCATAAACCAGTGACATATATTTTTGTGGTACTTTAATGATACCCCCATCCCCTTGAATAGGTTCGATAATCACTAAGGCAACTTCATCAGCTGGTAAGTAGGTCTCAAATGGCAACTTAAACTGCTTGAACAAACGATCTGAAAAGTCGTCATCACTCTCACCAACTGCTCGCTGGTTCTGATCTGGAAATGGTACTTTTATCGTATTTGGCAATAACGGACCAATTTTTCGGGTCATATTTAAGCTAACACCAGAGATAGAAATAGAGCCATAGGTTGATCCGTGGTAAGCACCTGTAAAACTAACGACGTAGGACCTATGAGTGTAGCCTCTTGCAAATTTAATGATTGCATCATTAGCATCTGAACCTGAATTACCAAAAGCAACTTGCTTTTGAAAGTTACCCGGTGTGATATCTACCAAACGTTTTGCTAATAATGCAGTCACTGGATTAGCAAAATAAGCCGGTGTATACTGAATTAATTTTTTAGCTTGATTTGAGATAGCTGCAACAACTTTTGGATGTGAATGCCCAATATTTGTTGCACTAGCGCTCGCCAATAAATCGATATAATCATTACCGTCAGCATCGGAAATAATAGCGCCTTGTCCATGATCAATCACAATATCAAAATATTTAACACGTGTTGCATCTGCTAAAATAATTTTCTCTTCGTCTAAAATTTTTTTATTTTCCGACATATACGACTCCCTCGCATCTAAATTTATGTACAATAAAAGCCCTGTCAAATCAGGACTTTTCGTCTCATTTTTTTTGAGATAGTTTACTGTGTTTAGATCCATAAATGGCATAGATAATAAGACCGATTACGAACCAACCAAAAGCATACATTTTTGCTTGATTATCTAATTCATAGAAAATAAATCCAGACCCCAAAGCTGCCAAAGCTGGCATCACTGGGTAAAATGGCATTTTAAAACCAGGTTCCTGAATATCTTTCCCTTCACGGGGACGTAAGGCATAAATGCCAAGTGACACAATGATAAAAGCAATCAACGTACCAGCAGAAATTAAACCAGCTAGTTCAGTAAAACTAAACACGGAACCAATTAAAATAGCAATGACAGACAATACTAACAAGGCATTGTTAGGCAACCCTTTATCATTTACTTTTCCTAAGAAACTTGGGAGCAAGCCATCTCGTCCAAAAGCATAAAGTAAACGTGATCCTGCTAACATCATGCCGATAATGGCTGTAAACATCCCTAATAACGCGACAACAGACAACAAGTTAGACGTGAATTCATGTCCTGAATGTAATAACGCCCAAGCGGCAGGCGCTGCATTATTAGCATATTTTGAGTAGTGGAACATTCCCACCA
This sequence comes from Leuconostoc kimchii IMSNU 11154, assembly GCF_000092505.1. Lineage (NCBI taxonomy): Bacteria > Bacillati > Bacillota > Bacilli > Lactobacillales > Lactobacillaceae > Leuconostoc > Leuconostoc kimchii. The sequence goes on from NC_014136.1 coordinate 516,097, forward strand.
AGACAAGTGCAACCGCTACGAATAATATTGTAGCAATAATTAACGATCCAATAATACCACGTGGCATTGTTTTTTTAGGATCTTTTGCTTCGGCAGAACTAGATGCAATCGAGTCAAAACCTATATACGCTAAGAAGATCTGAGACGCTCCTGAAAAAATTCCTGACCAACCACCAAATTCCGTTCCTGGCTTATGTGCTGGAATAAATGGTACATAGTTCCCAGGATGTATTGCCGTTAACCCCACACCAATGAAAATCAAAATAACGATTACTTTACCAACAACCAACACATTTTCAACGCGAGCAGTTGTATTTGTACCACGCCACAATAAGACAGCTACAACTAAAACAGCAAATAGTGCAGCAATATCAATAACGCCACCGTGTCCAGCAGCAAACGATCCAGCCAAAGCAGGCGGAAGGACCAAATGATGTGATCCAAGAAATAATTTAAAGTTTGCTGACCAACCGGAAGCGACAAACGCAACAGCAATAAAATATTCCGCTAAAAGTGCCCATCCAGCAATCCAGCCAAAGACCTCTCCAAAAACAACATTGGCCCACGAATAGGCAGAACCTGCAAACGGCAACGCTGAAGCAAATTCAGCATAGGCAAACGCAGCTAACCCTGAAACAATAGCAGCAATAACAAAGGAAATTGCAACGGCTGGGCCAGCATGGTTCGCCGCTACAATACCTGGCAACGTGAAAATTGCCGTTGATACGATCGTCCCAATACCTAAAGCTAACATTTCTTTAACACCCAACGTTTTACGTAGATGCCGATCACTTGATACAAAACTAGCTGGCGTTGCTTTGTGTAACCATCCTGTCTTTGGCTTTGATTCTGACATATATTTGTCCCCTCAACTTCATAAAACTTACTTTAATATATTAACATTTTCTAATTTTGTTGTCAATGTTCCCCATAAATTTAAAGTTTATGCCCATCAAATTATTACTTTTGTTAGGCTTCAGTAATAAAATAATCAACCACAATAGCTAAAAATCATAATTTATTGAAACTAATATATCTGCAATGCAAGCTAATTTTTGTATTAAATTCGTAAAAATATGCATATTTACCATAACATATCAAATAGCCATACTTGAATAACCCACCGTTCAAAAAATATACTATACAACATCAAGCAAATAGCATGCTAAAAATTAGATTGATTCAGATCATCTTTCATAATATTTCATGCCATTTTTATCAGTTTAATATTTTTTTTCGGTTGAGATATCGTTAAAAACAAATTGTTTGACATTTCACAAAACGCTCTGTATACTTACTAATTGTAATAGATATTACGTATAGAAATTGTAAATAATAATAGGAGAATATATTATGATTCAATGGCTACGCAATTCAAAAACTGCAATGTGGATTTTAACAATCCTACGTGTTTATCTAGGTTATCAATGGACACTTGATGGCTGGTCGAAAATAACAGCTAAAGGTGGCTTTGATGCATCTGGGTTGATTATAGGGGCAATTAAAAATCCAGTATTGACACCAGATAAAACCGTCGCATTTCCCTGGTATGACTGGTTTTTAAACTTTTCAACTAACCATGGTAAATCAACAGCTGCTTTTTCTTTCTTGGTCTCTTGGGGAGAGTTATTAGTTGGTTTGGGCCTACTGTTTGGTACATTAACTTTAGCAGCAGCATTCTTTGGGCTCGTTATGAATTTTTCATACCTTGGTGCTGGTGTCGTATCAGTAAATCCCACTTTTATTTTTATAGGTGCTTTATTGTTGATTGGCGGATATAATTCTGGTAAACTCGGTTTGGATCGTTGGGTCACACCATTTTTACGCGCCAAGTTACCATTTTTGAAAAACGATATTAAGATTTAAACATTACCATGTTTTGCATAATAACTTTATAATTAAAAAACCAGTGATTATTTTTTTCAAATAATCACTGGTTTTTCTATTTTAGTTTTTTATTTATTAACGGGTGAAGATATCCCCAAAATCACTTTAACTTTCAGGATACATCATTAGTTCTTTAGGCTAAGCAAATATAGCTGTTAAAATTAAAATAATAATTAAGCCAGTGACAGAAATAATCGTTTCTAAAACAGTCCAAATTTGAAATGTTTGTTTAACAGTTAAATCAAAAAATTCTTTAAAAATCCAAAATCCTGCATCATTGACGTGAGATGCAATTAATGAACCAGCACCAATCGCTAAGGCAACAAATACGGGTAATAATGTATTACCTGGGTTAGCAGCTAAAATACCCGTCACAATTCCAGCAGCAGTCATTCCAGCTACAGTTGCAGATCCAACTGAAACTCTTAAAATAGCTGCAACAGCCCATGCAAACAAAACAATAGCAATGGGGCTCATTGCACCACCAGATTGGAAAGTAGATGCAATTTTATCAGACAAACCAGACGTTACCAATACGCCTCGTAAAGCACCACCACCACCAACAATCAATAGAATGCCGGCAACTGATGTCATACCGGCGTTTAACGACTTGCTAACCTCAGTCATTGACTTGTGTTGCAAAATACCCATTGTAAAGATGGCAAATATTAAAGCGATAGTCATGGCAACCGCTGGATTAGCAGCAAATTCAATGATTTGATCCAACAATGTTGGATTTTTAGGTGTGACACCACCTGTATAAATCAATTTATAAATCGTAGCAATGATCATAAATATTAAAGGAAATACTGAAGTTAACACAGATAATCCGAAGTTAGGTGTTGTCTTTAAGTCATACTCCTTAACTGGCCCAACAGCAGCAATTTCTGTTTTAAACTGAAAAGCGTCTGGTGCATACTTTTGTGCAAGTTTTGTAAACATAGGCCCAGCAACAATAGCTGTGATAATCGATACAATCAAACCAAATATGAGCATCATGCCAATATTTGCACCCAAAGCAGAGGCAACGGCTGTCGGTGCTGGCTGTGGTGGCAAAAATCCCTGAGCTGATGATAATGCTGCCGTCATTGAAACACCTAAGTATAGCAACGGTACGCCAGATTCAATAGCAACAGCGAACACGATTGGTATTAACAAGACCATGCCAACACCGAAAATCATCGAAATACCAATAATGAATGATGCAATTAAAACGGCCCATTGTAACCTTTTAACACCAAACCAATCAATCAATGTTTTAGCTATACGATATGAACCACCCGCATCGGCAACTAACCGACCAATCATACCTCCAAAAATAAAGATAACTGAGTTTGGTCCTAATATATTCCCAACGCCTTGAGAACCAAGAACAGCATCGGGAATTGACATTGGCTTCATACCAAGCAACAATGCCAAAATAAAAGCAGTTATAATTAACGAAACGAACGTATTTAATTTAAACTTTGCAATAAGAAGTAACAAAATCAAAATTGATACGATCAACATGACGAATTCCATGTGTTTTATGTAACGTGTTTCTCTATAACACGTTTTCTCCTAAATTAATTTATTTTAATGAATTATTTTGTATGTTTTCGTTGATAATTGGCAATATTTTCATATTCTGTTTGTAGTTGACGAGACAAACGAATAAATATTGGTGCTAATTCTCGATAAGCTTCAAAATTTTCAGGTAAGGGTTGATAAGTATTCGAAGAACCAATATATTTTGAAATATCATATAAATTATCAATTTTACCTAAGGCCTTTTGTGCAACGATAACAGCAGCCAACGAGCCAGATTCAAACGCTTCAGGTACAGTAACTGGTTGCTCAAAAATATCAGCAAACATTTGGCGCCATAATGGTGAACGGGCAAATCCGCCCGTGGCTTGAATAGAATGTAACTCTCCGACTACCTCTTCTAAAGCTAGACTAACCATATAAACATTAAAGGTAATGCCTTCAAGCACCGATCGCAACATATGTGCTCTCGTATGTCCATGGTTTAATCCGAAAAACGAGCCGCGCGCATTAGCATCCCAAATTGGTGCACGCTCACCACCTAAGTAAGGATGGAAAATGAGTCCTGCAGAACCTGCAGGAACACGTGAAGCAATTTTTGTCATCAAATCATAAGCATCGGTTCCCAGCAATGCAGCTGTTGATTTTTCAGCATCAAACATATTGTCACGCGCCCAACGGAAAACATCGCCACCATTGTTAACTGGTCCACCAACAACCCAATGCGTTTTGTCTAAAGCATAGGTAAATGTACGCCCTTTTGGATCAATAACTGGTTTATCAGAAACAACACGAATAGCACCTGAAGTACCAATTGTAATGGCCGCAACACCTGGTTTTACGGCATTAACGCCCAAATTAGATAGCGGTCCGTCACCAGCACCGTATATAAATGGTGTGTCACTAGGTAAACCAATTGCTGTGGCATATTCAGTAGCCATATGTGTTTCATAGTCATATGGCTCAACTGGTTGTGGTAATTGCGCACGATTAATACCTGTTACTTCGAGCGCTTGATCATCCCAATCGAGATTAAAGATATTAAATAAACCAGTGCCAGAGGCTAATGAAATGTCCATCTTGTTGGCATTAAACAAGCGATGGAACAAATATTCTTTAATGCCAAGATAATGTGCCGCTTTGTTATAAATATCAGCATGTTCAGCCTTAAGCCATAATAGTTTTGACAAAGGTGCCATCGGATGAATCGGTGTCCCTGTTTTCTTATAAATCTCATGTCCTAGACCTGATGCTTTTAACTCTTCCGTATACTTTACAGCGCGCGTATCTGCCCAGGTAATGACACGCGTTAATGGTTGCCAATTAGCATCAAAAGCAATAAGTGAATGCATTGCTGATGAAAATGACACGGCAGCCAATGTATCTCCCGATTCAAAATTAATTTGACCGACAACTTCATGTAAGGCGGCTATTAATGCGTCAAAAATTTCTGTTAAATCTTCTTCAGCCATATCTGGTAAATCACGATATAACGGGTAAGCTTTGTTAGCAGTTGTGACAACCTGATTTTGGTCGTTAAATAAAACTGCTTTTGTTGATGTTGTTCCTAAATCCACACCAATCATGTATTCCATATTTTTACCTCAACTCCTTGCTAACCGTTGGACAATATTCACTCAATACAGAAAAAGCTCCCTTACGGGAGCTCCTGTTCAAACACTGAACAGTTCTTTATATTATTATTTAGCAGAATCCATTGCATGTCCACCAAAGCCATTACGCAATGCTGAAACAACTTTACCTGTAAATGTATCATCTTGCAATGAACGATAACGCATTGCTAATGACAAGTAAATCACTGGTGCTGGCACTTCTAAGTCCAATGATTCTTGAACTGTCCACTTACCTTCACCAGATGAATGCATACGACCAGCGATGGCATCCAAATGTGGATCCTTGGCAAACTGTTCTTCAGCCAATTCCATCAACCATGAACGGATAACTGATCCGTGGTTCCACAACTTTGAAACAGCTTCATAGTCGTAGTCGAATTGAGAAGCTTCCAATACTTCGAAACCTTCAGCAATCGCTTGCATCATACCATATTCGATACCGTTGTGGACCATCTTCAAGTAGTGTCCTGATCCCAAACGGCCTGTATACAAGTAACCGTCTTCTTCAGCAATTGACTTGAATAATGGTTCGATAATCTTCCATGCTTCGGCGTCATCTCCACCAATCATGAAGTTACCGCCGTTACGAGCACCATTCATACCACCTGACGTCCCAGCATCAAAGAACTTGATACCTGCAGCAGTTGTACGCTTGTTTTGCTCTAAGTTGTCTTTATAGTTAGAGTTACCACCATCAATAATGATGTCGCCCTTGTCCATCTTTTCAATTAAAGTATCAATTGTTGAGTTAGTTGGTACACCAGCTGGTACCATTACCCAAACAGCCTTAGGTGAAGGCAACTTTGACAACATATCATCGATGTCTGATGCGCTCTCGATTGATGATGAATAATCAGTTGCCGCCTTAACGAAATCAGCATTCAAATCAAATGCAACAACTTCGTGACCATTGTCAACAGCGTTTTTTACCAAGTTCAAGCCCATCTTACCAAGGCCGATCATCGCAAACTTCATGGTTTACTTACCTCTTATGTTTTTTGTATTTGTATTACTCTTTAATTATATGAAAATTTTTTACATATTGCAACCCCGTTATTGTAAAAAGTTTTCTAATCTTGTATAGTTAGTATATTAATATGACGACATTTAATATACTAACTATATATTTATTGTTGTCAGTCTATTAACGCGATTGATATCATATAGGAAGTATAACTTATGGCCCGTGACATTATTGCGCAACTCCGCGCTCAAAAAAAACAATTTAATCGTACCGAAAACAAACTCATTGACTATGTTATTAATGACCCAAAGCGTGCACGAGAATCGACCATTCAGGAGCTTTCTATTGGTTCAGGCGTGTCTACAGCTACAATTTCTCGTTTTGCTAAAAAAATTGGTTTTGACTCCTTTCGCGACTTTTCAGTTGCTTTAGCAAGTGCATCGTCAACCACAAATACCGTTGGCTTCTTTGGCGAAATTACTGATGATGACGATGTTAAAGCAATTGGTCAAAAAGTGTTTGCGGGAGCAAGTAATGCCTTGAATGCTACGGTTAATAACTTGACTGCTGACTCACTTGACAAGGCCAGTCATTATTTAATTGCTGCTAAACGCGTCGGTTTTTTTGGTATTGGTGGCTCTTCTCTGGTTGCCTTTAATGCTTACCACAAATTTTTACGCACACCGCTAGATGTGATTGCCCACCCAGATTATGATATTCAGTTGATGCAGGCAGTTAAACTGAACAACCATGACACCGCAGTTGTCATCTCACATTCTGGGCGTAACAAAGATACATTATTAATTGCCCAAAAGCTCAAAGAAAATGGCGTTAAAATTATTGCGATCACCTCTTTTGCTGACTCACCATTGGCAAAAATTGCAGACCTTGTTTTATTATCTCTTGCTGAGGAAATTAATTTCCGTAGTGAATCCATGAGTTCCCTAATTGCTCAAATTACAATCATTGATACCCTATTCACCATAGTAGGTTCACAATTATCACAAAAAACACAGCATGTAGTTGATACCATGCGTCATGTCATTGAAGAAACCCGTGCACATTAAAATGCCTTGCTAGTCTTTAGCAAGGCATTTTATTTTTGTTTCACAACATCTGATTTCAAACCGTATTGTTTTTTTTCAGCATCGCCTTGGCTTGGTTTGTAAGCATATCAATTGCTACGAGGTTTTCGCCACCCTCTGGCACAATAATATTAGCATAACGCTTAGTTGGCTCCACAAACTGATGATACATCGGTTTCACAGTTGCCAAATACTGTTCAATAACGCCACGTACGGTTCGCCCACGCTCATCAATATCTCGTTCCAAGCGTCTTAAAAAGCGAATATCATCATCAGTATCAACAAATATTTTCATATCAAGCATATCACGGACTCTTTCGTCATTGAATAACAAGACGCCATCAACAATTAACACATCAGCTGGTTCAACATGCTCAACTTCTTTAGAACGTGTATGATTCTCATAATCATATATTGGTTTATTGATTGTCTCATAGCGTAACAGCCGACGCAGGTCCGAAACAAATAAATCTGTCTCGAATGAATCAGGATGATCATAATTCGTCAAAACACGCTCAGACATTGGCTTATCAGATTGTTCCTTATAATATGAATCTTGCTGTAGCAAAATAGCAGATGAACCATCTTCTATTAAGCGACGCACAAGCTCGCGACTAACCGTTGTTTTACCTGAACCTGATCCACCGGTAATACCGATAACTAATGGTTTTTGCACCATTTTACGCTTTCCTTCCTTCGCTGGCCTTAATGCCCGACGACAACCCATCCAAATCAAGTGACATATCACGGAATTCAGCATTATCAATTGGTAAGTGCTGAATAAAATCATCAAACAACTGCAATGTCCCATCTACTTCTGTTGCAGAAAAATCCAAAACATGCCCGGCAAATTTTTTGTCGTCTGACAAAAAATGTACGTGCCAACCAGCAGCAGTTGGTCCATTAAATATCTCAGGTGCATAATAGCCAACTAAGGTACCAGCGACATCATCTCTATGAAATTCGGGTTGGTTTTTTGAGACATCTAATAAACTTGGAAATGGTATTGTTTGTTTAGCAACTACACGCGTGTGCACATGTGAAAATTTGCCGTGAAATTTAATTGCTGCAAAAATATTATCTAATTGAAATTTTTCTAATTTTGAACTTAACGTGCCAAAATCTACCTCTGAAAAAGGCAAAACTTCTGTTGGCTCATGAAAATGTACAGAAACAAATGGCAATAATACATCTTGATCCGTCACTTGAACAACTTGACCATTACTTAAGGCTTGATAGACTTTACCATCCAAAATAATACCTTCACCATCCAAGCCCTCAAAAGTACCAATACCAGTATCACCGTGTGCCAATAATTCAGCAACTGAGGCTGTCCCCTGCATCTGCTTCCCCATTAACATTGCTAACGTACCGTGTTGATATAAACTACTCATCGTTTTATATTTACGTGTTTAATACACACGCTTCCTCCGTTCTTTATTACTTCTTATTTTAAGCTAATAAAAATGGATGTAAAGCCCCAAAAATATTATTAACTCGTAAATATTTTTTCGACGACCTATTTTTTCGTTTATCGGTCGGCCAGTGATCATAAAAGTACTATTTAATCAATATGCTTAACGCGTCCAACTTCTTCGACCAATAGGCGAACATACTGTCTATCTCCTATTGCACCGGGATGGACCCCGTCATCAGCAAACCAATCTACATGCTGCTCTGCGAGTCCAAACCAATCAATGACATGCAAATTCTTATAATCTTTTGCTGCATCAGCCAGCATATTGTTGTTGTCATTTTGCCACGGCCGACTTTGGACAAAGTTATTCATCCAATAAATCTGACGTTTTGAACCAAACGATTTCATCATATGATCCAAATCCTGACGCTTAATCTCACCGTTTGTTCCCAAGCCAATTAACATATTTGGTGCTAACTTACCTTGCTTTGCCATTTGATCAACAATTTTGGGCGTTTCATACGATTGACGTCCAACTTCGGCATCGACTACCATATTTTTATTAATTTCTTGCAAAAATGGTGCTGCATCAAGCATGACAGAATCTCCAATTGCTTTGAAGGGCATATCCTTGAAAGCGATGTATTGTTTTTGCTTCAATCCGTAGGTAGCAATTAATGACTTCTCGTCGGCCGTCAATTTTGTTGTCTTATCATTTACTGTGTTTGATTTTTTTTCTGCAGCAGCGTTTTGTTTAGCCACCGCAGATTGATTGTTCTTAAGTTTTTTCTGCAGCTTTGTTTCTGGATGATCCTGACCAGCCCTTGGGTCCAAAACACCCTGTCCGATAAATAAAATAAAAATGAGTACAAGTGTCAAACTGCCAAAAAAAAGGTTTCTAGACATCGTGAGTCGATGCATTGCATTTTTTATTTTAACAGTATAACGAAAACTATTTTCAACGTAACGATAACTCAACTCACTGACAATAAGTACAAGAATCACTTCAATGATTAAGTTTAAAGTTGTTGGTTTGTAATTCGGTACAAATTTTTCATAAAAAACAAATACAGGTAGTTGATACAAATAGATACTATAACTGCGTGTCCCGATATAATTCAAATATTTATTGTTAAGTGCCTTAGAAAACCATGAAGCCGGATGAGCAATGACACCGATAAGTACAGCAATTGCCACAGTAAAAAGATACATCAGACCATAATACGTCACATTCTGTTGGCCGTTTAGCCACAAAAACCCACTAATCATGATCAAAAAAACAATTAAGCCTGTATTGTTTAATATTTTCTTAGCTTGCACAGTGATATCTTTTTGTAGTTTACTAGATGGCCAGGCAAATGCTAAACTTGACCCTAACAAAATAGCAAATAACCGTGTGTCGGTACCGTAATAGGCACGATTAATATTTTCTGGTTGGTAATATATCGCCATCAAAGCCGCACTCGCAATCGACAACAAAAACAAAGTCAATGCAACATATTCTCGCTTGAAACGACATTTCAAAACACCCCAAACGACAAATGGCCAAATAAAGTAGTATTGCCCTTCAATTGACAAAGACCAAAGATGTGTAAACGGTGAAGCACCACCAAATTGCTGAAAATAAGATTCACCGTTACTGATAGCCCAAAAATTATATAGATAGACTAAATTTGCTAATAAAATACGACGTAAATTATAAATTAATTGTTGATCAAATAACAAAATAACCGTAGTTGTCATCAACAACATACCAACTAAAGCCGGATAAAGCCGCTTTAAACGACGCATATAAAATTTTAGGGGTGCAATAAAATGATTTTGATCATACTCTTGAATAAGTATATCTGTAATAAGATAGCCAGACAGAACAAAAAACAATGGTACACCAAGCCATCCCCCAACAATTTTAGATGGCATCAAATGAAACGCAAGCACGCCTATCACAGCAATTGCACGTAGTCCATCAAATCCAGCAATGTAACGTCTTTTAATCATTTGAGACAGAAACCTTCCCTAGTAATTTGTTCAAAATAAAAAGTAAACCACTTTTATTAGTTTACTTTTTTTACAAATAAATGTCAATTGTTACCGTTATATTTCTTTAAGATGAACATACTAATTACGTGTCGTCCCTCGACGTTCTAATGTGTGTGGCAATTTAATTTGCGTATCATCAATAATCTCATTATTCATTAACTTAGTCAGCATTCTCATAGCAACTGCACCTATATCATATTTTGGCTGACCAATAGACGTTACTTCAGGTCGTGTGACAAGTGTGAATTTAGTATCGTTAGAAGTAATAATTTCAAAATCTTCGGGTACTTTTTTACCATTATCACGTAAGTAGTTCATAATACCGACTGCAACTTCATCATCATAGGCAATGACAGCTGTCGCGCCAGCAGACACAATTTTCTCAGCAACTTGCAATCCTGCAGAATAATCTTGATGGGTCGCAAATAACAAGGTGTCATCGAATGCTATTTGCATCTCTTCCAAGGCTGCTTTATACCCAAAAATGCGGTGTAGACTGTTAATTGCATGTGTTACAGGACCAGTAACAATCGCAACACGATCGTGTCCATTTTTAATAACTGTTGTTGTTGCTTCTTTAATTGCCTCAACATAATCAATATTAACACTCGGCAACTTGCCTTCACCATCAACAGACCCAGCTAAAACAACGGGCGCATCGACACCTGCAATGGTATTTAACACTTCTCGCTCTAACTCATTACCCATAAAAATAATACCATCAACTTGTTTGCTAGCTAAATTGTTAACCGCCATCGTTTCACGAACAGGATCCTCGTCTGTATTAGTTAACAAAACATCGTAATGGTACATATTAGCAACATCATCAATCCCACGTGCAAGCTCTGAATAGTACATATCTGTGACGTCAGGCATAACAACACCAATAGTTGTTGTCTTTTTTGACGCTAATCCACGTGCGACTGCATTGGGATGATAACCTAATTCTTCAATCGCATCTAATACTTTACGTTTTGTTGACTCACGAACATTATTATTACCGTTCACCACACGTGATACCGTTGCTAATGAAACACCTACGCGGTGAGCGACATCATATATTGTTGCTGAGCTTTTTTTTTGCATGAGAGAACCTTCTTTTAACTTTATTTTTTCTACTTTGTAATTATTGTCATGTTAATTCATCAATATACCTCTATCTATTATATCAAAAAAAAAACAATTTGCAAACGCTTACAACACCGATTTTATAAGTTTTCATTGTTCTTACTGTTTGTTACAAGAAAAGAATTTTTCTTATAACAGTGTTAAAATGTAATTAATATAAACTACGAGGAATTTTTAATGAATACAGAAAAAATCGCTACCTTAACAGCCTGGATAAATGCGCAAAAACTCTCAGGCGCAATTTTAACCAACTTCCATAGTATCTCTTATTTAACGGGATTTGAATCCGATCCCATTGAACGTGTTTTAGCTTTAGTCATCTTACCTGATCATGAGCCTTTTTTGTTTGGCCCAGCCCTTGAAGTACACAGCATGACTGCCAGCGGCTGGTCATTTCCTGCATTTGGTTACGAGGACCAAGAAAATCCTTGGCAAAAATTAGCACAACATCTTAAAAATGCAACTTATGGTCAATCTTTTGCTATCGAAGCTGACCATTTAACACTTTCGCGTTTTCAACAGTTACAAGAAGCCTACCCCACCGCAAATTTCAATAGCGATATAACCGACCAAATTAATCATTTACGGCTCATCAAGACTGCCACTGAAATCCAACATATGGTTGATGCAGGTCGTGATGCCGATCGTGCCTTTAGTATCGGATTTAACGCCCTAACAACTGGTGTATCGGAATTAGACGTTGTGGCAACGATTGAGTATGAACTCAAAAAATCAGGTGTTTCCGCAATGAGTTTTGAAACTTTACTGCAGTTTGGTCAACATGCAGCAGATCCACATGGCGCAACATCAACACGCACTCTAAAATCAGGTGACATGGCTTTGTTTGATCTCGGCACCATGTCTGAAGGTTACGCCTCAGATGCTACACGTACGGTTGCCTTTGGAAATGTAGATGCCAAAGCAAGGGAAATTCACGCTATCACTTTGGAAGCACAATTGACTGCGCAATCACATGCGAAAATTGGTATGACTGCAGACGAATTAGACGCCATTGCTCGGCACGTCATTACAAAGGCTGGTTATGGGCAATATTTTGTACACCGACTTGGTCATGGCCTAGGCTCTTCTGTCCACGAATTTCCATCAATTATGGCAGGAAATGACGTCACGCTACAAGAAGGTATGGCATTTTCGATTGAACCTGGTATTTACATACCAGGCATTGCTGGCGTTCGTATTGAAGATTCTGGATATATGAGTCGATCTGGCTTTGTGCCTTTTACACATACACCAAAAGATTTGTTACAGTTTTAGGAAAACAAGAAGCGTCAAGAAGATACAATATCTTCTTGACGCTTTTTACTTGATCAAAAGTAGTCTGTCACAATTAATTCAGACCTTTCACAATGGCGATAACTAACAAAGGGAACATGGTTATCGCGTTATTAATAAAGTGAATGGTAATACTATCCTGTAAGTTACCCGTTTTTTTATAAACATACGCCATGACCATTCCCATAACCGTATAAATTAAATAACTTAAAGCATCAGCTAAGTTAGATGGCACAGTCCCCATATGTGGAAAAGCAAATAATAACCCTGACAAAATAATACTTGCCCACCACCACGACTGTCGGAAAAAATAGTGAATCACTAAACCACGAAAAATAATTTCTTCAACAATTGGTGCTAACACAACCCCATAGATAATCATAGCTCCCATTGTGACATTTAAATTTGAAGTTAAGTTTTGAATGGCTGTTTGATTTTCAGTCGTTGTAACGCCCGTGAATTTTATACGTAAAGCACTAATCAGCATTTCCATGACAATCATAACAACAAAGATACCAATAATGTACCACATATGTTGCCAATTGCGTATATTTGGCTTATGAAATATTTTTCCAGGTGTTGTTGCTTTCAACAACCGAAAAGCGTAATAACCAATAGCTGCATAAGCTAAAAACATCATCAAAGCCCAAAATAATTGCAACCAAGCATTTTGTTGTATTGATGCAATACCCAAAAATCCAGGTGTAACCATGACCAACAGGACGATAATAATAAAATTTAAGATACGCCGCCAAAGTTCTTTGGGCGTAGGTACTTGTGTTAACTTAAGCAAAATTAATCATCCTTTTCTTCATTTAAACGCTGCTTTTTTGTCTGCCAGAAAAGCCATGTAAAGATTATATTAATAATAATCATTAACACAATGACCAAACTAATTGTCAAGCCTAACGACCAATGCTGACTATAACTTAACCAGAAAATAATGACAAACAATATAAATGTAGAAACACCAAGTAAGACACGTGCTGTTAAGTTTTTAATCATGAACTGTACCCGAAATATGATCAATAAAATCAGCTACTGCCGCTTCATTATTTGTTGTTGTTAACACGACATCCGCAATTGCCTTAATTTCTGCCTTTGCATTTGCAACAGCGACACCAACACCAGCAGCCTTAATCTGTGCTGCATCGTTTAAATTATCGCCCAATGCTGCAGTATCCTCACGTTTAATGTTTAATATTCTTGCTAGTTCCAAACCAGTAACACCTTTATCAACGCCTTTTGGATTGAACTCGACATATCGATTGGAACTAAACGTCAATAGCACTTCGTCTCCAACCTCACTTGTCACAGATGCTGCAATTCTTTCTCGAACAGCGGGATCAGGATGTTCAAAGATAACTTTCATGATTGGCGATTCGTTGGCTAAAAATGATAAATCATCCCCTTCCACGGCTGTGTAAGGTACCTGACGATCTGACATGTATTGTTTATCTGATGGTGAGATATTGTAAATGAACAGTTTATCTAATGTGTAAATATGTGTATCAATATCCGCCTGAATCTGCCCTAATCGAAAAATTTTGCGAGCGAGCGTAATTGGCATGGCATGTTGTGCGATTACTTTTTCGCTACCATCAGGTTCTAATGCAACAATTGCTCCGCCGTTATATGACACAACGTACTGTGTTTTCTTGTTTAGGCCAAGCGTTTCCAATGTACCAAAAACTGATTTGTACGAACGTCCCGTATTTGGTACAAAGTAACCACCATTTTCTGTAAAACGTGCAATGGCGTCAATATTTTTAGGATTAATTGAACCATCATCATTAAGTAGTGTTTCATCAAGGTCAGACAAAATTAACTGTATCATATTTTCTCACTTTCAAATAGGGTTTATATTCATTATACCTGAAGGCGATTACCTATTGTCAACTTCACCTACGAAAAATATTTGTGCACCACATTGTCCACAACGATACCGATTTTCAGAAAAACGTCGTTGTCTCATAATTTGATGATCATTCTCACATCGATAACGCCATAAATGCCGTGGTACTTGCGATAATCTTGGTGCATATCGCGAACCGCCCACTGCGCTTAATAACTGTTTAAATGTTGCATCGTTATGTTGAAATCCTTTTTGTTGCAAATGTAAATGATAGTGCACTAATTCGTGCTTAACAATACCTTCAAATTCCGGTAGATTAGCCATCTGAGGATTAAACTCTAAATCATGTGTTCGCAATAAGTAGCGACCGCCGGTGGTTTTAAGGCGTTTGTTAAATCGCGCACTATGATTAAATGGTCGATTAAAATATTGTTTTGATATCTGTACGACATAAAATTGTAATTGCTGTTGCGTTATCATTTTAATAAATGGTGGGCCCTAAGGTAACTTTGAGCAACTTTTTCAGCTGACTCATGTTTCACATTAACCGCGTAGTTCATATTTTGCATCTCTGTATTGGTAATACGCCCTGCAAGCTGATCCAATGCCACGACAATTTTGGGATTATTTTTAGCAAAATCAGATTTCATTAATGCCACGCCTTGGTATACTGGGAAAAAATTTTGATCATCTGTCAACACTTTAAGGTGATACTGAGCAAGTTGTGAATCAGTCGCGTAAGCATCAACGACATTAACTTGATTCTGAGCGACTGCGCGATAACGTAATGCTGGATCTAAACTAACTTTAGGTATATTGAGATTATAAGCTTTTTCAACACCCGGCATACCGTCAGAACGGTCTAAAAATTCAGCAGTCATCCCCGCTTTTGCACTCGGTAAATGCCTTAAATCACCAATTGTATTTAATTGATATTTTTTCGCATCTTTTTGAGAAACAGCAATAGCGTATGTGTCATTGAACCGTAACGGCCTCGTCAAAAACAAATTCTCTTTTTTCGCAACTTTTTTTGCCGCTGCATAAGTGACCTGAGCATTGGCACCAATGGGTAATTTAACAGCGGGCTTGGCCAATGATGAGGTTATTGTACCAGTGAATTCTGGATAAATATCAATTTTATTGCTTTCTAGTGCTGAATACAAAAAAGTAGTTACACCAAAACTAGGTTTTAACACAATTTTTGTATTTGGCTGCGCTTGCTTAATCAAGGCAGCATACATATTAATCAGTATTTCTGGTTCTGATCCGAGTTTGCCAGCAATTGTAATGGTTTGAGAAGCTCGCGTTTGTGGCAACAAAGGTAACAAACTACCGCCAATAAATAAGAAAGCAAGTAAACTGATGACCGTTTTTTGTAACCAACCGCGTAAACGTGTCACTAGATTAATAACCAATCCACTCATGATGGCTAAAGCAGCCGATGCAATGGCACCAATTAAAATTAAATTGGTATTGTTACGATCAATCCCTAGCAGAATAAAATCACCTAACCCGCCTGCACCAATTAAAGATGCTAGGGTAGCTGTGCCAATGATTAGCACAGTTGCAGTACGAATACCAGCAATAATACTTGGCATAGCTAAGGGTAGCTGTATTTTCCTTAATAAAATATAACGTGGCAAGCCGAGCGCACGACCACCATCCAAAATATCTTGCTCAACACCGGATAAACCAAGATAGGTGTTTTGAAAAATTGGTAACAACGCATAAATAATCAATGCAATCAGTGCCGCTGGTGTCCCAATACCCACAATAGGAATTAATAAGCCAAGTACCGCCAAAGAAGGCAAAGTCTGAAAAATACCCGTAATTTGTAAAAACCATTCTGCATAACGCTTATGATGTTCAGCCCATATTGCTAAAGGTATCGCAATTAGTGCAGCAATAACAACAGCAATAACTGTTAACTGAACATGCTGCCATAGTGCCGCTAGAAATTGTGCATGTCTAGCAGTAAGTGTTTCAAACATCTATCTGCCTCTTTTTCTAAAATTAGACAGTGTTAATCGTGTCATATCAAACACTGTCTAGATTAACTGTTCATCATCATTAACTGCTAAGCAGTGATATAAGGCAGCAACGTCCTGACAAAATCTTCCAAATCAGCCTGATCTTGACGAGAAAAACGGTTCAGATCTGGCGAATCAATATCTAATACACCAATTTGACGGCCATCAGTAGTTGTAATCGGTATCACAATTTCTGAATTTGAATCTGTGTCGCAAACAATATGACCAGGAAATTGATGAACATCCTCAACCACAATCGTTTGTTGTGAAGAAAATGCCTTACCAACAACACCATTGTCAGGTGATATTAAAGCCACTGCTGGTTTACCCAAAAAAGGGCCCAAAGACATGACATTATTCACGTCATCGAACAAGTAAAAACCGACCCAATTAAGCGCGCTCATATTTTGAAATAATATCGCCGCTGCATTAGCATAATTAGTAACTGCATAAGATTGGCTAGATTCACCCTCAATCCAAGTGGCTAATAGTTGTGATATTAAGGGTGTTCCCTGCTTTTCTGACATTCGTGTGTCCTCCAAAAATTCTATCTCCATTATTTTAAGTCATTAAGATCAAAAAGCGTCCTGATACAAAACAACAGATTTGTATCAGGACGCTTAGCAAGATGTCACATGCTTATAATCTCCGCACAATTAACTGTCCGTCATCATTTTTACATGTTTATAGTTAATAAAAACATAAAAATCATAACATTTTTTATACAATATACGCGACGAACTTTAATATTAAATGTTCAACTTGAAGGTTAGTATAAACTTATTTTTAGTAAGTGTCAACTGCTAAACAGGCAGCCTTAGCTTTGATGCGCGACAATATAATCAACTGTATCTTGCAGCGTAATCAGACTTTCAGCATCATCATCTGAAATACTAACATTAAACATATCTTCAACTTCCAACACAAGTTCAACAAAATCAATTGAATCTGCATCAATATCAGTTAAAAAATTTAAATTAGGGGTAATTGCAGAACGTTTTACGTTAAAACGTTCTGCTACTTCATCAGCCATCATATTATAGATTGCTTCTTTTTCCATAGCCATATTATATCTCCCGTATACTAATCATTAAGTTGTGCATTTAATACTTGCTTACCGGACTGCAGTTCTTCCGTATGTGCTGAGATATAATTTTGTATATCAGGCACTAATTGGTTATCAAGCATTGTCTTAATTTGTCCCATGGTGTTCGCCACTGCTGCAGCCTTAGCTGAACCATGCGTTTTAACAACCGGTGCCTTGACACCTAGAATTACAGCACCACCTGCTTCATTATAGTCTAACTTCTTTTGGACTTGTTTAAATGCTGGTTTGAGCAACGCACCACCAAGTTTACCACCAACTCCTGAGGCTAGAATTGCTTGTTTAATCTGTTTTAGCATCATTAAAGCTGTTCCCTCAGTAGCTTTTAAGGCAGCATTACCAGAAAAACCATCAGCAACGACAACATCCGCCGTACCCTCAAGCAACTCACGCGCTTCAATGTTACCCAAAAAATTAAATGATGGTGAATTTTTCATCAGTTGATGGGCTATTTTGTGCACTTCATCGCCCTTATCTTCTTCAGCACCATTATTTAACAAACGAACGCGAGGTGCAGTAATCCCTAGGACATGGGTCGCATAAAAACTACCTAGAATACCATATTGATACAAATGTGACGGTTTATTTTCAGCGTTTGCACCGAGATCCATGAAGACAAATTGATCATGTTGCCCATCAAAGCTTGGCATAGCAGACGCCAACGCCGGCCGGTCAACTCCCTTAATACGACCGATTAAGAAGATGGCACTTGATAACAACGCGCCAGTATTACCAGCGCTAAACAAAGCATCTGCTTGACCTTCTTTAACTGCCATAGCAGCTCGGACCATAGAAGAGTCTTTCTTTCGCCGCATTGCTTTAACTGGCTCATCACCCATTGCGATCACTTCTGTTGTTGCAATTAATTCAATCCGATCCCAATTGTTTACTAGAGGCTTAACCTCATTTTCTGTACCATAAAGTTGAAATTCAATATTTTGGTAACGATCTCGGGCGATTTCAATCCCCTTCACAATTTCCAATGGCGCATAATCGCCACCCATCGCATCTATTGCTATTTTCATGATTGTCAAAATGTGTCAGATGCTTAACGCAATAACGGCATGACCATTAACTCTGTCTATAATAGTCACCTGCAAAACAAATTAAAAAGCTTTTGCAGGTGACTATTATCAGCTCAACACACGTTTCCTCCGTTTTTTATCTTCATCTATTCTATCATTTTTCTCAAGTTAACGTCGATATTTTAACACTATTTTCGACTATGCTGCTTATGTGTTATAAAAAAGATAACTGACATCACAATTAGGAATCCCAATCCGATTAATAATGGTATTCTGGTATCTGGATTGATGACCATGTATACCAGCGTGATAAGCAACATTAAAATTGAGAAATAGTTCGTATAAGGCGATAATGGCATTTTAAACGGATGCTCTGACATATGGTGTTTATTCTCTTTGCGAAATTTAATCTGACTCCACAAGATAACAAACCACGGCACCATACCCGGCAACGTGCTAGCAGAATATACTAGCACAAAAATGCTTGAACTACCCTGCCAGAAAAACGGCAACAATGCATTTAAAATGATACCTAACAATATTCCAGTGGAAATTGCCAATACTGGTAGTGTTGGTACACGGTGCTTTGATAGTTTTAAAAACTTAGGTGACAGCTCTTTATTCAAGGCTAACGTATATATCATACGGCTTGAACTAAATATACCAGAGTTCAAGGCAGACATTGCAGCGGTGAGCATCACAAAATTAATAATACCTGCAGCTGCTGTAATACCAACACGAGAAAAGGTTTCCACAAAGGGTGAACCAACTTGATCCAACTGATTCCATGGATAAATTGTAATAATCACAAATATGGCACCAATATAGAAAATTAAAATACGAGCAACAATTGACCGAATGGCAGCTACGATAGCATGCTTAGGATTTTGTGTCTCACCGGCTGTAATACCAATAATTTCAATACCTTGGTATGACGTCATAACAATAGCTAAAGCAAACATGAATCCCTTAAAACCACCAGCAAAGAAAGGGCCATGTGACCATAAGTTAGAAAAACCAACTGGTTTCCAACCATTACCAAACCCAAGAACAATAACCATCATGCCTAAAATAATCATTAAAACAATCGTAATCACTTTAATCATTGAAAACCAAGATTCCATATTACCGTAAGCTTTGACTGTTGTCATGTTTGCTAATGTCAATGTCACTAATACAACAATTCCCGTTATCCAGTTAGGTAATTCAGGGAACCAATAATTCATGTAAAGGCCAACTGCAATTGTTTCTGAAATACCAACAGTAATCCACTGAAATACATTCGCCCAAACAGTCAAATATCCCGCCAGAGGATGGATATATTTTGTTGCATAATTGGCAAACGACCCCACTGCAGGGTCGACATATAACATTTCCCCTAACGCACGCATCACGAGATATAGAACTAGTCCAGCCAACGCGTACGCTAAAATAACAGAGACACCAGTCCATTTAATGGTTGACGCTGATCCCATAAACAAACCAACACCAATTGTACCGCCAAGGGCAATCATTTGCATTTGATGAGATGATAAATCTCTATTCAATTCTCTTTTATCTTCTTTTACCATAATACGCCTCCACGTTTTAAAGGTCATAACATTAAAAAGCGCCCCTAGAACTTAATCTAGGGGCGCTTCTGCGCGGTACCAACCCAATTTCAGACGCCAAACTATACGCCTTTCTTCAACTAATTGGATTAACGACCAATTACACCGACGATAATTTCAGTTCATCACCTACTATTACCATGCATCAACGGTAGTTTTTCGTTAAGGACTTTCATCATTCTCACCACCATGATGTCTCTTCAAAAAGATGCCTTTACTAATTATCCGTCTCTACGCTTGGTATTAATCATACTATGATTTAACTGTCTTTGCAAACTTTGAAAACAAAATAAAAGCAAGTAACCGAAGTTACTTGCTTTTATTGGAATATCCCAAAGGTCTCCTGATAGTTATATCAGTGCTCCCTCTCGGACTCGAACCGAGGACCTTGGGATTAAAAATCCCCTACTCTAACCAACTGAGTTAAAGGAGCAAACATGCCTTAGCACATTTATATATATTACAGACATTTGTTGAAAAAAGCAACCCTTTTTCATTTTTTTGTCAATTATATTTGTAATACATCACCAAAACGTTGATACTGTGGTATTTTAAAAGAAAATAAAAAAACCGATTTTCGCGGTTTTCATGAAAACTAATATCAAAATTTGTTGTTTGTATGGTTACTTTTCAATGTCGCCATCACTTAAATCATCAAGATCATTCGTGCCAGTTAACTCAGTTAAGTTTTCATCAATTGACTCGTCGTCTCCAACAACGATTTCGTCTTCATCATCATCGTCAACTTCGACCTCTGAATCCTCAACATCGTCATCAGTGGTGCTAACATCACCAAAGTCTTCATCTTCAGGATCATCATCGTTATAATCAATAACATCATCATCAGTTGAAGCATCAGCAAAGACATTGACTTTCTTTGCCACCTTTTTACGCTTTGGTGTATCATCGTCATCATCAATTTCATGAATAGACTCATCAATCGCATCCACAGGGTACCACGCACGTAATCCCCACTCGTTGTTTCCAAGAGAAATAAATGACCCATCAGTGTTTAAATCAGTATAAAACTGTGAGAGACGTGACTTGAACGTTTCTGCATCGACTTCTAAAAACGCCTGAATTTCTTGAACCAATGAACTAAATGGCATAACATTTTTATGTTCTGCCAAAATTTCAGATGCAATTTCAACCAATGCTAATTCTTCTTTTGGATGATTGCCTAATTGTTTGAGTGCCATAGTGCACGTCCTTTCGAGTTTCTAACTAATTAAGTTTACTAGATTTTCCATTAAATTGCAACAAAATATCGTATTGACCAACCAGAGCATCATTGGCATAGAGATCATAGCCCATCGTGACCACACCCTTATCTTGTTTTACGTCAACGTCAACGACTAAAACTGTGGTATCTGTTTCTAGTTGCATTTGTCCTGCTGGGGTTTGATAGTACGCTTGTAAACGCTGCCCCTTTGCAAAAGCTAATTTAGTTAAACTATCACCGCTGCGGTTCAAACGTACTTTATCAGATTCTAATTTAAATAACACGTTTGTTGGTGTTTGCTCCGCAATCACTTCAGTGTATCTTAAAAAAATGACGTCTCTTTTAACCAAAAGTTCGCCAACAGTTTGAAATTCAAAAACCTCTGTATCACCTGTTTGATTAATACTGGTTTTGAGGTGAATGTTGACGTCATGTTTATGATTAGTGCCCATTGTCCTGTCATCTCAAATGATTGCACATCATTTAACAATAAAACCAACAATTTCATTGCCATTTTAATTAAACATGCGCAAAAAACAACTTTCATTATTATTTTCGTTAAAAATCCATTATAATATAATAAAGACAAAAAGGGCAAACTATGTTAACGGAAAAACTATCAAACGAAAAAGTATTACGTGATCCTATACACAATTTTATTCATATACAAGATCGTATCATTTTAGATTTAATTAATACGACAGAATTTCAACGTTTACGGCGTGTTCAACAACTTGGTATTACAAGCGCTGTTTTTCATGGTGCTGAACATTCTCGCTTTGGTCACTCTGTTGGTGCCTACGAAATAGCCAGACGTATTACCGAACACTTTGAACAGTACTACCGTTCAAACAACACTAGCGATGGACTGTGGCATCCAGAAGAACGTCAAGTAACACTGGTTGCCGCCCTTCTACATGACATTGGGCACGGCGCATTTTCACATACTTTTGAACATTTGTTCCACACAGATCACGAAGCAATTACACGTGAAATTATTACTGGAAACACAGAAATCAATACCGTTTTATCACGCGTTTCACCAGATTTTCCAAATAAAGTTGCCAGCGTCATCGCTAAAACTTATGACAACCCACAAGTCGTTCAACTCATTTCTAGTCAGCTTGATGTTGATCGTATGGATTATCTCTTACGTGACGCTTATTTCACGGGTACGAAATACGGTGAATTTGATATTGATCGCATATTAAGAACCATGAAACCTACCTCAAATGGTATCGCTTTTGATATTGCGGGCATGCATGCCGTCGAGGATTATGTCGTCAGTCGCTATCAAATGTATCTACAAGTCTATTTCCACCCTGTATCACGTGGCATGGAAGTGCTTTTAGAGCACTTATTACAACGCGCACACGAGCTATATCAAGCCAGTGGGACACACGAAAAAGATTTTGTTGGTCCACTCCTAACGCCTCTCTTCAACAATGATCCATTAAGCGTTCATGATTATCTACAAATTGATGATCATGTTTTCATGACTTACATTGCCATGTGGCGTCATCATCCAGACCCTATACTATCAGATCTATCAACACGTTTCTTGGATCGTCACCCACTCAAGTCAATTATTATTGACGACCAAACCGCACCATTACTAGAAGATCTTGAAAAACTTGTCAATATTGCTGGGTATAACGCAGATTATTATACTGCTCGCAATGATGCGTTCGATTTGCCATACGATGATTATAAACCAAATGTCGCCAAGCCCCGGACACAAATTGACTTTGTTTTAGATGACGGCTCACATCGTGAGCTATCTGAACTTTCACCCTTGGTATCAGCTATTAAGGGCCAAGTATCCTTTGACAAACGGTTCTATTTCCCGAGAGAAATGCTTAATATTGAACCAGATGAATTATTTTCTGATACTTTCAAAACTTTCCGCAGCTATATTCACAACAACGCATTAACGACACCAAACCCTGAAAGTTAACACCTACACGCAGTCATTAAGACAAGCATCATCTTAATGATTGCGTGTTATTTTGTGCAGGCAAAGTTAACAAACTGTGCGCCAAATCAATGGTATAAACAATGCCCTGGTTACCACGAATCGTCATTTCAAAATCAGTTGCATAGACAATCAACCCCAATTGATGCCCTGCACGTAAGTGGTATAATGTTGGCTGCAAAGTGATATTGACGGTGACATATTGTTCTGCCTTTAAGTCATCAGTTTGCCAAACATTCGTTCGGTTCTGCAAATTAATATGACCCAGGGTAATCAATTTATAATTGGCTTTTTCCATTTCAAATTCTTGTAGATCGACTTGGGCAAAATTAACACCCCGATCAATTTTAACGCCTTGATTAGTTGGCTGTGACTTCAGATAATCGTCCGCACCATAATCAAGCAACATGGCACTGATTAGCCCAATATTCTGTGATGACTTAACACGCAACGTCAAAGTTACTTCACCATCAATAAACTGATCATCAACTAATTTAGGTGTTTTAAAGTGTTGTTGTGTTTTTGATAAATCAGATGATTGACGTAATGTTTTATCACGCCATCGACTGAAATACTTTGCTGATTGCTCGAACAACTCATGACTTAACTGATCTGTAAAAGACACCTCGCCGTTGGTTGCGTGCTTAACGAGTTGTCCAGCTGCCAAATGATAAGTGCGTGTGTTGATGGTTGTTCCCCACTCATTGAATCCATGCCAGGACTGACTTTGTGTATTGTCTTGCCAAATAACATTGGGTAATTGTGTTGATACTTGAGAAGGCTGCCCTAATAATTTGGTAACCAACCACAAGTTCATCTGATCAGCAAAATCTAATGATCGATTATTATTAATATTAATGTGTTGTCCCTGGTGCAAAATTAATTTATTGTTGTACCCATTACCCCTTAACGCCTGCCAGAGACGATAAACTTGACGCGGTTTCACATTCCAGTCATTTAATCCGTGAACCAACACGATGTCTGTTTTAATATGATGACTACGATTCAAATAATTACGTGCATCCCAAAAAATATTATAGTTGCCGTTTTCACGGTCTTGTAAATTTTTAGTTTTTGTTTGAAACTGTTGCCATTGCTTTTGAGTACGTGTCCAGTCAGCAGGATCTTTCATTCGGCTGTAAACCAATTCTGCTAAAACATCCATATCTTCGCCAGGAAAACCACCTGGTGCAATAACCAACCCGTTATCGCGATAATATTGATACCAATCAGAGATCGACGCTTCGGCAATGACCGTTTCCAACCCTGCTACACCTGTTGCAGCGACTGCTGTCGCCAACGTACCTAAATAAGAACGGCCAGTCATTGCAATCTTATGATTAGACCAATCAGCTTTAATTGCAATTTGACTTGTTCTATCCGTAAAGGCTACACGATTTCCAGCTAACCATTCGACAACATTTTTCATCGATTCAACTTGGTCAGGTGATCCTGTGTCTTGCATACCATCCGAGTGCCTAGTCCCTATACCTGAGGCGTAGGCAACTGCAAAACCACGTGAGAGAAAATAATTGTTCAAATCCCATGCATGGCCTGATAAGGTGGTAAACGTTTTGGTGGCCGCTGATGCCACGCCTCTTATTTCCCTAGCAAAGGGCCGATTAACCGTTTCATCCACTTGGTAAGTCACAACATCACGTGCCACCTGCTTTGGCACTTTACGTACTAAAGGCACATTCACATGATGAACCTTAGCATCATTTTCTTTTAGCATCATCCCTTGATAATAGGGTGACGCTGTAAATAATGCAGGTAATTTTTCAGTTGTATCAGGTCGCTGAATATCAACTTGAATTAAATCAAGTTGACCATCTAAATCTGAATCCACAGACGTTTCGACCCAAACTGTTTCCTGAACCAAGTGGGTTGTATCATATGTCGCCATGGATTTGCCGTTAAAATAAATCCGTTGATTTGTAGTTTTGAAATAGCCATGGCTCGCTAGTTCGTCAATGAAAAGTAGGCCATTTTTAGTGTGCGTATTAAGTAATAAATACCATGCGTGATAAATATCAGAAACATCTGTTGTTTCCCAGCCAACCGATTTAAAGACTTGCTGTCCATCATAGGCGTTGTCTGTCAATTCTGTATCATAACCCAACAATTGTGACGCTATCGTATAAAAAATGGTCTTAGTCAGTGCTTGTTTATCTGTTATGAATGTTAAAATCGACGTGCTAGGTGTGGCAAGATGTTCGTCAAGCCACATATTTTTAGAAGATAAACTATGATATTCTGGCAAAGCATGGTAGAGTAAATGACGCAATAGTGTCGCTTTTCGCCAGCTATCATCATAAAATCCAACAGCCGATAACTCGGCTATTTCTGTTGAC
The DNA here is from genome assembly GCF_000092505.1 of Leuconostoc kimchii IMSNU 11154. Taxonomy (NCBI): domain Bacteria; kingdom Bacillati; phylum Bacillota; class Bacilli; order Lactobacillales; family Lactobacillaceae; genus Leuconostoc; species Leuconostoc kimchii. The sequence goes on from NC_014136.1 coordinate 542,248, forward strand.
TTATCCACTGATTGTTTAGCAAATTGATGTATTTTCGTCATATATCTATCCTTTTAGAATTTACGCCCATTATACACCTTTCAGTATCTATCCCGACCTATTTTAATGCACCAAAAAAGTGCCACAATAACGATTTGACAATCGCCTATGACACTTCCTGAAATTTAATTTTTTCCTTGATAATATTGGTTAGCACCCAGCTTTTTAAAATCTGGAATTGTTAGCATGAATACTAAACTAATCACATACATTGCTGCTAAACTCATCATCACTGCACCAACACTATAGTTATCCATAATCCAGCCAATAACAACAGACGAAAAGGCACCTAGAGCTCGTCCAGAGCCCATGAGCGTGTTAGCAGCTGTTGCTCTGATCTCAGCCGGATACAGACGGCTAATAATGGCACCAAAACCACCATACATACCGTTAGAAAAGAAACCAACAATTGCACCTAATATGGTTAGTGTCCACATGTTATATGCAAACGTAAAGGCATAAATCATGATGGCAGAAGCGATTAAAAAGATTGTAAACGCTTGTCTTGGACCGATTCTGTCTAAAATCGTGCCAAATGTCATCATACCCACAGCCATACCTATAATAATTGGAATCATACCTAGGTTGACATAGCCCGCTGTCACAGTTGCCGTGATCCCCAATTGCTTTCGCATAATCGTTGGTAACCAGTTCATTAAGCCATAATAACCCGCAGTTTGAATAGTTAACATAATGATTAAGACAAGTGATGTATACGCACGTTTTGGTGTATTGGCTATAAATTTAAAGCTGAACTTCTTGCGCCCTGATTTATAATCTGCCTGTAGTTGTTCAAATGCTGGTGTTTCTTTTAGATGTCGACGAACAATGTACACAACGATCAATGGTAAGAAACCAATCATAAACAAACCACGCCAACCAAAGGTTGGCATAATGAGCGTGGCCAAAATTGCTGCTAGAATAGCACCAACTTGACCACCAATTGCTGTAATTGAACTGATTCTGCCAATACGATTGGCTTTAAAACTTTCAGCAATCAGCGCCATACTGACGCCGTATTCGCCACCAGTACCCATACCAAGCAAAAATCGTGAGGCATAGATCGTATGTGCATTATCTAAGAAGGCTAAAATAACAGTCGCAAACGTCACCAACATCACCGTATATGACAAAACACGTACACGACCAATACGATCGGCTAATATCCCAAACAAGACACTACCAAGTAGTGCCCCCCAGTTAGACATCGCTGCAATCACACCACCTTGCGCCCCAGTAATGTGTAATTCTGCAATCATTGGTGCTAGCGCAAAAGATAAAAATGTCGCGTCCATGTGATCTAAAGTAAAGCCTAGTGTTGTAGATCCCAACACCACCTTTTGTTCTTTAGTAAAGTTACTGGACACTGCTTTTCCTGCTGTATTATCTAACGGACTCATCGTCATATTATTTTCCTCCAAAATGGTTGCTCACTGGCAACCTTTATTTTGTCCAATAAACATTTAACCATAGATATGAGTAAAAAACAATTAAACGTTTAACATTTTATTAAAGAAAAGTGATACAACTCTTTTTTATCAAACTAAAGCAGCTAAATGCTTCATCACTTTATCATTATCTTGATTTTCTAATTCTTGAATAATATGCAAATATGTTGATTGTGTTGTGGTCATGTTTGAATGTCCCAACCTTCTAGCAACTGATGCGATACTCACGTTAGCATAAAGTAGTAATGAGGCGTGTGTATGGCGTAAACTATGAATCGAAATAACCGAAATATTAGCTTGCTTACACTTTCGTTCTAAGAAATGATTTACTGTATCATTAAAAATACGTTTATCTCCAGCAAATATTGGCTTATCATCGGGTAAGTTTTTAGCCAGTTGTGAAAATTGAATCACTGTCTGCCAATCTAATTGTATTTTGCGCACTGAAGACATGTTTTTTGTCGGCGCAAAATCACCAACAACACTTTTATAATCCCATGTTTTCGAGACATTAAGATTTTGTCTGGAAAAATCAAAATCATTGGGCGTTAAACCTAACGCCTCCGAAAATCTCAAACCCGTTTTAGCAATCAGTAATATAAAATAATCCCATGTTACGCCATCATTCAAGGTTAATTCATTTAACAAAGCACGTAGTTCAAATTGATTTAAATATTTTGTTTTGTGTTTACGATGCTTTGTCCCCTTTAGAATCGCTTTTCGAGTTGGGTCACGATCAATTAATTGTTCTTCTACTGCGTCAATAATCGCACCACGGACATGACGGTGGAAATCAAGTACTGTCTGGCGTTCATGATTTTCCGCATAATCATTAAGCAATTGCTGATACGTCAGACGCGTTAGATCAGATAATTTCAGTTCAGCTGCCAATCTTTTGATATGCCTATGCGTTAACTGGTATTTATCATACGTGACTTTACGCACGGCATCACGCTTATATAACTCCACCCACTGCTTAAAATAATCCTGTAATAATAGTTCTTGTGTCATCTTGACACCTCCAAAATAAAATTGGGCGTTTGCCCTGTTTCTATTTTGCATAATATGCAGTCGTTTAACAACTCACGCTCATTAACAGTAATCAGTTGGTCGAGGATTTTGAAGAAGGCTCCTATTTTGGTTTGTTCATCTTTATCAGGTACTTTAACTTTTATTGAACTAATTTGCGGGCCAGTCAATTGTGGAACTCCGGTCGACTCAATAAATATTTTAATTGAATTAATTGAATTTTCAAGAAAATCAACATCACCAATTTTAGGGATTAAGGTAATCAGTCGAACAGTTGGTGTAAAGTTGATATTCCTAGCTTTAGCGTGTCCTACGTCACCACGCCCAGTTATTGTAACTGCCGGTGATTTAATTTTATAGTTATCATAAAATCCAATAATTCCGTCATTTTTTAAAGCATTAGCTAAAACAGGATACTTTCCGTAACTTTTTACTTTATTCTTATCGACGTCCCCACCAGCAGAAATTTTTCCTAAATCGCCAAGGGCATGCTTTACCCAAGAGTTAGCATATCCTTGCCAAACAGAGTAGTATTTTTATACATCTAAATCGCTCGTTGGATACTGACGCTTGGGTAAAGCGTTATTTTTTAGATAATATTATAAATATAGTCGATTTCCGTGGGCGTACACCAAAAAAAATTGGAATGACTTGGAACAGCGAAGGATATTTAGCCCTCTCCGCATTAAATGTTAAAAATGGTTATATTGATCCGACCGCTGATGCACACTATGGTGATTCAAAACTCTATGATAAGTGGATGACTGGTAAAGAATTATATCAGGGACAAGTCTTGTTCACCACTGAAGCTCCAATGGGTAATGTAGCGCAAGTTCCTGATGATAAAAAGTATATTCTTAGTCAGCGTGTAATCGCTTTTAATACTCTACCTGATAAAATAACAGATGATTTTTTAGCAATTCTCTTGAGTACACCTCTGACCTTTACGAAATTGCATTCTCTTGCAAGTGGTGGTACTGCTAAAGGGGTAAGTCAAAAATCTTTGTCTCAATTAAGAGTTTCAATATCAACTTACCTAAATGAACAAACCAAAATAGGAGCCTTCTTCAAAACCCTCGATCAACAGATTACTGTTAATGAGGAAACGAAAAAATGCAGGTGCTCATCCTGCATTTTTATACACGACTATTAAATTCACTCAATTTTAACGCCTAATTCCTTGAGTGTTTCTTCTATTTCCTTCTCTAATTTCTGGATTTCGATGTCATCTTGTTTCAATTGCTGACGAACAGCTTCTAAATCAATTGGCTCTTCTTCTTCAAAAGTATCGACATAACGTGGAATATTGAGATTATAATCATTTTCTTTGATTTCATCAATTAAAGCCACATGCGCATATTTTTCAACGTCTTGTCGCTTGTCATAAGTTGAAACAATCTTGTCAATATTCTCTTCTGATAAGACATTTTGATTTTTACCCTTAGTAAATTGATTAATTGCATCAATAAACAACACATCTTTTGTTGCCTTATTTTTTTTCAAAATTAAAATAACTGTTGGTATTGATGTCGAATAAAAAATATTAGCTGGTAAGCCAATCACCGCATCAATCATGTTTGAATCGATTAGCTGCTGACGAATTTTGCCTTCCGCAGCACCTCGGAATAAGACCCCATGTGGTAAAACAATTCCCATAGTCCCTGAAGGTTTGAGATGATACAGACCATGTAACAAGAAGGCATAATCAGCCTTTGATTTTGGTGCTAGCTTACCATAATCACGGAAACGTGGTTCACTGAGACGTGACTCGTCGTTATTCCAATGTGCTGAGTACGGTGGGTTCATCACAACAGCGTCAAATTGATATGGCTCTTGCGCTGGCCAATCGTTATCCAATGTATCGCCATTACGTACATGAATATCTTCAAAACTCACACCATGCAACATCAAATTCATACGTGCCAAGTTAAATGTTGTGGTATTCAACTCTTGTCCATGATAAGCAATTGTTTTGTTTCCAGTTACCTGACCTGCAACAGTCAAGAGTAACGACCCTGATCCCATTGCTGGATCATAGACACTTCTAATCTGATTATCGCCGTCCTCATGGCCCTTGGCTACAATACGTGCTATGATTTCACTTACTGTGCGTGGCGTGTAGAACTCACCAGCCTTTTTACCAGCGCTCATAGCAAACTCTGAAATCAAGTATTCATACGCATCCCCAAGTACATCACGATCTGAATCAAAATCAATATCTTTCAACGCAGTAATTGTATCATTCATAACCTGACTAGGATTTTTGCCTAATCGATTAGAATCTAAATCAATATCTGAAAACAGCCCTTCAAAATCATCTTCAGATTTATGTCCTTTAACAGATTGTTCTAAGTTAAATAAAGCAGTCTTTAAATCAGAAACTTGAAACTGGTGATTTTGAATACGTGTTACCAAGCTATCAAATAGTTCATCGGGTTGAATAATAAAGCCATTGGCTGTGTAAAGTTCAGCAATAATATCATCGCGCTGATCTTGCCAATATTGCTTATAAATAGCGATAGGATCGCCTATCTCGCCTGTTGCATCGATCACTGCTGCCATTGTTTTATGACTTAGAAATCGGTAAAAAATCAATCCTAAAAGGTAATTTTTATATTCACTTGCATCCATTTTGCCACGTAAAACATTGGCTGAATTCCAAAGGGCCTGTTCGAGTGTTTTGGAAGTATTTTCTGTCATAATTTTCTATTCCTTGTGTCTTTCTAATTAAACTAATATTAATATGCTATATATTAATATCAATATCTTTGTTTAAAAGTTGAGCAACTAATTGCAACTTCTTTATCATGGCATCCTTTGAAAAATTAGCATAAACATGATAAGAGGTACCCGCAATCATTTTTGTTAATTTCACACCCTGATGAGATATTCTTTCCGATGTACCAATAAATCGTACAGTACTAGGTTGCTCTTATACTAAAAAAATGGACTATTTTTATTCAGTCCGTAAAATGAAAGTATAGGAGTATTTTTATGTCAATTCGTTATTCACAAGATTTCAAAGATTCATTGGTTAAACTTCACCAAGAAGGCCGTTCACTCAAATCATTAGCAGAAGAATTTGGACCATCAAAAGATTCTATTGCTATATGGGTTAAACAAGCTACCCCAATCATGATCAAGGGTCAGTCAAAGACTTTAAAAGACGTCAAGCAATTAGAGAAGCGCCTCGCTATTTTGGAGGAAGAAAACGAAATTTTATCACGTATAGCCTGACAGGCATTGAGCGGCCATCTTACTAGCCAAAAAATAGTCCGTCATGTGGGATTGCCGCTAGTTAATCAATTTTTAGCACAAGGCTACGCGCTTGTGCGTATTTTAAATGCACTTAAAATCAGATCTAGTACCTATTACAATTGGCGCCATTGGCAGCCCAGTCGACAAGAAAAGCGTAGAGAATCCCTAAAACCTTATATTTTAGACGTTTGGAAAACCTTTAAATTTTATGGCTATCGTCGTATTGCTGCTTATAGTCAACCAAACAATGACTGTCCAAAAATATCTGAATATATGACGCTCAAATTAGGGCGTGAATTAGGGATTAAATCGCGCATGCAAAAACGTTATCGCAAACCCAAAACTGTTGTGACGGTTGCTCAAAAACCCAATCTGATTAGACACTTGCATGATTTAAGCGGTGTTTGGCAAACAGATATCACTTATATTCAGTTGACTAATCACAGATGGGTCTATTTAGCGACCGTTTTGGATCCTGAGAAGAGAAAAGTATTGGGCTATAAAATTGGCGATACAATGACAGCCGAGCTAGCCACAAGTGCCTTACAGATGGCGTTAGATAAGCATCGAAAGCCACTCATTATTCATTCAGATATGGGGTCACAATACACGAGTGCTGAATTTAATATTAAATGTCAAAATTATGGCTTGAAACATTCATATTCACTCAAAGGACATCCATACGATAATGGCCGTATGGAAGCGTTTCATTCAATATTGAAGCGTGAAGAGGTTTATTTGAAGGCATACCAAACATTAACTGAAGTCCAAGCAGCCATTGGTTGGTATATCAATTTTTATAATCGCAATCGTATCTCAAATGTCGCCTAATTAACTGAATAAAAATAGTACAATTTATTGACTTCTGAGCACATCCATGTTGCGTTAAATTCTCAACAAATTTTCTCTCAAAAGGTACCTCGCCTTTTGTCTTATAAAGTGGCATTAATTATTCCTCTTTCTATTAGCTCATCAGCTAAACGTTTTTGATTCATTTCAACGCGTTGACGTAAAGTATTTAAACGATTAGTTTTCATGTACCATTTCCCTATTTGCCGTTGCTTTTCAATAGGTATCATTGGTATTTCCAAATTTTTCAAAATAGCTATTGTTACTTTTACAAAATTTGACCCCTGTAGTTGACGTGCAAGTTGCTTTTTAACCAGATGACTTTCATTTAATAGATAGATCACATAGTTTTCATCAATGATATTTTCATCTATTGGCACTAATTTAACGTAATTTTGACTAATTAAGTAACCTTGATGTTGGACGCTCACTTTAGCACTAGTTGCTGATATTAAACTAATAATCATGTCATTTTCTTCTGCTACCTCAACAGTATCTTCTGTTTTAATCGTCTTTTCAACTGCACTATCCTCTATTTCCGATTGTGATATGTCTTGTAAAAGGTGATTTTGATCATAAAAAAAATAGTTACGCGCATCAGTATTTTTACTTACCTTAATTCTAACTTGCGGTGATCCACCCTTAATCAAAAAGAGTTCTGATATTTTTTTCTTATATGTCACAGCCGTCTCCTATTTGTAATTTATTAACTAATACATAGTATATCACAAATATCCTTTCTGTGTAATTTTTTAACTATAACAAAAAAGAACCAAAATTTTGGTTCCCTTTAGTACTTAAATATTATCAGCGATCACTTGATTCACCGCGTCTTTTTCTGATGCAATTAATGCCACACGACTGCTAATCACGCGTGTATCCATTTTAATTTCACGAGTCAAGCCAGGCTGATCGCTTTTTGGATTAAAGAAGTTTTTAAATTCTTCTAAGCGCTGGCTAGTTTTCAAAACACTGGCAGCCACGGTAATGTAAGTTGTAAACTCCATATCACCACCAACTGTTGCTTCTAACCAATCCCACTCACGTCGTAACCAATCCCAAGCAGCTTGTTCGCCGTGTGTATTACGCAAAGTACCACCAAACCATCCCCGTAAGTCTTGTGGTTTAATCACATCTGCGTTTTTAAATGCCACTACCAATTGATCGACCAGTTTTGGCTCGGTCACAATCGTTATCGCCGCACGTAAATCTTGTTTGTAACTCGCATCAGAAGTTTGACGATAATTTAACAGCAAATCATCAAATAGCGTTTGATTGCCATAATTTTGAACCTCATTACGAATAATATACACACGTATTTCTGCGGGTATTTTCTGCAAATCGCTCTCATATGTTTTAAATAAGTCATGCGCCTGTGTTGTCGCTGCGCTATTGTTTGCGTACAATGCAGCTGAAACAATGTAACGACGCGTTAATTCATCATCTAAGGATTCGCCATTCTTTGCATGCCAACCTAAGCGTTCAAACTGCTGACGACTCAACTTATCATAGAACTGCTTCAAGTGCTTTTCTTCATCAGAATCAGGGGTTACAAATTGACGTAGGTCTTGTGCAACAGTATATAAGGCATCATTGACAATCTTAGAGTCACTATTAGCAAAACGGACGAGTAACGGTACAATTTCTGAAAATGCGATTTGTCGTCCCTGAGCAAGTATATGCAAGTCTTGAATCATTTGACGTTGCGTAATCGCGTCTAGTTGACCAACATTGACTAATATATCTTGTAAGAGGGTGGCATCATATTTGACGATAAAATGCGAATCATTTCTCCTATTGAGATAAAACGCTTCACCTGCCCCTCGACGTAGCGTCACATAATCCCCTAGAACGACCTTTTGTCCAGTCATTATTTTAGGCACTGTCTCGTAGTTACTGTTAACCGGTATTTGCCACAAGCGGTTATCATCCTGTCCTTCGCCAATAAAAAATTGTTGTTGTGTTAAAGTGAGCTGACCATCAAGCACCTCGGCAAAAACAACTGGGTAGCCTGGTTGTTCTAGCCATGAATCCATAACAGCTGAGACGTCCTGACCAGAAGCATCACCCAACGCTTGCCACAAGTCAGCTCCAGTTGCGTTGTCATATTTATGCGTCGCAAAATAATTCTTCAATCCTTCACGCAGCGCATCATCACCAATTAACGCACGTACCATGACTAACATACGTGCACCCTTTGCATAGACAATTGCAGCATCAAACAACGAATCAATCTCAGCTGGATGGTTAACTTGAACATGTACGGCTTGCACACCATCAGTTGCATCACGGTGTAAAGCTGCGGGTACATCAGATGTTTGAAACAATTCCCAAATGTGCCAATCTGGTTCAAGTGCATCAATAGCAACATATTCCATCATGTTGGCAAAACTCTCATTTAACCACAAATCGTCCCACCATTTCATCGTCACAAAATCACCAAACCATTGATGCGCGAGTTCGTGAGCAATGACTGTTGCCACTACCTGTTTAGCTTCCAAAGCCGTATTGTCTGGATCAAGCACCAAATACGCTTCACGATAAGTGACTAGCCCCCAGTTTTCCATGGCACCAGCTGAAAAATCGGGCAACGCCAATTGATTTGATTGTGGTAATGGATAAGGTGTTTGATAGAAATCTTCGAAAAATTCAATTGAACGCTTGGCAATATCTAATGCAAAATCAAGTGTTTTCGGATCATGGGCCTTTGTTGCATAAACACCAACATTAACGCCGCTACTCGTTTCTGTTTGTTTGTTTTGTAACTCTCCAAAGGCAAATGCTACTAAATAGGTTGACATACGAACAGTTGTGTCAAAATAGTGTACCCCATTTTCAACACGAATTTCGGGCATATTGGCTAATACGGTTTCTCCAGGTTGTTCATCAAATTTAATGGCTAAATCAAAGGTTGCCTTTGCTTCAGGTTCATCAATACTTGGAAATGCTTGGCGTGCAAAATTTGTTTCAAATTGCGTGCCAATAATTTGCTTTTTGACACCGTCAATTTCATAGTATGATGGATAAATGCCCATCATTGTATCTGTTAGTGGTGCCGTATAGTCAACAGTTACCTTTGTTGACCCTGATTTTGGTAAGGATATATTGAGGGCATCCAGTTCGCGATTAATTACAAATGGCACTGACTGACCATCAACTTGTACACCACTAACAGACAAATCTTTTTGGTGCAACGCAATTTTTGAAGTTTGCGCGACACCTGAAATGGTTGTTGTGCCACTAATTGTTTTTGATGAGCGATCAATATTCAAATAAATATCATAATGGTTCGGTTGAAACATATTATAGAATCGTGTTAATTCAGCCATAATTTCTCCTTAAAATTGTTAGAATATCTTCATTATACACGTTTAAAATAAAAACGTCCCTCATCAGGAACGTTTCAAAAATAAACATTAATCCAACTGATTCACAGCAGACTCTGGCTTTTCTCCCTGTAACACACGCACAATATCGTGTGTTGCGTCAATTGCCATCCGTGCCTTTGTTTCAATCGTGTTAGACGCAATATGTGGCGTCAGCAAAACATTATCTAATCCAACTAACGGATTAGTCACTGGCAATGGCTCTTCTTCAAAAACATCCAGAGCAGCGCCACCAATGTCCCCATTCTTTAAAGCACTCACTAATTCTGACTCAACAATAATTGCCCCACGAGCCATATTAATTAAATAGGCATCATGCTTCATCATTTTAAATTCCTTTGCACCAATAGAGTGTATTGTTTCAGGTACTGCTGGTAAATGAACCATAACATAATCAGCTGTTTTAAAAATCGTCTCGCGATCAACTATGTCAACGGTATCTGTCGATTTTGCAAATGGATCATAGGCGATTATTTTAACATCAAACCCACTTAACTTTTTAGCTACTTGTTGTCCAATACGACCAAACCCAAGAATACCTACTGTTTTGCCTGCAATATCACGACCCGGATGTGCCTTACGATAAGGCCAGTTATCTTCATGAATTGCTGCTGCGTTTTGATACAAATTTTTGCTAATCGCTAATAATTCAGAAACGGCTGTCTCAGCAACTGAGCCAGACAAGGCTTTAGGGGTATTTACCACGTAAATACCCCGCTTTGTTGCTGCATCAACATCAACCGCATCATAACCAACGCCATTACGAGCAATTACTTTTAAATTAGGCATGCTGTCCATCATATCCTCATCAAAAGGCTGCGTACCAATCAAAACTGCAGACGCTTGAGCGCCTTCATTTTTCATTGTTTGACGTTCACGTCCAGAACCAACAATCACCTCAAAACCTGCATCAGTTAAAATGTTCTTACCAACTGCCGGAATATCATCTGGTAAATATACTTGCTTTGTCATTTTTAATCCTCTTTCTGTTCTGATATTAAATATTGTGTCAACTCGTCTGGTGTTGGGTAACCATCATTGTCACCAGTGGTTTGCACCTGCAAAGCACCAACCGCATTACCGCGTTCAACTGCTTTAGCCATTGGCAGTCCTTCAATGAGTGCGGTAATCAATCCTAATGCAAACCCATCCCCAGCACCAACTGTATCAACAACCTTCTTAACTTGAAACCCTTTAACTACATAGCTATCGCCAGATTTATTTTTAACATATGCGCCTTCTGGCCCAAGTTTTACCACGACCGTCTGCGTTCTCTCACTATTTTCCAAGTAAAAGTCAGCAATTTTTTCAGGATCACGTGACCCCATTAAAATTTCGCCTTCGTTAATACCAGGCAACACAATTTCACCATATTTAGCTAAATCGTTAATAGTTTCAATCATCGTCGCTTGTGATTCCCACAGTGCTGGTCGTAAATTGGGATCAAATGTCGTTTGAATGCCCCGTTTGATAAGTTGCTCAGCAAAGTAACGAAATGCTTCTCGTGCCTGCATTGAAATAGCTGGAAAAATACCTGATAAGTGCGCTATTTTAACACCAGTAAAGTCAATACGATCAATATTTGATTTATCAAAATGTGCTGCTGCTGACTGCCGCCGAAAATTAAATGTCGCTGGATCCCCTTGATCAACTAATTCCTTTAATTGAAAAGCAGTCCAATTATGATCATCAGTTGAAATATACTGATTACCAACATGATATTTAGATATTTCTTTGATGGCAAACTGACCTAGTGGATCAGCCCCGACTTGTGAAATATACTCAGTACTATGTCCTAAACGCGTGGCGCCAATCATAACGTTAAGTTCTGCACCACCCAAAAATTTATAATAATTAATGCTGTCTACTAATCCTGCATTCAAATCAGTTGATGTAAAGGTAACAATTGGTTCACCTAATGTCAAAATTTCACTCATATTATTCTCCTTAAATTAATCGTCCTAATGACCAAAGAAAGCAAACACTAATAACTCATTCACAATCGATATCGCCCACATTACTGGAATACCCATTTTCAAATACTCTTTGGTTTCAAGTTTAGAGTATGTCAACGCCCAGGTGTTCCATGACTGGGTCAAATCGATAGAAACCGCCATAATACTTGCCGTATATAAGAGTGGTAACAGAAAGATTGGTGAAAATGTACCAGTTGCTGCTAACACCGCTGCCGTTGCTGCGCCAGCTCCCCAAACATGTAATGGTCCTCGGAATAAAGCCAGTGGTGCTAAAATACCCACTGCAATGGCCAAAACTAACGGACTATGTGGCAAAATCACTTCAATAATGCCCTTAAAGTGAGGCACATTAACAGTTGCAGCACCGGCAAACATAACCAATGCCATCAAAAAGATGATTAAGCCAGAAATGTCATTTATTGCTTGTGATACTGTTTTATTAATGAAAGCAACCAACCCCGTATACGACTTCATTTGACCAGTTAGCAGTAAAGCAATAATTGTTGCTAATAACAAGGCTGGAATCGCATCCCAGTGAAAAAACATGTTTAGGGCAACTGGTATGATTGGTACAATGAATGTCACTGGATGTGTCCGCTTGAACTCAACTTGGCTATTAGTCGCAATTGTTTCAATCTTACCGTTTTTAATACTTTTACTGTTCACTAAAATAAAAATAATCACCCCAAGCAGTTGAACACTCATGGCTGTTAGACCAAAAACTAAATAGTTACCAGAAAAGCTAACTGAGGGGAAAAAAGCTTTAATTTGATTAAACAATACCACGTTAATATACATTGGTGCGCCAATAGCCATTGTAAATGCTGGAATAGCTACTTTTTTAGGCACGCCAATTGATAACAAAATCGGAATTAAGATAACACCAATTGCAATAACTGACCCCACACCATAAGCAGATGAAAAAATTAATGCGGTAACTAATACAACCAATATGGCTGCAAAAATTGGTGCCTTACGACCAACTTTTTCGGTTTGAGCAGAGATAGACCCAGCAATACCAGAATCCACTAACACGCGACCAAACCATGAGCCAAACACAATATATATAATTGTTGAACCATAATTAAGTGCAGGTTTTGCAATGACATCTTGAATCACAACATTAAAAGGAATTAAGCCAATGATTGACCATAGTAGCGCCATAATAAAGAAGCCAATGACTAAGTTGCCACCTTTAACAATGTAATAGATAAATCCCACAAACGTCAGTAACAATAAAATACTAATAATAATATTGGTCATCATATACCTCAACTAAACACTTCAAGTGCTTGTATACCATCGCGAATGACTTGTTCATTTGCAGTTGGATACTCGATTGCCACGGGCACGTTTTGTGGTAATATATGCAAAATCTCTTGCCATGCAATATCACCTGCGTTTAAGGGCACAGTGACTACCTCATCGCCGAACCCTTTGTCATCTTTGACATGAATATATTTGACATATGATGATAATTGTTTTGCTGCTATCATCTCATCTTCCCCTACATATCGCCAATTTCCCATGTCATAAACATAGCCAATAGTCAGATTTGCCTCATGAATTGCTACCATAAATTTTTCAATGACGCGCATTTTGCCTGATGTCTGCGTCTGGTCGTTTTCAATATTTGTTTGAATACCCATTTGCAACAATGTTTCTAATGTCGCAATATCTTCTGGCAATAAAATATCAAAGTCCCCTATATTAAACTTGATGACAGACACACCTAACTGAATGGCCTCATGGTAATACGCGCTCAGTTTTGGATTAACGCGATGGTTGACAAATATATCATCGGGCACCGAATAAAAAAGACGAAGACGTTTAGATTTAGCATAAGCTGATATAGCCGGTGTTTCAGCAATAATATCGTCAAAATACTCGCGTCGTAATTCAGCAGATTGCATACCAAAACCAACAACTTTTTTTAACATGTCCAACTGTTGTCCGCCATTTTTACGATCGGATGCAAATGCTAAATGATTCAAAACAATTTGTGATTTTTTCATAGTACATACGCCTTAATATTTGTTTAAATCTGCAACGTGCTTCAATAACGCATCAAAACATAAGTCTGATAAATCAAGCGATTGTGATTTATCAAAATTTTTGCTTTCAATTGTGTTGAATTTTTCAGCAAGAAAATAAGCAGACAGGTAAGCTGCCAACTCTTTTTTAGCCATGTTCTCAAGTTCTGTTTCATCAAAATCAAAATTCACAGATGCAATAAACTGTAGAGCGAACTTCTCAGGATTAATACTTATTTTTTCTTTTGTCATCATTCATCCTCTTCTTAGTTTAACGTTTTCGGAAACCGGTTTACAAAGACTATTGTAAACGCTTCCAAGTTTTTGTCAAGCCCTTATTTTTAATTTGGCGTATAATATCTTCATGGATAAAAAAATCACAATTAACGATATTGCTGCAAAAGCTGGCGTTTCAAAAACAACAATTTCTCGTTATTTAAATGATAAATTCGACAATATGTCAAAAACGACAAAGGTTCGTATTGAACAAACAATTGCCGAACTCGATTATCGTCCGAATAGGCAAGCACAAGCCTTGAAAGCACGCAATTCTTTTTTAATCGGTGTCTCTGTTGCTGATATTTCTAATATGTACACCTCTCGTTTGCTAAAAGGTATCGGTGATTATTTTCAAAACACACATTATCAAGTTTTAATTATGGACGCCGATGACAACGTTGATCGTGAATTAAGTAATTTAGAAAAAATGATGACAGAGCAAGTGGATGGCGTTATTTTACAACCCTTAGTTCATCAACCCGATCACTATCAATTTTTAATCGATCAAAAAACACCAGTAGTACAGGTTGATCGTTACACCGAACCGTTTACTTGGCCAGCCGTTGTGTCTGATAATTTTCAAAAATCAGTTGACCTCGCTAAAATACTTAAGGCAAAACAATATGATACAATCATCGTCTTAGCAAACCGTATTACTGGTGTATCAAGCCGTATGAATCGCTATAATGGTTTAAAAGCCGGTTTAACTGGTAGTCAGATCACAGTTCACTTAATTGAAATTGATGATTTCAATTGGCAATCTCAATTAAAAAAGACCATAGTTAGCTACAATCGCACAGCTATTTTTGCGCTTAATGGTCAAGTGCTATGGTCTGCTGTCCGCTTTTTAAAAACACATCAATTACGTATTCCTGAAGACATCGGACTGATTGGCTATGATGATGATCAATTTGCAGATATGATTTCACCAGCGATTACCTCTATTTCACAAAATCCGCAAGAAATTGGACGTACTGCTGCCGAAAAACTAAATATGAGTATGACAGAGCATGCGCTTTTGCCAAAAAATATTCGAATTCCATCAACGCTTCAATTACGTGATTCCTTATGATTAATTGAAAGATATTTTCCTCACGGCTGACCCAGTAGACCATATAATAATTAACAAGGAGTAACATGAGTACTTTATACACCCTAGCTTTACTTTTGATTGGTGTCATTGCGACCAATATCATTAAGGAATTTATTCCAAAAATACCTGAGGCATTTATTTTAATTGCTGTTGGTATTGGCATGTCATTTACACCCATTTTCAAAGATTTTGAACTAGAACCTGAATTTTTTATGTTGATGATTATTGCCCCTATCATGTTTATTGACGGTCAAAAACAATCATTTACCAAAATAAAACAACGTTTTGAAGGCATTTGGCTTTTATCTGTTGTTTTAGCTGTCGTAACAACGCTTGTTGTTGGTGTCATTACCAATCACATCGAAGTCACTTGGACACTGCCCCTAGCAATTACATTAGCTGCTATCGTCACACCTACTGATGCTGTAGCCGTCAAATCATTAACAGCAGGTACTGATATGCCCGCAGGTGTTGGCGAAGCATTGGAGCTGGAATCACTTTTTAATGATGCTACCGGATTAGTGATGCTAGATTTGGCACTGTCTGTTTTATCACAAGGCACATTTTCAGTTATTCACGGGTTAGAACATTTTTTATTTGTAGCTATTGGTGGTGTTCTTGTTGGGACCATCCTAGGGTTACTTATTGTGGCATTGCGCGTTAATTTACAACAACGCGCATCAAACCCAGAAACAACAATCATCCCCATTAGTTTACTAACACCTTTCGCCGTCTACCTAATAGCTGAACACTTAGGAACTTCTGGTATCTTGGCGGTTGTTGCCACTGGCATGGTGCATAATTGGGAGTCAAGTCGCTTACGGTTGACCTCGACAACTGTGCAATTAACCTCTCGCACGATTTGGCAGACCATTGCAGATGTTTTGAATGCTATTGTTTTCCTAATTTTAGGCATTTCTTTACCTGGGGTGTGGCTATCAATCACAAAAATTGGTCTATTTGGTACATTACAACTCACAGCATTGAGTGTTCTGATTTATGTCATCATGCTGATCTTGCGATACATTTGGGCTCTGCGCGACAGTAATGATAAACAAAATCATCATAAACCAAGCAGTTTCGCACTATTTTTTGGCGACCGTAATAATAGTCAACACAAATTTTATGCTCGTATTTTTGCTATTAGTGGTGTTCATGGCACTGTCACATTAGCTATGGCCTTTTCCTTGCCTTACAAAATTGCAGGTCATGCATTTCCTTACCGAGAGACATTGATTATTGTGGCTACCTTGGTCATTTTAATTAGTATGCTTGTTAGTGCCATTGTCTTGCCATTACAGTTACCTACAAAAATCGAATCATACACAGCAATTGATATCAACAAAACACGCGATAAAATGATAGACTTCGCTTCACTTAAAATCCTTGACCATGTATCAGATCATAATGTTCGTGAAACACTATCAACACAACTTCAGTCACAAAAAAATAAATTATTCATGATGGATGATCGAAAAAACGTTTCACCCCAATTCCTTGAATTATTAGCGGACACGCAAGATTTTGCTTTAATGTATATTCGTAGTGATTCTACCACTAAAAGATACAGCACAAACGTCATTAATATATACGCTAAAATTTTACAACACACACGTAACAATGGTCCTAAGCAAACAAAATCATTCAAGCACAAGATTAAACGTACATTACGTCGATATGTTCGTGAATCAACTTGGCACCTTGCAAATGGCGTTATTACACGCGCGCAACGCGATCGTTTCCGAAAAAATAAATTAAAAACTGATCCCACATTTGCTGCCAACATCAAAAAATGGACTGATACACGCGATGAGCTCATCGCGCTCAATAGTGACCTAACTCATGCTACAGATACTTATTTAGATAATAAATTACGTGAACGCCTCGCTAACCAGAAAAGTGATAATGACCACATTTATTTCGTTCGTGAAACAATGAATCGCTTCTTTAATCGCGTAAAACGTGATTATAAGCACGAATCTGTCCCTGTTAGCAGTGCACTTTACATTAAAGCATTCCAATATGAGTATGACTTTGTGCAACAAGGTGTTTCTGAAGGTACTATTGTCCAACCTATGGCGAGTGCACTTTACAAAGAAATTAATCAAGCGCAAATGTTGCAATTAGACCAAACTGAACAATTGGCTACAGACGAATACGCCAAATTGAGGTATAATGTTGCGTCAATAAAAAATAAGGACATCCATGATACTCAAACATGAATGTCCTTATTTTTGTTAAGATTGCATAACCCTTTATACTCAACCATTATTTTCTATCAGAATAAAAATACCTATAAAATATACAATTACCATAACCATACTGCCTATGGTTTCTCTGAAAAATATTTTTTTCATATTAATTTTCCTATACATGCTTATTTTAAAAAACGTGACAAGGAAAACGCCGTTAAATTATATTTGGGTTCTATGTTTAGCACACGATCAATTAGTATTTCACCAAGTACACTCGCGAATTTAAATCCATGACCACTCAACCCCGTGACAACCTGAATATTTTTATGTCCTGGTACATAGTCAATAATAAAATGACCATCTGGTGATACATCATATGTACATGAAACGCCATGATGTAATTGGTTAACTCCACGTAAAACATGTTGCTTAAAATAAGTTATTTCATCGTAATCTTCTGAATTCTCACCAAATTGAACACGTTGTTCCCTGTTAGAAATAATTTGACCACCATTATGACGTCCAATTTTAATCATACCGTCATTCGCGGGAAACCCATAATATTGATTACCATCAGTTGTTTCTGCAGTAAAAGCAGGAAAATTAGCACGCTCTGATAAGCTTTGATCTGAATTAAACCACGATACTACCTTTCTAACAGGTTGAATTGGTAAATTGGGAATCAAATCTTTAACCCACGTACCCGCTGTTACAACAACATGTTTACCCAAAAAAACACCATCATTTGTTTGGACATGAACAAGACCATGTTCATCTGAGATTGCTAACACACGTGTATTAAATTTTTGATGGGCACCAGCTTTTTTCGCTTGATTGACGTAGGCTGAAACCGCATCCTCTGATTTCAAATAACCACCTCTTGATTCCAAAGTGGCCTCAAATCCTATAGGTAAGTTAAGTTGTTGCCATCTTTCATTTGCTGATTTAGCATCATAAATTTTTATCGGCAAATGATATTGTTCTGCTGAAATCACAATGTTACTTAAAAATTGAGATTTTTCGGCACCAATATTAAGGACGCCGGTTTCATGAAATATTTTCACTTGCGCCTGCTTCTCTAAACTTTGCCATAATTCTTGGGCACGTAGTGCAAGTGGCACATACATTGGGTTTTCGCCGTAAGCATGTCGTATAATTCTAGTATCACCATGATATGAACCTTGATCATGTGGTGGTTGACTTTCATCTACTTCTAGTACTTTTAAACCCTTCATACTAGCATAATATCCTGCACTCGAACCAACTGATCCAGTACCAACAACGATTAAATCATAAATTTCTGTCATTTTAACTCCTATGTAGGTATTCTACCCTGAATCACGCGGCTTACAAAAACGATTCGATTCGCTTAGCCAATTCTACCTTTGCTTGCGAACCATCAATCCAAATTAATCCCGGTATTTGATGCCTAAGATAGGTAAGTTGCCGTTTAGCATAGCGCCTTGAATCTTGTTGCATTTGAGATATGGCATCTTTTAATGGCAATTCGCCTTGTAGATATGGGAAAAATTCCTTATAACCAATCGCCTTACCCGCTTGAATATTTTCACCACCAACATCTAAAATAGACTGCGCTTCAGTTAACAAGCCATTCTCAATCATAATTTGCGCGCGTGAATTAATCCGCTCATATAAAATATCACGTGGCCAATCAATACCAACAACTAACGGATCGTATTTAGGACGCGTCTGGTCTACGTCATGTGCCCCATGACGCGCAATTTGAATTGCTCGAATGACTCGCTGCTTATTATGTTCATCCACTTTATTTGCTAATCTCTCGTCGCGTGTTCGTAACTCAACTATTAAATCATCTAACTCACGTTGCTTTAATACAGCAACTTCTTGCTCGTCACTTGCAACAAAATCAAGCGGCTGTTGGCCAAGCAATGTTTTTATATAAAATCCAGTACCGCCTGCAACAATTGGTAACTTATCACGGGAAACAATATCTGCAATCACGTTATCTGCTTGTTTAACAAACTCAGCAACAGAAAATTGATCTGTCATATTCACAATGTCAATTAGATGATGTGGTATTAACTTGCGTTCTTGCTCTGTGACTTTAGCTGTACCAATATCTAACTCACGATAAATTTGCATGGCGTCTGCTGAAATGATTTCACCATCGAACCTCTGAGCCATATCAATAGCTAAACTACTTTTACCAGATGCTGTTGGCCCTGCAATAACAACAATTTTAGTCATGACTATCACCTTGTATTTCCGATCGTATTCTTGTTGCCAAAGCCACTTGATTTGTGATAATTCCTCTTAAACCGGCTTTGAATACACGCCGCATATCAGCTTCATTATCAACTGTCCAAGTCCTCATGTGTTGTTTTGGGCGCCAAAAAAAATGGCCCCTTTTTTTCAATAAACGAATATCGAGGTGTATATAATCAAAAATGCCACGCCATCTTAACCAATAAACTTTGGGTGTAGGCCAAAAAACTAAAGCAGCAATATCTGCATCTGTTTGTAAATGACGGATATTTTTTAAGGTATTTAAGTTAAAACTCTGATACAAAATGTGATATTTTGGCTTGTAACGAGCAACTTGGTCAAGAATTTCCTGTTCAATACCTGGATAATCAATATGATCCGTTTTAATTTCTAACAATAATGTATCAGAAAAATCCACACGCTGTAAAAATGATAAGAATTCATCAAAAGTTGGTATACGGACACCTGGCATTTTGGGCTCTTTGTAGCTGCCCGCATCAAGTAACTTAAGCTCAGCTAATGTTAAATCTTTAACATAGCCTGTACCGTTTGTTGTTCGATCCACTTTTTCATCATGAATAACCACAAGATGCCCATCTTTTGTTCGATGAACATCCATCTCAAGCATATCTGGCTGATAAGCTAAGGCTGCTTCAAAAGCTGGTAAGGTATTTTCCGGCGCTACACTACGATAACCACGGTGCGCAACAATTTGTGTTTTACTAGTCATAAGTTTATTATACTAAATTCATTTACAAATGCGTCAAAATAGTTGATAATAGAGTTTAAGAAAACTTAAGAAAGAAGTGGTTAATATTATGAAATCATTCAAATCAGGTGTCATCGTTGGAATTTTGAGTTCAGTAGCAGTGGCCGCAACCACTGCGCTCAGCTACCGCCATACTGTTGTTAAGCCGGCACAAAAAAGTGAAGCGCATCATGAAGAAGTATCAAAACAAGCTATCCGTCGTAGTGTGGCCGCTCACCAGTCACGTTTTTAAAAAATGGGTCGTTATTTAAAAAAATTAAAATCCTAGTAAAATCTCAGGTTGAGATTTTACTAGGATTTTTTGTATTGCTTTTATAAAAAATGAATTATAATTTGCTTGAATCAATCCTTCATATAAAAAAATCGACCTGTGTTATCTGATTAATTCGGAAATAAACTCTAGGACAACCTGATTAAATTCATTTGGCACCTCAATATGCGGAATATGCCCTGCGCCAGAAACAATATGGCTATAACCAAAAGAACTCATTTCGACCACCGCCTGTGCATGGTCAGATGACCATAGCGGAGATTGACTGCCAGCAATAAACAAGTGTGGTACGCGTTCACGTCTGACAACGTCACGCCAGTCCTGCATCAAACTGTCTATCAACAATGGCTCGTTATAGTTAAAATCAAAAGGATGGTAGGCTTTGCCAATTTCACGTTTAATGTCAATAGATATTTTGGCACGCGTCAACTTAGTGTGAGGCAGCGCCTCTACCGCTTCAAGAATATGATGTTGGTCAGCTTTAAAAAGACCAAAAGGCCAACTATCATCGCGTAGCATCTTCGGTATCTGATCTTCAGTAATAACAGCACGCAAGTGCTCATCCCCATATAGTGATTCGTAAGCCCAAATTGTACTTGCACCCATCGAGTGACCAACTAATATAGGTTTTTCGATGCCTAGAAACGTTATTAATTCTGCTAAATCCTGTCCATGACGTGATATACGCATGCCATAATCAACAGTGTTGCTTTCGCCATGGTTTCGTCGATCATACGTAATGACCTGCAAACCTGATGCTACAAAAGGATCAATTTCAGGTACCCAAGTTGCTTGATTCCCAGAGTAACCAGCAATTAATATAATAGGTTGCCCTTCACCATATTTATGATAATCCAACGTAACGCCATCGTTTGTTTTAAATTTTGACATAAATTCCTAAAATACTCCTATACCAAACACGCCACCACAGTTGTGGTAGCGTGTTTATTTTCGTTATTATTTGATTAAATATGAATAGGTAAACCATCAGCTAGCTCTGCCGTATCCATGATTGCTTCACCCAGCGTTGGGTGTGGATGAATAGTTAACGAAATGTCATTGGTAGTCAAACCATTTTCAATAGCCAAGGACAGCTCTGAAATCAAATCAGATGCACTTGGACCAACGATTTGCGCGCCCAACAGCGCATTTGTCTTTTTATCACTAATCAAACGAATGAATCCAGTCGTATCATCCATTGAAATAGCACGGCCATTCCCAGCAAAAGGAAATTTTGATATTTTTACCTCTAAATTGTCAGATTTAATCGTCTCTAAATCTTCACCTGTTGTGGCTAATTCAAATTGCGTATAAGCAACAGCGGGTAATGAATAGTGTAAATCACGTGCTTGTTTGTCACCAGAAATTGCAGCAGCAGCGATTTTTCCTTGAAAACTAGCCTTGTGAGCTAATTGTGGGCCCGCCGTAATATCACCAATTGCAAAGATGTGTGGTACACGTGTTTGCATATTTTCCGCCACGTCAATGACACCGCGTTCGGTCAGCTTCACATCAGTATTGTTTAAACCAATCGCATCAGTATTTGCGCGTCGACCTACTGCTACCAATAGATAATCACCAGTAACACTTTGCTCCTTACCATCAACTTCATAGTTTAATGTGACATGATCTGCCGTTTGTACGGCTGACTTAGCCGTTGCTGAGGTCACTACCTCACCACCCTGTTTTTTAAAATCATCCAATACCGGTTTTGTCATTTCATGATCGAAACCATTTAACGTATGATCTAACCCCTCTATGATTGTCACTTTAGTGCCTAAGTTAGCATAAACACCACCTAATTCAGACCCAATAACACCACCACCAACAATAATAAGTTTTTCAGGTATTTGTTCGAGTGATAAAGCACCAGTCGAATCAATAATACGATCACCAAATGGCATACTTGGAATCTCTATTGGTCGAGACCCCGTTGCAATAATTGCATTGTTAAACTGAAGTAATTCATGACCATCATCTTGAACAATATTAACCGTCTCGTTATCATTAAACGTTGCTTCACCCTTGATAATGTCTACATGATGCTTTTTAAGCAGCAATTTCACACCAGAAGTGAGTGTGTTCACCACAGTATTCTGTTTCCAACTCTGTGTTTTCGACCAATCAAGTGTGACATTTTCTGTTTCCAATCCAAAAGGTGTTTCAGAAATTGCTTCACGGTAATGATGCCCAACGTTAATTAATGCTTTTGAAGGAATACATCCAATATTTAAGCAAACACCACCAATTTCATCACGTTCAATAATAGTCACTTTTTGACCTAGTTCAGCTGCGCGAATAGCAGCAACATAACCACCAGGTCCAGAACCGATGATAATCGTATCAACATCTCGTGCTTGTGCGCCAACAACCATAATTTAAACCTCCATCAGCATATACGCTGGATCAGCCAACAGCTGCTTTAAGTAGTTGAGAGCCGCTTGTCCTAACATCCCATCAATCAAACGATGATCGTAGCTCAAGGACAACTTCATGTTTTGCCCTACGACAATGTCATCGTTTTCATCAATCATTGGTTCTTTCACAATCGTTCCCAATCCTAAAATAGCAACTTCCTTACCATTAATAATTGGCGTAAACCATGTGCCACGCGCTGAACCAAGGTTAGAAATCGTAATCGTACTACCCCGCATTTGTTGAGATGTTATCGAACCCTCACGTACAGCCTCAGACAACTCAACAATTTCTTTAGCAATCGTCAAAATAGACTTCTGATCTGCATGCATAATAACTGGTACATATAATCCCGATGGGGCATTTACAGCAATACCCATGTTAACATCCTCATGATAAATAATTTCATTAGTATCCATATCAACACTCGCATTGATCTCGGGGAATTTCTTGGCAGTTGCTGCCAATGCTTTTACAGCATATGCTAGATACGTTAAGCGGACACCATCAGCTTGTGCCTGTGCCTTGAAACTACTGCGATGCGCAACCAGTTTACTGACTTCGACAGAATCAAAATTTGTCACCGAAGGAATCGTTGCGTTTTGCGCACCCATTGCTTTGGCAATTGCACGACGAGTTGGTGTCATTGGCTGTCGACCCTCATGCAATACTTCAGGTGCCTTCGGAGTGATATCATTTGGCTTTGTACCTTGTTGCGTTGCCACTTCCACTGGCGCGACAGCTTGACTTTCACTAACGTTCTCTTTATTAAACGATTCAACATCTGACAGTGTCACATGGCCATGACGTCCTGTTGGCGTTACCGTTGTTAAATCAATTCCTTTTTCAAATGCTAAGTGACGAACAGACGGCATAGCTAACACATGGCCATTAGCCACCTTAACCATTTGAGTCGTATCGTCTGACGTTACCAAAGGTACTTCATCTTCAGAAGAAGGCGCTGTTGTTTCGACAACAGTTTTCTCATCGCTACCAGTATCTGGTGTCCCACTACCATCAAACTCAATTAGTGGATCACCAACCTCAACGGTTGTCCCTGCATCAACATATAAATGCGTGACTTTTCCAGCATAAGGTGACAAAATTTCTTGAAGTAACTTATCGTTTTGTACTTCAGCAACAGGATCATCCATTGCGACAACATCACCAACTTTAACAAGCCATGATGTAATATCACCTTCAGCCATACCCTCACCAATATCAGGCATTGTAAAAATCTCAGTCATAATTAACAACCTCCATTACCTTAACCACAACATCATCTGGTTTAATCATCCAGTCATTTTCTGCTTGTCCAAAGGGATAAATAGAATCTGGTGCAGCAACACGACCAATTGGTGCCTTCAAATGTAATATAAAACGTTCAGAAATCTCACTCATCACGTTTGCACCTATACCAGCCATTCGTTGTGCTTCTTGAACAACCACAACGCGACCGGTTTTACTAATTGTTTCCCCTATACTTTCAATGTCAAGGGGCGAAACTGTACGTAAATCTAATACTTCAGCAGAAATACCATTTTTTTCTAACGTATCCGCCGCCTTCAAAGCAACTGGCACACCACCACCATAAGAAATAATAGATACATCCTCACCTGAACGAGCGACCGCCGCTTTATCCAACGGTACTGTGTAATATCCGTCTGGCACCTCTCCTTTTAATGAGCGATATAGATGTAAATTCTCTAAGAATACAACTGGATCGTTAGACGCAACTGCACTTAAGAGAAGCCCCTTTGCATCGGCTGGATTAGCTGGCATGACCACACGAATTCCTGGAATCTGTGCCATCATACCTTCTAAATTATCCGCATGCATTTCAGGTGTTTTTGTGCCACCACCATATGGCGCACGCACCACAATGGGCATATTTCGGGTACCATTAAAGCGGAAGCGGTTACGTGACATTTGTCCAGCAATAGAATCCATGACTTCAAAAACGAAACCAAAAAACTGTATTTCCATAATTGGACGATAATCCTGTGTCGTTAGTCCGATAGCTAACCCACCAATCGCAGATTCTGCTAAGGGTGTATTAAATACGCGATCATCACCATACTTAGCTTGGAGGCCATCTGTTGCACGGAATACACCACCGTTTTTACCAACATCTTCACCAAAAATAATGACATTATCATCTTTTTCTAACGCTAAATCCATTGCCTCTCGGGTAGCGTCAATATAACTCTTAACAGCCATGTTACTTTCCCTCACTTTCCAACTTGGTAATTTGTTCAGTCATCGCATAGCTAGGTACTTCAAGTGTATTTTTCACGAAATCAGATATTTTTTGTTTAGACACAGCATCAGCAATTTTAATTTGATCATCAATATGTTCGTTAATCTCGGAAATATAGTCCTCTTCTTGCTTACTATCCCAAATTCCCCTATCCGTCATATACTTGCGCATGCGAAGCAACGGCTCTTTTTGCCACCAAGTATCAATGTCCTCTTGCTCACGGTAGCGTAGTGGATCATCACCCGCTGTTGAATGGGCTTCCAAACGATTTGTTAAGGTTTCGATTAGTACTGGACCGTGACCACTAACGGCCCAAGCACGGGCTTCCTTTGAAGCTAAATATACGGCAACCGGATCATTGCCATCAACAACTATACTAGGCACACCTGCTGACCAACCTTTTGCCGCTAAATGTGTTGCTGCTGTTTGCAATTCACGCGGCGTTGAAATTGCAAAACCGTTGTTTTGTATAAAGAATACAGCATTAGCCTTATAAGCACCCGCAAAGTTCACACCTTCATAAAAATCACCTTGCGATGAACCACCATCACCAGTATAGGCATATGCCACAGCGTCCTTTTGCCGTTTTTTCAACCCCAAAGCTATACCGGCTGCTTCAACATACTGCGCACCAATAATGATCTGTGGCATCCAAGAATTAACAGGTTTCCCGTCCTCAGTGGTGAAAACGTTTCCCAAAACATGTCCTCTAGACCACAGAATGGCTTTCCAAATCGGCCATCCTTTCACAACAATTTCAGGAATATCACGATAACCAGGCATGAGCCAGTCATCATCATTAAAAGCATAAGATGAGGCCATTTGAGATGCCTCTTGTCCAGCCGTTGGCGCAAAGAATCCAAAACGGCCCTGTTTTGCTAATTTTGTGGAGCGAATATCAAGTTGCCGACTTAATAACATACGCTTCATGATGTTTTTGAAATCATCATCTGACAACGCTGCTCTTTCCAAAGCATCGTTGTCCACAATTTCTCCTTTGTTGTTTAGAACACTTAACGTTGGGAAAGCATCCGCTTGCTCTTGAATCTGATGATCAAAATCAAGAATTGCTTTATTTGTCGTTGTTATATCAGCCATTATTACTTACCTCATCTTTCTGAAAGAAGGTTCTTAGTAACTCGTCAATTGTAATGCTACCAAAATACTGCCCATTTTTATTGTCTTCTAGAACTTGAGAAACCGCTTGACGTGTAAATGGCAACCCAATAAATTGTGCCTTCATTTCACGCCAATCACGTACACCCAAAAAATCTCCGGTGAAATTAATGTCCGTTATTTTACCATCTTCAACATCAATTTGTGTATCAATGCTGCCACCATCAAATTTGGCATGATTATTATACATGAATTTCGGACTCATACCATAGTTCCAAGACCAATTTGAAAATTGGTCATCGCGCAATTTTAAAATATCATTTTTTTGTGTTTCAGATAACTTATACTCCCCATCTTTCCCTTCATTTGTTAAATAATATTGTAACTGCGCGATAAACTTTTCGATTGTCAACTCTTTTGGTGCATAGTCTTTAATATTTCCAACGCGTGATCGTACTGACTTAGCAGCCTTTGATATGAATTTTTCATCAGCAACATTTAATGACCGAACCATTGCATCAACGTCAGTATTCCAAAGCAATGTACCATGATGCATCAAGTAACCACCAGCATACCTTTGCGCATTACCTGAAATTTTTTTACCATCAATTTCCAAATCATTTCGACCCGATATATCAACATGAATGCCGACTGACTCCAAAGCATCCGCCATTGGTTTAACAAATTGACGAAAATCCACATGTGCACTACTGGCAACCGGTACAAAAAATGTAAAACATATATTGCCAAGGTCATGATAAACAGAACCACCACCTGATACTCGTCTAACAACTTGAACATCATGCGCGTCAATATAATCCGCGTTCACTTCCGAAAACGTATTTTGATTTTCACCCACGATTACTGCTCGTTTATTTTGCCACAAAGAAAATACTGGTTTATCAGGATGTAAATTTTTTAGCAACCAAGCATCCATAGCAATATTTGTGTAGGCATCTTGATTAAAATAATTAATAAATTGCATGATCCACGCTCCTTTTTTGAAACCGCTTACATATTACACCTTTTATTATACGCTCGTTTAAGAAAAATTAAAGTACTTCTCAACCTTTTTGTGATATACGCAGCGATAATTTT
The DNA here is from genome assembly GCF_000092505.1 of Leuconostoc kimchii IMSNU 11154. Classification (NCBI taxonomy): domain Bacteria; kingdom Bacillati; phylum Bacillota; class Bacilli; order Lactobacillales; family Lactobacillaceae; genus Leuconostoc; species Leuconostoc kimchii. The sequence goes on from NC_014136.1 coordinate 570,009, forward strand.
TAAGATATAAAAAAGTTGTAGTTGAATAAATTCAACTACAACTTTTGAAACTATGCTTTGGTTTTTTGACCACTGTAACGACTAAAACCCCCACGCAAAATAAATACGCTATTTTTATCATAACCTTGTTTATGTAACGCCTTACTAACTCGGGCAACATCACGCAAGCGATCATCATATAAAAAAATATCTCGATCTTTACGTAACCCTGACTTACCCTGTGTAAAATTAACAGATGGTATGTTCCGAGCACCCATAATATGTGATCTCTTATATGTTGCTGATTCACGAACATCAATAATTTGACCACTTTCAGATTTCAGCTTTTCATCAAATTCTTCAGGTTTAAGCAACTTACCACCTTGCTTCACTGATAACAGTACAAATAACCAACTACCCAGAGCTACTAAGCCCCATGCAGCAATTACTATAATAACAGTTAATATTAAATTCATTACTTACCTCTTCCAATAACGTCAATTCTTATATTATAACAAAAAAAAACGCTCTTGAGCGTTTTTTAAAAGATATCCTTAATTTTTTCTAGTGCGTCTTTATTAATAACAACTTCACCATGCTCACGTAAAACGTCATCTTTAATATCACTTTCAGTCGCAAACTCAAAAGCTAATGATTTCTGATCTTTCAACATATTATCAGTAAAATTATCTAATGGAAATTGTACTGATAAGTAAAAGGTAGAATCATAACGATATAAATTAGAAATAATTTCGGGCCCATTAATAAACTGTGAAATTGAAATCAATGATTCCAAGTCAGATAATTTCAATGTCAACTTATTTTCAACACGATTGACAGATGACTTTACAGAAGTTACAGCGTCAACGTCAGTCTCATTTAATGTCACAGTGCCATCGTCTGACTCTCTTAACTCAGTTTTACGCTCATCAGAAACATCATCAGTTTCATCATCTTTATGTTTCGCATAGGCCATTAAATTATTAATAGCATCTCCAACTTGATTTTCATCATCTATTCTAGATATAAAAAGTTCTAAGCCATTCCGATTTGGTAAAATTTGAAAGCTAACTTGGTCATCATCTCCAAAATCATGCTCAACATCAACCTCTGATAAAATATTGTAGAAAAAAGATTCGATTTTATCATGATTACCAAGCAAATCCATAACCGAAATGCCGCGTTCTTTTAAATCATTATTTTCAATCATAACACGAATTGTATTTTCATTAATTCGTTCCATTTCCATAATCAATTATTCCCCTTTCACAAAAATATATTATTAATGACCTATAAAAAATAATCTCTGCTAATCTTTTTCGACGACTAAATCCCCAGCAACATCCGCAAAATCAGCTTTAAATGTAGCACGAATAAGTTCTCGTTGACGCACATTTTTTGGCAAAAAACGACGAATTTCATCATCATTATAACCAACTTGCATACGTCGTTCATCCATAATAATCGGTCTTTTTAATAATGAAGGATTAGCTACAATTAGATCTATAAACTCATTAATTGAAATACTATCAAGGTCAAAATTCAGATTTGCATATACTTTTGACCGTTTCGAAATTAATTCTTCTGTACCATCTTCAGTTAATCGTAATAGGGCTTTTACTTCTTCAGCACGTAATGGCGTTTTATTTACATCACGCTCAACATACTCAATATTATGAGATTCAAGCCACTGCTTTGCTTTTCGGCATGAGGTACAACTTGGTGAAGAAAATACTATAACCATAAAATGTTGACCTCCTTTAAAAGCTAATAGTTACATTATAACAAATTTGCTTAATAAAGTATATCTACGCATATACAACAAAAAAGTACTCCTCTCAGAGTACTCCCTATGTATGGCACCGCATCTTCCTATCCTCGCAGCCAGCGATCCGGCAACTACTTTCGGCGTGATAGAGCTTAACTTCTGTGTTCGGAATGGGAACAGGTGTGTCCTCTATGCTATCAATACGACACCTTCTTTGAGTTTTACACTCAAAACTAAATAGTATCAAATTCTTCTTCTAAATTAAACCACTCATATCTTTTCTTGAACTTCCGTTCTTGACTTTGGTTAAGTCCTCGACCGATTAGTACTAGTCCGCTACATGCCTCACAGCACTTCCACTTCTAGCCTATCTACCTCATCATCTCTGAGGGGTCTTACTCTATTAATAGATGGGAAATCTCATCTCGAGGCGAGTTTCACACTTAGATGCTTTCAGCGTTTATCTCTTCCAAACATAGCTACCCAGCGATGCTCCTGGCGGAACAACTGGTACACCAGCGGTTTGTTCACCCCGGTCCTCTCGTACTAAGGGCAACTCCTCTCAAATTTCCTGCGCCCGCGACGGATAGGGACCGAACTGTCTCACGACGTTCTGAACCCAGCTCGCGTACCGCTTTAATGGGCGAACAGCCCAACCCTTGGGACCGACTACAGCCCCAGGATGCGATGAGCCGACATCGAGGTGCCAAACCTCCCCGTCGATGTGGACTCTTGGGGGAGATGAGCCTGTTATCCCCAGGGTAGCTTTTATCCGTTGAGCGATGGCCCTTCCATGCGGAACCACCGGATCACTAAGTCCTACTTTCGTACCTGCTCGAGTTGTTGCTCTCGCAGTCAAGCTTGCTTATGCCTTTACACGCTACGAATGATTTCCAACCATTCTGAGCAAACCTTTGAGCGCCTCCGTTACCTTTTAGGAGGCGACCGCCCCAGTCAAACTGCCCGCCAGACACTGTCCACGATCACGTTGAGTGACCAGTGTTAGAATGTTCATACAACGAGGGTAGTATCCCACTTTTTGACTCCAACTAGACTGGCGTCCAATTTTCTTCGTCTCCTACCTATTCTGTACAAGCAGCACAAACATTCAATATCAAGCTACAGTAAAGCTCCATGGGGTCTTTCCGTCCTGTCGCGGGTAACCCGCATCTTCACGGGTATTTAAATTTCACCGAGTCCCTCGTTGAGACAGTGCCCAGATCGTTACGCCTTTCGTGCGGGTCGGAACTTACCCGACAAGGAATTTCGCTACCTTAGGACCGTTATAGTTACGGCCGCCGTTTACTGGGGCTTCAATTCGTACCTTCGCCGAAGCTAAGCACTCCTTTTAACCTTCCAGCACCGGGCAGGCGTCAGCCCCTATACTTCATCTTACGATTTTGCAGAAACCTGTGTTTTTGATAAACAGTCGCCTGGGCCTATTCACTGCGGCTCATCTTTTACAATGAGCACCCCTTCTCCCGAAGTTACGGGGTCATTTTGCCGAGTTCCTTAACGAGGGTTCTCTCGCTCACCTTAGTGTTCTCCACTCGACTACCTGTGTCGGTTTGCGGTACGGGCAGTGTAATACTTCCTAGAAGCTTTTCTCGGCAGTGTGACATCTCAGACTTCTCTACTTTATTTCGATCCGCATCACAGCTTGTCCTTTTAGAAAAAAGCATTTCACTCTTCTCAAAACTTACTGCTTGCACGCACATATCCATCAGTGCGCTTCTGGTAGCCTCCTGCGTCCCTCCATCGGTCAAACGCATTACTACTGGTACAGGAATCTCAACCTGTTATCCATCGACTACGCTTCTCAGCCTCGCCTTAGGTCCCGACTAACCCTGGGTGGACGAGCCTTCCCCAGGAAACCTTAGTCATTCGGTGGACAGGATTCTCACCTGTCTTTCGCTACTCATACCGGCATTCTCACTTGTAAGCGCTCCAGCAGTCCTTACGGTCTACCTTCATTGCCCTTACAACGCTCTCCTATCGCGTACTTAAAAGTACACCCGCAGTTTCGGTAATATGTTTAGCCCCGGTACATTTTCCGCGCAATGGCACTCGACTAGTGAGCTATTACGCACTCTTTAAATGGTGGCTGCTTCTAAGCCAACATCCTAGTTGTCTATGCACTATCACATCGTTTTCCACTTAACATATATTTAGGGACCTTAACTGGCGATCTGGGCTGTTCCCCTTTCGACGGTGGATCTTATCACTCATCGTCTGACTCCCATTCATACATATCTGGCATTCGGAGTTTATCAAACTTTGGTAACCCGAGATGGGCCCCTAGGCTTAACAGTGCTCTACCTCCAGTATGCTTATAATGAGGCTAGCCCTAAAGCTATTTCGGAGAGAACCAGCTATCTCCAGGTTCGTTTGGAATTTCACCGCTACCCACAGTTCATCCGAGCATTTTTTAACATGCACCGGTTCGGACCTCCAGTAAGTTTTACCTCACCTTCATCCTGACCATGGGTAGGTCACCTGGTTTCGGGTCTACAGCATCGTACTATTCGCGCTATTCACACTCGCTTTCGCTTCGGCTCCGGTCTTTCCACCTTAACCTCGCACGATACCGTAACTCGCCGGTTCATTCTACAAAAGGCACGCCATCACCCATTAACGGGCTCTGACTTCTTGTAGGCGTCGTGGTTTCAGGAACTATTTCACTCCCCTTCCGGGGTGCTTTTCACCTTTCCCTCACGGTACTGGTTCACTATCGGTCACTAGGGAGTATTTAGCCTTACGGGATGGTCCCCGCAGATTCCGACCGGATTTCACGTGTCCGGCCGTACTCAGGATCCTGAAAAGAGTGTGCTTCATTTCGCTTACGGGGCTATCACCCTCTTTAGCCAAGTTTCCCAACTTGTTCTGCTATAAAACACTTTTGTAACTCTTATTTATCAGTCCTACAACCCCAACATGCAAGCACGTTGGTTTGGGCTCTTCCCATTTCGCTCGCCGCTACTTAGGGAATCGATTTTTCTTTCTGCTCCTGCTGCTAATGAGATGTTTCAGTTCACAGCGTATTCCGTCAATAGCCTATGTATTCAACTATTGACAACTCTTTTCGAGTTGGGTTTCCCCATTCGGAAATCTCTGGGTCATAGCGTACTTACCGCTCACCAAAGCTTATCGTAGTTAGTCACGTCCTTCATCGGCTCCTAGTGCCAAGGCATCCACCACGCGCCCTTATTAACTTAACCGTCACAACCGTAGTTGTGCTTTAAGTTTATGAGTTGGTCATTTTTCAGACCTGCGATTAAACCGTTCTTGTTTCAGAACTTTTTGTGTTGTTTCTCGGTTCAATTTAATAATTTTTAATTATTTAAAAGAATTTGTTACTATTCAGTTTTCAATGTACAACCCTTGGTCACCTCGCGGCCACCAATGGAGAATAGCGGGATCGAACCGCTGACCCCCTGCTTGCAAAGCAGGTGCTCTCCCAGCTGAGCTAATTCCCCATAGGTTCATCTTTGACCATGACACCTATTTCGGTATCACACTCAAAACTAAACAAAACTTTGATTCAAACGCTTGACACTTAAGTCCCTGTCACTTTCCGTTTATCCTTAGAAAGGAGGTGATCCAGCCGCAGGTTCTCCTACGGCTACCTTGTTACGACTTCACCCCAGTCATCTGTCCTGCCTTAGACGGTTCCCTCCTTACGGTTAGGCCACCGGCTTTGGGCATTACAAACTCCCATGGTGTGACGGGCGGTGTGTACAAGACCCGGGAACGTATTCACCGCGGCGTGCTGATCCGCGATTACTAGCGATTCCGACTTCGTGCAGTCGAGTTGCAGACTGCAGTCCGAACTGAGACGTACTTTAAGAGATTAGCTCACCTTCGCAGGTTGGCAACTCGTTGTATACGCCATTGTAGCACGTGTGTAGCCCAGGTCATAAGGGGCATGATGATCTGACGTCGTCCCCGCCTTCCTCCGGTTTGTCACCGGCAGTCTCGCTAGAGTGCCCATCTGAATGCTGGCAACTAACAATAAGGGTTGCGCTCGTTGCGGGACTTAACCCAACATCTCACGACACGAGCTGACGACGACCATGCACCACCTGTCACTTTGTCTCCGAAGAGAACACTTCTATCTCTAAAAGCTTCAAAGGATGTCAAGACCTGGTAAGGTTCTTCGCGTTGCTTCGAATTAAACCACATGCTCCACCGCTTGTGCGGGTCCCCGTCAATTCCTTTGAGTTTCAACCTTGCGGTCGTACTCCCCAGGCGGAACACTTAATGCGTTAGCTTCGGCACTAAGAGGCGGAAACCTCCTAACACCTAGTGTTCATCGTTTACGGTGTGGACTACCAGGGTATCTAATCCTGTTTGCTACCCACACTTTCGAGCCTCAACGTCAGTTACAGTCCAGTAAGCCGCCTTCGCCGCTGGTGTTCTTCCATATATCTACGCATTCCACCGCTACACATGGAGTTCCACTTACCTCTACTGCACTCAAGTTGTCCAGTTTCCAATGCCTTTCCGGAGTTGAGCTCCGGGCTTTCACATCAGACTTAAACAACCGTCTGCGCTCGCTTTACGCCCAATAAATCCGGATAACGCTCGGGACATACGTATTACCGCGGCTGCTGGCACGTATTTAGCCGTCCCTTTCTGGTATGGTACCGTCACACTAAAATCATTCCCTATTCTAGCTGTTCTTCCCATACAACAGTGCTTTACGACCCGAAAGCCTTCATCACACACGCGGCGTTGCTCCATCAGGCTTGCGCCCATTGTGGAAGATTCCCTACTGCAGCCTCCCGTAGGAGTTTGGGCCGTGTCTCAGTCCCAATGTGGCCGATCAGTCTCTCAACTCGGCTATGCATCATTGTCTTGGTGAGCCTTTACCTCACCAACTAACTAATGCACCGCGGATCCATCTCTAGGTGACGCCGTAGCGCCTTTTAACTTTATATCATGCGATACTAAGTTTTATTCGGTATTAGCATCTGTTTCCAAATGTTATCCCCAGCCTTGAGGCAGGTTATCCACGTGTTACTCACCCGTTCGCCACTCGCTTGAAAGGTGCAAGCACCTCTCGCTGCGCGTTCGACTTGCATGTATTAGGCACGCCGCCAGCGTTCATCCTGAGCCAGGATCAAACTCTCAATTTAAATGAATTTAAATTCATTGTTTGAAGATGTACTCTTCGATTAAACTGACTAATTGCTATATCTCTATAACGACTATCCGTTTATTGTTTGTTACGAATTGACTTCGCAAATTTGTTTCTGTTACTCTCGTAACAGCGACAGATTCGTTTGTTCAAAGTTTTGTTCAGTTTTCAATGTGCTACGCGTTATCTCTCTGAGACAACTATATTATCTTACCACGCTCAACTCGCTTTGTCAACTACTTCTTTTAACTCTTTCTCAGAACTTCTTGAATTAGTTGCCTCTATCGCCTCGCGTCCTTCGTAAGAACATATATTAATATACCAACTTTTTCCCCACCCGTCAACTACTTCTTTTATTATTTTTTACTTTATTTTAAATTGCTAAAATATTTTTTGAAAACGCTTTTATTTGTCGTTATTTTCAATTATTTTTGTACATTATGCATCTTATTGTTCGTGTTTATTTTTCAGAATTGAAAACGGCTAATTTCCCGATTCGTTTGGCTGCTTCAACTAATCTTTTTTCGTCTATCGTTAACCCAATACGAATGTAACCTTCCCCTGCTGAACCAAAACCAGCTGCATCTGCCACTGCCACATTGGCTTCTTCCAATAATAAGTCCGCAAAGTTTGTTGAAGTATAACCCTTTGGCACAGGCATTAACACATAAAATGCACCCTTAGGGACATAAGGTTCCCAATGATATTCACGTACAGCTGCGATAAATGCATTGCGCCGACTTTCATAAGTTTGACTCAATTCCGCCACAGCCTTTTGCCGAGCTTCCGTGTTCTGCAATGCCTCAATCGCAGCATCTTGAATTGCTGGAAAAATTGAAACAAATAAATGATCTTGAATTAAATTCAAAGCCTCAATCATATCGGCATTACCAACCGCAAAACCAACACGCCAGCCAGCCATGTTAAATGTCTTGGAAAATGTATACGTTTCAATACCGACATCTTTTGCGCCTGGTGTTTGTAGAAACGACAGTGGCTTGTGGCCGTCAAAGCCAATGGCGCCATAAGCAAAATCCGATAAGATGCCAACTTCATGTTGGTTAGCAAAGGCGACTGTCTGCTCATAAAACTCCGATGTTGCAACCGCACCAGTCGGGTTGTTGGGATAATTCATGTAGAGGAACTTAGCCGTTTTAGCTTGTTGGGCTGATATGGCTTCAAAATTGATCAAAAAATCATTTGATTGTTCAAGGGGTAGCATTTCATAGTTCACTTTCCCCAAAGATGCGCCTGATAGATAGTCTGGATAACCTGGGTTTGGTAGCAAAAGCGTTTCGCCGGGATTCATCAGTGCCCAAGGCAACTCAACTAATCCAATTTTAGAACCCGCTAAAATAGCTACCTCTGTTTTAGGATCGATGCTAACACCGTATTCAGATAAATAGAATTCAGCAATAGCCTCTTTAAACCGCAATTCACCACGAAACAACGAGTATTTATGATCTGCTGAATTAGCCGTTGCACGCTGCATAGCCTTGACAATATAGTCTGGTGTTGGCAAGTCGGGATTGCCTTGACCTAAATTAATGACATCAGCCCCAGAAGCAATTTTTGTATTTACTTTTGCCACTAATGACGCAAAAAATTGTTTTGGTAGTGTTTTTAGTAAATCTGATTGCTCAAAATGCATAATTTCTCCTAATAATATAATGTTGGTCTGCGATCTGAAAAAACAGGTATTTGACCACGAACAGCCTGTTCATCATCAGTATCTATTTCAGTAACAAGCAATGTTGGTTCACTATCGCTGGCTTGTTTGATAATTTTACCTAATGGATCAATCACGAGTGACCGACCGCCAAAAACATTATCATCGTCATATCCAACACGATTTGCTGCCACAACAAACGCCTGATTTTCAATGGCACGTGCTTGAAGTAAAGTTTGCCACTGCGCAATTCTTTGTTCTGGCCATTCTGCGGTAACAAATAACAGTTCTTGTGGCCCTTTTGCCATCATCGTTCGGACCCACTCTGGAAATCGAATATCATAACAGATGACCCCAGCAGAAGGTACCCCATCTAAATTAAAAACATTGCTATGATTGCCAGCAGCAATATATTTTTCTTCATTCATTAGTCCAAAAAGATGTACTTTATCATATTCAGAAACTTTTTGCCCATATCGATCAAAAACAAACATCGTGTTATAAAATTGGTGATCTCGTTGTGTTGCAACAGATCCCCCAACAATATTCATATGATGCCGTTTTGCTAACTGGCTTAGTAATGCTTGACTTTCATCCCCATGCTGATCAGCTAACCTATCCAGTTCTGTTAAGGCGTACCCAGTTTGCCACATTTCTGGATATAACAACACATCAACACCCATTTGTCCTGCTTTTTGCGCATAATCAATGATTGTCTGCTGATTTGCTTGTGGGTTTCCTAAGAATATATCCACTTGTGCAATACCAATTTTAAGTTTCATAACCAATCCTCTTATGTATTATTGTGCATTTTATTATATATTTTGTCAAATTTATATCATTTTTAACTCATTATTTATAATAAAAAAACACCTATCTGGTGTTTTAAGGGAATTTTGGAAATTGGTCAAAGTCCGGTTCACGTTTTTCTTTAAATGAATCTCGTCCTTCTTTGGCTTCGTCTGTCGTGTAATACATCATCGTGGCATCCCCAGCAAATTGTTGCAAACCTGCTAGACCATCTGTATCAGCGTTCATCGCTGCTTTAATAAATCTCAATGCCGTGGGTGATTTCGTTAGTAATTCATCTGCCCATTCAATTGTTGCCGCTTCAACTTCTGCCAAAGGAACCACCTTGTTAATCCAGTTCATTTGGTAAGCTTCTTCGGCTGTATAAAAATGATTCAAAAACCACACTTCTTTAGCACGTTTATGACCAATAACACGTGCCAAATAGCCTGAGCCATATCCTGCGTCAAAAGAGCCAACCATTGGGCCCGTTTGTCCAAATTTAGCGTTATCTGCCGCCACAGTCAAATCAGCTACCAACTGTAAGACATTACCACCACCAACAGACCAGCCTTTAACCATGGCAATAATTGGTTTGGGGATAATACGCATGAGACGTTGTAAATCTAGGACATTCAATCTTGGAATGCCATCAGACCCAACATAGCCACCATTACCCCGAACTTTTTGATTACCACCAGATGAAAAGGCTTGGTCACCCGCGCCAGTCATAATAATCACACCGATTGTTGCGTCATCGCGAGCAATCGTAAAGGCATCAATCATTTCGGAAACCATTCCTGGTGTAAAAGCATTATGCGTAGCGATATCATTCATCGTAATTTTAGCGATTTTACCAATATTTTGGCCATCTGCATTTGTTTCAAATAATATTTCGTCGTATGTTTTAACGGCGTTCCAAGTTGTCATGTGTTATACTCCATTCAGAAAGGGGATTTTGTTCCTATGAATATTATAGAACTTTTGGGGTTAAAAACCACCTTATTGTCATCAGAAAAAACAATTGTTGAAGTGGCAGTCAGTCAAAAACTGATGCAACCATTTGGTATTGTACATGGCGGTATTAATGCTTTGTTAGCTGAAACAGCCGCTTCATTAGGCGCAAACGAGGTCCTGACGGACAACTTAGTTCCTGTAGGCGTTGATATTCAAACACACCATTTAAAACCTGTTACTCAGGGCGTGTTGGTCGCAACTGCAACACCAATTAGCATTGGACATACCTTACAAGTCTGGTCGGTTATGATCCACGAGCAAAACACAAACACGTTAACAAGCACGAGTACTGTGACACTCAAAAATCATCTTTTAAAATGAATAACACGCTACTGCGTGTTATTTTTATTTTTTGTAAAAAAAGAAGAAATCGCACTTTTCTTAGGATGTGCCGCATCATATTCTTGCTGCCGGCGTACCTCTTCTGGCGTCGGTGTATCATAAGTCAACATGCCAAGTCTTTCATATTTAGGGTGCGGGATAGTAATCGGCACTTGATAGTTTGGCACAATAGGGTCCCCAAGATACCGTACATTGTCAACGGTCCGGGTCACTTTCAATGATGGCTCTGGTTCAAGATTAACATCATCACTAATCACAGCCTGACTCCCCTTAAACTGACTTTGATAGTATAAAGCGGCATAGCTCGATATTGGACCATACCCTACAAATTCAATTTGCCGTGCATGTGCTTGTTTGCGCGTTAATTTAACAGATGCGACTAACACGTCCTCATGGTGACGATAATAACCAGCATTCACTTCACTACTGGCAATGTATTGTACAGCTTGTTGGGTTTCTTTTATCCACTCAGACATGTAATCAATCGTACCTGATTCTGGTTCGGAAAACACAACCCGCAAGGTCTTTGCAGTTATTTTTGCTGGCATCTCAACCGCAGTATATAGTTTGGGCGCTATTTCTGTATCATTATCTCGCAAAATCCCTGCCTTTTTTTGTCGAATTACAAAATCATGAAAGACAAACTGACCATTACCCGCTGACACCAAATCAATGGTGTAAAAAGCATAATCTTCTGGCACGGTGACTGTTATTTTATCAGTATTTTGACTGTTCGTTTCTAAACTTTGGTACTGATCGTCAAAGAATGTCACTATTAAATAAGCAAACATACGTTCACTAGCATCAATACGCCTTTCAATAACATAAGTTTCTCCACGCAGTAACTGTGGGAGGTCAGATATACGTTTTTCACCTTGATACAGATGTCTAGAGTGCCAGGTTGCAATCACTTGTCCGCTGGGTAAAAAATAATGTTCATAAGTAACGTGATCTAACGCTTGAAAATCGACAGTTGCACCTTGTAGTTGGCGTAATTGTGTTTGTGGCGTCCAATATATTTTGTACTGCATAGTCAGTTATTCAACTCCTTTTCCTCGCCGCGTATGATCTTTCAAATACATTAATTGTGTCATCATAAATGTGATCATTTCAGGAAACTTTGCCATATGCGTTCCAACTTCTTGAACATGAGTCAGCGGTGTATGTTGTGCTGAAAAAAAATCTAATAATTGGGGTAAACTCTGGCCATCATACTCATCTTGCGTTAACGTCATTAATGAAACTGATATTTTTTGCCAATCGATTTGGCTAATATGATGCCAAAAAATTTGATTTAATCCATTCGTATCGTCTGGATGCATTCGTCCAGCCAAAAAGCGTCGGACATCCAACGTCCAATCTTGATTCACCGCTTGCGGAAAATCAATGTTTTCCGTTAATGTCCCAATATTAACAATCGGTTTAGCTAAGACGACGGCTTGCGGTTTAATATCTGCAGCATAGTACATGGCTGGAAAACTACCCATTCCGTATCCTGTTAAAATGACATCTTTAGGTTCTAAATGCAACGTTTTCATTGTTTTCCGAATCGTTTCAATAATTGTCTTTTCGTACGTTTCAGTCCCTATATGAAAAGCTCCACCCTGCATTCTGACATCTGAGAAAAGTAAATAAGGTGATTCTAATGTATTCATCGACTCTCGCATGTCAAATCCGTCAGCATGTGCGTGCATGCTAGAAAAATTAACAACCAATGGTGATTGACGATTCCCCGGATTAAAATAACTCAACACTTCTTCATGTTCATCTGTCAACTGCCAATCGTCGCCAGGCAATAATAAGCCCAAACCGTGTCGTGAGCGTCGTTGGTGTAAAACATGTAAATCTAATGTTCCTTGACCGCTGGCAAAGACTAAAATTTGGTAATTTTGATAATTATCTAACCCACCAACTGCCGTTAATTCACGTAAGGCATCCCCAGAAATAGCTTGCCTTTTTTGAACATGACCATCTCGATAATACACAAATTCCAATTTAACAGCGACTGTATTGGTTTGTGTATAATCGAGCCAAACTAAATTTTCAACAGTTGGTGCTAGATCACCAATAGACGTGTTGAGTGTACCGATTTGCTGCCACGCTTTCCCAAAATCACCAATAAATTGTGCTGAAAATCGCCCTTCTCGCTTAAAATGTATCCCTACCGGTGGCATAGGTATAAATTGCTGTTCACTAAATCTTGTTGCAAACCCAATTTGTTCAAAATGCAAATCATTTTGCAAATAACCTACGATTGCCTCCGGTGTTTTTTCGGATACCATGAAAGCCTGACGCTCATCTAATACAGTTTGAAAGTCAGGCGTCACTTGATTTGCAAAATAAATCGTTCGCCGCGCAGGCCAGTGATTTATTTGGCTCGATAGTAATGTGCTCGTCAGTATATCGTCTGTCAGTACAACATAGGTTTGTTCTAAAACATAGGGGTCTTTTTGATAGGCTAACCGAGTCGGTAGATCCAAAATAGTGGTGTATTGCCAGTTAATATTTGGCGCATGAATATGTGATGTCCAATCTTTGGCACCAATTTGAAGCACTGAAATATCTGTCATTTCTAATTTCCTCGACATGAGCCCTTCTCATGTTATGTATTAGGGAATAAGCGATCATTATTTAACCCTAACTGTTACATTATCAAGCCTTGACTTATATGTTTCTCTGCTTGATTTTGTTAAAAATTTGTTGCCATTTAATCCACACCATGTCATCATTATACTCAGCTGCAATGTCATGACTTGATTCCTTAACAACCGATGCCCAATGCGTGTCATTAACATAAAAATTCAGAGCATCTCTTAATTCTGAACTTTCAGTGATTAATTTACCATTTCGGTTAGGTTGTAAGTAATCGGTCTGTATGCGATTAATTTGCGGCACAGCGTTTGCAATTGCCTGTGTTTGTAAATATTGATCAGGTGTCTCCCCTAAGTCTAATAACACACGACTATTTGCCATGTACTGCATTTTTTGCGCTTCATTTTGGGGTGCTATAAATTGAAAACGTGTTGTGTACGCTAACTGACTATTTATATTTACGATACCATGAGCGTTTGCTGCTGTTTTACTAGCCGCTTTAATCATGTCATCAAATGGCTCATGTGACTGCGTCGTTTCAATTAATACTAAGACATTTGGATAATCAGCTAATAAGGCGCTAACTACCTCGAAATCAGTCACCGATATGTGGTGTGCAAACCAGTAAATTGTCGCAATTGGTTGCGCTGAGACATTGTTTGGCCGTTCCGTTACGATGTAAGGCGGTATAATTGCGAGATCTGCCTGATTTTCAGATTGTGCACCTATCTTTTCACATTGCTCTGGCGTATCTGCAACTGAAAAGTCAATAGTCCCAGTACTTTGCAATATGTCTCGTTTTTTAAGCTGGCTATCTGTACGCTCAGTTTGATAACTTAAAATAATCGGTTGTTTTGGCGTCACTTTATGAATCAAAAATGTTGTCATTTGACTCTGTGAAACTATCAAATTATCGGTTTGTGGTACTGCTTTTAAGTGATGCGCTAGGCCCGCTGCAACGAGATCAGACATATTAGTAAACGTTGTTTGTGGCGTCCATGTTTGCTGGGTCGTCACAACACCGGAAACACAGTCTTCTTGTACAGCTACGCTACCGCTCGGTGTGAGATAATCACGTCTTATAGGCTCATTGTCGTCATTAAACGTCGTCACACACGAAATAAAACCTCGGTCGTCAATGACTAATTGTTGACGACGAACATCATCTGTCAACAAATCAACACGGTCAAAACGCATGAGCGGTGACTGCTGTAACCACACAATTGCAAAATGTGTATTTTTTACCCACACATCAATACGGTCATTCATACGAATAAACCGTGCCCCAGCTGGCCATGAAAAATCTGACAACGCAACTGGCTTTTCATCTTTTAAAGTAATACGTTGAAAAAGATCATAAACCGACCAAGTCACAGCTGATTCTATTCTTTTTTGAGACAATATTTCACGTAATTGGGGCAAGTAGTCTACTAAAATTAATTCAACCTGTTGGCCTTTTGATAAGAATAGTTGTGCTTGATGAACAGCATCATTAAATTCTGGTAATGTCATACTGTACGCGTGCCAATCTGGCATGATATGTAAATTCATATATTACCTCTTAATTCTTTCATACGATTTATATTTTTAACTATTTAACTTTTAGACTAGAAATAGTCATCATCTACTATTTTCCATAACTGCTGATATTATTATACCAATTCTGCGCATAAGTTTTTATGATGCCTGGCTTTGACTTACACGCTAGATTATAAGCTGATCGTTCAAAAGACCGCACTATACTACCTATCAATGTTTTAATCATGTTAAATTGTTATCTCTGAAGATAACAAAAAACCAGTCTATACAAACTACGTATGATAATTTTTTCGACATTTTAGGTTGTCAAAACTATCAGGCGCAATTCAAACATCCTAACTGGTTTTTGTGGTAGCGATGATTTATATGATCAGCCTTTTGATCACTTCGCCTATAACAATGTTTCACGTGAAACATTGTTATGATGACATAAACTCAATTTTTTCTGAATTAAGCGATTTTATGCGTGCCAAACTCTCGACTTGTAGACCACGTTCATTTAATATTTGACGACCTTTTTGAAAGGATTTTTCAATGACAATCCCGACAGCCACAACATGCGCATGTGCCTGTTGTGCAATGGTCAATAGTCCCTCAACAGCCTGTCCATTAGCCAAAAAGTCATCAATTAATAAAACTTGTTCATCTGCTTTTAAAAAACGTTGGTCAATCATCATATGGTTTGTGACTTGTTTAGTAAAAGAATACACATCTGCTGACCATACACCATTAGGTAACGTTAACGATTTATTTTTTCTAGCAAATACCACCGGAACATGTAATGCTAAACCGGCAAAAACTGCCGGTGCAATACCGGATGATTCAACTGTCAAGATTTTATCGATTTGCTTATCAGCAAATAACTGTGCAAATTCGTCACCAATAGCAAGCATCAGTTCCGGATCAATTTGATGGTTCAAAAAAGTATCAACTTTTAATATGTCGGTTCCTAACACGCGACCATCCCGACGAATACGTTCTTCCAATAATTTCATAGTACTACCTTTCGCGTACTGCGTATAAAAAGACGAATTATCTCAACTATTAACGCTATTTTCTAAAGAACCCACTCAATGCTAATATTAAGCTGACTAACGCCATCAAAATAAGCGTGATGACCAACGTTATCCACCAGCCATCTTGTGTTGCAGCATAAGGTAGCCATTTCACGTTCTCCCCATAGAACCCACTGACAATCGTGGGCACTGTCAAAACAATAGAATAGACGGTTAACACTTTCATTGTCCAGTTTAGATCCCGATTACTTAAATTACCATAGGCATCTGACACCGAATTAATAACTGCCATTGCGAGATCTGCCATATGCTCAGCCTGACCAACTTCAACACGTACATCATCAATGTGCTCAATTTCAAAATGTGCAATTTTAGATTTAAAATCTTGCTTAAACGCATTGAGCATGACTTGATTATTAGCAAGTGAATTTTGAATATAAATCATTTGCGTTTGAAGACGTAGTAAATCATTCATTTGTTTAGTCGTACGTTTATGATGGCCTAATTGTGATTGAATCACACGCCGTTTACGATTAATTTCGGTGACTTGATCAACATAGCGTGTCATCAACGAATATAAACCCGTCATTATAAAATCAATCGCACTTATCTCACTATCATCCCCACGCCTTTGACGGTTTTTAGGATCTAATATCACAGCTTGTACATAATCCGTTACTGAATGCGAAAATGTATATAAATCACCATGAGCAAATAAAATACCAATGGGTCGCGTTTCCACAATATCGTCTCGGTATGATATAACATCAATGACCATTAAAGATTCATCAGCGGCATCATCATATTCCATGCGGACAGCCTCGTTATGATCAACCGCGTAACCCACAATTTCATTTGTGAGATGATGTTCATCGACTAATATCTGATTATCCTCTGTCGTTAGATTTGACACATGATACCATGTAAATTTTTTGAATTTTTTAACTGTTTCGATCATCTCTATATGTCACATTCCTTGGTTTTGATAAATTTGAGTGTGCAACAATGCTAAACCCTTCACGTTCATAAAATCGTTGGGCATTTTTGTTATCTGTCACAACTTTTAGTTCGAGCGGTTGTTGCGCTGTTTCCCGTGCCCAATTCAATAACACCGCACCAATTCCTTGGTTGTGTTTGCCCTCTTTGATAAATAATAAATGTAAAAAGCTATCCCATTCCGATAAAGATGCAAAACCAACGATTTCAGTATCAAGCATCGCAATTTCAACTTTTTCTCCTAAAATAGCTAAGCCAAAATCAGTCAATTTAGGTTGTTTGACCCAAGGAAAATAATTCACACGATCATCCAAATAAATGCGTGACAATTCATCCGAATCGTTTGGCTGCATGGCACGTAGTTTCAAAAATTTATTTTGCAAAATAGTTGTTTGATTGCTCATTGATATGCTCTTTTAATTTTTTATTTGACTGCCATATGGGTACATATGCTTTACCTAATACATGCTTTTTTTCAATAAAACCAAACATCCGACTATCATTTGATACCACACGATTATCACCTAATACAAAATATGAATTTTTTGGCACAATGGCTTTATTCCGATCTTTTTTTTGCCAGATATTTCGTGATGATAGCGTTTTTAAAGTCCAATCTCCCCACGTTCCAGCTGTTTGTTGAGACACATTAATATAGTTTTGGTTGATCTTCTTATTATTAACATATACATCTGAACCCCGATGCATTATTTGATCACCTGCAACACCAATCACACGCTTAACATATGCATAATGTTGTGAGTTAAGTCGCGGATCTTCATCTGTTGCATCAAAAATAATAACATCCCCACGTCTGATCGCTCCTTGTTTGTTTTCAATAATGATTTGCTTATTTTCTAAATTTGGGCTCATTGATTGCCCATCAACTGTCACTAGGGTGAACCAAAACGTCCGAATAAAAACAGCGATAATCAGTCCAACCATTATTGGTAATATCCAACTTTTGATGACATTCATAGCATGACCTCGGATATATTAAAATTCATTATAACAGTTTTTTATCTGATATGACAAAGCTCACCATTTAACGATTTGTTTTTTGTAACATCACAATATGCCATACAGCATTTGCGTACTGGGGATGTTGAGATAACTTATTCAGTAAGGCACGTGTCTCTTTTGGATAATCTGTAATATAACCTGTTACGCCCAATGCATAAGCGCTACTAATATCTGCTTTGCTGTTTAGTGTCCAAACGTACAATTTTTTATCAATTTTAATGACTCGACGGACAATATTAGCATTAGCGTTAGAGTACTCTATGGCATAAAATGCATTAAAGGGTGTACGATTGACACTGTTAACAACTGGCGACAGTAGTCCAACCGGTCTGTTCGTGTATTTGGCCAATCTTTTAATGGCATTTTGATTCATTGACTGCAACTGCGCATGATTTTGAGTCAGATAATCGCCATACTTCTTTTGAAAATCTTTTAGTTCTGCGGTCGTAATCGTCGTATTTATTTTTAATTCAATTAATAGTTTTTGATGTAGTGAATTAGCATGTTTGATATATGATTTGAATGACGTGGGTGTGATAATACGACCATTTTCTTCATAGCGTATCTTTTTTAAATCATGCCAAGATGTTTCATCAATCTTATAGTTCTTACCGCCTTTTGATTTAATGCGACTATCATGACTTAAAACGTAAACACCATCTTTTGTTTTTTGAATATCAATTTCAACATAATCAGGTTTTTTTTCAGCAACCTTACCCAAGGTCAACAGTGTGTTGGCAGCATCTTTTTCAGAAGACACGCCTTTATGGGCAATCACAAGATAGCTCTTAATGGGTGGATTGATCATTTTACCTGAAGTCCAGCTACTACAGAACCCAACAAAAATAGCAACAAGCGCTAAACTCATTGGCCAATAAAAGGTTATTCGCTGCTTATTATTCTGATTTTTAGCCACAAATAGTAAACAAATACGACTCGTTGCAAAATAAAAATAACCAATAGTAATGGCAATTAGGTTATTAGCAACGTATCTTTTCAGTGATGTTTGTAAAAAATAATCAGCTACCAATTGCAGTAGAAAAGCACTACCCATAACCAAAATAGTTAAACCAATAATTTGACCAACATATCGGGAAAATTGGCCATATTGACCCCGTGTCTGCTGCCAACTATGTTGGATATTGCTTTTCAAATGTTGTTGCGTTGTTATTGCAAAATAAGGTAAAAATCGTAGCCGATATGCTAGTAATAGTAAGCTAATGTTGACTAAAGCAAATCCGATCCCAATAATAGGCTGACCGATGGGATCAATAAACGTTTTTGGCACTGTGAAATAATAAGCAATTGGAAATTTAAACCCTATCTGGTTAAGCGGAATGACGAATAGTACCATAATGAAGATTGCTAAATGAATCTGTGGTGATTTTATGGCCTTTGAATAATTTTTTTTACTCACTATTCCCCATGACAACAGCATCACGGTACTGACGAGTAAAACCAGCATACCCCAGACCACTAGGTAGCCAACAAGCGTCGTTCCGTATGCCACCCAATTTTGTTGGAAATAGGCAATGAGCTTCCCCAAACTTCCTGTCGCAATGTGGTAAGCACTGGGCTGATTAGATTGAATGATGTCAATTAATCTTGAAGACACGTCGTTAAATATAAACAATGCCAAAATCAATCCTAATAAAATTTTGTACCCACTAACCTGACGTTTAACCATCTCAAGACCTCCAATTTTAAGTCAACTTACATACTCTAAGGATAACATTTTATCCTGTTTTTTAACCCATTTGGTGAACTAAAGCAACAAAAAAACCGTATACCTTTGATAAGATACACAGTCTGCTGTCATTAACGTTTGTTGCTACGCTTAGCTTTTTTAATTTTACGTTGCAAATCACGCTCTTTTTGCGCTTTTAATTCTCGTTGTCGACGAAGTTTAAAGGGATTTTGCAAGGCAAATGTTTGAATTGTTTGAAATAAGTTTCCAACCACCCAATATAATGATAAGGCACTTGGCACGGCCATCGCGGAAAAGAAAATAACGACTGGGAAAATATAAGGCATAGCCTTCGTCATCGCATTTTGTTCAGGTGTTGCTTGTGTTGATAGCCATGATGATGCAAATGTAAAGAGCGCAGCTAATATGGGCAACACATAATATGGATCGTTGTTTCCTAGTTGCAGCCACAAGAACTTACCTGATTTTAATACAGGTGAGTTATAAATTGACTGATATAAGGCAATCAATACTGGCATTTGGACAATTAAAGGTAACATAGAAGCAAAAGGATTGACCCCTGCATCCTTATATAGTGCTTGTTGTTCAGCCATCATCAATTGACGACTTTCAGTGTCTTTACCAGGATACTTCGCTTGTAATGCTTTAAGCGCTGGTTGCACAATTTGCATTTTCATCATAGATTGAATCTGATAAACCATTAACGGTAAAATCAAAAAACGAATCAAGATTGTAAAAACAATAATACCCACACCATAGTTATTACCAAACCAGCCGGAGGCTCCTAAGATAGCTGAAGTAAAGGCTGCAACAACCGCACTCCAGAAACTATGCGAGGCAACGTGCCCCTGAAAAGTTAAACTGGCAATGATAATAATCACTAAGGCAACAACAGCCAAAATGAGTGGCAACGGTCCAATTTTTTTCAAAATATTTATAAAACGTTTCATTAGTTTTCTACTTTCAGAATATGAGCTAATTTAAGGACGTGAATCATTTGTTCTTTAATAAATTTTTGGCTTTGTTTAGCCACAGCCGGTCTAGCAATCACTAAGACATCAATTTCTTGAGGTATCTGTGGCTTTAATTCAAGCATACTCTGTCGAATACGACGCTTAACCCAAACACGGTCATGCGCCTTCCCAATTTTCTTGCTAACAGAAATACCTAACCGGAAATGCTTTTGCTCTGGTTTATCAAGTTGGTAAATAATAAAATATTTATTAGCAACCGATCGATGTTTGTTAAAGACAATCTGAAATTCGGTTGGTTTTTTAATTCGAAAAGTTTTTCTCATTAGAATCAGTCTCTCTTGAGGATATGTAGGTGTCATTGACCGTGGCATCCTATCGTCACAACAATCAACATCCTATTGATATACATCGCGCACCGTATGCAGCTCTTTTTGTGAAATAAAAAAGCCACTGCATAGCAGCGACCTTGTTAGGCTGATAGAACCTTACGGCCCTTTGCACGACGGCGAGCCAAAACTTTACGACCGTTGCTCGTGCTCATACGCTTACGGAATCCGTGTACGCGTTCACGATGGCGTTTCTTTGGTTGGTATGTACGCTTCATGTGTGTTCACCTCCATTCGCGATTTTTACCTGCAAAAACTTTGCAATTCGATTTTAATCATAACATGAATCAACTACGTAAGCAAGAAAATTCACCTAGTTTTATGTCTAAAAATGTTTTTAGTAAATGCAATACTAACATTGTACCCTTTATTATGATGAAGGACAATAGTCTATATCTAATTAATACCTATCAAAATGCGCCACATTATGCTTTTATTTTTTTCAAATTAACATTCTTAGAATCTCCGAAAACTGCCCCTAACGATTTATCTTCTTTATAATTTATCGCAAACAGAAATAGGTGAACGTCTAAGTTTAGACGTTCACCTATTTTTTGATCAATTACAATGCCACATTATGATGAACTGTTTGCACATCTTCATCTGATTCAAGCGCATCAATCAATTTTTCAAAAGTTGTTAAATCTTCCCCTTCAAGCGTCGTTTCTGCTTGTGGTAACATTGAAATTTCTGTTGTTGAAAACGCTGACACACCACTTTGGCGAAGCGCATCAATAGCTTTGTGTAATGCGCTTGGTTCCGTATAAACAACAATTTGATCATCTTGTTGTTCGGCATCACGAACATCCACATCTGCATCTAACAATGTTTCCAAAACAGCATCTGCATCATGACCTTCAAACACAATGACACCTGTTTCATCAAACAAATAACTCACTGAGCCGGCTGCACCATACGTGCCACCATTTTTGTTAAACGCTGTACGGACATTTGTTGCCGTGCGATTCACATTTGATGTCAAAGTGTCAACGATAACAAGTGAGCCATTAGGTCCAAATCCTTCATATCTACCTTCGATAAATGTTTCATCACCAGACCCACTCACCTTTTCAAGCGCGCGTTCAATGACATGTTTTGGTACCTGTGCTTGTTTGGCACGATCAATAACAAACTTCAATGTGGAATTGGCTTCTGGATCAATGCTCCCGCCTTGTTTAGCAGCAACATAAATTTCAATACCATATTTACTGTTAACTTTAGCAGCAGCACCGTCAGTCTGCGCCTTCTTCATTTTAATGTTTTCCCATTTACGTCCCATGCGTGCACCTCATTTATATTTATATCTTTTATCATTATAACGGTTTCCCATTATTTTGCACCAGAAATTAGGGTCATTTTACAACACGGTACTGACCAGGCTTTAGATCAGCAATGTGGTAATCACCAATATGCGTGCGGATCAAGCGTAATGTCGGGACTCCCACGGCCGCTGTCATACGACGAACTTGACGGTTGCGCCCCTCTTTAATTTTAATTTGTAAAAAGCTGGTTGGCTTGTTTTGACGCACACGAATAGGCTTTTCTCTTTCCCACAACCATTTTGGATACGGTATGCGCTTCACCTTAGCAGGCAACGTCATGCCATCCTTTAACTCGACACCCGTTTCAAGTGTTTTTATTTGTGCCTTAGTTGGTACACCCTCAACTTGGACAATGTATGTTTTATATGCTTTGTTCTCAGGATCTGTTAACGCATGGTTTAATTGGCCGTTATCTGTCAATAGTAGCAAACCTTCACTATCCATATCCAGACGACCAGCGGCATAGACACGTGGTATATCAATAAAATCAGCTAGTGTTGCTCGACCTTGATCATCCGTGAATTTTGTTAAAACATTATAGGGTTTGTTAAATAGTACAATCATATGTTTAAGTATAACAAATAAATCTCACAAAAATAGAAGAAATAGTGAAGTTCTTAACCTTTTCTTTAATATTCACAAACTTATTCAAAATAGCCCACAAGCCTGTGTATTAACTGCATTTCTAAAAACATTAAACACAAGGGTGTTCACAAGTTATCCACATATCCACAAGTTGTTATTGATAAACTGTGGATAATGTTTATAACGAACCTCAAATATTGTCCTTACCTACTTTCACATGTGTACAAACTTGTTGTTTTGTGGATAACTCGCACATTTGTTCGTTCTTTTGTCCACAAACTGTTAATTCTTTTGTCCACAACTGTTGATATTATCTAAAATTATCATTATCCTGTGGAAAACTCTTTTTCTTACTGTTATAATAATCTTTGCTACTTCTTCTTGAGATAGAAAAGTTGATCGGCTAGTGACGTCATTTTATCTAAATCTGTCGTTATTTTTAGACTTGCCGAATAATAGGAGAGATTTCCGTGACAAAACCCATAACACAAGAAGAATTATGGAATCAGGTAAAGGCTAAATTCTATCAAGAAATTGGTCCTGTTTCTTTTGACACTTATATTGAACCACTTATACCCGTTACATTAACCGATTCGAGCATTATCCTAGAAGTTCCAATTGATGAAAGTACAAATATCATTGATAAATGGAATAAATCTTATGCTATGAGCTTTGTCCAATATGCTATGGAAATTGCAGAAGGTTTTATCAAACCTGAACTTCGCGTAGCCGATGCATTACCCAAATCAACTGCAATACAAACAGAAACCCTCACTTTTACACGTGAATCTGATTTAAATGAAGCTTTCACGTTTGATAAATTTGTCGTTGGGACAGGTAACGAAAATGCTTACGCAATTGCACGAGCAGTTGCCGAAGATCCAGGTAAAGTCTACAATCCTTACTTAATTTATGGTGGTGTTGGACTTGGGAAAACGCATCTGATGCAGGCCATTGGTAACGCTTATTCCAAAACAACGCCCTCGGCTCGCATTAAGTACGCCACGGCTGAAGATTTTTTAAATGATTTTACGGAGTCATTACGTGCTGGAGAAGGGGCTACGGCCGCATTTAAAAAAGAGTACCGCACAGTTGATCTGCTACTCATTGATGATATTCAATTCTGGTCTGGTAAAGAAAAGGTACAAGAGGAGTTTTTCAATACCTTTAATGTACTAACTAAGACCGGCAAACAAATTATCATGACATCGGATAAATTGCCCACTGAAATTGTTGATTTGCAATCACGCCTGACATCACGTTTCGAAGCAGGGATTTCAATGGATATTCAAAAGCCTGATTTACCAACCCGTGTTGCTATCCTTAAAAACTTGGCTGAAACCGACAATCTTGATATTCCTAATGATGTACTTGAATTAATTGCTGATAAAATTGATTCAAATATACGCACGCTAGAAGGCACTTTTCATCGTTTTGAAGCGATGCTGCGTTACCGAAATAAACCTGCAACCAAAGAAACTGCCCAAAAAATACTGGGTGATTTAAATATTAACCAAGGGTTCAAAGTGACTGTGGACCGCATTCAACAAGTTGTCGCAGATTATTACATGCAAACAATCGATGATCTTAAAAGTACAAGCCGCAAAAAAGACCTGGTTACTGCACGCCATGTTGCTATGTATCTCACACGCACATTAACCAATGAGAGCTTACCTGACATTGGTCGTTCATTTGGCGGTCGAGACCATTCCTCGGTACTACATGCAACCAACAAGATCACAGAAAAGGCTGAATCAGATCCGCGTACAAAAGAAATGCTGTTGGCATTGACAGACGAGATCAAAAACGGCAAATAATATACTGTGGAAAACAAGTTAAAAGTTCGTCAGTTTTCCCACAGCATTGTCAACAAGTTCATTTTAATAGCCGCTTATAAACAAGCAGTTATCCCCAACTTAAACACCCCTTATTATTACTATTAAATCTTTTATTTATATTTATTAAAAAGCTGCTACGCAAATTGCTAACACAAAGGAGCATAATTATGCAATTCTCAATTAATCGTCAAGCTTTCATAAAAATTTTAAATGATGTCTCACGCGCGATTTCATCGCGCACAACAATTCCAATTTTAACTAACGTGAAAATTGTGCTAAATGATGAAGAACTTGTATTAACTGGTTCAAATAGTGATATTTCAATCGAATCCCGTATTGACCAATCAGATACCAGCGCACAATTAGTTATAAAAGAAACAGGTGGCATTACGTTACCAGCAACTTTCTTTTCAAATATTGTTAAGAATTTACCTGCTGATCATATGACACTTGCAGTAGATGGTGTACGCGCACACATCACTTCTGGTGCTTCAGACTTTACAATTAATGGGCAAGATGTACGTAACTATCCACAACTGCCAGAAATGACAGATGTTCAAACATTAAGTGTTTCAGCTGCACAATTAGTTGATATTATTTCACAAACAAAAATTTCTGCTTCAACACAAGAAAGTCGACCAATTCTGACAGGAATCCATTTAGCGCTTAATGGTAATGACGTGAAGGCTGTGACAACTGATTCACATCGTTTGTCACAACGGATTGTCACGTTGACTGGAACAGAAACAACCGTTAATGCAGATGTTATTATTCCAGCTAAATCATTTAATGAATTACAAAGCTTGTTAGAAGGGCAGGATCGTGTTGATATTAAGTTAGCTGCGAACCAAGCTGTATTTGATTTAGGGCACACAACATTTTATTCACGACTATTAGAAGGAAACTATCCGGAGACTGATCGTTTAATTCCAACAGAGAGCACAACACAATTGACGATTGAAGCTAGCACGTTGCTTGGGGCAATTAATCGTGCGAGTTTGTTAAGTCATGAAAGTCGAAATAATGTGGTTCAACTCACACTGGCGGACGGTGTTGTGACATTAACGGGTACTTCTCAAGAGGTTGGTCGTGTTCAGGAAGAGTTGGCGACGACATCAGTCGAAGGTGAAAACCTAGAAATTTCTTTCAATCCTGATTACGTTCGTGATGCCTTACGTGTATTTAGTGGCAAACCTGTTGATGTTAAGTTTACAAGCAACTTGCGACCATTTACATTGACACCTGCTGGTGAGACAGATGACAAACAGCTTCAATTGATTACGCCTGTTCGAACGTTTTGAGGGTTCACAGCCCTTTTAAATATAGTTATTAATAATTAAACATTTATCCCTAAAACAGCCTAAAATCGCTTAAAAACGATTTTAGGCTGTTTTTTTAGGAAATAGCTATCAAAAAATGGTATAATACAGAGGTAACTAATATGACGAAAAATATAAAAATCACAACTGAATATATCACACTCACACAATTACTCAAAGAAGAGAATATTATCTCATCCGGTGGTCAAGCCAAGTACTATTTAATGGATTTTCCAGTACTGTTAAATGGTGAATCAGAAAATCGTCGCGGTAAAAAATTGTACCATCACGATGAAATTATAGTCGACGGCGAAACTTACATCATTGACTTAGCAGAAAATGCTGATGAGCTTATCGCGGCAGCGCAAGAAGAAAAAGAAGCGCGTGCTGTTGCTGCCAAAAAGACGGTTCGTGATGACCGTATTAAGGCACAAAAAGCTGCAGTTGCAAAGGAACGTAAGGAAGCCCGTTTTGCTGAATTACGTAAAAAGAATGGTACGCGATCAGGCGGATTTGGTAGACCAAATCAAGGAGGTCGTAGTAAAGGACCAAAGGGACCAGGTTCTTGGAACTCACATCGTTAAAACTAGTTAATTATCGTAACTATGCTGATCTAAAGCTAGACTTTAGTGATGGGGTGAATGTGTTTTTAGGTGAAAATGCGCAAGGTAAGACGAATTTATTGGAAAGTATTTACGTCCTAGCTTTGACGCGTTCTCATCGAACAAGTAGTGATAAAGAATTAATTCGTTGGCACGAAAAAGAGGCAACCATTAGCGGGCGTGTTAAGAAGAATATTAGTGAAACACCACTATCTTTACATTTTTCAAATAAGGGTAAGCGAGCACGTGTGAACCATTTAGAACAATCTAAATTATCACAGTATATTGGTCAACTTAATGTCATTTTATTTGCACCAGAGGACTTAGAATTAGTTAAGGGTGCGCCTAGTGTCCGTCGCCGATTTATTGATATGGAATTTGGTCAGATGAATCCGTTGTATTTATATAATACAACGCAGTATCGTCGTATACTGAAAGAACGTAATGCGTACTTAAAACGATTACAAATGAAACAAACAACGGATACCGTGTTTTTAGATGTTTTGACTGAACAATTGGTTGATGTTGGTGCGCAAGTTATTTTGGCGCGCCAAGCGTTCACAGAAAGATTGCAGGCCGCTGCACAGCCTATTCACGCTGAAATCGCTAACCAGCTTGAACAATTAACCTTGATTTATCAAACCAGTGTTGATTTTGAATCAGGGGATGAGTTAGCGACGGTTAAATTGGCATTTGAACAAGCGTTAAAGAAACAACAGGCGAGGGAAATTATGCAGGGATCAACGTTAGTGGGCCCGCATCGAGATGACCTACAGTTTATTGTTAACGATAATGATGTGGCGATTTTTGGATCACAAGGTCAACAGCGTACCACAGCATTGGCAGTAAAACTCGCTGAAATTGATCTCATGCAGCAAGAAACTGGAGAATATCCAATCTTGTTACTTGATGATGTGTTAAGTGAACTTGATGCTAATCGACAAACACATTTGTTACTAGCTATTCAAGATAAGGTACAAACATTCATAACGTCACCAACTTTAAGTGATGTTGCACGTCAACTCATCCACACACCGAAAATTTTTCACGTGCAACAAGGTAATATTACGTTAGAAAAGTAAGGCTGACTATAACCAGCAGGTACATAAAGGATTTAATATGTCTGAAGAAATTAATAACGAAATAGAAAATATTGATGGTATTGTCACTGACGATGAAGAAATTCGTCATGCTAGCACAGTCGAAGCGCAAGCTGGTGACTACAATGCTGATCAAATTCAAGTTTTAGAGGGCTTAGAGGCTGTACGTAAGCGTCCAGGAATGTATATTGGCACAACTACAGCACAAGGGTTGCATCACTTAGTATGGGAAATTGTTGATAATGGTATTGATGAAGCTTTGGCTGGTTTTGCCTCACATATTACTGTAACAATTGAAAAAGATAATTCAATTACAGTGACGGATGATGGTCGTGGTATTCCTGTTGACATTCAAACAAAAACTGGGAAACCAGCACTTGAAACTGTCTTCACAGTGCTACATGCTGGTGGTAAATTTGGCGGTGGCGGTTATAAGGTTTCTGGTGGCTTACACGGTGTGGGTGCCTCAGTCGTTAACGCGCTATCAACGAACTTAGATGTTAAAGTTGTCCGTGATGGGCAAGTGTATTATATGGACTTCAAAATCGGTCGTGTTAATACGCGCATGGTTAAATTGGACGAGAAGCCAACCATTGATCGTGGCACAATTGTTCACTTTAATCCAGATGCTGATATATTCCGTGAAACCACAACTTTTAACTACAATACATTATTAACGCGAGTTCGTGAGCTTGCCTTTTTAAACAAGGGTCTACGTATTTCAATTACAGACAACCGCTTGGAAACACCTGTCGTGGAAAGCTTCCACTTTGAGGGTGGTATTAAAGAGTATGTTGAATACCTAAATGCTGAAAAAACAGTTATTTTCCCTGAACCGGTCTATGTTGAAGGTGAGGAAAATGGTATTGTTGTCGAAGCTGCATTGCAATATACGACAGACATTAAAGATAGTTTACGCACGTTTACTAACAACATTAACACCTACGAAGGTGGTACGCATGAGACGGGGTTTAAGACTGCTTTGACACGTGTTATTAATGATTATGCACGCAAAAATGGTCAGTTGAAGGATAATGCTGAGAGTTTGACAGGGGAAGACGTTCGTGAGGGCATGACAGCTATCGTGTCCATCAAACATCCGGATCCACAATTTGAAGGGCAGACTAAAACAAAGTTAGGTAACTCGGATGCGCGTCAAGCTACTGATCGGATGTTTTCAGAGACGTTTAGTCGCTTTATGATGGAAAATCCAGTGGTCGCTAAGCAAATAGTTGAAAAAGGTATTTTAGCGCAAAAGGCACGTCTAGCTGCTAAACGTGCACGTGAAATGACACGTAAACAGTCTGGGTTAGAGATTGGTAATTTGCCTGGAAAGTTGGCTGATAATACGTCAAACGATCCGGCACTATCAGAATTGTTTATTGTTGAGGGTGATTCGGCCGGTGGCTCTGCTAAACAAGGACGAAACCGAGTGACACAAGCAATCCTGCCAATTCGTGGTAAAATTTTGAACGTTGAAAAAGCAACTTTAGATAAGGTGTTAGCTAACGAAGAGATCAGATCACTGTTTACTGCCATGGGAACAGGTTTTGGTGATGATTTTAACGTTGAAAAAGCCAATTATCACAAAGTGATTATTATGACCGATGCCGATGTCGATGGTGCGCATATTCGAACATTATTATTGACATTGTTTTACCGTTATATGCGACCACTTGTGGACGCGGGATATATTTATATTGCGCAACCACCATTGTATGGCGTTGCACTTGGTAATTCAAAAACACGTGAATACTTGGACACTGACGAAGAATTAGAGACCTATTTAGCGCAGTTACCTTCAAATATTAAGCCAAAAGTGCAACGCTATAAGGGATTAGGTGAAATGGATTTTGATCAGCTCGCCGATACAACAATGGATCCATTAAATCGTCGTTTATTAAGAGTAGATCCAACAGATGCAGAAGCAGCTGATAGTATTTTTGATATGTTAATGGGTGATGATGTTGCACCGCGTCGAGAATTCATTGAAGAAAATGCCGTGTTCGTAGAAAACTTAGATATTTAAATCAGTAGTTATAAATAACCAAACGATCACTCATCATTTCAAAATAACGTTATAGGGAGTAAAAAATGTCTGAACAAAACGACTCGCGCATTCATAATGCGAACCTGTCAGAACAAATGAAAACATCATTCTTGTCGTACGCGATGTCAGTTATTGTAGCGCGTGCTTTACCTGATGTTCGTGATGGCATGAAGCCTGTTCATCGTCGTATTTTGTATTCAATGATTGAGCAAGGAAATACACCAGATAAGCCACATAA